>QUFC01000120.1 GCA_003478355.1 Lachnospiraceae bacterium AM48-27BH
AATGTCAGGTGCTTTTTCTTTTTAAGGAGGGATAGATTTGAATGTATTTGAAGCTGTGAAGCAGTCCGTCACAACAAGACAGGCTGCGGAGCATTATGGAATCCATGTAGGTCAGAACGGGATGGCTTGCTGCCCGTTCCATAACGATAAAACCCCAAGCATGAAGCTGGATCGGCGTTACCACTGCTTCGGCTGCGGTGCGGATGGGGATGTGATTGATTTTTCCGCCGCCCTGTATGGGCTGGGAAAGAAAGAAGCCGCCGTACAACTGGCACAGGACTTCGGGCTTTCCTATGAGGACTGGAAGCCGCCGGGAAAGGCAAAAAAGCCCAAGCCCCGGCAGAAATCCCCGGAGGAACAGTTTCAGGAAGCAAAGAACCGCTGCTTCCGTATTCTTGCCGATTATTTTCACTTGCTTATGGCATGGAGAACAGACTACGCCCCGCACTCCCCGGAGGAAGCCTTTCATCCCCGGTTCGTGGAAGCCTTACAGAAGCAAGCCCAAGTGGAATATCTGCTGGATATATTGCTGTTCGGGGAGACAGAGGAAAAAGCGGCTTTGATTACGGACTACGGAAAGGATGTGATACAGCTTGAACAGCGAATGGCAGAGCTTGCAGCCGCAGACGCAGCAAGAATTAAAAAACACCATGAACGCCATGCAGCCGCCCCAGAGCATTGAGGAAATCAAGGCGGGGCTGGAAACTACCGAGAAAGGCGGTGTCCGTCAGAGCATACGGAACTGTCTGACCGTATTCCAGCGTGACCCGCTGCTTTCCGGGGCTATCGCCTACAACATCCTGACCGACCGCAAGGACATCATAAAGCCCATCGGCTTCCACAGAGAAAGCACCGCCCTGAACGATACGGACATGAAGTATCTGCTTCTTTATCTGGAAGAAACCTACGGGCTTACCAATGAGAAAAAGATTGATAACGCTATCGGGATTGTGGCGAACGAAAACAAGTACCATCCTATCCGGGACTATTTAAGTGACCTTGTTTGGGACGGGACAGAACGAATCCGTTTCTGCCTGCGACATTTTCTGGGGGCTGACGCAGACGATTACACCTATGAAGCGTTGAAGCTGTTCCTGCTGGGTGCAATCTCACGAGCCTTTCAGCCGGGGTGCAAGTTTGAAATCATGCTCTGTCTGGTAGGCGGTCAGGGGGCTGGCAAGTCCACCTTCTTCCGTCTGCTGGCAGTCCGGGACGAGTGGTTCTCCGATGATTTGCGGAAGCTGGACGATGACAATGTGTACCGCAAGCTGCAAGGTCACTGGATGATCGAAATGTCGGAAATGATGGC
>QUFC01000121.1 GCA_003478355.1 Lachnospiraceae bacterium AM48-27BH
CAAGAGGAAGGCACAGGCCGCTTTCCCGGTCATAGTTGGCGCACATCCCCGTGACCAGAGTGCGGATTTTCTTCTTCTCGTCACGGGTCAGCTCCCGGGCGTCCATTTATGACTTCGGGCCACGATGGCCCGAAGGGCGGGGCTCCACGATCAGCGCCCGGAACTTCTTCCGGCACTGTTTTTTCTTTCCTTTGCACTCCTTGTAGTAACGGCATCCCTTACAAGGATCGTCATTGTCCCAGCCGGGGTGCGGTACTTCCTTCATCATTCGTTCAAAAGGGCTGCTTGTAAAATTCATTCTCATTCCTCCGTATCTTCCTCCCACGGCGGGGTATCTTCGTCCTCGGGTTCCTCTGCGATCTCCTCCAGCTCCCCGTCCTCATATTCGCAGTAATCATCCTCCAAATCCGGGGCCTCATGCTTCGGCTTGTAAATCTTGAAATAGTAACCAATCCCACCGCCGGCCAGCACCACCGCACCGATCAGGAGCAGAGAGAGAAGGGGGCTGTCCTTTTTCTCCGGCTCGGGTTCCGGTACTTCCTCCACAGGTTCGGTGGGCTTTGGCTCTGGCTCCGGGGTCACTTCTTGGGGCGGTTCCTTACCCTGTTCGGCAAGAGGCAGAAGGTCGTCTGTGGTAACGGTATTGAGGAAATAGACGTTCTCGCTGGTTTTCTGTTTGTCGATCACCAGATAAAACACGCTCTCGTCTGCGGTGGTGATGGTGTAGAACTCTTTACCGTCCTCGTCGGTGGCGTTGTCCACCACGGTTCCCGTCCCGTCCGGGGTAAAGGGGTTCTGGGTTTCCGGCTCCGCTTCGGTTTCCACCGGGGCGGGAGCTGTCTCCGGCTGCGGCTCGCTGCTCTGGGCGTAGGCCGGGACCGTAAAGATCAGGCAACACAAAAGGCTGGCAGCCATCGCCGCCAGCCTGCGGTATTTAGTTTTCTTCATGGGCTGTGTCCTCCTTTTCGGGTGCCTCCGGCTTCGGGTCAGTATGGCCCGAAGCGGTAAGGCTGTTTTTGGGGTCATTCAAAAAAGCCATAAGCTGGGCGGGGGTCAGTTTGAGCGAGCGCACCGCCTGCACGATCTGGCTGTTTTCTTCCTCCTGTTTCTGCTTTTCCAGCTCCCGGATTTTGGCCTGCCACTCGGCTGCCTTCTCCCGGGCTTTTTCCAGTTCCTTATCGAGCTTGTCGATCTTGTTCATGCAAGGACTCCTTTCCTCTGGCTCACAAACGCCCGAAGGCATAGAAATGTGTCTGCCAGTAGCTTGAATTGATGTTTGC
>QUFC01000122.1 GCA_003478355.1 Lachnospiraceae bacterium AM48-27BH
CAAGAGGAAGGCACAGGCCGCTTTCCCGGTCATAGTTGGCGCACATCCCCGTGACCAGAGTGCGGATTTTCTTCTTCTCGTCACGGGTCAGCTCCCGGGCGTCCATTTAAGACTTCGGGCCACGATGGCCCGAAGGGCGGGGCTCCA
Source organism: Lachnospiraceae bacterium AM48-27BH (assembly GCA_003478355.1). Lineage (GTDB taxonomy): Bacteria > Bacillota > Clostridia > Lachnospirales > Lachnospiraceae > UBA3402. The sequence goes on from QUFC01000122.1 coordinate 148, forward strand.
CGATCAGCGCCCGGAACTTCTTCCGGCACTGTTTTTTCTTTCCTTTGCACTCCTTGTAATAACGGCATCCCTTACAAGGGTCGTCATTGTCCCAGCCGGGGTGCGGTACTTCCTTCATCATTCGTTCAAAAGGGCTGCTTGTAAAATTCATTCTTATTCCTCCGTATCTTCCTCCCACGGCGGGGTATCTTCGTCCTCGGGTTCCTCTGCGATCTCCTCCAGCTCCCCGTCCTCATATTCGCAGTAATCATCTTCCAAATCCGGGGCCTCATGCTTCGGCTTGTAAATCTTGAAATAGTAACCAATCCCACCGCCGGCCAGCACCACCGCACCGATCAGGAGCAGAGAGAGAAGGGGGCTGTCCTTTTTCTCCGGCTCGGGTTCCGGTACTTCCTCCACCGGTTCGGTGGGCTTTGGCTCTGGCTCCGGGGTCACTTCTTTGGGCGGTTCCTTACCCTGTTCGGCAAGAGGAAGAAGGTCGTCTGTGGTAACGGTATTGAGGAAATAGACGTTCTCGCTGGTTTTCTGTTTGTCGATCACCAGATAAAACACGCTCTCGTCTGCGGTCGTGATGGTGTAGAACTCCTTTCCATCCGCGTCGGTGGCGTTGTCCACCACGGTTCCCGTCCCGTCCGGGGTAAAGGGGTTCTGGGTTTCCGGCTCCGTTTCGGTTTCCACCGGGGCGGGCGTTGTCTCCGGCTGCGGCTCGCTGCTCTGGCGTAGGCCGGGACCGTAAAGCTCAGGCAACACAAAAGGCTGGCAGCCATCGCCGCCAGCCTGCGGTATTTAATTTTCTTCATGGGCTGTGTCCTCCTTTTCGAGTGCCTCCGGCTTCGGGTCAGTATGGCCCGAAGCGGTAAGGCTGTTTTTGGGGTCATTCAGAAAAGCCATCAGCTGGGCGGGGGTCAGTTTGAGCGAGCGCACCGCCTGCACGATCTGGCTGTTTTCTTCCTCCTGTTTCTGCTTTTCCAGCTCCCGGATTTTTGCCTGCCATTCGGCAGCCTTCTCCCGGGCTTTTTCCAATTCCTTATCGAGCTTGTCGATCTTGTTCATGCAAGGACTCCTTTCCTCTGGCTCACAAACGCCCGAAGGCATAGAAATGTGTCTGCCAGTAGCTTGAATTGATGTTTGC
>QUFC01000123.1 GCA_003478355.1 Lachnospiraceae bacterium AM48-27BH
TAAGTTAGTATTTGCAGAAAATGGAACCATGACGATTCTTATGAAGAAGACAGAAGAAACGAAGTTTAACGAGTTCCAGGGCGTTTATACAGCAGTAGGCTGATAAAAAAGCACCTAATGTTGGATGGAGACCGGAAATCAGATGGTCAGGTGGAAGGAGTTATTGAAATAATAAAATACCGGTCTTCGCAAGGTTAGAAAAAATTCTAACCAAAGAAGACCGGTATTTTGTATCCAACAAGCCCGGATTACATCTCGATATCCGCTTTCAGCTTGTCTACGGTATGTTTCTCATCTGTATTTCCATCGCTATTGGTATCCATAGCAAGAATTGCCTCAGCGATAGCTTTTCCAAGCCGCGGATGGCTTTCCAGGGTGAAATGGACGCCATCGGCATCCCCGGCTTCCGCATACAGACCGGCATCAAGATAACCGCAGTGGTACGCTTTGGCGGCATCTTTATAGGCGGATGCAAACTCATGGGAGAGGATCACTCCAGCTTCACAACCGTATTTTTCTGATACTTCCGGACGTCCTTTGGCCATTTTGATGGGCGGAGGTGCGACCACCAGGATTTTTGCAGGCTGGTTTCCGGCACCACATTCCGGAAGAGAGCGAATTAATTTGATCAGGTGGATCAGGCCGTCTGCCAGGTGTTCTCTGGTAAACGGTGTTTTATGCATTTTAGGCTGGAGGTCATTGGTTCCCAGCATCAGGACGACATAATCCAGAGGTCTGTGACTTAAAAGGCAGGGATGAAGATAGGCATCTCCCAGACGATAAGTTTCACCGGATTCCGGGTGATACATGGTGGTGCGTCCGCCAAGTCCTTCCTCGATCAAGGTCCAGGAATCGTCACTCTGGCTGCAGTTTAAACAGTCAGCCATGACACAGGGCCATCGGGTATGTTCATCGTACCGTTCTGACGGAAGCGGAGAAGCTTCCCATCTGGGAACCACACCCCAGGTATTAGAATCACCAAAACATAGAATTCTTCGCTGCATAGCTATCCTTCTTTCTTATCTGTGAGTATCTGCAATATCCAACAGGCTTGTATATCTGTAATACAGATAGTAAAAACAGGTTGGTTCTGCATGATATGTTATACGAATTTCTTTGTTCCGTCAATACTTTTGGATAAAAGACACAAGTGCTGTTCGTGAAAAAGGTCAATGAAATATACAACATAAATAGAAAATGAAATAAGTAAAAAATAAAAGTAAACAAAATATACAATAAAAGTAAAGAAAGAG
>QUFC01000124.1 GCA_003478355.1 Lachnospiraceae bacterium AM48-27BH
CTATAAATGAGCAAGTTCGTGATTTTGCATAAAAGAAAGACACCTCGATTCCATGTGTTGTATAATGAAAGTGCCAAAACAAACATTTGCAACATTTACGAAAGAAGGTGTCTCTCGCAAATACTATACATCATTCCTCATTCATATACAACCAGTTTAAAAAATTAAACTTATGCAAATTTTATTCGAACCGAGTAATAAACCATCTTATGAGTATCCTAATCAGTATTTTCATTTCAGGATATCATGGAAAAACCACGGACTTTGCTAAAAACAGTTCCTGCCACAGAACTACGATTGCCCATTTCCTCAATTCCGGAAAATGGGATGATTCCTTACTTTCAGATACGTTAAAATGCTCTGTCATTGAGATTATTTATTCAGAAGCAGCACGCACCGGAAAACCTGTTCTCTGTATTGTGGACGATACGATTGCTTCAAAGACAAAGCCTTCGTCACAGGCTTTACATCCGATTGAAGATGCGTATTTTCACCAATCCCATTTAAAGGGAAAACCGGATTACGGGCATCAGGCAGTTGCTGTTATGCTTTCCTGCAATGGCATTGTTCTGAACTATGCTTTTGTAATGTACAATAAGTCAATTTCCAAGATTGACATTGTACAAAGCATTGCAAAGGAGCTGCCTGTTCCACCGGTAATGTCCTATTTTCTTTGCGACTGCTGGTATGTTTCTGAAAAGATAATCAATACCTTTGCACAGAGAGGGTTCCATACCATCGGTGCTTTGAAAACAAACCGTTTGCTGTATCCATCGGGAATGAAAAAGAAACTTCGTGAACTGGCCGCCGAATTGTCTGTTACACATCGTGAATTTGACCTTGTGACAGTCAAAAAACGAAACTATTATGTGTACCGGTACGAGGGAAACCTCAACGGCATAGAAAATGCGGTAGTTCTTTTGAGTTATCCGGAAAAAGCATTTGGTAATCCCAAAGCATTGCGTGCTTTCATCAGTACAAACGCAGCCCTGTCTACACAGGAGATTCTTTCCTGGTATGTGTGTCGATGGCCGATTGAAGTATTTTTCCGCCAGTGTAAGGATAAACTGGCACTGGACAGCTATCAGATACGCTCTGCACAGGGAATCAAAAGGTACTGGCTACTTATGTCACTGGCACATTTCATGTGTGCAGTGGGTACTGGTAGGTTCTGTTCGTTTGAAACTGGATATCACGAAATCTGTGATACCATTCAGCTGGAAA
>QUFC01000125.1 GCA_003478355.1 Lachnospiraceae bacterium AM48-27BH
CCTCCCATCCCTGCTTTTCGCAGTATTTTTCCAGCATATCACGCTGGTTTGCGATACTGGCACTTTCGCCTTGCAGGTCATCGTCCTTTGACAGTCTGCAATAGACCGCTGCACGATAGCCCCCGGCAAGTGCCGAACCGATTGTTCTGTATTCCATTTCGTTCATCATAGCCATTTACCCACACAATCCAGACGGTATCTGGCTCTTTTGAACCTCATCTTCATTATACTTCGAATCTTTCTTTTTAGCAAGATATTCTTTTGCATTTGTCTTTCCATATTTCTGGGAAATCAGGCTGACGAACACATCGGTTGCGTCAAGCTCCCCGTCAAACACAGTAGTCACATGAATCTCTGTTTTGTTTTTTGCCATAGGCAGTTATCCTCCATACATGAAAATAGCCAGACAGAGGGTGTCGGCAACAAAGTCCGGCAACGGGCTTCAAAAGACCTTGCAAACAATCTCAATCTGGCGATGATTACTATTTATACTTTTCTTTCATTTTTCTGTTGTTTTGGTTGTTATAAGGGAGAAAAGCCCGGAAATAAGGGGTTTTCCCCGGCAACCGGCTCGGCAACGGGATAGCAACAGGGGGTGCAACGGGCTGTCATTTTCAGAATGGAAGCTCCATCTGTTCTGTGACCTCCACAAAGCCATCCATTGCTTTTTCAGACGGGTTGCATAAGTCCGTTGCCGGGTTTTCACGCTCCCAGCCCTTTTGTCTGCCGTATTCGGAAAACATTCTTGGATTCGGGAAGTACCGCCAGCCGGTAATGCACTGGTTCATAATCTCGTTGATTTCCCGTATTTCCCATTGCTTCGGCTCGTCAAAGGCATGGTTCAAAGCTTCCTTGTAGAGCTGCTTGGAGCAGACCATGCTCCCGGTGTACCTATCAAGATACGCCTGTATCATTCCGGCTTTGGTGTCCTCCGGCATAAAATCCCGCTGGTGTTCTTTCAGATACCGCTGCATGTCGGGGCTGAAAGCCAGCTTGAACCTGCCGCTTCGGTAAATCTCCATCGCTTCCGCCCACATCTGCTCGATATAGGCTCTGGAAGCAGCTTCGTCCTCCAAAATGTGAACCTCGGCTTGCTCCGGGTACACCATGACGGGGATAAAGCGGCGGTTGCCGGAACGGTCAAGGGGCAGGAAGTCAAGGGCATTGGAAGTGCCGCCAAACACGCACTGACGGGGGCGGTCTGCCGGGTGGGTTTCATAGG
>QUFC01000126.1 GCA_003478355.1 Lachnospiraceae bacterium AM48-27BH
GATCAAGAATACCATTGGTGTACAGATCTCTTAAGTAGTTTAATGCGTCAACCATCTGCGGCTCCTGCATACCATCTACATAAGTACCGTCTGCATTCTTATAGATACCGGCATATGCGCCAAAGGAATTCATGAAGTACTGGAAGTTATCAATCCATTTCGGGAAGCTGAAAGGAATGATTCCGGTTCCTTTTAACTTGCTCATCTCAGTCATAAACTCCTCCGTGGTCGGTGTTGTGCTTAAATTGATACCATATTTTTCCATGATATCTTTACGCAGGAATAAGCATTTTACTTTTGGATAGTTGGTAGGAACATCATATACCACGCCATCGATTGCCAGAGCGTTATAATAGGACTGGTCAATTGCGGAAAGCTTCTCGGATTTTGCGATCAGATCACTTAAAGGCATAAGCTGCTCTCTCGCAACGTAGTTTGGGAGTCTTGTCATGGCCTGGGAAATGGAGAAGACATCCGGTACATCACCGCCAGCCATCATGGTCTCCAGTTTATCATTATAGCTGCTGATCGGCGGGATGATCGCCTCCAGATCGACATTGGCTTTCTCTTCCAGCATATCGATCACTGCCTGCTGCATATCTGGATCAGTACTTTTACCAAAGGTATTATCTGGAGCACAAATGGTCAGTTTTACTCTCTCTGCCGGTGCTGCTGTGGTAGTCTCTGCTGTTGCCTCACTGCCTGCTGCTGTAGTCTCTGCCGCTGCTGCGGTGGTTGTCTTCGTGTCGGATGAACCGCTGCAGCCTGCAACGGAGCCCACTGCCATGACTGCTGCCAATGCCAGTGCTACTTGTCTTTTTTTCATGTCTTTTCCTCCTTCATACATTCCATATGGTTGTTTTATCATTTCCAGTCTGTCCCCACAGGCTGGGTTATGATCCTATTCTTTGATACCAGGGTCAAAAGGTCAGAAGTTCGACGCAAGCTTGCTTGCAGGAGAATTTTTGACCTTGGGGCCCGCAAAAACATGAGTAAGTAGCCATTTTTCAAAGAAAAATGAGCGAATTACGAATGTTTTTGAGAATTGCGGGAGCACGCAGTGCAGAGCAATTCGGTATCAGAGGGGTCA
>QUFC01000127.1 GCA_003478355.1 Lachnospiraceae bacterium AM48-27BH
AAGCGAACGGCTGATGGGGCTGCCAGAGGGCTGGACAAAGTACGGGGTGGACGGCGTGGAGATCCGGCCTCTGCAACGCTACAAGGCGCTGGGAAATGCGATTGCCCTCCCTTGCGCCGATTACATTATGGCCGGGATCTATGAGGTGCTGGCTGACCGGGCCGGAAAGGAGGAATGAGCCCATGTTTGAAGCCTATATAACCAACACCGCCCTGTACCCCTTGATGGGGATTGAGGTAGGGACAACGGTACATTTCCCCACGACGACACAGGAGTTGCAGGCCGCCCTTGCCAAAATCGGGATAGACGGGAAACGGTACAGCGAAGTGTTCTTTACCAGCTTTGACAGCGATGTGCTGGGGCTCTACGATCATCTCTACGAATGTGAGAACATCGACGAGCTGAACGAGCTGGGCCACGCCCTGCTGGAAGTACGGGATAAGGGCGGACTGGAAACCTTTGAAGCCGCTCTTGTCTTGGGAAACCACACACGGAGCGTGAAGGATTTGATAAACCTGACGCAGAACCTTGACCTTTACCGCTTTTACCCGGATATTTCCGATGATGAAGGGCTGGGCCGCCTTTACGCCGACGAGCTTGGGACCATCGACATACCGGAGCACATTCAGAACTACTTCGATTATGAAGCATACGGGCGGGATGTGCGTATCAACGAGGGCGGCGTATTCGCTCCCGGTGGATATGTGTCGGCAGTCCCGGAGGGCTTCAAGGAGTATTACCACGGGCCGCAGGACATTCCGCCGGAACACCGGATATTTGCCTATCCTGAAAAGGCCGAACCTGTCCACTCCATTCTCGTTGCACTCAAACGGTTTCAAGAAGCCCCGCCCGCTCCGAAAAAGGACAAGGCGGGGCCTTCCCATGAAGAACGGTAGGACTTCGGGCCAGCATGGCCCGAAGCATGAAGGAGGTGCATACCATCAACTATTACCCTATCAATGAAGGAGCCGCCCGCCGGGCAAAGGAAATGAACAGCTTTTCCGACTACAAGGAAGGGAGCGCAACGGCGGAATACCGGGCAATGGTGGACAAGGCCGCCGCCATAGCGGAA
>QUFC01000128.1 GCA_003478355.1 Lachnospiraceae bacterium AM48-27BH
TCTTTGACGGGTGGAGCGCCTGCCTCAACTACTTTGACAGCAGCCTTCCGTTCCAGCTTTCCTTCCTCAACCACCGAAGCCGCCCGGGCAGCCGGTACAGCGTGAACATTCCCATGCAGGATGACGATTACAACAGCGTCCGGTGCGAGTATGTGGAAATGCTGGAAAACCAGATCGCCAAAAGTAACAACGGCATTGTCCGCACAAAGCTCCTGACCTTCGGCGTAAACGTGGATGACCTTTCCACCGCCAGGGCAAGGCTGGAACGTGTAGAGGCGGACATTTGCGGGAACTTCAAAAAGCTGGGCGTCAAGTGCCGCTCCCTTTCGGGGCTGGAACGGCTGGAGCTTCTTCACGGGCAGCTTCACCCCGGCAGCGGCTCCCCCTTCCGGTTTTCATGGGATATGATCCCAAAAACCGGGCTTTCCACCAAAGACTTTATCGCCCCGGACAGTTTCGATTTTCGTTTCAGCCGTCTGTTCCGGGTGGGGACGACTTGGGGCGCTGCCTCCTACTTGCAGATTTTGGCCTCGGAGCTCTCGGACAAGCTGCTGGCGGAGCTTTTGGAAATGGACGCGGAAATGACCATCACTCTCCATATCCAAACCGTCGATCAGGCCGCCGCCGTAAAATCTATCAAGGCCAAAGTCTCCGACATTGACAAGATGAAGGTGGAGGAACAAAAGAAGGCAGCCCGGTCAGGGTACGACATGGACATACTTCCACCCGATCTTGTAACGTACAGCAACGACGCAAAGACCCTTCTGGAAGATTTACAGAGCCGGAATGAAAGAATGTTCCTTCTGACCTTCCTTGTGGTAAACATGGCCCCGACCCGCCGGGAGCTGGACAATGACCTGTTCACGGTGTCGGGTATCGTCCAGAAATACAACTGCACCTTGAAGCGGCTGGACTTCCAGCAGGAGGATGGTTTTCTTTCCAGCCTTCCGCTGGGCCATAACGGCATTGAGATCAAGCGCGGCATGACGACCAGCTCCACGGCCATTTTCGTTCCCTTTATGACGCAGGAGCTCCGCA
>QUFC01000129.1 GCA_003478355.1 Lachnospiraceae bacterium AM48-27BH
ATGCAGTTTTTCCTTATCATACGGCTGATAATAGGCTTCCATTATCATATGACCATGCCTGGCCATCAAAATACTGTGAACCGGTAGTTTCTGTTCTTTTAATTTATCCGCAAACCGCTCCAATGCCTTACTTGGAATTCCCTGTGCTTCTGGTGTACTGATTTTCATATGATTCACACTCCTATTTTTTCAATCGATCTCAGCTTCGCTGATAGGATTTTTGCTTTCTAGCCTATGTGTTCTTACGGTCAGCGCAGCTGTTCATTTAAGCTTCTCTTTTTCTTAGAAACAAACAGACCGGAAGAACCAGGTCTTCCGGCCGCATGTTTTGATTGCCTACTGTCCGTTTAATTCTTTTAACATGGTGTCACCATCCACGCTGTCCCAGAAATTCTTATAAGACTTTAATCCGTCCTCTACGCTGGTAGATCCAAGAATGATCTGAGAAACAACTTCTTTCCAGGTACTCGTGATAGAAGCTGCTGCTTGATCATACAGGGTAGAAACATTTGGTGGGATCATCTGCTTGTCGCCTCTTAATTTCATCGCTTCTTCGGTATAAGCCTTCTGAACTTCCAGAATCTCTTTGTTCTTCTCATCTGGCTGACATGCCAGAGAAGAGAAATCAGGGATGAAGGAAGATGTTATGTAGCCGTACGAGATAGAATAACCGGAGTTTGCCGCTTTCTCCGTTGCAACTGCCTGACCATTTTCGATGGTGTAATGAACACCTTCAACACCAGTGCTGTAGAATGCTGCATGCATCTCCGGATCAGTTGCTATTGCTTCGATGACTCTCATAGCTGCCTCTGGATCTTTGCACTCAGAGGAGATGCACCATGCAGTCTGGATGGATTCGTTTAAGCCGCCACCCTTGCCATCTGGACC
>QUFC01000013.1 GCA_003478355.1 Lachnospiraceae bacterium AM48-27BH
CGCCATGATACAAAAATACCGCCCGTAGTCTCGTTTGGGCGGTACTTTGTGTAAGATTGGCAGTCCATTATTAAGTTTTTTATTATGTTCCCTTTGTACACCGTTGCAAATGAGAAAAAATGATTAAAAACCATATCATTCTTTTGAATATCTATTAATTGGGATACCACAGAATATGGATGATCATGGTGCTGGTTTCTGTAAAAAATCTGTTTCCATGGTCAGACATGCTGTTAGCGGAATGTAGAAAATAGTTTATGAACTAATGCCGCTCTTCGGAGCGGTTAATGAAAAGTCTAATCCCCCAGCTGTGCTGGGGACAATGGAATAAGTGGAAACGGTGAGGATAACAAAATAAAGCCTCCTGTGATATGATGAGAATGGTGTCGCAAGCCAAACTCAAAATCAAAGGAGGAGGTCCAAACGGACAATAGAAGTTTATCACATACCAGATGGAAATGCCAGTATCACATAGTATTTATACCGAAATACAGAAAAAAGGTATTGTATGGAAAGTTAAGAACAGAAGTAAGAGAAATCATAAGTATATTGTGCAAATATCGGAAGGTGGAAATCATAGCAGGTGCAGTATGCCTGGACTAGAGGGTGCGGACAAAATTCTGGACTACTATAGGGCTTCGAAAGGAGCCTTTTTATGTATTCAAAAGAACAAAAGGATATTGCACTACGGATATATCATCAAACAGAGTCTGTAACTGAAACTATTAGGATTCTAGGGTATCCAACACGTAGAAATCTGTACACATGGATTGCTGAGGAAAATACCCCACCCAAAACAAGGAAAGAATACCCTGTAATTGATAATCCTCCTGATCATCCTCGCAATCCTCCATTAGAAGTAAAATTAGATGCAATTCACTGTTGCTATGAGCTCGGAGAAAATATAAAATATGTTTCAGAAGACATTGGGTATAGTAGAGCTAGTATTTATCAATGGCGAAAACGTTATTTAAAAGAAGGTACATTAGGTCTTATGAATCACAAAAACATTACTCCGGGAACATTAGTAGAAGGTTCTGTTTCAAGTACAGATATTTCTTCTGATGAAATAAATCAGCTGAAGGCTCAAATGCAAGATATGCAATTAGAAATAGACATTCTTAAAGAAACGATAAATGTATTAAAAAAAGACCCAGACATCGATCAGAGTGCTCTCAGCAACAGAGAGAAGGCGGTGATAATCGATGTCTTGAAAATAGATACTCACTGCCATTATTATTACAGAAATTACAATTATCAAAAAGCAGTTATTATTATCAGGAACAATCCCTACAAAAAAAAGATAAATATACACTTTTACGTGTTAGAGTCATTGAATTATTTACAGAGAATAAAGGTCGATATGGTTACAGACGAATTCATGCCCTACTTAAGCGTGAAAATATAATTGTCTCAGAAAAAGTTATTCGTAGGATTATGAAAGAAGAACAACTTGTAGTAAAAATCAAACGAACTCGTAAATATAATTCCTATCAAGGTGAAATATCTCCAGCAGTAGATAATCTAATTAACAGAAATTTTTCTGCATCTAAACCTAACGAAAAGTGGTTAACAGATATAACCGAGTTTGCAATTCCGGCAGGAAAGGTTTATTTATCGCCTATAGTAGATTGTTTTGATGGCTTACTTGTCAATTGGAATATAAGCACTTCTCCAGATGCATTACTTGTCAATTCTATGCTTGACGATGCAGCTAAATTACTATCTGTAGGAGAAAAACCAATCATACATTCAGACAGAGGCGTACACTACCGCTGGCCAGGCTGGATTGACAGGATGGAGAAAAATGGTTTCATACGATCAATGTCAAAGAAAGGCTGTTCACCTGATAATTCCGCCTGTGAGGGCGTATTTGGAAGAATTAAAAATGGGATGTTCTATAATGCAGATTGGTTTGGGGTAAACATCTCAGAATTTATTGGTATTTTAAATGATTATCTTTATTGGTATAATGAAAAAAGAATAAAAAAATCATTAGGATATTTGAGTCCTATAGAGTACAGACATAGACTTGGATTGGTCACTTAGATAGTCCAAGAAAATGTCCGCACCCTCGAATGAGTTTGTTTTTGTGTAAAGAGAATATTGCAATTTGAAGCGGAGAAATTGCAGAAATAGAAGAATTATTTCTATTCGGTTGGTGGTTAGAGAAAGTAGGTAGAATTCAATGGTAGAAGGACGCTATTATCCTGGAACATTTGTTTTGGAGATGGAAAAAGAGTTTTATGAGGAAATGCTTTATAGTTCTTTCTCGTATGAAGAGATGGCTACATTTGTACATGAATATATTCACTATTTACAAGATATATCAACAGTTTATGCTTTAACGTTGTACCAACACAGAGCAAAACTATTACAATTAAATTTAGCAGTAGCACAAAGAGAAAAAGTGGTAAAGATACCCATAAGTTTGGAAAAATGTGGGATACCAAATGTTTATGCAAAGACAGAAGAATTATCTTTTTATGAAGGGGATAAGTTAGAGAAGAAAATTCATCATATAAATGAAATACAGATTGGAAATGAGGAGATATTAGATGAAATATTAAAAGAATATTCTGATTGTAAAAATGTGAAGATACCAGCGATTTTAATTTATTATGATGATAAAGATATTCCAACAACGTTTGGTGCTCGTTATATTATGGAAAGTATGGCTTATTTAATAGAAAAAAATTGCTTTGGCGCGGATACAAGGAAAAAAGAATTTCCGTATAATGTGTGTGAGATAATTTGTGAAAAAATTTACCCAGAGTTGTTGTTATATCCGCAATGTATAGTAGGATTGTGTGAAATTGCATTAATGTATGAACACAGTGGAGTTGCTTTTTGCTTGATTTTATTAGAATTGAAAAAGAAAAAATTTGATTCTTTAAATATTATAAGTTATTTAGAAAATTTGATAAATTGTAATATAAAGAAACTGGAAGAAATTAATGTATCGCTTGTAAAAAATATAGATTTTTTATTTCCACCTGTATCGCTTGTAAAAAATATAGATTTTTTATTTCCACCTAACCTTAAATATATGGATGTTCCTAATGAGTATATTAAGACAATATTCAGGTGTGGATTGGAATATAGAAAAAAGAATCATTTGTTTATTACAAATATGTTTTTTGAAAAAGATCCATTGAATTGCATTAAAACATGGATGGAATATTTTCCGACTCCAATGTTTTTTGATAAAAAGAAGCAACTATATGGAAACAATGATGAAATAATTAAGCTATTGATTCCATTAGCATTACTTGAATATTTTGAATACCCAAAGAATGGATGCTCATTGTTTGAATATTGTAAGGATAGCAAGATGAAAAATGCAAATGAAGATGTATGTAAAAAGGAACCATGGAAGCAATGTTTAAATAATGAGATTTGTCCATTAGCATGGTATTTTGTTCGATTTGACTTGGAGAATAAGAAATTTGAAATTGTTAAATAGATGGTATGAAATCTAGTGAATATTAATTTAAAAAATATATTTTATATGGTGATTATATGAAAAATACTAAAGAATTAGAAGAAATTTTTGAACATGCTAATAGGCTTTTTTTGAAAAATAATATTGTGTTATTTGAGACAAAGGTATCTGAAAGAACTTTATGTGGTGCTTTGATGATAGAACTGCATGAGGTGTTAAAGAATACCAGATATTTTAACTATTATGTAGATGTAGAATATAATCGTAACATTGGCGGGATGGTAAAGACTATAAAAAAGACATATAGAGGCATGGATGAATGCATTGTAACTATTAATTGTGATTTGATTGTACATAGTAGAGGAAAAAATAAATTAAGGGATAATCTCATAGCGTTAGAAATGAAAAAATCAACTGGAAGAAAAATTGATAAAGATAATGATAGAATTAGACTTGAATGTTTAACAAAAAGTCCAGGACAAGATATATGGAGCTATGGAAGAAAAGCATTACCCCAGTATGTATGTGGATATGGTCTTGGTGTATATTATGAGGTAAATTTTAAACGACAAAGTATTTTAGTGGAATATTATAAGGAAGGTAATTGCTATTATCAATATGAAATGAGAATCCCTAATTGAAGAAAAAAGGATATATATGATTGTATCTGAATTGAAATTTGGTTCTATGTCAAGATTTAGTACAAGTTAAAATGAGGTTTTCCCCATCTTAACTTGTACTAAATCTTGACATAGAACCATTCAATACAATTCATGGGGTTAAGGGAGAAACGCATGATGCAACTCTTTATCTTGAAACAGAGAGAAAGGGAGCATCCGATTTAAGTAGAATTCTTCCATATTATGGCGTGGGAAAAGTAGGAAAATCAAATTTATATGATTATAGTCGTAAACTTGCCTATGTGGGGATGAGTAGACCTAGAAAGCTATTGTGTGTAGCGATGCAGGATAAAACCTATGAAAAAAGTAAAGGTGTTTTTGATGCTGACTGGGAAATTTTTGATTTGAGATAATAAGGAATTGTTAAAAGTAAAAAATTCCATAGGTATCTATGAAGAGTTTAGGGTATTTGTTGGTTTTTTCTATTAATATATAAATACCTCCTAATGTGTTATTCTCTTTTTGCGTGGAAATCATGGGTTACGAAAAACGCGAACCTGCAAATCAATGCAAGTTCGCGTTTTCTGAATTATGGATGGAGATAAGCAGGAATAAGATGGGAGAGAGAAAAGAAGAGTTTGAAACATGCTAGGAGGATGAACTTAGGTAAACGATGGAGCGTTTACTATAGGGTAGCAAAAATAGTCGCTTGATTTTCAGCACTTTAACTGAAAACTAAGCGGCTATTTTTAAAGAGAGAAGGTACAGATAGAATGAATTGAACTGAGTAGGGCTGACTTGAAATTTTAAATTCCAGTGCAGTGGTAAATTCCACCAGACATTAAAATTCCTTGATTTTATTGAATTATAATGAGCAAAATCTTTAGATAACTGGTATAATTAAGCTAACTTCTCATAAAATATCTGAGTTTGTGACATGGAAAAGAGACCTCTGGATATCTGGTGTGTAAGACTAAATTCCACAGGCCACATGGGCATGCGGTACAATTATTGGAGAGAATTAAACATTATCTGTGTGACGATAGAATTACGTTTGTTTTTTCTGTTAATTTGAGTGAACTACAGCATACGATTAAGCATTTTTACGGTAATACATTTGACGGATGCAGATATTTGGATCGTTTTTTTGATATGCGATTGTCTTTACCGCCAGCTGATAAGAATGCATTTTATAGAGAAATGGGTTTGGAGTCCAATTATGGATTGGAACGAGTATCCCGTAGGGTGATTGATACCTATAATATGGAATTACGGGAAGCAGGCCGATTCTATAAGCAAGTAAAGATAGCGGCATATGAGCCAACACATGGTAGTGTTAAATGGGATTTTTCATTTTTAGATGGGGAAGCAAAGCACTTCATGTTGATGTTTATTGTGCCGATTCTTATAGGATTGAAAATGGTTGATATATCGTTATACGATGCGTTTGTTACTGGAAAAAATTCAAAGCCGCTTATGGATGTATATTTGAACTCGCAATTAGAAACATGGGTGGTTTCAAAATTGCTTAATAGAGATGAATCTTTGGAGAAAGAAGAAGGAAAAAGATTAATTACAGTAGAGCAAAAATTGAACGATCTGTATGAAGCGATATTTGTTACTGAGTATGCGAATAGAGCCAATGGTGTGATAATGGGAAAATGTGAATTCGATGAACGCTCAAGACTGTTTGTAAAAATGATTGAGAGTCAGTTATCTCCTTATGCAGATTATGAGGTGGAATAAAAGGGTACTTTTGAAATAAAATGTTTACCATGAAAAAAGCAATACAAATCGTTGGTTGTGTTAGATCAAGAACCATGATAACATAAAGATAATAAAAGGTCTCTATATTGCTATGAGAAGGGAGCAGAGTCCATGAATTGGTTGAAAATTCCAGTTGGTGTTTCTGATTTCGGTGAGATTCGAAAAAACGATTATTACTATATTGATAAGTCAGCATTAATTAGTGACTTATTAAAGAAAGCTGGGACTAAGGTTACTTTGATCACTCGTCCGCGCCGCTTCGGAAAAACACTCGGTATGAGTATGTTGGAACATTTTTTTGATATACGGAAAGATAGTAAAAAAGTCTTTGAAGGATTGGAGATTGTTAAACAGACGAAGTTATGTGAGGAATGGATGAATCAGTATCCGACGATTTTTGTCTCCTTCCGCCAGGTGGATGGCTTGGATTTTGTTGGGGCATATGGGATGCTTAAAATGGTCATTTCGGATTTATTTAAAGAACATTTATATTTGTTGGACAGTGAGAATGTCAGTGATTTTGATAAAGAGATCATGAAACAGCTCCTCTGGAGAAAAGCCTCGGTAATAGATGTGAAGGGAAGTCTGATCCTGCTTACAAGGATGCTGAAATCACATTACGGGAAACAAGTTGTTCTGTTGATGGACGAGTATGATGTCCCTATGGCAAAAGCCAATAACCATGGTTATTATAAGGAAATGCTGGATGTCATGAAGGGACTGATGCAGGCATTGAAAGATAACTCAGCCCTTTCCTTTGCGGTGGTAACAGGGTGTCTGAGAATTGCGAAAGAAAGTATTTTTACAGGAACGAATAACTTCGTTTCTGATACAATTACGGATTCTAGACTGAGTGAATATTTTGGTTTTACACAGGAGGAAGTTGATCAGATTCTTGAGAATTTTGATGTGAAAACTTAGCAGATCAGATAAGAGTGTGGTATGATGGCTATCATTTTGGTGATTTCGATGTATATTGCCCGTGGGATGTGATGAACTATCTTCTGGATCTGCAGAGGAATCCCAAGGCAAAGCCTGCAAGCTACTGGAAGAACACCAGTGACAATGCAATCATTCGTTCATTTATTGATTATGCGGGCGGAACGATTACGAAGAAACTGGAGACGTTGTTAGCTGGTGGATATATTTTTCAACGTGTAGATGAGGGATTGACGTATGATTATCTTCATTCTTCTGAGGATAATCTTTGGAGTATTCTTTATCTGACCGGATATTTGACACGGTTGAGGAAGCAGGAATTGGACGGCGAATTGCCAGAAGGAATGACAGCGCTTGTGATCCCCAATGCAGAGATTAAAGAAATTTTTGAGACAACCATCATCCGGTGGTTTGATGACAGTGCGAAAACCTGGAACCGGAGCGCTCTATTTAATGCAGTCTGGGGCGGTGACAGCGAAGAAATTACCAGAGAAATGAATACGCTTTTGCGGAAAACAATCAGCTATCATGATTATAAAGAGGATTTCTATCATGCGTTTCTTGCGGGTATTTTTACTGGTGCGGGATACATGGTGGATTCGAATAAGGAACACGGCGAAGGGCGGAGCGATGTTGTCGTTTATGATGAGATCAATGCTCGTGTGGCGGTGTTTGAGGCGAAGTATACAAAAAATTTGGAAAAACTGGAAAATGCATGCGATGCCGCTTTGGAGCAGATCGATGAACGGATGTATGCAAAGGAATATGAAGATGATTATGATCAGATCCTTTGCTATGGGATATCGTTTTTTAAGAAACGGTGCAGGGTGAAGAAAAAGTAAGGAGGGATGCGTTTTATGCCCGAATACTATACCTATTATCTCATTTTTCATGGCGATTACTCCGAGCCATACGAGCCGATCATCAAGCTAATCCCCGGAGAAAAACCAGGATCAAAAGACACCATGCACCTGCTGGATCCGAATCTGACGCCCATATTACCTGCGATTGCGTTTGTCCTACAGCTTCCAAGGCTTAGTCTGGATCTGTACAGTCTGCCGGAGGATATCATTGATAAAGCATATGATGAACCTCACAATATCTGTCTGATCCCGGATTCTGGCTGGGATCAGATGATGGATGTGGGGCTTTTGAGTCGTATGAGACCGGTTATGGTGATTGCAGCAGAAAATTGCAGTGACCAGGTGAAACGGCAGGTGGAGAGCCTGCCAGGGGATATTTTGAAATTTTCGGTGAATGAGCTGGATGAGGCGTGTTTAAATTACTGCTGGAGGTATCTGCAGAACAGGGAACGGATTCGGAAGGATGAGTCATTGGAACTTTTGATTGAGGAACGGCATTATTTGTTGAAGGGGAAAAATATCCTGGCGGCTTCGGCATTTTTCCTTACATCGCAGTATGGAAAACTTTCTGAATTATATCAGGAGATCTTCAATAGTACGGATGTGGAAGAATCGGTTTTCCGAAAGCTATGGAATGTACAGCTTCATCAGGATGTTCTGATGGAAATGAGAAAACGTCCAGATGTAGAGACATTACGCGTGTCTCCAGAAAAGTTTCGCAGTGCGCAGAAGGAGTGTTGGGAAAAGCTATATCAGCAGGAGTGTGTCAATGTGGTGATCACTGTACCGGGAATTCCTAAGGTTCAGATTGACCGCGGCGGACTGAGTGCGGTTCTTCCAGAGGAAGAGAAGGAAACATTGCGTCTGATGGCGGTGCACCGGGCGGTGGCGGAAAATGCGGCGCTGATCGAACTGCCTTGTCTGACATCGCAGTATTATCAAGTATTGAATGAATTGGAGATCAGCTGTCAAAGCGCTAATAACGGCGCTTATGTGTGGCGGATGCTGCGGAAATTAGGGGAAGAGCATGGAAAACAATTTACGGAAAATCAGAGAATGATTCTTGGAAGAGCGAAACATATTTCTATATTTTCCAATGCGCCGATCGGGCTTGGAATTTTACCGGGGACCACAATGCCTTTGCATTCCTTAAAGCCGGTTTCATCTCATTCCATCACACCATTTGGCAGAACCCTGCCAATGGAAATGATAAAGAACAAACAGTTTTTGTTACATAAGAAGTGTACGATTTTATTTGCAGAATGTGTTCCAGATACGGCGGAAAACCGATGGATCCTTAGGCAGTCTGCGACTGTTGTCCAGACGCTGGAAAGGTTTGACAGAGAAAATCCGAATTTTATGTTCCGATATCGAAGATGCGAAAATGTGGAAGGATTAAAACAGTTTTTGCGGGAGAACCGGGATGCAGAAGGGCTGATCATTTCTGTCCATGGGTTTTATATGCGGGAGAGAAATATTGCCGGGCTGGTCATCGGGACAGAGCACTGGATGGCAGATGAGAAGGAGATGGCAATGCCGCCGCTCGTGATGCTCAGTGCGTGTATGACGGTGCCAAGGGGAAGTGGCTGTGTTCATGTGGCAGATCTGCTGCTGCGTATGGGAGCGGTGGCAGTGCTGGCCAATGCGATTCCAGTGAATGCCGGGAGGAATGCCATTATTCTAACGCGATTTTTTACTTATCTTATCGAGGCGCAGAAAGGTAGCAGGCAGTATCGGAACGTGTTAGAGGCATGGACGGGCGTAACGGCCGGAAATGCCATCCACGAGATCATGTATGCTTCTTCTCAGCTGACGAAATGGATGTATGGGAAAAATGAACGTGGAGAACTCCGGCTGATGGATTTTGAATTGAACAGGGCAAACAGGCGTATGCGGTTTGGCCATGCGTATGAGGATACCGTCCAGATCTTGAAGAAAATGCTGGCAGAAGAGGGGATGGAGGGCAAGTTTGATTCGATCCTGAATACGGAGAGGTATTTCCCGGAATCGTTGTTTTATCAGTTTCTGGGGTATCCGGAGAATTTGCTGTTGGCAGATCTTTAGAATTAGAGGTGGTGGAAAAATTTCTCTTACATTTTCCCAAGAAACCCGTAAGAATTCTTTCGTTGACCCCCAGATAAATATAGAGTACCATAGCATATGTAGAAAACTGGAGGCGATATACATGAAAAAATTATTCTACGCGGTAACGGGTGCGGTTTTTCTTGGGCTTACGGCACCGGTGATAGGAGCGACAGGGGAAGCCTGGGCAGAGGAAGTGATCGGGCCGGATATGCTGGTTCCAGAAGGGTACCGGAATGGAGAGCAGGGCCGGGATGCGGTGAAGGAAATTGGACCGGGTATCCGGGAAGAGGAGAATGTGAGCAGTGCAGTTGGTAATGCGTTGATCCCTTCTAATGATTTTTTGGATGCGATGATCCCAAATCCGGTGGTGAAACCGGTGGAGAAATATACTTATGACCAGATGGTGGCGGATATCAATGCCCTGAAAGAGCGGTACGGCGATAAAATGCAGATCAATGTGATCGGCAGATCCCAGGATGGACGGGACATCTACGAGGTGATCGTGGGAAATGTCAATGCGCCGAAGCATATTCTGATGCAGGGTGCGATCCATGCGAGAGAGTATATGACGCCGCTTCTGATGATGAAGCAGCTGGAGACGGCGTTGAATTTTTATGATAAGGGTCATTATGACAATACAGCCCTTTCGGATCTGTTTCAGCAGGTGGCGGTTCACATGATTCCTATGAGTAATCCGGACGGAGTGACCCTGGCCCAGTCGGGACTGAATGGAATCCGGTCGGATTTCTTAAAGCAGACGATCCTGACGGCATACGCGAAAGATAAGGAGCTTGGAAGAACCACTCTTGACATGGATAAGTATTTAACAATTTGGAAAAGTAATGCAGCAGGCGTGGATCTAAACCATAACTTCCCGGCAGACTGGGAGGGGGTGACTTCTACGGCGGTCAGCGCGTCTTATTCCGGGTATAAGGGAACAGCAGCGTTGTCGGAGCCGGAGAGCCAGGCACTGGCGGCTATGGCGGATAAGTACCCGTGGGCAGCGACGATCAGCTACCATTCCATGGGCAATATCATCTACTGGGATACCAATACCAGCAGGGTGAAGGATGCGTCCAAGGCATTGGCAGACAGCCTGGGAACTGTGACTGGTTATAAATTGGATGGAAGTGACGGTAAAGGTGGTTATAAAGACTGGATGCAGTCCAAGGACAATCCGGTGGCTGGTGTGACCATTGAGGTGGGAAGTGTGGCATGTCCTTTGCCGCTCAGTGAATTTGACAAGGTATGGAAGCAGAATAAGGCAGTCTGGGTGCAGGCCATGAAGTTTGTGGAGACAAAATAATTGTCAGACCGGTAACTCTGGTGTTATCGTACATGGATCGGCATAATTACCGGTACACAGGCGAAAACGGGTTGTAATTTGTCAGAACAAGCGGTATAATATTTTACAGCGTGTAAAAATCCGGGCACATGCCCGTAGAACAATATAGGAGTGTTTTGAATTATGACAAAGATAAGAACCAGATACGCACCAAGCCCGACAGGAAGAATGCACGTAGGCAACTTAAGAACTGCATTATACGCATACCTGATCGCAAAGCATGAGGGTGGAGATTTCCTTCTTCGTATTGAAGATACAGACCAGGAGCGTTTTGTAGAGGGCGCAACTGAGATCATTTACCGGACACTGGAAGAGACTGGTCTGGTACATGATGAGGGCCCGGATAAAGACGGCGGTGTTGGCCCATATGTACAGAGCGAGCGCCAGAAAGCAGGCATTTACCTGGAATATGCGAAGAAACTGATCGAGAAAGGCGAGGCTTATTACTGCTTCTGTGACCAGGAGCGTCTGAACTCCTTAAAGCATGTGGTAAATGGAGAGGAGATCATGACCTATGATAAGCATTGTCTGCATCTTTCTAAGGAAGAGATTGAGGCGAATTTAGCAGCAGGCAAGCCATATGTCATCCGTCAGAATAACCCGACAGAGGGAACTACAACCTTCCACGATGAGATTTACGGAGATATTACGGTTGATAACTCCGAGTTAGATGATATGGTTCTGATCAAATCGGATGGTTATCCGACTTATAATTTTGCCAATGTCGTAGATGACCATCTGATGGGCATCACCCATGTGGTAAGAGGCAATGAGTATCTGTCTTCTTCTCCAAAATACAACCGTCTGTATGACGCATTTGGCTGGGAAGTTCCGGTTTATGTACATTGCCCACTGATCACGAATGAGGAACATAAGAAGTTAAGCAAGAGAAGCGGACATGCTTCCTACGAGGATCTGATCGAGCAGGGCTTTGTTTCTGAAGCGGTGGTAAACTATGTGGCTTTACTGGGCTGGTCTCCAGAGGATAATCAGGAGATCTTCTCGTTAGAGGAGTTGGTGAAGGCATTTGATTACCACAACATCAGCAAGTCCCCGGCTGTTTTTGATGTGGTGAAATTAAAATGGATGAACGGCGAGTATCTGAAAGCGATGGATATGGATAAATTCTATAAGATGGCTGAGCCGTACATCAAGAAAGTGATCACCAAGGATATGGATCTGAAGAAGATCGCGGCCATGGTGAAGACCAGAATCGAGATTTTCCCGGATATTGCAGAGCATATTGATTTCTTTGAGGCACTTCCAGAGTACGATGTGGAGATGTTCTGTCACAAGAAGATGAAGAGTACCAAAGAAACTTCCTTAGAGATTTTAAAAGAGGTTCTTCCGATCCTGGAAGCACAGGAGGACTACTCCAATGACGCTCTTTATGCAGCATTATCTGCCTATGTAGCAGAGAAAGGCGTAAAGACCGGTCTGGTGATGTGGCCGATCCGTACTGCGGTTTCTGGTAAACAGATGACACCAGCCGGTGCAACTGAGATCATGGAGGTCCTTGGTAAGGAGGAGTCCCTGGCGCGTATCCGCAAGGGAATTGAGAAGTTAAGTAACGAATAAGGTCTGCACATTTACTGTGCTGATCGTAAGAAAACATAGGCGGGCAGGAATATATGGCATTTCATCCGTCCCAGCTGGAGGCGATCCAGCACCGAGATGGCCCGATGCTTGTGCTGGCTGGTCCTGGTTCTGGCAAGACCACAGTGATCACGCACCGGGTGAAATATTTGATTGAGCACCACCAGGTTGACCCTTCGGCCATCCTGGTGGTAACTTTTACGAAAGCAGCAGCCAGAGAGATGCAGGAACGTTTTGAAAAACTGATGGATGGTCATGGGGGCCGGGTCAGCTTCGGAACGTTCCATTCTGTATTTTTTACCATCTTAAAATATGCATACCGGTTTCAGGCATCGAATATTGTCCGGGATGAACAGAAAAATCAGTTTATCCGGGAATTGGTGGATCAGTATGAACTGGACATCGAGGATGAGCACGAGTTTACTTCCGGTGTGCTCAGTGAGATCAGCTTCGTGAAAAGCGAGATGCTGGATCTGGAGCATTATTATTCCCAGAACTGCTCGGAGGCAGTCTTTAAAAAACTGTATAAGGGCTATGAGGAACGGCTGCGCCGGGGTAATCTTCTGGATTTTGATGACATGCTGGTCATGTGCCATGAACTGTTTACCCAGCGGAAGGATATTTTGGCGGCATGGCAGCGGAAGTTTCAGTATATCCTGGTGGATGAGTTTCAGGATATTAATAAGGTACAGTACGAGATTGTGCGGATGCTGGCAAAGCCACAGGATAATCTGTTTATCGTAGGCGATGACGACCAGTCCGTATACCGGTTCCGTGGTGCGAAGCCGGAGATCATGCTGGGGTTTACCAAGGATTATCCGCAGGCCAAAATGACACTGTTAGGCATGAATTACCGTTCCACATCAGATATCGTGGATACAGCTGCAGGCTGATCGCTCATAATCAGAAACGCTATCAGAAGGATCTGAAAGCCTTTAAGGGCAGTGGAAAGCCGGTAGTGACTTTGATGAGTCATGATCCCCAGGAGGAGACCATGCAGATCGTGGAAGCGATCCAGGATTACCGGAAGGCGGGATATTTGTTGGAAGATATGGCAGTGCTTTACCGGACGAATCTAAATCCCCGTCTGATGATTGAAAAACTGATGGAGTACAACCTTCCATTTTCCATGAGAGACTCGCTGCCGAATTTATATGAACACTGGATCTCGAAGAATATTTTAGCCTACATCCAGGCAGCCCACGGGGATTTAAGCCGTGGGAATATTTTGCAGATCATCAACCGGCCAAACCGCTATATCAGCCGGGATGCCCTGGGGGATGGGAAAATCTCCTGGGATGCCATCAAGTCCTTTTACCAGGACCGGAACTGGATGGTGGAGCGGGTGGAGCAGTTAGAATATGACCTGCTGATGATCCGTTCCATGGCTCCGGTGGCAGCGGTCAATTATATCCGCAAAGCCGTTGGATATGATGATTATCTGAAGGAATACGCCCAGTTCCGCCGGATGAAATCCGAGGAATTGCTGGATGTGGCAGACCAGTTAAAGGAGAGTGCCGCTGGGTTTAAAGAGGTGGACGCCTGGTTTGAGCACATGAAGGAATATAAGGAACGGTTAAAGGAGCAGGCGAAAGCCCAGAAGGGACAGAATGAGGGCGTGGCGCTGATGACTATGCACAGTTCCAAGGGACTGGAATTCCCTATTGTGTTTATTCTGGATGCCAATGAGGGAATTACCCCACACAGGAAAGCAGTTCTGGACGTGGATGTGGAGGAAGAACGGCGGATGTTCTATGTGGCCATGACCAGGGCCAAGGAACGGCTCCATGTGTGTTATGTGCAGGAGCGGTATGGCAAGAAGCAGGAACGGTCCCGGTTTATTTCGGAATACTTATCACCAGTACTGGAATCGCCGGTTCATGGAGGAAAGAAAGCATGAGTGAGACAGGAAACAGGTCCGAACGTGGGCTGATCCACATTTACTGCGGTGATGGCAAAGGAAAAACCACGGCTGCCACTGGATTGGCAGTCCGGGCGGCGGGAAGAGGAAAACGGGTGGTGATTGCCCGTTTTTTAAAGACCGATGACTCTGGGGAAGTGTTTGTGCTGAAACAGGTTCCGGGGATTACGGTGATTCCATGTACGAAAACTTTCGGGTTTTATTTCCGAATGACGGAGGAACAGAAGAAAGAAGCGGCGGTCTATTACAGCGGTCTTTTGGAACAGGCGTGGCAGATAGCAGAAGAGCAGAAAGCAGGACTTCTGGTGCTGGACGAGATCATGGCGGTCTGCAATTATGGGCTGGTGAAGGAAAAACGGCTGCTGGAACTGTTGAAATCAAAACCAGAGAATCTGGAAGTGGTGCTGACAGGGCGAGGCCCATCTAAGGCGCTGCTTGACAGGGCTGATTATGTGTCAGAGATCATGAAACGGAAGCATCCATTTGACCAGGGAACCGGAGCCAGAGAAGGGATCGAATATTAAGTGATTTCAGGTAGCTGCCGGATGCAGAGGAGTGGAATCGTAAAAAAATGCTTGCGTTTCTGTTATACATTTGATAGCATGGAACTATGCAGGAAATCTGCCAAAATGACAAAGATCTGGATACCACCGGAAAAGGAAAGGAAAAAATATGGCAAAGAATCAGAACGTAGATCCGAACGAAGAAGAGAGAGAGGAAATGACCGTAACCCTGACTCTGGACGATGATACTGAACTGGAGTGTGCGGTTCTTACGATTTTTGAGGCAGCAGGAAGAGATTATATCGCGCTGCTTCCGCTGGATGGCGCAGAGGATGAAGAGGGCGAGGTTTATTTATACCGTTACAGCGAAGTAGACGGACAGCCTGAACTGGACAACATTCAGGATGATGATGAGTACGAGGCTGCAGCCGACGCATTTGATGAGTTCTTAGACGGACAGGAGTATGATGAACTGGTCAGTGAAGAGGATCTGGACGATCTGTAAATCGATGAATAAAAAGAAAAAAGGAGCAGCTGCCATTGTGATGGTGGCTGCTGTTACGTTTGCGACAGGAATTTTCTATACCAGAGAAGTGAAGACCACACAAACAGCGCAAACGACATCTGAAAAACAAACAACAGAAGAGAGAGCGGAAGAAACCGTTTCTGCAAAAAAGATTGGCATCTGCATTTACCGCTATGACGATGACTTTATGAAACTGATCACGAAAGAATTGAAAAATAGTTTTATAGAGAATTATGGGATTGAGGCAAATGATATTTTTACATTTTATGCTGAAGAAGACCTGGAAAAACAACAGGAACAGGTTGAAAAACTCATGGAGCGGGGTGTCTGTGGATTGATTATACAGGCCGTGGAAGAAGCCAAAATTCCGGCACTGGCAGATCAGTGCGCAGAAAAACAGATCCCGGTGGTTTTTATTAACAGTGAGCCGACGGAAGAGGAAAAACAGCGTTGGAGCGAGGAGAAAATCGCTGCATCCTGGGTAGGGACCGATGGAAGACAGGCTGGCGCTTATCAGGGGCAGCTGATTCTGGAATCGCCGGAGCATGGAGACTTTAATGGCGATGGCATGGTGTCTTATGTGATGATTCAGGGCGATCTGGATGCGGAAGATACGAAGAACCGCACGGAATACTCGGTGAAAACTTTGACAGACCAGGGAATCCGTGTGCAGAAGCTGACGGAAGTATCTGGAAACTGGGAAGAGTCCCGTGGAAAGGAACTGACAGAGCAGGCGTTGAAACGGTATGGACGGCGGGTGGAAGTGATCATCTGCAACAATGATGCTATGGCCAATGGAGCGTCAGAAGCAATCCAAGAAGCTGGCAGAGTGGTTGGAAAAGATATCTGTCTGGTTGGTGTGGATGGTTTGAGAAGCACCGTGACAGCGGTCCGCGATGGAAATGTGACCGGAACGGTGCTGAATGACTACCATGGACAGGCGAAAAAGGCAGCGGAAGTGCTGATGAAGCTGGTAGATGGAGAACATGTAGACACGGAATATCTGATCGATCATGTGAAAATTTCTGGAAATGGTCAATAGGACTTAGAGGCCAGCCTGCTGTTCTGATATTCTCCGGAGAATGTCACGTCTTTTCCAAACCATTCTGGCGGGACAAAGGCGTTCGCCTGCTCCTTCGTTTCAAACTCGACTTCAACTAACATCAGCCTTTGTAGTGGCCGGAAAAGATATCAAGCTCCGCTGTGTAGGAGGTGCCGGGAAGCGGGATGAGAAAACGCTGTTTGGTCAAAACGATGCCGTCAGCTTTTGTCAATAAATGTTCGTAGGAAGCCTGGTTTAACGGGAGATTGTATTCTTCCCGCGCCAACAGCCCCCTGGATTTGTAGGTCAGATAGTACTGGTCATCTTCTTTGCGGATCCGGACAACCGGGTCTGTGGAGAGATAAGCCTGTTCGATCTGATGGGATGGATGGTGGTCATAGCCCTCTGGAAGGACAGAGACCAGAAACTTACGTTCGATTTCCATTTCTAAATCCTTTCTTGAAAATATCTGTTTATCTCAGTCGAGAAGACTCCCACCTCTTTAGGTGGTGAGTAATAGCAAATTGTCTCAGTGGGAGGTGGGTCTCCGACTGAGATAAACGCTCCGCGAGGATGCGCAGTGATTCTGATAGGAATATGTCAGCTTCGCTGACCAGAATCACGCGCCAAGTCTCACGGACGTTCGACTTGAATATCATGTAACGATTCAGTAGGTCTGCGCACATGCTGCGTGAAGATACTGAATCGTTACATGATCATAACATATCTACGAAAATGCCACAAGTGCTTGTATTTACTTGAAAACTATGATATAATGCTAACTTGAAGTGTAACGCCCTTAGCCCTGGCGGTTCACATATATTTCAAGGAGGAACCCATAGCATGAGTTTACAAGTAGAGAATTTAGAAAAGAACATGGCAAAGCTGACCGTAGAAGTGCCGGCTGAGAAGTTTGAAGAGGCTATCAAGACCGCATATAATAAGAACAAGAATCGCTTTGCGATCCCTGGCTTCCGTAAAGGTAAAGCACCTCTGAACATGATCGAGAAGATGTACGGCGTTCAGGTATTTTACGAGGAGGCTGCTAATATCGTATTAGATGAGACTTATCCAGAGGCTGCTGCTGAGAGCAAGCTGGAGATCGTTTCCAGACCTGAGATCGACCTGGTTCAGATCGAGAAAGGCAAAGATTTCATTTACACCGCTACTGTAGCTGTAAAGCCAGAAGTAACCTTAGGTGAGTATAAAGGCGTAGAAGTTGAGAAGGTATCCGCTGAAGTAACTGATGAGGATGTAGAGAAAGAGTTAAAGAGAGTTCAGGAGCAGAACTCCAGACTGTTAACTGTTGAGGACAGACCAGTTGCTGATGGTGATCAGACTGTTATTGATTTCGAAGGATTTGTTGATGGCAAGACCTTCGAGGGCGGTAAGGGCGAGAACTATCCGCTGACCATCGGTTCCCACTCTTTCATCGATACTTTTGAGGAGCAGCTGATCGGCAAGAACATTGGCGAAGAGTGTGAAGTTAACGTTACTTTCCCAACTGAGTATCATGCAAAGGAACTGGCTGGCAAACCAGCAATGTTCAAAGTAACTGTAAAAGAGATCAAAGTGAAAGAGCTTCCGGAGTTAAACGATGAGTTTGCTGGAGAAGTTTCCGAGTTTGATACTCTGGATGAATACAAAGCTGATTTAAAGGCAAAACTTGCAGAGAGCAAAGAAAAAGCAGCTAACACAGAGAACGAGAACCGTGTAGTTGCTAAAGTTGTTGAGAACGCAACCATGGAGATCCCTGAGCCAATGATCGAGAGCCAGGTACAGAACATGATCAACGACTATGCCCGCAGAATGCAGAGCCAGGGTCTGTCTCTGGATCAGTACATGAAATTCACAGGCATGACTTTAAAGGATCTGCAGGATCAGACCAAGCCACAGGCTGAGACACGTATCCGCACCAGACTGACTCTGGAAGCAGTTGTAAAAGCTGAGAACATCCAGGTTGCTGATGAGGAAGTAGAGAAAGAGCTTCAGGAGATGGCTGACGCTTACAAGATGGAGTTAGAGAAAGTTAAGAGCTTCATGGGTGAGAACGAGCTGGCTCAGATCAAAGAGGACTTAGCTGTACAGAAAGCAGTTGACCTGCTGGTTAAAGAAGCAAAACTTGCATAAGAGATCAGAGTTTAATCTGATTTGATGTATGTCCGGCAACCATGTCCTGCCCGGAAGGGATCACCTGCCGGAGCAGGTGCATGGCTGCCGGATTCTTTTCGATTTATCTCAGTCGAGAAGACTCCCACCTCTTTTGGTGGTGAGTAATAACGTTCGACTTGAACGGAGAGAGATTCGGAAACGAAAAAAGACAGGAGGATGGAAAATGAGTTTAGTACCTTATGTCATTGAATCCACAAGCAGAGGAGAACGTTCTTATGACATTTATTCCCGTCTGCTGAAAGAAAGAATTATTTTCCTCGGAGAAGAGGTTAACGAAGTAACAGCCAGCCTTGTAGTGGCGCAGCTTCTATTCCTGGAATCTGAGGATCCGACGAAGGATATCAACCTGTATATTAACAGCCCGGGCGGTTCTGTTACTGCAGGCATGGCTATTTACGATACCATGAACTACATTAAGTGTGATGTTTCCACGGTATGTATGGGTATGGCAGCAAGCATGGGTGCGTTTCTGCTGGCTGGCGGTGCAAAGGGCAAGAGATTTGCACTTCCAAACGCTGAGGTGATGATCCATCAGCCATCTGGCGGGGCACAGGGTCAGGCTACCGAGATCCGCATTGTTGCAGAGCAGATCCTTCGCACGAAGAAGAAATTAAATGAGATTCTGGCTGCCAATACCGGTCAGCCGCTGGAGGTAATTGAACGCGATACAGAACGCGATAATTACATGACTGCAGAAGAGGCTGTAAAATACGGTCTGATTGATGCAGTAATCTCCAAACACTAACTAGAATGAAACGCTGTAATCTGGCGTGACAAAATAAGGAAGCGAGGTGTGAATATGCCGGGCAGAGTTGACGAGAAGATCCGCTGTTCTTTCTGTGGAAAGACCCAGGACCAGGTTCGTAAGCTGATCGCAGGAAATAATAATGTGTTCATTTGTGATGAATGCATTGACCTGTGTTCTGAGATCCTGGAAGAGGAACTGCCGGAAGAGGAGCATGCCGCTGAGAGCTTCGGAGATATTAATCTGTACAAACCGAAGGAGATCAAGGCATTTCTGGATGAATACGTCATCGGACAGGACGAAGCGAAGAAAGTATTGTCTGTGGCCGTCTATAATCACTACAAGAGAATTACTTCCATTAAAAAAATGGATGTGGATGTACAGAAGAGTAATATCCTGATGCTTGGACCAACTGGTTCTGGTAAAACTTATCTGGCACAGACACTTGCCAAAATCTTAAATGTTCCATTTGCGATTGCGGATGCAACAGCTTTGACAGAAGCAGGTTATGTAGGTGAGGATGTGGAGAACATCCTGTTAAAACTGATCCAGGCTGCGGATTATGATATTTCCAAGGCAGAGTACGGCATCATCTACATTGATGAGATTGATAAGATCACCAAAAAATCAGAGAATGTTTCAATCACCAGAGATGTATCCGGAGAGGGTGTTCAGCAGGCATTATTAAAGATTCTGGAAGGCACCGTTGCCAGTGTTCCTCCGCAGGGAGGCAGAAAGCACCCTCATCAGGAACTGATCCAGATCGATACTACCAATATCCTGTTTATCTGCGGCGGGGCTTTTGATGGTCTGGAGAAGATCATTGAGAACCGTCTCAGCACAGGTTCCATTGGCTTCAATGCAGAGATCGTTAACAAAAACGATACCGATATTGATAAGCTGTTAAAGATGACAGAGCCGCAGGATCTGGTGAAATTTGGTTTGATTCCGGAATTTATCGGTCGTGTGCCGGTCTTTGTATCCCTGGAACTTCTGACAGAGGAAGCGCTTTTACGGATCTTAAAAGAACCGAAAAATGCTTTGGTAAAACAGTATCAGAAACTCTTCGAAATCGATGATGTGAAGCTGGAATTTACGGATGATGCATTGAAAGAGGTAGCGCATCTGGCAACGGAGCGAAAGACCGGAGCCAGAGGACTTCGTTCTATCATGGAATCTGTGATGATGGATATGATGTATGAGATTCCATCCGATGATAATGTTGGAATCTGTACCATTACAAAAGGTGTGGTAGATGGCACAGGTGAACCGGAGCTTGTGTACCGGGATACCGCTGTACCACAGGCCAGCAAAGCACAGAGATTAAAGAAAGAACGGCCGGGAGAGATCGCTTAAACGGCTTTTGTGAAAATGGGGGCCCATAAAGCCTCCATTTTTATTCGTTGCCATGCATCAACAGAAACTGCCAGTGGCAGAGCCTGTTGATGAGATAGAATTATACAAAAGGAGGAGATTCCTGAATGGAAGGAACAGTCATTACTATGCCAGCAGTGGCGTTACGGGGCCTGACGGTATTTCCTGCGATGATGATCCATTTTGATATTAACCGGAAACGGTCCGTTGCAGCCGTGGAAAAAGCCATGGTATCGGATCAGAAGGTATTTTTGGTGACTCAGAGACAACCAGAAGTGGTAGAACCGGGACTTCCGGATCTGTATCAGGTTGGTACCATCGCACTGGTGAAACAGATGGTGAAACTGCCTGGAGGAAATATCCGGGTCATGGTGGAAGGCTTGAAGAGAGCAGAGCTTTTAGATTTAGATAGTGAAGATCCGATGCTGATGGCACGGATCGAGGAACTGGAGATGCAGGAGGAAGAAGATCTTGATCCGATTGCCAGAGAAGCCATGTGCCGGATTCTGAAGGAAAAACTGGAGGAGTATGGCGCAGATTTTACCAAGCTGGCCAAAGAAGTGATTCCGCCTATGCTTCTGATCAAAGATCTGGATCAGCTGATGGACCAGATCATGATCCAGCTTCCGTGGGAGTATCATGAACGCCAGGAGATGCTGGAGGCTCTTTATACCAGCCAGCGCTATGAAATTCTGGTGCACCATCTGATCAATGAGATCGAAGTAGGACGGGTAAAACGGGAATTTCAGGGTAAGGTGAAAGCAAGCATTGATAAAAACCAGAGGGATTATATTCTCCGGGAACAGATGCGGATCATTCGCGAGGAGCTGGGAGAGGACAGTCCATCCAGCGAGGCGGATGAATACAGCCATCAGCTGGAAAGCCTGAAAGCAGATAAGGAAACAAAAGACAAATTAAAGAAAGAGATCGAACGATTCAAGGTGATGCCAAGCGGAAGCCAGGAAGCCAATGTGCTCCGGACTTACATTGAGACGCTTCTGGAACTGCCATGGAAGAAGGTTTCCAGAGATAATAACGATATCCGCCATGCTGAGGAGATCTTAAACGAGGATCACTATGGGTTGGAGAAGGTGAAAGAACGTATTCTGGAGTATCTGGCAGTCCGTACCTTGAGTAAGAAAGGAAATGGGCCGATCCTGTGTCTGGTAGGTCCTCCTGGAACCGGCAAGACTTCCATTGCCCGTTCCGTGGCCAGAGCATTAAATAAGAAATATGTCCGCATCAGTCTGGGTGGTGTCCGCGATGAAGCAGAGATCCGTGGTCACAGAAAGACTTATGTAGGCGCTATGCCAGGCCGTCTGGTTGAGGGATTGCGCCAGGCTGGCGTCAGCAACCCATTGATGCTTCTGGATGAGATCGATAAAGTCAGCAGTGATTACAAGGGGGATACTTCTTCTGCACTGTTGGAGGTGCTGGATGGAGAGCAGAACGTGAAGTTCCGCGATCACTATGTGGAAACGCCGATCGACCTGTCACAGGTGTTATTTATCGCAACTGCGAACACCACTCAGACTATTCCGGGTCCTTTGCTGGATCGTATGGAAGTGATCGAGATCAACAGCTATACGGAAAATGAGAAGTTTCATATTGCCAAAGATTATCTGGTGGAGAAGCAGATGGAGAAAAATGGACTGAAGGGTGGGGTCCTTACGATCAGTGATGAGACAATCCGGAAGATCATTCATAATTACACCAGAGAAGCCGGGGTCCGTAATCTGGAGCGCCGGATCGGTGATGTGTGTCGGAAAGCGGCAAGAGAGTATCTGGAAGATAAAAATGTAAAAATTCATGTAAGAGAAGACAGCCTGGAGAAATACCTGGGCAAAGAGCGGATTTCCTTTGAAGACGCCAATGAGGAAGATCAGGTTGGAATCGTCCGTGGTCTGGCATGGACCAGTGTTGGCGGAGATACCTTGCAGATCGAGGTCAATGTGATGCCTGGCAAGGGAGAATTGCTGATGACGGGACAAATGGGTGATGTGATGAAGGAGTCCGCACGGATTGCCTTAACTTACGTCCGTTCCATCAGCCCGGAATACCAGGTAGCAGATGATTATTTTGAGACTCACAGCCTACATATCCATATCCCGGAGGGCGCTGTGCCAAAGGATGGTCCATCTGCGGGTATTACCATGGCGACAGCCATGCTTTCTGCAGTGACCAATCGTCTGGTGGATTGTAAGACAGCCATGACCGGTGAGATTACCTTGAGAGGAAGGGTACTGCCGATCGGCGGCCTGAAGGAGAAGATCCTGGCAGCGAAAATGGCCCACATGAAAAAGGTTCTGGTTCCGGATAAGAACCGACCGGATATTGGGGAACTGTCGAAAGAGATTCTGGATGGTCTTGAGATCGTTTATGTCAGCACTATGAAAGAGGTGCTTGATCAGGTTCTGAAAGGAGTTAACGTATGATTATAAAAAAAGCAGAACTGGAGACTGTCTGCGGTGTGACCAGTACGTTTCCGCAGAATGATCACCCGGAGTTTGCCTTTGCAGGGAAATCCAATGTAGGAAAATCTTCTCTGATCAATGGCCTGTTAAATCGTAAGGCTCTTGCCCGTACCTCTTCCCAGCCGGGTAAGACCCAGACGATTAATTTTTATCATATTAATGACGAACTCTATTTCGTGGATCTGCCGGGATATGGCTATGCCAAAGTAACCCAGGAAGTGAAGGCGAAATGGGGGAAGATGATCGAAAGGTATCTGAAGTCATCCGATGTGTTAAAATGCGTGTTTCTGCTGGTGGATATCCGGCATGAACCGTCAGAAAATGATAAGACCATGTATGAGTGGATCCTGTATAATGGATTTCATCCAGTGGTGATCGCAACGAAATTAGACAAGATCAAGAGAAGCCAGGTGGCAAAACAGGTGAAGCTGGTCCGTCAGGGACTGGGGATGGAAAAAGATGGGATTCTGATTCCATTTTCGGCGGAGACGAAGCAGGGGAAAGATGAGATCTGGACGCTGATTGAGAGTCTGATGGGGAATGCGCCGCAGCAGTTGGAAGAAGCGGAAGTGCAGGAGTAAGTGTGTTGGCGAAGGGCCGGAGTCAGGCGGACAGGATGACCGTCGGACACGCTCTCGCTCGGGGAAAAACGCAGCGGTACGTAAGCTCGCAAAAGACGCGAGCTAAGTACCGGCGGTTTTCCACGGTCCTCCTTGTCATGCATGTCCGCCTGACTCCTACGGTATTGGCCATGCGACAATATAATAGCCTCAACTACAACGTAGGAGCCAGCGGCATACCAGGCCAAAGCGGACCGTAGATGCACGTCCGTCCTTAGGGTGCGTCTTTTGCGCCCTTAGTACGGCTACGCTGCATCTCCGAGCGAGAGCGCGTCCGCCTTGGACTGGTATGCCTTTGGCTCCGGACCTTAGCCAATATTTATTTACAACGATGCCACAAAATAAGTCAACGCCAGCATATCTGCACTTCCTCCTGGCGAGATATTCATTTTGATAAATTCTTGATCCAACGTTCTTATTTCAGCAATAAAATCCCGTGTATCAATTCCTGAATTTAACATGCTCTGAATCTGAGCCTGCACTTTTCTGAAAGTTTCATAATCAGATCTTGCAATGATATTCGTATCTACAGATCCCGCAATAATATGCAGCAGGGTTAATACACCTGCATCATTGGCGGATAAGCCTTCATTCCGGTACTGTCGGAATACCGGAAGAGCGGTTTCGAATACGGTTGGATAGCCATCAGCAGCTTCTCCACGGATTCCGGTGATGCCATAGCGGGCGTAAAGGCGTTCCCCGTGGGTTTTGGCAGTTTCCAGGGTAATGCCCTGGAAATCGTCTAAAATGTGGGCAGTCATCTGACGGCAGGTGTCACGGAAAGAGGCTTCTGTGTAGGGAATCTCATTTCCATAAAGATAACCAAGGGCACAGCAGAAAATGCCCAGAGAGAAGATCATG
This sequence comes from Lachnospiraceae bacterium AM48-27BH, assembly GCA_003478355.1. Taxonomy (GTDB): domain Bacteria; phylum Bacillota; class Clostridia; order Lachnospirales; family Lachnospiraceae; genus UBA3402. The sequence continues at coordinate 24,899 of QUFC01000013.1, forward strand.
CCTTTATGGGTGTTGACACCATTGGTAGCCTGTTTCATGACAGCCTCTGCCTGGATGCCGATCGGACGGATCAGGGCGAAGATGTCTTCGCAGGAACGTTCATGATTTTTGATGCCGCAAAGGGTAAATTCCTCAAAAAACTGGTTTAAAGAAACAGCGCTGCTCTGGAACGTGTAAAAATCCATGTCCTTGTGGGAGCCGGAGTTGTCACGGTCTACCAGTCCTGGCTTTGGGGTGGCAGCTACTTCATAGAGAAGGGATGCCATAGCGAGAGAGGAAATTTGGTGGGCGTACTGGTGATGGAAATAGTCCTCCATGATCTCACATTCCCGCGTCAGGATCTCATCCACGCTGTGAGTCCTGGAACGGCTGCACACGAAAGCATCCTGGTTGCACAGGAGACATTTGCGGGGCGGCATATGGAAATCTGTCCGGGAGATCTTGCTTCCATCAGGTGATAGCACATCTAAATCAAAAAGCCGGCCTAAAGGTGTCCGTTCCTCTAAGCGGCATAGGATTTCCTTTACAGTTCTGGCATCAGAATCGATGACGAGGAAAGCCTCATATCCGGTGATATCCTCGATTCGTTTTTCTTCTATGATCGGAAGCTTCCATGCCATACACTGGGTTCGGATCATGGAAAGCCCTTCCTCGAAGGTACGGATGGCAAGTGGAAAGACCTTGATAGGTCCGACAATATTTAAAGTAAATGAAATCAGCGGAAGCTGGTGTTCGCTTAATAATTTCTGCTGGACAAACTGACGGCGTTCCCTGGCATCTAACATTTTCGGCAGTTCCACGTACTGGCCGGTCATGATTTTCTGAAGATTCATGGATGGTATCTCCTTATTTCAATACGTTAAGATAGGAAAAAGTATAGCATAAAAAATGAAAAAAATATACTGGTTGATGGAGAATACGATCGAAGTAATACGATCGGAAGACTGTTGGAAGCCAGCATACCGGATTTGCAAGGGCAGACAATGTATGATAAGATAGTATGTAACGATTCAGTAGGTCTGCGCACATGCTGCGCTGACCGTAAGAACACATAGGCCAGAAAGCAAAAATCCTATCAGCGAAGCTGATCTGGAATGGATTTTTGCTCGTAACTATGAAGGTACTGAATAGTTACGATAGTGTAAAAAAGAAAGGCGGTGTGGGCATGAGAGGACAATATTATACGTCAGGGCAGTTTGCAAAAAAGGCCAATGTGACGATCCGGACCGTCCGTTTCTATGATAAACAGGGAATTTTAAAGCCAAGTAAGGTCAGTGAGTCCGGCTATCGGCTATATACAGATGAGGATTTTGGACGCCTTCAGAAGATACTCTCTTTAAAATACCTGGGTTTTTCCCTGGAAGAGATCATGGCTATGACGATCAATGATGATTCTGAGGATATTGCCCACTCTTTGGAGCTGCAGAAAGACCTGATCCGTAAGCGGATCCTGCATTTGCAGATGATGGAAAAAACATTGGAGGATACGGCGCAGATGCTGGAGCAGTCGGGTAAGGTAGACTGGAACGATATTCTGAATCTGATCCATATCACCAACATGGAACACGCCATTGTGGAACAGTACAAAAATGCAGTGAACCTGAATGTCCGGATTGCTCTGCACCAGCGATTTTCCCACAATCCGGTACCGTGGTTTACCTGGCTGGCAGATCAGATTGCATTAAAAGATGGATACCGGGTGCTGGAGACAGGATGTGGAAATGGCGAGCTGTGGTGTCACAGGAGTCAGATTCCCGATATCTGTTTGTATCTGACGGACATTTCCTCCGGAATGGTAGAGGATGCCATGAAGCGCCTGAGAGAAGAAAGGATGCCGGCGGCATTTTCTAAGAAGATACAGTTTGGCACCGAGGACTGCCAGAAATTCAGCTTTCCGGATCAGGCGTTCGATACGGTGATCGCCAACCATGTCCTGTTTTATGTGAAAAATCTGCCTCAGGCATTAAAAGAGGTGCGGAGAGTCCTGAAAACGGGAGGAACCTTCTATTGCAGTACTTATGGGAAAAACCACATGAAAGAGATCACCTCCATGGTGCAGGAATTCGATTCAAGAATCACGTTGTCAGAGGTAGCTCTTTACGAGCTGTTTGGCCTGGAAAATGGAGAGGGCATGCTGCGGGAACAGTTTGAAGAGGTGGAACTTCGGATGTATGAGGATTATCTGCTGGTGGATGAGGCGGAGCCGCTGCTGGATTATATCTTGTCCTGCCACGGGAACCAGAGCGAGATCCTGAATCAGAGACAGCTGGAATTTAAGGCTTTTTTGCAGAAGAAGATTGAGGAGCATGGGGCGATCAAGATCACGAAAATGGCAGGAATGTTCGTGTGCAGGAAGAAAAGTGAGTGATGGTGCTTCTGGATTAAAATCGAGAATCTTCGTATAAGTAATTGATATGTGATTGATAATTTTGCATCTATCATGAAAAAGTTCTTGACAGTGACGTAACGTCATCCTTTATACTATCAGTTAGAAGTGAAAAATGAAATCAATTTGCATCAGCGTAAAGCATGCAATGCCGGTTGCACAATGATCAGTTGCGCAATCCTGGAAAACATATGATAAACGGAGGTATTCTTTATGAAAGGTATTATTCTGGCGGGCGGTTCCGGCACAAGACTGTATCCGCTGACTATGGTAACATCCAAACAGCTGCTGCCAATTTACGATAAACCGATGATCTATTATCCATTATCGGTGCTGATGAGCGCAGGTATTCGTGAGATCCTGATCATTTCCACACCGGATGACACCCCAAGATTTGAGGCACTGTTAGGTGACGGACATCAGTTTGGTATCAGCTTATCTTACGCAGTTCAGCCGTCTCCAGACGGACTGGCTCAGGCGTTCATCATTGGCGAGGAGTTTATCGGGGATGACCATGTTGCTATGATCCTTGGCGATAACATTTTCGCAGGACACGGTCTGAAGAAGAGACTGCTGCGGGCTGCGAACAAGCAGGAGGGCGCTACGGTATTTGGTTATTATGTAGATGATCCAGAACGTTTTGGTATTGTGGAGTTTGACGCAGACGGACGTGCCATTTCCATCGAAGAAAAGCCGGAGAAACCGAAGTCCAATTATTGCGTGACCGGACTGTATTTCTATGACAATAAGGTTGTGGAGTATGCGAAGAGCTTAAAACCATCTGCCCGCGGCGAGTTAGAGATCACAGATTTAAACCGGATCTATCTGGAACAGGGCAGACTGGATGTGGAACTGTTAGGACAGGGCTTTACCTGGTTAGATACCGGCACACATGAGTCTCTGGTTGACGCGACCAATTTTGTCCGCACTGTAGAGGGACATCAGCATAGAAAGATCGGATGTCTGGAAGAGATCGCTTACTTAAATCACTGGATCACCAAAGATCAGCTTCTGGAGAACATCCAGCCGCTGAAGAAGAACCAGTATGGCCAGTATCTGATGGACGTATTAGCAGGCAAATTCATTGATAAATAATTATGCCGGAGCAGTGCATGACAGACATACACAAAGGAGAGTAAATTATGAAGATTTTAGTCACAGGCGGAGCCGGATTCATCGGCGGAAACTTTGTACACCACATGGTAAATAAATACCCGGATTATCAGATCGTAAACCTGGATCTGTTGACTTACGCAGGTAACTTGGAGACCTTAAAACCGGTTGAGGATAAGCCAAACTACAAGTTCGTGAAAGGCGACATCGCAGATGAGCCATTTATCATGGATTTATTTGAGAAAGAGAAATTTGATATCGTGGTGAACTTCGCAGCGGAGAGCCACGTAGACCGTTCCATCACCGACCCGGGCATTTTCGTGCAGACCAACGTCATGGGAACCAGAGTGCTTCTGGACGCTGCAAGAAATATGGCGTAAAACGTTATCATCAGGTGTCCACGGACGAAGTGTATGGAGATCTGCCATTAGACCGTCCGGATCTGTTCTTCACTGAGGAGACACCGATCCATACCTCCAGCCCATACAGCTCATCCAAGGCAAGCGCAGATCTGTTTGTACTGGCTTATTACAGAACCTATGGACTGCCAGTGACCATTTCCAGATGCTCCAACAACTATGGCCCATATCATTTCCCGGAGAAGCTGATTCCATTGATCATCAGCCGCGCCCTGGCAGACGAGGAACTTCCAGTATATGGAACCGGTGAGAATGTCAGAGACTGGCTGCACGTATCCGATCACTGTGAGGCCATTGACTTGATCATCCACAAGGGCAGGGTTGGAGAAGTTTACAATGTGGGCGGACACAACGAGCGCACCAACTTAGAGGTAGTCAAGACCATCTTAAGAGCATTAAATAAGCCTGAGAGCCTGATCCGTTTTGTTACCGATCGTCCAGGCCATGACAGACGTTATGCGATCGATCCGACCAAGTTAGAGACCGAGCTTGGCTGGAAACCAAAATATACCTTTGATACAGGAATTGAGCAGACCATCGACTGGTATTTAAACAACCGTGAGTGGTGGGAGCACATCATTTCCGGTGAGTATGCGAATTATTTTGACAAGATGTATGGAGAGAGACTGTAATGAGAGTTCTGGTAACAGGTGTAAAAGGACAGCTTGGATATGATGTAATGAACGAACTGGCGGGAAGAGGCCATGAGGGCATTGGCGTGGATATCCAGGAAATGGATATTACCGATGCAGCTTCTGTGGAGAAGGTCATCACAGAGGCAGCGCCGGATGCAGTGATCCATTGTGCAGCTTATACAGCCGTAGATGCGGCAGAGGACAACGTGGATCTGTGCCGCCGGGTCAACGCAGGCGGCACAGAGAATATCGCCAGAGTCTGCAAAGCGTTAAACTGTAAAATGATGTACATCAGCACGGATTATGTGTTCAACGGCCAGGGAACCAGACCATGGGAACCGGATGATAAAAGAGAGCCTTTGAATGTCTATGGTCAGACTAAGTATGAGGGTGAACTGGCAGTGGAAACGCTGGAGAAGTTCTTCCTTGTCCGTATTGCGTGGGTATTTGGCGTGAATGGCAAGAATTTCATCAAAACCATGTTGAATCTTGGTAAGACCAGAGATCATCTGACGGTTGTGGCGGACCAGATCGGTTCTCCGACCTATACTTATGATCTGGCACGACTGCTGGTGGACATGATCGAGACAGACAAATATGGCCGTTATCATGCGACGAACGAGGGACTGTGCAGCTGGTATGAGTTTGCCTGTGAGATCTTTAAGCAGGCGGGCATGAACGTAACCGTCAGCCCGGTCACCAGTGATCAGTATCCGGCGAAAGCGAAACGTCCGATGAACAGCCGGATGGATAAGTCCAAGTTAGACGAGATGGGATTTAAGCGTCTTCCTTCCTGGCAGGATGCATTAGGAAGATATCTGAAGGAAATCCAATAGGTTTGAAAGCAAAAATGACACCAGAAAAGGGCTGCCCTGGCTAAAAGGGCAGCCTTTTTTCGATCCATGCGATCCCCTGGTAAAGACAGGTGGAGAGCAGGCACAGAATCACAATGGACATAACCAGTAAATCCATCTTAAAAACCTGGGAAGCGTAAATGATCAGGTATCCAAGCCCGGCATTGGCACACAGGAATTCACCGATGATCACTCCGACCAGACATAGCCCGATGTTCACCTTCATGGTGCTGATGAGAAGGGGGATGGAGGACGGAAGCAGAACTTTTGTGAGAACATCCTTTTTGGAGCCGCCCAGGGAGCGGATCAGGCGGATCAGATCCGGGTCTGTCTGGGTGAATCCTGTATACAAGGTCAAAATAGAGCCAAATACCGCCACTGAAACCGCAGCCAGAATGATCGTATGCATATGGCTGCCGAGCCAGACGATAAGCAGGGGCGCCAGAGCAGATTTTGGAAGGCTGTTTAACATGACCAGGTAAGGTTCTGCGATCTGGGATGCAGTGCGGTTTGCCCACAGAAGGACTGCCAGGGTGACGGAAATCAGGACAGTCAGAAAGAAGCTGATCAGGGTTTCATATAAAGTGATTCCGATATGGAGAAAAATACTTTTGTCCATCGCCATAGTATAAAAACAGAGAACGATCCGGGATGGGCTGCTGAAAATAAACGAGTCGATCACCCCCAGATCTGCGGAGAGCTCCCAGAGCCCGGCAAACAGGAAAAACACCAGAAAACGGGCGCTTCCCACCAGAAGATGGTGGCGTTTTTCATTTTTTAAGAAACGTTCCTGGGCTTTGGAGGGACGGGATTCAGTCATGTTCTTTGATCTCCTTCCATAACTGATTGAAATAAACAGAAAAATCCGGTGCATTGCGCCGGGCTAATGGACGGTCATACGGTTGGTTAAACTGGATTTTCATGATTCCGGTTACATGACCGGGCCGGCTTCCAAGAATCAGGATACGGTCTGCCACAGAGATGGCTTCGGATAGGTCATGGGTCACTAAAATTGCTGTTTTGCCACGGGTCCGTATGATGGAACTGATGTCATCACAGACCTCCAGCCGGGTCTGGTAATCCAGGGCGGAGAAGGGTTCGTCAAGCAGCAGAATATCCGGTTTTAAGGCCATGGTACGGATCAGGGCGGCCCGCTGCCGCATACCACCGGAAAGCTCAGAAGGTCTTGAGGCGGAAAACTGCTCTAAACCATAGGTTTTCAGCATAGAAAGTAAGTCCTTTTTATCATCGGGCGAAACATTTCCATGGATCTCAAGACCCAGGGCTGTGTTGGAGAGAATGGAACGCCATTCGAAAAGATGGTCTTTCTGCAGCATGTAGCCGATGACGGCGGGAGAATCTCTCCGGTCAATTCCATCAATAACGATGGAGCCTTCTTCCGGTGTCAGAAGCCCGCATAAAAGAGACAGCAAGGTGGATTTTCCGCAGCCGGATGGGCCGACAACTGCAAGAAATTCTCCATCCGCCACATCAAAGGAAATATGGGAGAGGGCTTTGGTCTCACCACTATGTGAATGGTAGGAATAGCTTAAATTCCTGACCTGAAGCTTTGGGGTCACAAGCATACCTCCACGACAGAAGTTACTATAACATATGAAAGAGCAGGAAAATGGTGTACGGTACGTTACTGTACATGACAGGCATAAAAAAGGTGGCGTAAAAAGTTCCCAACAGGGCTTTCCAGAACGAAAAACATATGCTATACTGATACCCGTAATGATTTTCTGAATTCAGGAATTTCTAGCTTCAGACATTCGTCAAAGAATTCCCAGATTAGACATATTACAATTCATCCCCTTAACAATTGAATAAGAATCCTGTCATAATTTTGCGAACGTTTTTTGACATGTCCAAAGCTTGCCTTTCATACATTTTATACTAGCAATCGGAGTAACTGTTCAGACAATCGGAATAGTTGCGGATAAGCTAACTTAAAAAAGAATGGAAGAGGAGAAATACTATGTCAGAAAAAACTATTGAAAACAACAAGGTAAGTGTCATTGGAAAGATCGTTTCAGATTTCACATTCAGCCACGAAGTGTTTGGCGAGGGGTTTTATCTGGTGGATCTGGAAGTCAACCGTTTAAGCGATCAGGCAGATGTGATACCGCTTATGGTTTCAGAACGTCTGGTTGATGTTACAGAAAATTATCAGGGCTGTACCGTAGAGGCTATTGGGCAGTTTCGTTCTTACAACCGGCATGAAGGCTCCAGAAACCGGCTGGTGCTTTCTGTATTTGTCCGGGAGATCCATTTTATGGAGGAATTTACAGATTATACCAAGACGAATCAGATCTTTCTGGACGGCTATATCTGCAAGACTCCAATCTACCGGAAAACTCCTCTTGGAAGGGAAATTGCGGATATCCTGCTGGCGGTAAACCGTCCGTATGGCAAATCCGATTACATACCATGTATCGCCTGGGGCAGAAATGCCAGATATGCGTCTAATTTCCAGGTCGGCACCAGAGTCTGCATCTGGGGAAGAGTCCAGAGCCGGGAGTATACAAAGAAGATCAGCGAGTCGGAATGTGAGAAGCGGGTGGCTTATGAAGTATCCGTCAGCAAGCTGGAATGTGTCGAACAGATAGTCAGATGACCTCGAAAATGAAGAATCACGGTAACGATTCAGTAGGTCTGCGCACATGCTGCGCTGACCGTAAGAACACATAGGTTAGAAAGCAAAAATCCCATCAGCGAAGCTGATCTGGAATGGATTTTTGCTCGTAACTATGAAGGTACTGAATAGTTGCGAATTACATGAATGGAAGCAGATAAAGAAGGGCAGAGACAGAGGAAAAACGTAAGCAAATGAATTCCTATCGCCTATCAGCGGAATAGAGTAAAACGTATAAAACCCTTTGAATCCGTGCAGACTAATTCTGTACAGGTTCAAAGGGTTTTTATTTATGTCATAGGAAACTTCGTCCTATGACACAAAAATCGCTCCGCGGGATCACACTACGGCGGAGTGAAAGAGACAGGAGGCACAGTGCATGGGACAGGTGAATTTACGGAAAGTAGCAATGATCGGCTGCGGGTATGTGGGATCGGCTGCAGCGTTTGCTTTGATGCAGAACCGGCTGTTTGCGGAGATCGTGTTGATCGATGTGGATCAGGAGAAGGCAGAGGGAGAAGCTATGGATATCGGCCATGGGATTCCGCTGGTGGGAAATATGAAGATTTACGCAGGCAGCTATGATGATATTGCGGACGCGGCGATCATTGTGATCACGGCGGGAGCGGGACAGAAGCCTGGGGAGACCAGATTGGATCTGGTGCACCGGAATGTCAGTATTTACCAGAAGATCATTCCAGAGATTACAAAACGAAACTGTCAGGGAATTTTGCTTGTGGTGTCCAATCCAGTGGATATCCTGACGTATGTAACGGTGAAATTATCCGGATTTCCAGAGAATCGGGTGATCGGATCAGGAACAGTTCTGGATACTGCCCGGTTAAAGTATCAGGTGGGAGAACATCTGGCTGTGGACAGTAAGAGTGTTCATGCATTTATCATTGGCGAGCATGGAGACAGTGAAATTGCTGTATGGAGCAGCGCCAATATCTCCGGCGTTCCGTTAGACGATTTCTGTGAGATGCGGGGGCAATGGAACCACGATAAGATCCAGGAAAATATCGCAGAAACCGTGAAACGGAGCGCCTACGAGATCATTGAACGAAAACAGGCCACCTATTACGGTGTTGCCATGACCATCAAGCGGATCTGCGAGGTGATCATCAGGGATGAGAAATCCATTCTGCCAGTTTCTACGATGATGCATGGAGAATTTGGAATCGATGATGTGGCTTTAAGTATGCCGTCCATTGTGGGGGCGGACGGATTTGAAGTGCGGGTGCCGATTTCCCTGAATGAGGAAGAATGCAAAAATCTGCGGAAGTCCGCTCAGACTTTAAAAGAAATCCTAAAACAATGTGACCAGATTGCGATAGAGTAAAATAGTCAATAAAACAAAAAGGAAGGAACCGATTCCAATAGAAAACGATTCCTTCCTAATTTTACCGAAACGGCGAGTCTTTCGGAACAGGATAGCTCCATGGACACAAATTCTGCTGCACGTATTGCTCCATCAAATGAATCAGAATCTCTGCGGAAAGCGGCAGCGTTTTCCCCTTCTTGTAAACAGCGCAGAAGGTTGTATAAAGAGGCTTTTCCAGAATGGAGTAAATGTTCAGTTCTGGAAGATGTGGGAATTCTGCCAGGTAGGTGGACTGGGTAAAGCCAACACCGAATCCGTTAGCTGCCAGACCAGCCATGGTATTCAGTCGCTGAACCGTAAAAATATTACAAGGCCAGAAACCAACGGTGTCCAGAACTTGTTTACTGTTTTTGTAGATGGACTGCCACTCATGAGCCATAAGAAAACGATCCTCCTTAAAAAGTGATAGGTCAATCCATGGGAAATTAAATCCTGGACGTTTTTGGGCGTATTTTCCCATGGGATGATTAGCGCCGGTAAAGAAAACAACCTCGTCCTGGAAAAATGGATAATATACAAATTCTTTTTTGGGTGTGGAGCAGGAACATAAGAATATGTCCAGTTGATCTTCAAGGAGCATCTTTTCCAGATTCTGATAAAAGTCTTCTTTCCAGATAATCTTTAAACGTTCACAGGAATTTTCTAACCGAGGAAGAAGGTAAGGAGCCATACTGGCGGAACGGATGGACTGGATACCAACCTGGAGCCGCTCGCTTCGACCGTTAATCAGTTCTGAAATTTCAGAATCAAAGGTTTCTTTCATGGCAAGCATTTTTTTTGCCTGTTCTACATAGAGTTCTCCTGCATAGGTCAAGGTAAATTGTTTGCCGATTCGATCAAATAGCTGAATTCCAAGCTGCTTTTCCAGATTGCTGATATAGAGGCTTAAGGCAGGCTGAGAGATGAATAATAGCTGTGCGGCTTTTGATAAGCTTCCGGTTTGTGCCAGAGTGCAGACATATAGCTGTTCTTTTAAGTTCATAAAAATCTCCTTCATAGATAAAAGTGGTGGTACAGGAAAGACAGATGTTTTTCTATATAAGTACATCATACCATAATCATAAGAAAAACAAAATATTTTCATAGGAAAAATAAACTTTACAAATAATCAGACAACATATAAAATCTAGTTAATAATAACAAGGGTTATTGAGAGATTGCTGATTAAAAGGAGGATGACCTATGAAAAAGAGAAAACTATTAGCAGCAGTTGGTTTAAGCCTTGCAGTTGCATTGACAGCGTGCAGTGGAGGCAAAACAACAGAAACATCTGGAACGACAGGAGCAGCGCAGGAGACATCAGAGGCGGCAAAAGACGTAGCACCGATTCAGGCAGAAGAGGACGAGAAAAAGTCTGATAAGGATTCCATGATCGTGGCCATGGACCGTGAGCCAGCCAGTCTGGATCCAAATGGCAATAACGTGGTGGTAAAACGAATGATCGATAATTGCATTTACGATACGTTATTAAAATTTGATGAGAATCTGACTCCGGTGGCGTCTCTGGCAGAGTCATGGGAGCAGGTAGACGATACCACATGGAAATTCAATCTGAGAAAAGATGTAAAATTCCATGATGGAACACCATTGACCTCCAAAGATGTATTATTCAGTTTTAAGCGTTTGGCTAATTCCAGCAACGGCAATAACCTGGCAGACCATTTTGACCCAGAAGGATATGAAGCACCAGATGATTATACCTTTATTTTAAAAACAACCACTCCCTACGCATTTGTAGAAGCAACCTTATGTTCTCCAGGACTTGCCATCGTTCCTGAGGCAGAGGTTGAAAAGGTGGGCGATGACGCGTTCGGTAGAAATCCAGTGGGAAGCGGCCCATACAAATTTGTTTCCTGGACAGCTGGAGACAGCATTGTGATCGAGAAAAATGAAGATTACTGGGGTGACCAGTCTATCTTAAATACCATACTTTCCGTATTATTACTGAGAGCTCCAGTCGTACCATTGATCTGGAGAGCGGTGGTATTGATCTTGCCTTATCCATTCCAAACACCGATGCAGACCGGATTGCAGAGAACGCAGACACCCAGCTGATTCTTCACACTGGCGCAACAGACCGCTATATTGCATTAAACTGCCAGAGTGATGTATTAAAAGATGTTCGTGTACGTCAGGCATTAAATTATGCGACTGATTCCGAGTCTATTCGTCAGGTGTGCTACGGTGCGGATACTTCTGAGCCAATGCTTAGTGTAGTACCAAGTACCTTACAGGGTTATCGCAGTGATTTAGAGCAGTACGGATACGATATCGATAAAGCAAAATCTCTTCTGGAAGAAGCAGGCTATGGCGATGGTTTAACAGTTGAGTTTAAGTATCTGGCAAGTTCCACTAATAACATGCTGGCAGAGCTGTTACAGCAGATGTGGGGACAGGTTGGTGTTACTCTGGAACTGAATCCAACCGAGTCTGGAACTTTAACATCTGCATTAAACAAAGGTGATTTTGAAATCTGCTGTGCAGGAACGAACTTCCCATTGATGGAGGCAGGTGCTGGTCTTTATGATATGTTCCATACTTCCAGTATGTATTCTGGAAATGACCGTTCTGAGCTTTCTGATCCAGAAGTTGACGCAGTTTTAGATCAGGTGATCGTAACTACAGATGCAGATGAGAGAGCAAAACTGGTTGAGCAGGCACAGGAACTGATTCATGCAGACGCTCCATTTATCTATTTGGCATATACCAAGAGTATTGTAGGTGCAAGCAGTAAGCTTCGTGGATTTGATCCAACACCAACTTCTATGTATGATTTCAGAACCGTATATTTTGTAGAATAATGGGAACAAAGCAGTAAAGAAGTCCGAAATGGGGAGTCTGACGTTAGGGCAGGCTCCCTTTTTCACTACTAGGAGGAATGACCATGCTAAAATATTTGTTTCGCCGGCTTTTGATGATGATCCCGGTTATGTTGGGTGTGATCGTGATTGTATTTACGTTGTTGTACATAACACCTGGAGATCCAGTTGATTCAATTCTGGGTGATGATGCCACGCCGGAGGCAGCAGCAGAACTTCGTGAAGAATTAGGATTAAATGGAACTTACGTGGAACGTCTTGGAAAATATGTGGTGAACGTGGCTCATGGAGATCTGGGAATCTGCTACGCAACCAAGCAGCCGGTAGCAGCCAGAATCGCCCAGGCATTTCCAAATTCCCTGAAACTGGCATCCTGCTCCATCGTTCTGGCTGTGATCATTGGATTAACGTTTGGAATTGTGTCGGCGGTCAAGCAATACTCCATATTTGACAGTGTTGCCATGACCCTGGCCATGATAGGAAATGCCATGCCAAACTTCTGGCAGGGATTGTTACTGATGTTATTATTTGCCCTTCGTTGGAAATTGCTTCCGGCATCTGGTTTTAATGGCTGGAAATACATGATTCTTCCGGCGGTTACCATCGGAACCAGTTCCGCAGCAGCCATTGCCAGAATGACCCGATCTTCTATGCTGGAGGTCATCAGACAGGATTATATTGTGACAGCAGAAGCAAAAGGCCAGACAGAGATGAAGATCATTATTGTCCATGCATTAAAGAATGCCCTGATTCCGGTTATTACAACCGTTGGTATCCAGTTTGGCAACTTATTGGGCGGAGCGGTTTTAACCGAATCTATTTTCGCAATTCCTGGACTAGGAAAAATGATGGTAGATGCGATCAAGGCTAGAAATTATCCAGTGGTACAGGGTGGCGTATTGGTGGTAGCTGACATTCAGCCTGGTGAACCTGGCAGTTGATATCTTGTATGCGTATGTGGACCCACGAATCCGGTCTCAGTATAAATAGGAGGGCAGACAAATGAAAAATGAAAATCAGACATCCCTTCCAGTACAGGATGAACAGGTAGTAACGAAAAAACGAAGCCAGTTAAAAGAGGTATGGAGAAGATTTTGCAGAAATAAGCAGGCCATGATTGGTCTTGCCATGCTTTTCCTGCTGATTTTTGCGGCAGTTTTTGCCAATGTGATCGCACCATACGATCCGGTAGAACAGAATCTTTTGATCCGCCTGCAAGGGCCATCAGCTGCACACTGGTTTGGAACTGATGAATTAGGACGTGATATTTTCAGCCGTATCTTATATGGAGCAAGAATTTCCTTGACGGTTGGTCTGATTGCGGTATCCATCTCCTGTGTTGCAGGATGTGCCCTGGGAGCTATTGCAGGATACTATGGTGGTATCCTTGACACAGTGATCATGAGAATTTCCGATATTATGATGGCGATTCCAAGTATTTTGTTGAATATCTCCATCGTGGCAGCACTGGGAACGGGACTGCAGAATGTAATGATTGCCATTGGTATTTCCAGTGTTCCGGCATATTGTCGTATTATGAGAGCTTCGCTTCTTTCCTTAAAAAATCAGGAATTTGTAGATGCGTCCAGAGTTGCTGGCTCTACAGACTTTTACATTATCATGCACCATATTATTCCAAATAGTCTGGCTCCTTTGATCGTTCAGGCGACATTAAAAATAGGTGGGGCGATTCTTTCCTGTGCCAGCATGAGCTTTATCGGTCTTGGAATTGTGCCTCCGACACCAGAATGGGGCGCTATGCTTTCAACAGGACGTGATTTCTTAAGAGATGCGCCACACCTGACTGCATTTCCTGGACTGGCAATTATGTTTGCAGTATTTTCCATGAATTTGATCGGTGACGGCCTCGGGACGCACTGGATCCGAAGCTGAAAAACTAGGAGGTGGACGCAGTGAGTGATCATAAATTATTAGAAATCAAAAATCTGACCGTTCAGTATCTGACTGTAGATGGTTGTGTTCATGCAGTAGAAGGTCTAAATCTGTCTTTAAATGAAGGAGAAACATTAGGACTGGTAGGAGAAACCGGAGCTGGAAAAACAACGACGGTAAAATCCATCATGAGAATTCTTCCAGATCCACCTGCGAAAATCCAGAATGGCGAGATTTATTTTGAAGGAGAGGATCTGTTAAAAAAATCCAAGAAAGAAATGCAGAAGATCCGTGGAAAACAGATTTCCATGATTTTCCAGGATCCTATGACGTCTTTGAACCCGATTATCACCGTTGGCGACCAGATCATGGAGGTAATTCGTCTGCATGATAGGCATATGAATAGCTGGAGGCTTATAAAAAAGCCTGTGAAATGCTGGAATTGGTTGGAATCAAGGGAGAGCGTGCCAAGGATTATCCACATCAGTTTTCCGGTGGTATGAAACAGCGAGTGATCATTGCCATGGCATTGGCCTGCAATCCAAAGCTTCTGATCGCCGATGAGCCAACCACTGCTTTGGATGTGACGATTCAGGCACAGGTACTGGAATTGATGCGGAAATTAAAGGAGCAGTATCAGACTTCCATGATCATGATTACCCATGATCTGGGAATTGTGGCAGAGATCTGCGATTATGTGGCGGTTATGTATGCTGGAAATATTGTGGAATATGGAAGTTTGGAGCAGATTTTCCACCGTCCGTCCCACCCATACACCAAGGGACTATTTGACTGTATCCCGAATATGTTAGATGAGGAAATGAAACTGGTGCCGATCCATGGTCTGACTCCAGATCCAACAAATCTGCCAAAGGGCTGTCATTTTAATCCGAGATGTCCATATGCTACAGAAAAATGCTGTCAGCAGGTTCCTGAGATGTATGAAGTGGAACCAGGACATTTCGTACAGTGCCATCTGGTAAAGGAGGGGAAACAACATGAGTGATGCCATTGTAGAAGTAAAACATCTAAAGAAATATTTCCAGGTAAAAAATGGTCTTCTTCATGCCGTTGATGACGTAAATTTTGTTATTCCAAAGGGAACCACTATGGGACTGGTAGGTGAGTCTGGTTGTGGAAAATCGACCATCGGAAGGCTAATTCTGCGTCTGACGGAGGCCACAGAGGGTGAAATTTTATTTGAGGGACAGGACATCCGGAAATTAAATAAAAAAGATATGCGTCAGATGCGACAGAAGATCCAGATGGTATTTCAGGACCCGTATGCATCTCTGGACGGAAGAAAAAGTGTATTTGAGAGTATTGCGGAGCCATTGATTGTCCAGAAAGTATATACCCAGAAGGCAGATCTGGAAAAACGGGTGTATGAACTGATGGAGACAGCCGGTCTGGCGAAACGTCTGGTCAATTCTTATCCACATGAGCTGGACGGCGGAAGAAGACAGCGTGTGGGAATTGCCAGAGCATTGGCCTTAAATCCAGATTTTATTGTGTTAGATGAGCCAGTATCTGCTTTGGACGTGTCCATACAGGCACAGGTGCTGAATCTGATGGAAGAACTGCAGCAGCGGTTTGGACTGACCTACTTATTTATTTCCCATGATTTAAGCGTTGTGAAGCATATCAGCGACCAGATTGCGGTAATGTATTTGGGTCAGATTGTGGAGACTGCCAGCAGCAAGGAATTATTTGCCCGACCGCTTCACCCATATACCCAGGCACTGTTAAGCGCAGTACCGATTCCATCCATCGATTATCAGCAGGAAAGGATTGTGTTGGAGGGTGATGTACCAAGTCCGATCAATCCTGGAAAAGGATGCCGGTTTGCAGGAAGATGCCGTTACTGCCAGGAAAAATGCCGTCAGGAAGCGCCGGTTCTGAAAGATCAGGGAAATGGACATATGGCTGCTTGTCATTTTATTGGGAAGTAATCAAAAGATGATGAAAAGATATCTTTAATGTAGAAGGAGAAGAAACATGAAAGTATCATTAGAGGGATTTGTACAGGAGAGTATTGCAAAAAAATTGGATCTATATCATGTACTGGTTCGCCAGCATGGGGAGATTGTAGGAAAATTTGACTGGAGAGAGAACCGACGGGACAATATTCATTCTGCCAGCAAAAGTTTTTTAAGTATGGCCATCGGAATGGCGATTGATGAGGGAATCTTAAGCCTGGACGAGCATTACGCAGACATTTTCAAGGACAAACTGCCAGCAAATCCAAGTCAGAATCTGCTAGATATCACCATCCGTGACGCGATTATGATGGCTACTGGACATGAGCAGTTTATTTTACAGGGTTATAATAAATTCAATGACGAGCCTATCCGTGACGCCTATGAAAATGATGACTGGGTACAGCATGCGTTGACATTTGAGGTTCCGCATAAGCCAGGTACATTCTGGAAATATAATAACTTTGGTCCATATCTGACTGCAGTGGTAATCCAGGAGCGTACTGGCCAGCGGTTAAAAGAGTGGTTAAAGCCAAGATTATTTGCTCCGTTAGGTATTAAGAATCCACAGTGGGATGAGTCTCCAATGGGATACAACATTGGATGTGGCGGCCTGTTTCTTTCTACAGAAGAACTTTCCAAGTTTGGTCAGTTAATGTTAAATAAAGGTGAGTGGAACGGAAAACAGTTAGTACCAGCAGCATGGGTGGAAGAGGCAACTTCCAATCATATTTCTAATGTGATTGCTGGAAGACAGCAGCATCCAGATGAATGTGCAGGATATGGATATTTCTTCTGGATGGGAGCAAGAGATCATGCTTATAGTGCCCGCGGCTATGCTGGGCAAGACGTGATCGTACTTCCAGATCAGGATGCCTGCGTAGTTGTTACTGGACATGAGTTTAACACAGGCGGTATTATGGATTGTGTATGGAACCATATCGTTCCACAGTTGAAGGCAAATTAGAAAATAAAAATAGAGATGATCTGTGAAAAGGCTGTCCATGGGAAAGAAAAAATTCCAGGGCAGTTTTTTCGTTCTCCTACTTGGCAAATCGGAATTAAATTGTATAATAAAAAGAGACTATAACTGCAAAACTGTTCAACAGTTCATGAGATACAAAGGAGGTTTTGGGATGGAACCAGTCAGGATTGATAGTTTCTGCCAGTTTCGCTTTGTGAGCAATCCGGGATTTTCGCCGGATGGGCGTTATATTGCGTTTGTAGTGCGGCAGGCAGATTTAAAAAGCAACAGTTATCCAGGGAATCTGTACTTTTATGATACAGAAAAGGATTCCTACAGTCAGCTTACCACGTCTGGGAAGGTGACTTCTTACATATGGCTGGATGAAAAATCCCTGCTATATCCAGAGGGGAAAACAGAAGAAGGCGGCAGCAAGACCATTTATCATCAGATTTTTATGGATGGTGGCGAGGCGTTTCCGCTTTTTGAGGTTCCGGTAAAAGCAGACGGGATTCAGAAACTGACGGATGGCTGTTTCTTAATTACGGGAACGGAGCTGATGAAAAATGCGGAGAAAAAAGATCCGGCTTATGAAGTGATCGATGAAGTGCCGTTCTGGTCCAATGGAAAGGGCATGACCAATAAGATCCGCAGAGGGCTTTATCTGTATTCCCAGAAGGACGGTTCCTGGAAACAGTTATCAGAAGAATCGGCGGATGTGGCTGAAGTTTCGGTTCGTGGAAACCGGATCTTGTATCGGGCGTACCCATGGATGGATGTGAGGGGTACATATTATGGAATTTATCTCTATGATCTGGAAACAGGGGAAAATCGCTGTCTTCTGGAGAAAGAGACCAGAAGAACTGGTTTTGTAAGCTTCTGGGCAGATGATCAGGCTTTGGTGACGTCTAATGAAGCCTATGGGGATCAGAATCCATACGGTGATAATAAATATCAGGAATTTTATACCATGGATCTGAACAATGGCCAGTTCAGGCATCTGGCGGCTTATGATCACAGCAGTCAGGGAAGCTCCGTAGGCAGTGATGCCAGACTGGGTGGAGGCCGGGTACAAAAAGACGGAGATGGCCAGTGCTATTTTATCAGCACCATAGAAAGCAGTGCCAGACTTTGCAAAATTGACCAGACAGGCGCGATTGAGGAAGTTTTAAAATCGACCGGAGATATGGACGTTACAAAAGGTTCCTGTGATAGTTTTGATGTATACAAAGATCAGGTAGTAGTCTGTGGACTGTATGGAAATCGTCTGGCAGAGCTTTATCTGAACGGAAAACAGATCACCCACATCAATGACATGGGAAAATGGCAGTATTCTGTTCCAGAGGAAACGGAATTCCAGGTGGCGGATGGAGGCTGTTTAAAAGGCTGGATCATGAAACCGGCAGGTTATAAGCCTGGGCACAAATATCCGGCGATCCTGAATATTCATGGCGGTCCAAGAACCGTTTTTGGTTCCATTTTCCACCATGAAATGCAGGTATGGGCCAATGCCGGATATTTTGTATTCTATACGAATCCAAGAGGCTCTGACGGATTTGGCAGTGAATATGGAGATATCTGTGGAAAATATGGTACGGTGGATTATGAGGATCTCATGGCATTTACAGATCATGTGCTGGCCAGGGAAACGGATATTGATCCGTCCAGGGTTGGCGTGACGGGTGGTTCTTATGGCGGTTTTATGACGAACTGGATCATTGGCCATACGGATCGGTTTGCAGCAGCAGCTTCCCAGCGTTCTATTGCAAACTGGATCTCCTTTGAGCACATGTCAGATATCGGGCATACCTTTACCAGACGGGAGCAGTCAGTTCTTACCGTAGAGAGTGCAGAAAAGCTGTGGAAGCATTCTCCGTTAAAATATGTAGGAAACTGCAAGACACCGACGTTGTTTGTTCATTCTGATCAGGATTACCGCTGTAATGTGGCTGAGGGCATGGAGATGTTCGCGGCACTGAAGGTGCTTGGTGTGGAGACACGGATGTGTGTGATCCACGGAGAAAATCATGAGCTGTCCCGGAGTGGAAAACCTAGAAACCGGATCATCCGGATGCAGGAGATCCTCAATTGGATGGATCATTATCTGAAAGGAGAAGAAGAAGCATGAAAGGACAGGAAAAATCACCAGTAGAAAGAGAAGACCTGTATGAGTTCCGGTTTGTTTCAGAGGCTTCATTATCTCCAGATGGAACGATGGCAGTCTGTGTGGTCAACCAGGCTTCAAAAGAGGATAATACCTATCACAGCAGTATCTGGTCTGTAGATCTGGAAACGAAGGAAAAACGATTACTGGCCAGCCGCGGAGAGGCGAAAAAGCCTGTTTGGATGGATTCTGGACGGATTTTATTTGCTTCCAGCCGGGACAAAGAAGACAATGACCAGAAAGAACAGAAGCCGGAGACAACCTATTATGAGATCAGCATTCATGGCGGCGAAGCGACCCCTTTTATGACGGTGCCGTTAAAGGCCGATGGAATCCGGTTTATGGGCGATGGCCTGTGGCTGGTATCTACAGTGGCAGATGAGAATGAGACAGATGCAGATAAAGTGGATGCGACAATGCAGAACACAGATGGAACAACAGGTGCAGCGACTGCAGGCGATGGAGCAGGCAAAGAACAGGATTTGGAAGAGTACCAGGCAGTCCGTGGCAAAGATTATGAAATCTATGAGGAACTCCCTTTCTGGTTTAACGGCAAAGGCATCACCAACCGCAAGCGCCCGGCGCTGTATGTATTTTCCCAGAAAGACCAGTCTCTGAAACGGATCACTCCTCCATTTTTGGAGACAGTGTCTTATGATGTGTCTGCAGATCACCAGAAGATTGCTTTTGCAGGTCCGGTTTATACCAGTATCCGCCATTCGGAGTCGGGGCTGTATCTGTATGATCTCAAACAGGAGCAGATGACGCAGCTGGTTCCGGAAGATCGTTATGGAATCAGCAATGTCTGCTTTTTAGGAAATGAGAAGATTTTCTATAGCGGGACAGAAAAGAAGAGAGCTGGAGCCAATCCCAGATTTTATCAGTATGATCTGACCAGGTGTGAGATAAAACAGCTGCCATTTTATGATATGGAAATTGGAAGTTCTGTGGGAAGTGACGCAAAGTTTGGAAGTGGCAGGAGCCTGTGCTATGATCAGGCAGAAGAAAAACTATATCTGACGAAAACTTCCTGGGGAGATAGTTACCTTATGATGATGGATCAGCAGGGACAGATGACTCAGATAAGCCGGGAATTTGGCGCAGTGACAGGTTTTGATGTAGCCTGGACGGCAGACGGAAGAAAACAGATTCTGTTATCTGCCATGCGTGGACAGCATTTAACGGAATTGTATCTTCTGGATCCGGACAGTGGCAAAGAAGAAAAGCTGACAGGCTTTCATGACGAATATCTGGAGACACATCAGGTCGTAGAGCCAGAACGGTTCCGTTATGAGAGTAAAAATGGATATGAGATGGAAGCCTATGTGATCTATCCGGCAGACTATGTCCCTGGAAAGAAGTATCCGGCGGTATTTGAGATCCACGGTGGTCCAAAAGGCGTGTCTGGTACTGCATTTTTCCATGAGTTCCAGTGCCTGGCATCGGCTGGTTATTTCGTCTTCTATGGTAATCCGCGGGGATCTGACGGACGCGGCGAGGCTTACGCGGATCTGACGGAAAAATTTGGAGCCGATGATTTCCAGGATCTGATGGAATTATTTGATCAAGTCTTAAAACATTGCCCGGATATCGATGAAAAACACGTGGGAATCTGCGGTGGGTCTTACGGCGGATTTATGTGCAACTGGATGGAAGGCCACACGGACCGGTTCGCGGCGGCAGTCTCCCAAAGATCCATTTCCAATTATTTGTCCAAATGCTTATATACAGACATTGGCTATTATGCCAACCGTCTGCAGATGGGGGCGTATCCGTGGGAAGATTTTGAGAAGGTCTGGAGTATGTCCCCGTTAAAAGAAGCGCCGAAAGGCCGGACACCGTTACTGTTACTGCAGTCTGATGAAGATTACCGCTGTTGGATGGGTGATGCGATCCAGATGTTCTCAGCGGTAAAACGACAGGGCGTGGACGCACGTATGGTTTTATTCCATGGAGAGAATCACGAACTGTCCAGAAGTGGAAAACCACAGAACCGGATCACCCGTTTAAAAGAGCTGATGAACTGGTTTGGTAAATATTTAACGAATGAGGAGGGAAAATAAATGCTGTGTATTAAAAATGGCCGGATCCACGATCTGGTAAAGGAAGAGCCATATGTGGCAGATATTCTGGTAAAGGATGGAAAAATCGCAGCCATTGGAGAGCATCTGGAAGCAGATGGAGCAGAAGTGATGGATGCGTCCGGAAGAGATGTTTATCCGGGATTTGTAGATGCCCACAGCCATTTGGGACTGGATGGTTATGGAATCGGTTTTGAGGGACAGGATTATAATGAGGGAAGTGATCCCTGTACTCCGCAGCTTCGCGGCATTGACAGCTTTAATCCCATGGATCCGACGGTCAATATGGCAGCTATGGGCGGTGTGACCTGCGTAGGAACTGGCCCAGGAAGCGCCAATGTTCTTGGTGGAACATTTTTTGCAGTTAAGACCACCGGAAGATGTGTGGATGATATGGTAGTGAAAGACCCGGTTGCCATGAAGTGTGCCTTCGGTGAGAATCCAAAGAGATTTTATAAGGGACGTGGAAATGAAGTCAGAATGGCAACGGCAGCTCATTTGAGAGAGATGCTGTTAAAAGCCAGCGATTATAAGGAAAGAAAAGAGGCAGCAGGAGATGATCCGTTAAAACGTCCGGCTTTCGATATGAAGCTGGAGGCTCTGATCCCGGTTTTAAACCGTGAGATCCCGTTAAAAGCCCACGCCCATCAGGCCAATGATATCTTAACAGCCATCCGTATCGCAAAAGAATTTCATGTAAAATTGACGCTGGAGCATACGACAGAAGGAAATCTGATCGTAGATGAGTTGGTAAAAGCCGGATATCCATGTGCTGTGGGTCCAAGCCTTGGACATGCCACCAAGTTCGAATTACAGAATAAAACCTGGACGACTCCAGGTGTCCTCGCAAAAGCCGGATGCCAGGTCTCCATTATTACAGACGCGCCGGTGACTCCTCAGAAATATCTGTCCCTGTGTGCCGCCATGGCAGTGAGAGCAGGAATGGAGCCGTATGAGGCATTAAAGGCGATCACCATCAACCCGGCGAAACATCTGGGAATTGAAGACCGTGTTGGTTCCCTGGCAGTGGGAAAGGACGCTGATATCCTGATCTTCTCTGGAGATCCGTTAGATGGAATCAGTCTTCCAGATCAGGTACTGATCGATGGAAAGCTGATCGAGAATACTTCCGGCCAGCTGTAATCTTTGTCATACATAACCGTCGGATAGGCTGGCGGTGGATGCCGGTTCCGATAAAGACCACCTCGCTGTCAGCAGCCTGCTCACAGTCAATGATGGAATAACGGCTGTCAGCCACGTCAAACTGAAGCCAGGTATCCCCAGCGGGAAGTTGACCTTTCGCACGGAAAATGTTGCCGAAATGACCACGGATTAAGTTTTCCAGGAACAGGAATAAAGATTCTGGAGAACGCATGTGGACATGTTTTAAGGTAAAAGAATCAGGAAGCTGTTCTGAATCTGTGGATGCAGAGGCTTCGGAAGAAGGGCTGTGATGGAGAAATCCGTCACGGCCTTTTTCTAATAAATGGAGCCATTCATCAGGAGGAAGATGAGAATAATGATCCGTGATGATCTGAGCAGTTGGATTGATGGAGCGTAGAGCAGAGAAGATCTGCTGTTTTTCTTCTGCAGATGCCTGCTCGGTTTTGGATACCAGGATCGTACCAGCTTCTGCAATCTGATTCTGGTACAGCTCCGGGTACTCTTGTAAATAACGCCGGTAACTGTGGATGTCCACCACAGTTACCGGGGCTAAAAGCGTGATGCGATCGTATTCGATTTGCTTTAGATTTTCCACGATATTGCCCAGCTTTCCAACGCCAGTGGGCTCGATGACCAGATACTCTGGGTCAACAGCATTGGCGATAGAGAGCACAGACAGGGCAAAATCGCCTTTGGCAGAGCAGCAGATGCAGCCTTCGGTCATTTCCCAGATGTTCACAGTGCCGCTTGCAAGTTCTGTCTCCAGCCGGTCTTTATCAATCCCAGCCGCACCATATTCATTTTCCAAAATGGCAAATTCTTTGCCAGTATGCTTTGCAAGAGCCTTGATAAAGGTAGTTTTTCCGGCACCTAAGAAACCGGATACGATCAGTATTTTCATAAAGTTCTGTAATCTCCAGATTTAATCGTCGATATAGCTATCCGATTTTCACAACAGGTTTAATCAAATCTGCTGGTTTGTCTCTCATTAAGAAGAGTGCCTCTTCCAGATGATCCCAGCCATCGAATACATGAGTACTTAATGGGGAAACATCTAACTTACCAGCAGCAACCAGAGCGCCCAGTTTTTCCATACGGAGACGTCCGCCTGGCATCAGACCACCGTTGATCTGTTTGTGGCCCATACCAACACCCCATTCTACACGAGGAATATCGATGGTATCGCCGGAGCCAAGGTAATTAACATTACCGATCTTTCCGCCTGGTTTTAATGCTTTGACTGCCTCGGAGAAGGTCTCGACACCGCCGCCTGCGATGATGACCTTATCGACACCTTTGCCACCTGTCATCTCCAGAACCTGTTTGGAGATCGGACCGTTCTTGTAGCTGATAAAATCGGTTGCGCCGTATTTCTTTGCTGCTTCTACACAGACAGGGCGGGTGCCAACTGCGATGATACGGGAAGCACCGCGCAGGTTTGTTCCTGCTACGGACATTAAGCCAACCGGGCCGATGCCGATGACTAGAACCGTATCACCGAACTGAACGTCAGCCAGTTCTACGCCATGGAAACCGGTAGGAACCATATCAGATAGCATACAAGCGTCAACCGGACTAATGTTGGATGGAAGAAGGGCTAAGTTGCCGTCTGCGTCATTGACATGGAAGAACTCAGAGAACACGCCGTCCTTGAAGTTGGAGAATTTCCAGCCAGCTAACATACCGCCGGAGTGCATGGAATAACCAGCCTGTGCCTCTAAGGAATTCCAATCTGGTGTAATAGCAGGAACTAAAACACGGTCGCCAGGTTTAAAATCTTTTACCAGAGAACCAACCTCTACGACCTCTGCACAGCACTCGTGTCCCAGGATCATGTTGTGGCGGTCACCAATGGCGCCTTCCCAGAGAGTGTGAACGTCAGAAGTACAGATCGCAACTGCCAATGGCTTACAGATGGCGTCCATAGGTCCGCATGCAGGACGCTCCTTCTCGATCCAGCCAGATTCCCCAATTTTCAGCATTGCATAACCTTTCATGTGTAAATCCCCTTTCCAGTGTGATGATTGTTAAATAAATATCATTCGGTATCTATAATATATCACTAAAAGATATCTAAATCAACACGAAAATAAGAGAATGTTTCACAAAAAAAATGATACAAATTCTATATTATTGCATAAAGGTCATTAAAAGATATCATTTAAACTACGGGATATCACGGAATAGTGCAAGGGCAGAGGAGAGCCCTATACCAAAACGGTTGCATCCGGCTTGCTGCATGGCATATATGGTTTCAAGAGAACGGATTCCTCCAGCTGCCTTGATCTTGATCCTCCCAGCCGCCTGGTTTGCCATGATCTGGATCTGTTCCAGGGCAGAGGGATGCGCAGGGTACCAGCCGGTGCTGGTTTTTACATAATCCGCACCGCCATCCACACACAGATCCACGGCTTTGCGGATTTCTTTTTCAGATAACTGTGGGGCTTCAATGATGACTTTCAGGATGGCAGAGTCTGACTGTCTGCGGACACCAATGATATCCTGAACCACATCACCATATTCCTGACTTTTGAAAGCGGTCAGATTCATTACCATGTCCAGTTCCTGGCATCCGGCTTCCAATAGTTCTGCCGCCTGACGCATTTTTTGG
Source organism: Lachnospiraceae bacterium AM48-27BH (assembly GCA_003478355.1). Taxonomy (GTDB): domain Bacteria; phylum Bacillota; class Clostridia; order Lachnospirales; family Lachnospiraceae; genus UBA3402. The sequence goes on from QUFC01000013.1 coordinate 50,003, forward strand.
ATGGAGGTGTCTCCGCCAGATGGGAAGCTGATGACGCCGCCGGTGTGGATTTCTGGAAAAGGACGCAGTTTTTTTGCCACATAGGAACTGAAAGCTGGAAGGGTAAACACAGCCGCAAAATGATACTTGATGGCTGCTTCGATCATACGCTCGATTTCTGCGTAGGTGTGAAATGCCTGTACACAACTGATATCTATTTTTTGTGCCAGCGCTGTCTGAAAGGTGAATTCGTCCATATGTTTATTTGCTCCTTCCTTTTCCTGAGATTTCCGCTTCATACTGGGTTCCGATCACCCGTACATGATCGATGCTGACAGGATGGTCCTGGCAATAGGTGATGCGGTGGATCACTAAAAGAGCGTCCTTCGGCTCGATTCCCAGTACCTGCGCTTCCATAAAATCTGCAGACCGGGCAGAAATCCGGTCCCTGGTGGAATCGATGGTAAGTCCGTAAGTTTCTTCTAAAAATTGATACAGGGCTACAAAATGTCCCTGGTGTTTTTCAATATCCGGCACTTTGGCGTATTCTACATAATTTTCCATCAGAGTCACAGGATTTCCATCGGCCAGCTGCAGACGCTGGATCCGGGCTACCGCTGTCTCTTCTGGAATCTGAAGATCCATGGCAATTTCGCGGGTAGCCGGAATTACATCGATCATCATGCTGGCCGTGGTTACTTCATAGCCCCGTTTCTTTAAAGATTCTGTAACGGAAGTCACCTGGTTGTAGTTTTGTGTGGTACGTGTATCCATGACCATGGTGCCGCAGCCCTGCCGTACACTTAAAAATCCCTCATCAGAAAGCATTTTCACTGCTTTGCGGATCGTAGTGCGGCTGACCTGATAGATTTGCTCCAGTTCGCTTTCTGTGGGAAGAAAGCTTCCAGAGGGATAAGAACCACTTAAGATCTGGTTTTTGAGACGATTGTATACCTTCATATAAATAGGGGCATTGGATGTACTTTTCATGGTAAATTCTCCTGGTTGGGAAATAGTTGTAGATGATTATCAATGAAAAAAGTATACCACGCCACAAGAAGTCTGTTAAGAATTTGTTTGGAAAACTACCGGATAAATTTTGACAATCGTCTATGGGAATGTTATGCTTATTTTAGAAAATAAGAACGGAAATGTTAAGATATTCCGGAAATTTCAGCTGCAAGGACAGGCACAGGAAAGTCTTCGGGGCACATTCGATAGGGGGAAGAAAAGAGTGGGAAAAAAGCAGAAAAAGGGGCGTCTGTTCCGGTTTGTCCGGAACCTTGTGGTGGTTATGATCGTGCTGTTTGTGATCCTCATGCTTTTGCCGGATGACGAAGAGACAGGGGATGCGGGAGAGACTGTCAGTGAACGGATTGTGGAAGGAATGGATGTAGATAGCCAGAATTCAGGTAATTCCGAGGTAGAAGAAGTGACGTTCCCGACGGATATGGTCAGTGAAAAAGAGGTTACAACCAAAGGAGATGGAACAGATACCGTTACGGTTTTTGTATACATGAATGGCTCTGATCTGGAATCGGAGGACGGTTCTGCTACTGACGATCTGGAGGAGATGCTGGCGGCAAAGACCGGGGACAAGGTACAGGTGTTGATCGAGACCGTGGGAACGAAGGATTGGTCCAAGCGGCTGAGGATCGCTTCAGACCACACCCAGAGATACCGTCTGGATGGCGGAAAACTGGTGCTGGAAGACGATTCTCTGGGACAGGAAGACAGCACCCAGGCGTCTACTCTTTCTGATTTTATCCGCTGGGGATCAAAAAACTATCCGGCAGACCGGAATTTGCTGATCTTCTGGGATCATGGAGCAGGTCCTGTCTATGGCTTTGGATATGATGAGAACCAGGCGCATGAGGAGACTATGACCATGGATCAGATGCGGCAGGCATTGCAAAATGGAGGTATATATTTTGATGTGATCGGTATGGACTGCTGTATCATGTCTTCCATGGAACTGTGCCTGGGATTACAGGATTATTGCGATTACCTGATCCTCTCCGAAGATTTTGAGACGGGGATCGGCTGGTCTTATACAGGCTGGTTAAAAGCGTTGGAAGATAACACGTCCCTGGAGACACCAGAGCTTGGCAGATTGATCGTAGACGATATGGTTTCTGCCAATGAAAACGATCAGGATGGCGGTGCGGCGACTCTGGCTCTGATCGATGCCTCTTACAGCAATCTGCTTTATACGGCCTGGAAAGATTTTGCTTATGCAAATGAACGTTCTCTGTTAGGGGAAAATTACAGTATGCATATCAAAGGAGGACGGAGGGCGCATCCGCTACTGAAAGAAAAAGGATTGTTTGATTGGATCTTTGATGCCAATGGTGATTACGATATGTCGGATTATTATATCACGGATATTATGGCAGTGGCGCAGAATATCCAGTCAGAGGAATCAAAGGCACTGGAAGCGGCTTTGCAGCTGGCGGTGGCGTATTTTGCATGTACTTCGGATGAAATTGGTATGACGGGACTTTCGGTTACGCTTCCTTATGGAGATCCGGATTTTTATGAGGAACTGTCCGATGTATTTTCCAATTCCGGGCTGGAAGAGGAATATGTAAACTGGCTTGGCAGGTTTGTACGTGCCAGTGGTGTCCAGGATCGTTATGATTATGAAGACTGGTATGAAAATGAATGGAGCGGCTGGGAAAGCCTGCTTACGGACTTTGACTGGCTGATCTGGTTGCTGGAAGAATAGAAATGAAAACAGGTTGATGGAATGTGAAAATTCTGTGAAGAATGATTGACTTTATTTGATGGATGAATATAATAAATATTGCTTTACTATAGAATATCGGATGCCTTTGATTATAAAATTGTATAAAGTTCAAGATGAAATATAGAAAAATATATATGAAAAATAGTATTTATTGGATTGCGGTTGGATTGTGTGTGCTTGTGATCGCCTGGAAGCTGGTCACGATCCTTGGGTATGACATAGAATATCACCGGTCGGATCAGGTCTATGAACAGCTGGCGGCTATGACAACAGAAGAAATTGGGGATAACGCTGTAAAAAAGGATGGGGAAGCCTCAGACTGCACTTCAGACGAGAGGGAATGGATGATTCCATCAGAAAAGTTAAAACAGATCAACCCGGATTATGTGGGCTGGCTGCGGCTTCCCGGAACAGGGATTGACTACCCGGTGGTCCAGGGGAAGGATCATGAATTTTATCTGGATCATTTATTTGATGGGACGAAGAACAAGGCCGGCTGTTTGTTTTTGGATGTGGGAAACCGTTCGGATTTTTCTTCCTGTAATTCCATCATTTATGGCCATTATATGAAAAATAAGAGTATGTTTTATGAACTCTCTTTTTATAAAGAAGCGTCCTGGTGGAAGGAGCATCCGGAATTTCAGCTGATTCTCCCGGACAGACAGGCCAGACTTGTGGTGTTTTCTGCTTATGTGGCAGATGTGCAGGAAAATGCCTGGCAGATAGATTTTGAGAGCCAGGAAGCTTATGAAAACTGGATGAAAGATAGAAAAGAACGATCACTCTTTCAGCCGGATCAGGAAATTGGTATTCCAGATTCCGTGGTGACCTGTTCGACCTGCAGTTATGAATTTGAAAATGCTCGTTTCGTTGTCCATATGGCAGTTTACTGGGACAAGGAAACGACATAGTAGCTTTGATCGTTATGATCAAATGAAGGATATAAGGTGAAATACAATGAAGAAGAAAACAATCGGAAAGCAGCTTCTTGCATGGGTATTAGCAGGAGCAATGATGCCGCAGTCCAGTATTGCTTACGCAGCAGAAACCGCGGCTTCTGCATTGGGCCCGAAAGAAGATATATTGGTCCGCTGGCTTCCGGAGAAAGATCAGATAAAAGCCGGAGAAGAAGGAAAGGTTACTTTGGAGGCCAGGCTGAATACGAAAAGATCCAAAGTTGACCGGGTGGAGATCGAGATCCATTTAGAGCCAGAAGAAGCCAGGGCTCTCCAGCTGGAGGTGTTTGACAACGCAGAAGAGACGGTGGATTGGAAGGACGATGGAAGCGCGGATCTGTATTTTGAACTGGATACCGAACATAAGAAACTGAGTCAGAAACTGACCTTTGTGGTTCCGGAGGAGGTAGAAGAACTTTTTGACATTGATGTGGACCGGGATGATATTACCGTGACGCCTTACGGAGACTTTGAGGATGCAGCTTCAACGGATTCCCAGGAAACTTTTTCCACAGCAACGCCGTCCACAGCAACGCCGTCTACAGCAACGCCATCTGCAACGACGCCATCCATAGAGACGCCATCCATAGCAACACCATCGACAGCGCCATTCATAGAGACACCATCCATAGCAACACCATCGACGACGACGCCATCCATAGAGACACCATCGACAGCGACGCCATCCACAGCAACGCCATCCACAGCGACATCCAGTAATAGCAGTGATAACACCAGAACGGATGTGGAGATAGATGGGGGGGTGCGAATCCGTATTGAAACCAGGATTCTTCATGTCATCGGGGAAGTGCCGGAATATGACCTGTCTGTGACAACCGTGGAACAGGCGGATGAGGCGGGGACAGATTGCTTCCAGTTCCAGGTCGATGCGGTGAAGCAGGAAGCTTCCTCTGCACTGGCAGTAAAAGAGCAGCGTCTTTCTATGAAGCTGGAGCTTCCAGAGTGGTTTTCGATCCAGCAGCAGAATGTCACCTGGAATCAGACAACCAATCGCCTTCAGATCGATGGTACAGACCTGGCGGAGATCACGGGGATTCCGGATTCCATGGAAGTGACCAGTGCAAAAGTGTCCGATCCGCAGACACTGGAGGTACAGATGGAAAAAGCAGAGACCGAAGATATCCACCTGGAGGTTTCGCTGTTCCATGCTTCTCCGTTGCTTCAGATATCCGAAGAGGTAAAAACCGCTGTGGAACATGGTGAGCCTGCGGAATCAGTAGAAGGTCAGATCACCTTAGCAGCAGTATTGACTACAACTGCCGCTGGCCAGAGTACAGAGGATGAGGACCGCGCGGTGAAGAATATTACCCTTGCAGAGCTGTTAAAGGATGAAGCGGTAGCGGTCATTACCCAGAAAACCAGCTTAAACAAACAGCTATTCTGGATCGATAACCGGGATGAATCCAATATCCGTCCAAAAAAGGCAGAGGAATATTTACAGCGCTTTAAGCCGGCGATCACCTTTCGGGTAGAAGGGGAAACCGAAGAAATCGCATTCACCGAAGAGAACTGGAGAAAGTATTTTGGAAATGCGGCCATGCCGCAGCTGGAGGTTTCCGATGATCTTGGCCAGATTTCTTTTCATGATGCTCCAACACAGGCCACCTGGACCAGCCCATATGATGGGAGCTCGAAAATCTGCTCCATCACCTGGGCTATGAAACAGACCAATCTGGAAGATATGGGAGAAGATGGAAATCCAAATTATTCCGGAAAATACAGTATTCGTTCCTTAGATAAGGAAAGCAAAGGAAATAAAGAAGGCTGGTATTATATTGAACGCCGTACTCTGACATTTGACATTCAGATGCGGATCGCTTCCCTGATCCCATCGGACGCAGCGGCACAGAGTGAGTTCTGGGATAAATTCGGTACCAGTCTTCAAAAAGTACTTGGCGAAAAATATAATTTCTATATGGAAACCAGCTTTGGGCCCTATAGCTATCCATTTCAAGAGATTTTAGCTGGCCGAAGTTCAGGGGTAATATCGGGAGATTTTACCGATCATATAAGTCTTAAGGGTATGTGGAAGTATGACTTAAGCGGAGCACCGGTTGTTTACTCTCTGAAGGATAATGGGAGTGAAGGCACCCAAAAAGATAAGCTCACATATGACGAATTGAAGGATGAGGATGGAAACCCCATTTTAAGTGATCCTAATGATTTCCTTGAAACAATCTATCGTAATGATAGTGTCGGTAACTTTGGCTCTGTGACAGACGCCCTGTATGGAGGCGGAACCATGCTTTTACAGCTGCGTGGTACCAGAAGTTATCAGGCGACAAAAGAATGGGCCGATGCAGCAGACCCGTCTCATCGTCCGAGTGGAGAATTACAGCTTTGGCGTTACCGGGAAGGGGATGATTATAGCCAGGCGTCTCCGGTCAGGGATGAGCGTGGAGATATTAAAACGATCAACCTGGATACCACCACGAATTCACAAACGATCGAGTTTGGGGAGCTGGAGCGTTACGACCCGGAAGGATATCTTTACCGCTATGTTGTAAAAGAATTTTTAAATAGTTCAAACTCTTACGAACAGGTGTTCGGACATATCGAGGTAGACCCTGCAAAGGGAAAAGAAACCATTCAGGATCGTATTGCAGGACAGGATGTGTCACGTACTTATCCGGAACAACGAAGCGGTGAAAATGCAAGGAATACATGGCTTTATGACGGAGGTGTTCTGACGAACCGCCTGAACAAACAGGTGACTGTCACCGGGACCAAGATATGGCAGGCATCGACATTTCAGGATGACTTAAGTAACGTGGAAGTCCAGATGACGCTGTATTATAAGGGAAAGGGCAGTGGGACGAATGTCTGGAAAAAAGTAAAACAACCGGCTGAAGTAACAGAAACATTGACGAATTTCCGGGCTGAAAATGAGAGTGGAATGCAGGTAACCCGTACCATGCCGCGATATGATGCATATGGCCAGGAGTTGATCTATCGCTGGTTTGAGACAAAAACAGCTCAGAACGGTACGGACAATGGTTTTGAAAAAGTACCGGAAGTCATTGACGATGCAGCCAAGAATAATAACCAGAGCTTTTCCCTGGAACACCGCGGCCAGATGGTACCTTATGTTTCAGAAAACACCTTTGATGAAGCAACAGGTGTCAGTACCATATATAACCGGGTGGTTGATACCAGGGATTATGTCGTGGAAAAACAGTGGGATGGAGTAGAACCGAGAGCTATTACCTTTTATCTGCATCGGACTATCGGTGGATTGAAACATGAGACATTAGGTAAATTTTCTTTTAAGGCAGATGGTTCTTTAGCCGATGGTTTTTTAGCCAAGAAAAATACGTTAAGTCCCATAACTGCCGAACAGCTGGAAGCGTGGAGAGTCAAGCTGCGTGTCTGCCTCGCTACGATGAGAAGGGCCGCACGTATGAATATTTTCTGGCTGAGAGCGACAGCAGTGATTCTTTGCCTGTTTATGACCTGCAGGTGGATGAGGACGGAACCTACAGCAGTCTGATCGTAAACCGCCCTGTTGACGGAACCAGCAATTCGATCATGATACATAAAGACTGGATCGACGATGGAGACAGCGCCCATCGCAGTCCGGTTACGATCGGTGTCTATGACAAAGAGACGAATGAGCAGATCGGTGGCGATGTAGTGATCGGAGACAATGAGATCTGGATCAGGCAGGTGAGTATCGGAGCGAAGAAACCATCCGAGGTTTATGTGGTAGAGAAAAAGGTTGGCAAATGGGATGTATTAACGGATGAATCTGGAAAGCGGATTACGCCGGAACAGACACAAATCGATGGCACACAAGTATACCGGACAGATCAGCACGAATATAAGGTGTCTTATACAGAGCCAGATCAGGCAGGCTCCGTGGTGAAGAGTGCATTTACGATCAAGAACCGGAGAGTGGGTTCGGTGAATTTTACGCTCACGAAAAAATGGGTAGATGGAGGCGGTTCCATAAGAACTGCTATAAAAAATGCGGTCGAGCAGATAAACGAGGCAGCGACAGAGCCTAGCAAAAAGATCCATTGGATCCTGCAGTTGGGGTTTTCTTCGATTCCGGATACATCAGAGTACCCTGGGGGAATTACAGGAGCTCATTATCAGTTGACCAGAGAGAAGGCTTCTGGCGATACCGTGAAAATCAACCAGGATGGCGTCATTCCGATTTATAAGGATCATGCCGGTACGGCGGGAAATTCCTGGTATGATCTGCTGGAAAACCAGGGATCAGGAATCAGTCAGACCGCAGAGTATCATTTCTACCATCTTCCGAAATATGATTATGCCGGAGCGGTCATGAATTATCAGGCAGTGGAAATCTGGGTAGATGGGGATGGAAAACCAGTAAATCCTGCTGCTTATACTTATCTGGAAGGCGGGGTTAGTAAATCTCTGGCGGCGCTGTTGGCAGATTATCAGTCAGCTTATACCAAAAACGAATATGTGGTTGGAGCTCAGCATACGAATGATTCCCAGACAGTAGAGATCACCAACCGGCTGACCGCGGTCAAGAATATCCACTGGCATAAACAATGGCATGATAATTACAATTATGACAGCCAGCTCCGGCCGGATATCTATCTGGATATTTATCGGAAGAGCGATGCACCAGGCAGTCAGCTGGAAAAATATGAGGATGATTACCAGTGGACATACCAGAATGCTTCTGCGCATCCGGATTCATCCATCAGTAAGAGACATCATTGGGTCGCAAACATTTATGATGTCGATAAGTATGACGCCCAGGGATATGAGTGGCATTACTACGCAAAAGAGAAGACAAAGGTGGACAAATCCAAGTTTGATTACACGGAGGTCCAGTATTCACGATGGTCCGATGAAAATGATCCTTCTACAGAAAAAAAACTGGGTACAGAATCAAAGCCGGCTGTGGATGCTGGTAAGCAGGTACAGCTGATTCCCGGAACAACGGAGGAGTATGCCTTAGGGGAAAATGGAACCTTCATAAATTCCATCGCGGGAACGGTTGTGATCGATGGCCAGAAGATCTGGGCCGGGCTTCCGTCGGCATATCTGACGGATCCTGTGAACCGGCTTCCGGCAGCGACATTCGATATCGATCAGACGGTCGAAGTTTTTGATGAAGATCATAATATAACATCAACCAAGACCAAGACGGTAGCAACATTACCGATCGAAAACTGGGAATATATCAAAGATGACAATGGATTTTATAAATTCAGTCTTGAATATACTGGAAATTATACCGTTGATTCTACTGGAATCCATAAAGCAATAGATGGTTCAGCAAAGTTGATCCCACGATATGATGAGCGTGGAGAACTGTATAACTACAGCGTCCGGGAGACCATGAAGTGGACAGGCAACTGGCCTGCTGGACAGGATCGTGGAGATATCCGCGATGTTTATATAACAACCATTCAAACTTATCTGGTGACCAACAGCTATAACAGTGTAAAAGGCGCATTGAGGATCAAAAAATATCTCAGCCTTCCAAAGAGCCTGGAGTCGTCAAGATGTCCGGCGGTTGCCATGGTATTGACCCGTTCCTATCAAAAAGCAGATGGTACCTGGGAAAAAGATTCGGAATTCAAGAAGGAGCAGGTCTGGAACGCAGGCGATGTGAAAACTGCTTTTGAGGCTGCAAAGACTGGAGCTGCAGTCGGAAACAATGTGGTTCTTTGCAGTACAAAACAGACCAAAGATCCGTTCCTGTTTGAAAATCTGGATATTTACGCACCAAACGGAGCGAAATACCAGTATCAAGTTGAGGAGAAAAGGGACGATTATCTGTATGGCTTTCATACCTGGGCCGGTGCTGGTGATCTGACGGATGAAGCGGTTAAGGATAATAGCCTTCTGGGAAGCTACGTTGTAGAAGGTCTGTATCCAACAATGAATCAGGCGGATGCGGCTGGAAAGGACGGACGGGGAACGACTAGCGGTTCTGTCCCGGTTACGGCGACATACCGGAATGAGCTTCAGACAGTGGGCGAGACCGTAAAGCTTTCCGGCATAAAAGAATGGGATGAGTATACATTCCAGAGCAGTAAACGCCCGGCGACGAATGAATTTGCCGGATGGCTGAAGCTTTACCGTTCAGCCAGATCACAGCCTGGCCAGAACAACGCCATTGCGGAAGAACCGGTGGAAGATGCAAAATTTAACGTAACAGTCGAAGCTGGTGGAAATCCATACCGCTATACGGTAACAGGAACAACGGATGGATCAAAACTGGACCGTTATGCGCCCAATGGTATGTTGTGGAATTATGTGGTAAAAGAAACGATTCCGGATGGTTCACCATATCAGGCAAAGGATGGAAAGGCGACGGCAGAAAAACAGTCCTCTTCGACAGATTCTGGAAGTGGTGTAACAACCATCACCTTGAAGCCATTAACCAATACAACCAAGATAAATGTGTCTTATAGCAAAACCTGGGTTGATGCGGAGGGCAATGCTATTCAGGATGATTATGCCGGGTTAGGAAACCTGAAGGTTACCTTTAAGCTTCAGGTAAAAGAGCAGGGACAGACAAGCTGGACCGATGCAAAGAATTACTTTACCGGAACGAAAGCTTTAACCGGGGTGGTGGATTTTGAGCCGTCGATCAGCGGATCACTGACTTCGGATGTGTGGGGAAAAGATCACTGGATGGAAGATCTTCCTGCTTTTGTTCTTTCAGACACAACAGGAGATGTCAAACCGCTTTCTTATCGAATGACAGAGACAGGAGTCTATCAGAATGGCAGCGCGACTCCGTTAGTGACCTGGACAGAGACAGATACCAATGAGCTGGGATACACCTTGATTGGTTCAGGAGCGGCGACAGCGCTCATTACGCCATATTATCCGAATGGCCAATACAAATTAAATGCTAATAATAATCATTTCAATAAGCTGAATCTGGGAACCATGACAGTAAAGAAAACCTGGCGCAATGACAGGAATAACCTATGGAGTACCAGACAGCCGACAAAAAGACCTGGTTATGATTGGGAATTGAAGCTGTTGATCCAGCGCAAGACAGAGGGAGAAACAAGCTGGTCCAATGTAAAGTCCTATGATAAGAATGGAACGGAAAAAGGGGATTTACTGGTGACGTTCTATGGAACCAATCGGGATGCAGAAATGGCCCGGACGATCACAGGTCTGACGGCATGTAATGAAAAAGGAGAAACATATACATACCGGGCAGTGGAACTGGATCCGGAGAATAATCAGGGATTAGAGGAAGGTGCCGCCTACCGGAAAACCTATCAGGTGTCATATGTTTCGAATGATATTACGGTGAACACGGAAGCTTCTAATAGGCTTCAGACCGTGGAGATCCGTGCTGCGAAATCGTGGCTTGCTGGTGACAGTAAAGGTAAAACCGTAACGCTCCAGTTAAAATATCTGGGGATAGATGGAAATCTTCATGCGATCGGAAATTTAAGCGGGGCAAAGGTCACTCTGGATGGGACAACAGATACAGAGCCGGATGACAGCTCTGCCCAGTTTGGATATGAAGAGGACGCTTGGAAAGCGGTATGGACCGTGCCAAAGGTACTTCCGGCAGAATTATTTACCGATCAGAATGCAGAAGCAGAAGTGGATACAGCGGGTTCCACGATCTATGTGGTGGAAGAGCTGAATTCCGACGATCCTGATCATACAGGATACCACCAGCTGTCTCATACCGCAACGGATAATCAGAACTATGAAATTTTGAATGAAAAGTTAATGAAGCTTTCCATTCAGAAAATCTGGTATACAGTGAATAATAATGCAAGAAAACCACTGACCTTCCAGATTTACCGGATTGCCGGGGCAGCTGAGATCCCGGATGGTGATACAGGAGCAGAGCTTCTGGGAACTGTGACTTTGACAGGCTCTGCACAAGCGCAGACCTGGAGCTGGTCCGGTTATTCCTGCACCGGTATGGATGCAGCAGGAACGAAGCAGTTCTTTTCTAAGTATAATAGCAGTGGAACACCATATCTTTACTATGCCCGTGAGATCGCCATCGGAGGACAGAGCATCGGGGAAGATAGAAAAGTAACGGTTGACGGATACCGGTATGAGGTAGTGGCACCGACAGTGAAGATGGTTTCACCAGCCAATGCCCAGGGGGTTGTGACTGATCCGGATACGGCATCCGCATCCTTCATCAATCTTCAGCTGACGAATATTCCTGCAACAAAGGTGTGGATGGACCATAACAATGCTTATGGGACCAGACCTGAGAATCTGGAGCTGCAGCTTTGGAGAGAAACAAAAGGGAAGGGAGGAACTGTGGATTGGGAGCGGGTATCCATAACGCCGGAGATTAATAAAGACGATTCCTCCGGCAAGTGGGTTTATACCTGGAGAGATGTTCCTTACTATAATCCTGTCGATGGAAAATCGTTCCGTTATCAGGTTCGGGAAAAGGTTCCGCCAATTTCGACACCGACAGATGCAGGGGCGGCTGGCGCCTGGTATGCGAGCGGGGATGTCACAACGGGTAACGTGGCTTCTGCAGAAATTTACGGAAGAGGAACCATCACCAATACTCTGAAAGGACAGATCCAGGTGACAGGGACCAAAATCTGGAAAGATGAGGACCGGACCTCCAGACCATCGGATATCACGCTGACGTTATACCGATGGTCAGACCGGAGCTCTGAGGTGAACCGGGAGAAGGTTACCACGGCGAATGTACCGGCCATGACCTTAACCTGGGATAAGGCGAACTCGAATGAATGGAAGTACACCTACAGCAACCTGCCGCAGTTTGACAGTTATGGTGCGCTCTATCACTATAAGGTAGAAGAAACGACACCTGCTCATTATCGCACAGAATACAAGGATGCATTAGGCCGTGAGATCCATAACCTGGGTCTGGTGACACTCCATGTAGAAAAGAAGTGGGAGACGGAAGACTCTGCGCAGAAAGAGATCACCGTTGGCATTTACCGGACCACAGAGCTTACAATACCAGCGGATTCCTCTAAGGATGGAACCGAAAGCTCTGTATTGATTGGTCAGATAACCCTGAATTCCGGTAACGATTGGAAGTGGTCCGGTGATTCTCTGAATGGGACTCCGTTTGATCAGCGGACTTATGGAGAGGCAGAAGAAAAACCATATCTGTATTATGCAAGAGAGCTTCAGATTGGCAGTACCGGTGTACCGGCTGGGAAAGCGGGACGGCTGGTGGAGGCAGATGGTTACCGTTATGCGGTAAAAGAGGAGATGACTCCGTCTGCTCTGACAGCGGGTCAGGCAGTGCCGGATTCCATGACCACCGTCATAACCAACACCCAGCTGACGGATCTGACAGTAGTCAAGAACTGGATGGATAACCATAACCAGTACAACACCAGACCGAATACACCGGATGATTTGGAACTGACCTTATATCGCAGGGCAGAAGGTGATACGAATGTTACGAAATTGACGGATGCCGAGCTGACTGGGATTACGCTAGAGAAGACTGCAGGAACCGGTACGGAAGCGAACCGGTGGACCTATACCTGGAAGAATCTTCCTGCAACGGACCAGAATGGAAAATCTTATACCTACTATGTATGGGAGACAGTACCGGCAATCAATCCAGACAGTACTTTTCATGGAGCTGCTTATGGAGGACGTCAATATGTGTGCAGCCAGGGAACCGATCCGGCGTATCCGACAGAGATCAGAAAGGATGCGGATACCGGCAAGGCGAACATCAGCCGCCGTGCGGATCTGACCAATGTACTGACTGCCCACGGAATTTCTCTTAGCGGAACAAAGCACTGGGCAGATGGAGCGGTTGACCGTCCAGACACCCTGGAATTGAGATTGTGGCAGAAACTGGATGGAGAAACCACTGAAACGGAGATCAGCTATGAACCGCAATCTGCTGGAAGCACTGCCAATCCACAGTTGTTATGGAGTCAGTCAGGCAGTACCTGGACCTATACCTTTATCAATCTGGATGGTTATGATACCAACGGTGTCCGTTACCATTACCGGGTAGAGGAAATCGTACCAGACGGCTATCGGAATGTGGTTCTGAAAGATGCAGATGTCAGCGGACTGGAAGATCTGCTCAACATTCGTCAGGTTCAATTCCAGGTGGAAAAGAAATGGAGAGTAAGAGAGGATTCGCTAAAGCATCCGGTTCATATGAAGCTGTATCGGACCACCGATGGACAGATCCCGGAGACCTCTGCGGGAGATGCGGCTTCCGAACTCCTTGGAGAAGTTTCCTTAGAGGAAACCAATGGCTGGAAATGGTCTGGTGACCAGATCCTAGATGCACATGGAGATCTGATTTATTTTGATAAGTACCGGGTTCTGGATGAACATGGACAGCTTTGTCTGCTCCGGAGCAGTACCTGACTACGCAAGAGAAATTGTCACAGATACCGGATTCCTTGTAACAGAAGCAGCAGAACTGGCAACTGCATCCAATGCGACAGCTGTTGTTACGAATCAGCAGCTGACGGATCTGACGGTGGTGAAGGAATGGCTGGATCATGGAAATGCTTATAAGACCCGTCCAGACCATCTGGAGCTGACTTTGTACCGTCAGACGGAAGGTGGACAGCGGGAGAAGATCACAGACCGGTCTCCAAAAGTGCAGAAATCTGCTGGAAATCAGTGGGTATACACATGGAAAGATATGCCGGTCCAGGATGTGGATGGAAATCCATACACATACGATGTGGAAGAACAGGCTCCGACGGTTGCCGAAGGCGCAAGGCCTCTGGGCGCAGCTTATGTATGTCTGGAGAACCAGCCGGTGAAGCTGACCAACGACCAGGGGAAACTGACCAATTATCTGAAGAAAGAAACGGATCTGGTGGGAAGAAAGACCTGGAATGACGGACAGTATGCAGGAAGACCAACCACTGTGCAGTTACATCTATACCGTCAGGCAGATGGGGAAAGCACCTGGGAAGAGGTAACTGGAGCGATGCCTGTCTGGTATCGGAATTCGGATGATACCTGGAGCTTTGTATATGAAAGGATATCCCGGACCAATGCTTCTGGCGCCGTATATCGGTACAAGGTTGAGGAAGAGGTTCCAAAGGATTATCAGGTATACTATTCCAAGGATTCGGATGGAAACCAGGTGTTTCTGGAAAATGTGGGAGATGGAAGTCTGACATTGACCAAGGAAGTTACTGGTTCTGGCGGAGAACTATTCCGAGAGTTCCATTTCACGATCACGGTGGGAACCTTACCAGATGGAAGTAAGCTTCCGGATGGCGTATACGGTGGGGTATCCTTCCGTGACGGAAAGGCAGCGATCACGCTGAAAAGCGGAGAAAGCATCCGGGCGGATCATCTTCCAGGTATGGTCTCTTATACCGTAACGGAAGAAGAAGCGAATTTGGATCGTTATCGGACGACTTCGGAGGCGGATCAGGGAGTGATCCAGCCATTTGTTGTGACGGAGGTGAAATTCACCAATAGCCGGACATCAGATGATAAAGACCGTCCAGTAAAGCCATCTCCGGCGAACAGAACGACGACAGGATATGGCCCTGGAGCGATTCCAGGACCGGCACAGACGGAACAGGTTGATGATGATCAGAGCAAAAAAACTGAGAATCACATCGGTTTGTGGGTGATCCCAAAAACAGGGGATGAGACCCCGATCCTGAGGGATATCCTGATCATGCTGCAGCCGTGGCGGTGCTGGCCGTGCTTCTGATTTTCAGGAAAAAGAAAAAGAAATAATTCTATAAAACATATTTTTAAAGAAAAAGACCGCAGGTGATTGGAAATCTGCGGTCTTTTTGCTATACTGGAAAAAATGACGGTCACAATAAGATGGTCACTACAAGACAGTCATGGCAGCAGAAGACCGGTGAAAAAGGAGAATAATATTATGTACAGAGAGAATTTTAAGACAGAATTGCCACAATTTTCAGATAGACAGGTTCTGATCAGTGAGCTTGGTGCGGTAAGCGGCACGTTTTCTGACGAAGCAGGAAGACAAAATGCCAAAGTCATTAATCATGCGATCCGGGAGCTTTCAGAGCATGGAGGTGGAACCCTGGTCATTCCGGCTGGTATCTGGGCATCTGCGCCGATCCGCTTACTGAGTCATGTGCGGCTCCATCTGGAAAGCCAGGCTCTTTTAAAGTTTACCAAGACCAGGGAAGATTATCCGTTAGTTATCACAAACTATGAAGGGCAGGAATGTATCCGCGCCATTTCTCCAATTATGGCAGAGGGTGCAGAAAATATCGCGATTACCGGTGATGGCATTATAGATGGCAGCGGCGATCTATGGAGACCGGTAAAACGGTTTAAAGTGACCGATATCCAGTGGGAGGCGCTGTTAAAGAAAAGTTCCTTTATCTTATGCACCAAGGAAACAGAGATCTGGATGCCCACAGAGACGATTCTGACAGGCAATGAGAAAAATATCCAGGGAACGGATGAGAATGCCTTAAAGATGGCAGCAGATTATTATGATTTTTACCGCCCGGTGCTGTTGAGCCTGCGGCATTGTAAGAAGATCCTGCTTCAGGGTGTGACATTTATGAATTCTCCGGCATGGAATCTGCACCCATTTTTCTGTGAAGATCTGACTGTCGATCATGTAAAGGTGAGAAATCCTTACTATGCTCAGAACGGAGATGGAATCGATGTGGAGTCCTGTACCAATGTCCACATCCATCACTGTACATTCGAGACGGGAGACGATGGAATCTGCGTGAAGGCTGGTAAAAATGCCGTGGCAAGAACCTTTTACGGTCCATGCAGTAATATCCATATCCATGACTGCGTCGTTTACGAAGGCCATGGCGGGTTTGTGATTGGAAGCGAGATGTCCAGAGATGTGCGGGATATTCTGGTGGAGCGGTGTACCTTCCTGGGAACTGATGTGGGTATCCGTCTGAAAAGCGCCCTTGGAAGAGGCGGCAGGATCGAGAATATCACGATCCGGGATATCGATATGATGCAGATCAAGCAAGAAGCCGTGATCCTGACCATGTCTTACCAGTTAAACCTCCTGGATAAAGATGAAGAGATCATCCAGGAGGCAGAGGAAGATGTGCCGCATTTTGATGGAATCCATATGGAGCGGATTCGCTGCTATGGATGTGAGACAGCAGTAAAGATCGATCCGCTGGCCGGAAGAAGCGATACGATCACCAATGTGACGCTGAGAGATTCCATGATCGTGCAGAATGATGCTGTTGTGATAGAACGGATCGGGTAAAAGTGACAGAGAAGATTAGAAGGAAGCGTACTCATTTCCAGAGAAATAATCCTTCACCAGTTGTACTACTTTTCCGCTCAGCAGGAACAGCGCGATCAGGTTTGGAATCGCCATAAGACCATTGAAGGTATCGGCGATGCTCCACATCAGTCCCAGATCTGCTGTAGCGCCAAGGATGGCAACGAAGGAGTAAACCACCATAAATGGCTTGGTCACCTTAGAGGAGAACAAAAACTCAATACACCGTGCGCCGTACAGTCCCCAGCCTAAGATGGTGGAGAAAGCGAAGCAGCACATCGCCAGAGCAGTGAAGATGGATACCCAGTTGCCATATACGGAGGTAAAGCCCTGGATAGTCAGTTCTGCGCCAGCTGCCTGTCCGTAAGGGATAGTGATCGGACTGCACAGAATGACCAGAGCAGTCAACGTACAGATCAGAATGGTATCGGTAAATACCTCGAAGATACCGAACATACCCTGTTTTACCGGCTTTCCGGTGTCAGCACAGGCATGGGCGATGGAACCGGTACCAAGACCAGCCTCATTGGAGAAGATACCACGGGAAACGCCCTTTTTCATGCTGAGGAACATGCTTCCGATGACACCTCCTGTCACTGCGGATGGAGAGAACGCACCTTCAAAGATGGAGACAAACACACCTGGAACCACATGCCAGTTAAGAACTACGATGCCAAGAGCCAGGACGATGTACAGAAGTGCCATAAAAGGAACGAGCTTTTCCGTTACCTGTCCGATCCGCTTGATGCCGCCAAGCAGAATCAGGGCGATCAGAACGGTAATGATGGTACCAATGGCCAGATTGGTGATGGAAGTCTGTTCCTGGGTGATCACATGGAAATTGATCAGGGCAGAGTTGACTGCGGTGGTGATGGTGTTAACCTGTGTGGCGTTGCCGGTACCGAATACAGTCAGGACGCCAAAGCCTGCGAACAGATATGCCAGCCAGAGAAAACGCCTGCCCAGACCATTTTTAATATAGTACATGGGGCCGCCTACCAGATCTCCATCGGCATTTTTTTCACGATAATAAACCGCCAAGGTTACTTCAGAAAATTTGGTACACATACCCAAAACAGCAGAAACCCACATCCAGAACACGGAGCCTGGACCGCCGATGGCGATAGCGCCTGCTACACCTGCGATGTTACCAGTTCCGACTGTTGCCGCCAGCGCTGTACACACCGCCTGGAATGGGGTGATGGCCCCCTCAGAGGCGTTTCTTTTGTGAAACATTCTGCCGATGGTAGTGCGGATGGCATAAGGGAATTTGCGGATCTGCAGGAAATGGGTGCGGATACTTAAGTACAGCCCCACGCCGATGATACAGACCATAGCTGGTATGCCCCAGATGAAGTTGTTGACTGCAGAGTTGATGGTTTCAATTGTATGAAGCATAAAATATAACCTCTCCTTATTAAAATGATGTTGGGGGCAAAAGCTTTTGACCCCTCTGATACCGAATTGCTCTGCACTGCGTGCTCCCGCAATTCTCAAAAATATTCGTAATTCGCTCATTTTTCTTTGAAAAATGGCTGCTTACTCATGTTTTTGGCGGGTCCCAAGGTCAAAAATTCTCCTGCAAGCAAGCTTGCGTCGAACTTCTGACCTTTTGACCCTGGTATCATTAAAATATGAAAATATAGTAATCAGCATATCACAAAAGTGGACACCAGAAAAGAAGAACATACGTTCTATCTGTTTGTAGACAAATGGGAACATGTATCGTATAATAGGAAATACTTGATATTACATAGATGGGAGAATGACAGATGTTAAACGGTGTATTAGAAGTGTGCGTGGATTCCTATGAGTCTGCGGAGGCAGCGGTGAGAGGTGGTGCGACCAGACTGGAATTGTGTTCCAATCTGGTAATCGGAGGAACGACCCCGGGGATGCATCTGTTTCAGAAGATCAAGACGAATCTGCCCATTCCGGTGAACGTTCTGATCCGTCCAAGATTTGGAGATTTTTTGTATACTGATTCAGAGTTCCAGATCATTTCTGAGGACGTAAAAGCCTTTCACCAGATGGGGGCAGATGGTGTGGTGGTTGGCTGTCTGGATCCAGAGGGAGATCTGGATATGGAACGGATGATGATCCTGCGGGAGATGGCCGGGGATGGAACTATGACCCTTCACCGGGCCTTTGACTTATGCCGTGATCCTCATCAGGCTTTGAGAGAGGCGGAGAGGATTGGCATTGATACGATTCTGACTTCCGGACAGAAAAATCACTGCATGGATGGACGAAACCTGTTAAAAGAACTGATCCGGGAATCAGCAGACCGTGTTCATATTTTAGTGGGAAGTGGTGTGACCCCGGAGGTGATCAACTGTCTGACGGATGAGATCGGAGCAAGATATTTTCATATGTCTGGCAAAAAGATCATAGACAGCGGCATGAAATACCGGAAAGAGCAGGTTAATATGGGTATGCCTGGAATGAGTGAGTATGAGATCTACCGGACGGATGAGGAGCAGGTGCGGCGGGCAAGGAAGATCATGAATCAGAAATGTGGAGAGATCCGGTAAAGGATTGCAAGCAAAATCAGGAGGAAAAAAGATGTTTTCAGAACAGCTTCGCCAGGAAGCGGAATTGCGGTTTCAGAGGCAGCTGCCCTACTTTGGACAGAGAAAGGCGGAGATTCTCTGCCAGATGGGTCAGTGTAGTGAGGAAGAACAGATACTGATGAAGTTTCTTTATGGAACTATGCCGCTCCGGGATGTGGGAGTTTATGATTTTTCTGTATTTTACGGCTTTGTACGCCACGCCTGATGCTTCGGGAACAGGTAGCCTGGTGTCAGGAACTATCGGAGGAGCTGTTTCTTCATGATGTGTTGTATTACAGGATCAATACGGAGCAGATCAGCGATTGCAGAAGCTTTTTTTATGACTGCCTGAAAGACCGGATCAATGGGCTTTCTGTGGAACAGGCGGTTCTTGAGATCAATTACTGGTGCGCAGAACAGGGAACCTATCAGTCCACCGATGGACGGACGATTTCACCTATGACGTTTTATGAATGCGGGAATGGACGGTGTGGAGAGGAGTCTGTCTTTACGGTAACGGCATTGAGAAGTGCAGGAATTCCAGCAAGGCAGGTCTATTCCCCAAGATGGGCTCACTGCGATGACAATCATGCGTGGGTGGAGGTCTATGTGAATGGCGGCTGGCATTTCTTAGGGGCCTGTGAGCCGGAGGAGGTGTTGGATAAAGGCTGGTTTACCAATGCATCTTCCAGAGCGATGATCGTTCATACCCGGCGGTTTTCTGACTATGGAACAGGGGATAGAGAGGACTGCATTGGAAGCGCTGGCTGTGTGCGATTTTACAATGTGACCTCCCGTTATGCAAAGACCAGGGACTGGAAATTCCAGGTAGTGAAAGCAGATGGAAAACCAGCAGAAGGTGCGAAAATCTCCATTCAATTAATGAACATGGCGGAACACAGCCAGATTGCAGAATTGATGACGGATGCAGACGGCATGGCACAGATACAGATGGGGATTGGCAGCTTTTATCTGCATGTGGAGAAACATGACATGTGGACAGAGAAGCTGGTGACACCGGAGAGAGAAGCTGCTGGGAACGAGACTGGACATGGTGGTGTGATTCTGGTTCAACTTGGCGGCGAGGCTCGAAGCTGTGATCAGGATATCATTGCACCAGACGATTTCCCGATGCATCCGGTGACGATTACTGCTGAGCAGAAGAAAAGAAGAGCAGAGCGGGTGCAGGAATGTAATCAGATCCGGGAAAGCCGGATGAGAAGTACGGGACAAGAGATTGAGTTATTTTTAACGAATCCAAAGGATTCTTCAGAACGACAGGCGCTTGTGCAGAATCTTTCAGCGAAAGATCACAAAGATGCCAAGGCCTGGATATTAGAAAGACACCTGCAGGCGGCAAAGCAGTATCAAGATGTATGGACCGATAAGGGGCTTGAGCACATTTATCAGAAATACATTCTCAGTCCAAGAATCTGGCTGGAAGAAATGACCGATTACCGCACGTTTATTCTGGAATTTTATACAGAGAATCAGAAAAATGAATTTCAGAAAGCGCCGGAGGCAATCTGGAAGTGGATTCAGCAGAATATCCAGGAACATCCGGAACTAGATGATAGCGAGATTGTAGGAACCCCAGATGGGGTATTGAGGCTGATGCAGGGCACTGGTATGAGCAAGCGGATTTTATTCGTTGCGATCTGCCGGACTTTCGGAATTCCGGCGAGAGTCAACATGGTGAATTTGCAGGCGGAATACTGGAAACATGGACAGTTTATGGTTCCTGGCGCTGATGCAGAAGAATCGCCCTGTCTGGTTACATTTTCATTCCCAGATAGTAAGGCTCCGGTTTATGGTCAGTCATGGAGCATTGGGCGATTAGAAGGTACTGATTTTGTAACCCTGGATCTGACGGATTTATCATTATCAACGGTTTCGATTCCAGCTGGAACATACCGTCTGATTACGACGAACCGCCTTCCCAATGGAAACCAGCATGCAAAAGAAACGATTTATGTTCTTCAGAGCGGGGAAGAAAAAAACATCCCTGTGTGCATCAGAAAATTGAAACTGGATGATATGCGGGTGTCAAATCAGTTAGACGATTTTGAATTAAAACCGAAAACAGCCAGATTTTCCCAGATAGCAGGGACGCACGCGAATATTCTGGCCTTTTTAGTTCCCGGAGAAGAACCAACAGAGCACGTCTTGAATGAGTTTTTGATGCAGAAAGAGAAGTGGAACGCCTGGATCACTGGATCAACAGATGCCTGCCTCCCAAACAGTGTTGTTCCCGGTGATACTCATCAGAACAGCATCGACCAGGGAAATACCGGACGGGGCAGAGCCGTCCATATGGTCCTTCAGTATCCATCCGATCTGGAAAACCGCACATTACAGAAAGTACTGCAGGAAATCCCGGGAATCCAGATCTGGTATGGTGATTTCGATGAGCTGGTAGAACCATTGGCCCGAAGAATGTATGTAGATCCAGATAAATTGCCGCTTTTGATTGTCACGGATCCTGGTATGACGGCAGTTTATGTGTGCAGTGGATATCAAGTGGGAAGTGTTGGACTGATGTTGGAATTGTTGAAATGAATCAATCATATGAATAGAGAGGAGAAAACGAAGTATGGAATTTGAGCAGGTACTAAAATCAAGAAGAAGTATTCGCAAGTATAAACCGGGACAGAGTATTTCTAAAGAAATGGTGGAGCATTTGATAGAAGCAGCAATCCTGGCTCCGTCCTGGAAGAATTCCCAGACTGCCAGATATTATACGGTAATTACTCCGGAGATGGTAGAAAAAATCAGAATCCAGTGTCTGCCAGAGTTTAACCAGAACAACAGCAAGAATGCCCAGGCACTGATCGTGACAGCCTTTGAAAAGAACCGTTCTGGATTTACCAGAGATGGTCAGGCAGAGAATGAAGTAGGAAATGGCTGGGGATGTTATGATCTGGGTCTTCAGAATGAGAATTTGGTGTTAAAAGCAGCGGAACTAGGCCTCGGTACTTTAATTATGGGGATTCGTGATAGTGAAAACTTGAGAAAAATCCTTTCCATTCCTGATTCCCAGGAGGTAGTATCTGTGATTGCTGTCGGATATCCAGATATTGAACCGGATATGCCAAAACGGAAAATGCCGGAAGACATTGTGAAATTCTACTAGCAGCAATTGGGTGTGCTGTATATGAATGAAAACGTGTTTGGGGTGAAAAGAAAAGGCGCCAGTTTCATGCTACGAAACGAACGCCTTTTTTGCAAGCGACCGCACTCGGCGCGAGAATGTGACAAGGCACATTCTTTTTTAATTTCATAGGAAAGTTCGTCCTATGAAATTAAAAACGCTCCGCGAGGATCGCACTGCGGCGGAAAGGAAGAGTGCCGCTGTCGCGACCCGCCGCAGG
Organism: Lachnospiraceae bacterium AM48-27BH; assembly: GCA_003478355.1. Taxonomy (GTDB): domain Bacteria; phylum Bacillota; class Clostridia; order Lachnospirales; family Lachnospiraceae; genus UBA3402. The sequence goes on from QUFC01000013.1 coordinate 72,820, forward strand.
CGGAGAATCCTGCGAGCAGGATTCTATTTTAAATTACAGCAGAATGATCTTATGCTCCTTACATACCCGTTTCATCTCTTCCGGCCAGATACTTGCCTGTACCTCTCCGATGTGGGCGCGGTCTAACAGCAGCATGCAAAGACGGGACTGGCCGATACCGCCACCGATGGTATATGGAAGCTCTTTGTTCAGAAGCATCTTATGGTAAGGCAGTTCCCGGCGCTCTTCACATCCGGCTTTCTTTAACTGCTCTGCCAGAGAGTCCTCATCAACGCGGATACCCATGCTGGAAATCTCCAGGGCACAGTTTAAGGTGTCAAACCAGAACAGGATATCACCGTTTAATTTCCAGTCATCGTAGTCTGGAGCTCTGCCGTCATGTGGTTCGCCGCTGGCTAATTTATCACCGATCTGCATTAAGAAGACACAACCGTGTTCTTTGGTGATTTTGTTTTCCCGCTCCTTTGGGGTACAATCCGGATACATGTCCTCCAATTCCTGGGAGGTGATAAAGAAAATATCATCTGGCAGGCGTTTTACTGCCTGTGGGTACTTATACCATACTTCATGTTCCATATGTTTGATGATCTTGAAAATCGTGCGGACGGTGTCTTTTAGGGTTTCAACAGTTCTCTGCTCCTTGGTGATGACTTTCTCCCAGTCCCACTGATCCACGTAACAGGAATGAAGGTTATCTAATTCTTCATCGCGGCGGATAGCGTTCATGTTTGTGTAAAGTCCTTCCCCTGGCTGGAAGCCGTACTGGTGAAGCGCCATACGTTTCCATTTGGCAAGAGAGTGGACAACTTCGATGGTCTCGCCAGGGATGGCAGCCATGTCAAAAGAAACCGGGCGTTCGACACCATTTAAGTTATCATTTAATCCGCTGCTTTTTTCTACGAAAAGAGGGGCGGAAATCCGCTCCAGGTTCATTTCCTTTCCGAATTCCTTCTGGAAGGTATCACGGATGTATTTGATCGCCTCCTGGGTCTGACGGACACCCAGGCGAGGATCATAGTTCTCTGGTAAAATAAGATTCATAGGTAAAACCTCCTATATATACTGGTTTGTGTTGGTAATTCTGTTACAGTCCATGCAGCGCACGAACTGCAATGTAATTCTTTCTTTACACAACGAATCAGAACCATTATAATAGATATAGAAAAAAAATACAAACAGAACCTGAAAAGGAGGCTGATTTTTATGTTAAAAAAGAATGTAGTGATCACCATTGACCGTCTGTATGGAAGTGGCGGACGTATCATGGGACAACGTTTATCGGAAGAACTGGGAATTCCTTATTATAATGAAGAGATCTTAAAGATGGCATCGGAGGAAAGTGCTGTTGGAGAGCAGCTATTCCGTCTGAATGATGAAAAAGCAGGTAATAACTTGTTTTTCCGTGCCATTGGCGGTTTAAAGAGCAGTCTGGATGAGCCATCTCTGGATGACGATATCACCTCCCCGGAGAATCTGTTCCGTTTCCAGGCGAAAGCAATCCGGCAGGTAGCTGCGAGCCAGTCCTGTATCATCATGGGCCGCTGTGCCGATTTTGTTCTGGATGCTGCAAATCAGGAAAATCTGGTAAAATTATTTGTTTACTGCGATTTAAGCTCCTGCATCCGCCGAGTGGAAGAGGTTGATAAGGTTGATGCAAGGGAAGCCCTGCGCCGGGTGAACCGGATCAGCAAAGAACGTCGGGATTATTATAAGTATTATACCGGAAAAGAATGGGAAGACATGGCGAATTATGATTTGCCGATCAATACTTCCGCCCTTACGGTCGATGAGGCTATGGAGCTGGTAAAGAAGTATCTGCAGTTAAAAGGATATCTGGACTAGCAGATGACTGGTTCCTGATAGATGGGAGTTTTTGATGTTTAACAAGAAAGATTATATGTCGTCCTTAAATAAGGCGAGAAGAAAACGAAACCAGAACCCGTATGTTACCTATCTGTTTTATGGTCTGGCAGGAATTGCCGCAGTGATGGTCCTGGTCGCGGTGGTGGTATTTGCCAGGAAGCAGGCAACCGCTTTTTCAGAGTGGAGAACAGAACGGGCGCAGCAGCAGGCGGAAGCGGATGCCGCTGCACAGGCGTTAGAAGAGCTGGAGTCCCAGAAGGAATCGGAATCGGCTGCAGAGGCTGAAGCTGCAAGGCAGATCTGGCTGAAAAGCAGGCAGTGGTGGATGCTTATGGCAATATCGGCATCGTCCATGTGTCGGGCTACCTGAATGTACGGAAAACGCCGGAATCTGGTGGCGATATTATTGGTAAGATGCAGGAGAATTCCGTCTGTACGATCTTAGATGAACAGGACGGGTGGTATCACATCCAGTCAGGTGAAGTAGAGGGCTATATTTCCAGTGAATATGTCCTTTCTGGTGATGAAGCAAAAACAGAGGCATTGGAACAGGTGAGCCTTCGTGCTGTGATCACGGCAGATAGCTTAAATATCCGTACATCTCCGGAGATTAAGGATGATAATGTGGTCGGCCAGGCGCTGGAGGGTGAACGGTATCAGGTGATCGGTCAGGGAGATGGATGGATTCAGATTTCTTCCGGTTATATTTCTGCTGATTATGCAGAGGTGAAGCTTTCACTGAATGAAGCCGTGAAGATGGATCTGAGAGCCATGGCCATTAACCGTTATGACCATCTGGTGATCTCCAAGGTGACCAATTATCTGAATGTCCGCAGTTCACCAGCGGATGAAGGAGACAAGAATATCATTGGCAAGATGCCAAGTAAGGCAGCAGGAGATATTTTAGAGACTTTAGATGGCTGGTATAAGATCCGTTCTGGTTCTATTACAGGATACATCACTTCTGATCCACAGTATACGGCCACAGGTCAGGAAGCTATTGATCTTGCGACCCAGGCTGCGTCTCTGATGGCGATCGTAAGGACGGACCGGTTAAATGTCCGGATGGAGCCTAATACCGATTCCAAGATCTGGACCCAGATATCCAAAGAGGAACGGTACCCGGTGGAAAAGCAGCTGGATGGCTGGGTCCAGATCGATCTGGACACCGGTGATAGTGGAAATGGAGAAGAGAATGACGGGGCCTACATCTCTACCCGTGATAATAATGTAGATGTCCAGTATGCCCTGACAGAAGCAATCAAGTTTTCACCGATGGAGGAAACTGTAAACCAGCAGGCGTCCCTGCGAAGCAAGATCGTCAATTATGCGCTGAAATTTGTCGGTAACCCATATGTATGGGGCGGAACCAGTCTGACGAATGGAGCAGATTGCTCCGGCTTTACCCAGTCGGTTCTCCGGAATTTTGGTATTAGTGTTCCGAGAGTATCCAGAGAACAGGCGAATACAGGAAAGGGGATCAAATCCAGTGATATGCGTCCAGGTGATCTGATTTTCTATACCAATAGCAAAGGAACCATTAACCATGTTGCCATGTACATCGGCAACGGACAGATCGTTCATGCGGCCAGCCGCAGAAGCGGTATTAAGATCTCTACCTGGAATTACCGTACTCCGGCAAAGATCCGTAATGTAATTGATTGACAAAACAGAAAGCACTGGTGCTGTGATGCCGGTGCTTTCAAAATATAAAAAGGAGAAGAAAACGATGGATTATCTAGTTCGAGATTATGGGGCTGTGGGGGATGGCCAGACGAATGATGCAGCAGCAATCCAGAAAGCCATTGATGCATGCTTTCAGGCAGGGGGAGGCCGTGTGATCCTGGAGAACGGCAGGACCTATTATTCCAGCTCTATTATTTTAAAAGCTCATACGGAGCTGCATCTGGAGCGTGGGGCTGTGTTAAAAGCCCATCAGGATATTGATACTTATTTTCATCCGAATGCAGGACAGAGAGATGACGGGGTAGACCGTGTGGGTACACCGGTTACATTAAAGCCATCTTATGCGTTTATCTATGCCAAAGACGCGGACGATATTGCCATTTCCGGTCCCGGCGTGGTAGATGGCAATGCGTATGCTTTTGTAAAGCAGGTCAGCCCTTACTATGTAACTGGAGATTTTTATCCGAGACCAACGCTGATCTACGTGGAACACTGCGACCATATTTCTTTTACAGAAGTGACACTTCGCAATGCACCGTTCTGGACACTGCATCCGGCTGGCTGTGACGATGTGCTGATCTCAGGTATCCATATCTTAAATGACTTAAATGTGGCCAATTCTGACGGTATTGATCCGGATCATTCGACGAATGTGCGGATCATTGGCTGTCATATTACCTGTGCGGATGACTGTATCTGTTTAAAGAGTTCCTCTGGTAATATGGAATATGGTCCGACGAAGAATGTGTTAGTCAGTGGCTGTACACTGATATCCACATCAGCTGCCATTAAGATTGGAACAGAAGGAACTGGGAATTTTGAGAACCTGATCGTAAACAACTGTATCATCAGCGATTCCAACCGTGGTATTTCCATTCAGATCCGGGATGGCGGATCTGTGAAAATGCGTCATTCTCGGATATTATCATCGAGACCAGGAGATTTGCAGACTGTTGGTGGGGCTGTGGGGAGCCGATCACCATCTCCACCCATGACCGGGATGAACAGACAAAATCCGGTCACATTTCCAACATCCGTTTCCGCAATATTACCTGCGATTCAGAAAATGGCGTGTTCTTGTCCGGCAGTGACGGCAACCATATCGAGGATGTCTTATTTGAGAATGTGACCGTGACGCTCCGCAATAAGAGCAAGTGGCCGAAAGGCAGGTATGATCTGAGACCTGGTTACGGACAGAAGATCGAGGAGATCCCTTCTGCCGGTTTTTATATGCGCCGGGCCGATGGTGTTACCTTGAGAAACTGTAAGACCCGTTTTGCAGATGCCCTGGAAGAGTTCGGGCAGGCTCTTTACGCAGAGGACTGTGCGAATTTGGAAATGGAAGGATTTAAAGGAAAGGCAGCCAGAGATGGTCTGAAGGATATCGAGATCCGATAATATGGTTAGGAGATAGCGCTATTACAGCTTGTACAACGTATGAGAGACATCACTCAGTCTGTTGTTGAGAAAATGTACAAAGAATTGGGGTAAAAGCATCAGAAATAGAAAAACACTAGAGATTCGGAGGCAATCAAATGTTAAATCAGTTCTCAAGAACGGAACTTTTATTTGGAAAAGAAGCGATGGAGAAACTGGCCGGAGCGCGGGTTGCGGTCTTTGGAATCGGCGGGGTTGGAGGTTATGTCTGCGAAGCATTGGTCCGCAGCGGCATCCAGAAATTTGATCTGGTAGACGACGATAAAGTCTGTTTAACCAACTTAAACCGCCAGATCATTGCCACCAGAAAGACGGTTGGTCAATACAAGGTGGATGTGATGCGTGACCGGATACTGGAGATCAATCCAGATGCAGAGGTTATGATCCACAAGTGCTTTTTCCTTCCGGACAATGCCGATGAGTTCCCATTTGCCGACTACGATTATGTGGTAGATGCGGTGGATACCGTGACAGCCAAGATCTCCCTGGTTATGAAATGTCAGGAGATGGGCATTCCGATCATCAGCGCCATGGGAGCCGGTAATAAATTAGACCCGACCCAGTTCCGGGTGGCCGATATTTACAAAACCCGTGTCTGTCCATTGGCCAGAGTCATGCGCCGGGAATTAAAAAAACGTGGCGTAAAGAAATTAAAAGTGGTCTATTCCGAAGAACAGCCGACAAGACCAATTGAGGACATGTCCATCGGCTGCCGCAGTCATTGTATCTGTCCACCAGGTGCCGCCCATAAATGTACAGAACGCCGTGACATTCCAGGCAGTACCGCATTTGTACCATCGGTAGCAGGACTGATCATCGCCGGTGAAGTGATCAAAGATTTGGTAGCTAAATAGTAGAAATATAGTAGAAATCCCGTAACGATCCAGCCCATGTTTTTCGGTCAGCGCAGCAGGTGCGCTGACCTGTTGGAGCGTTACGGAATTTCTAATACTGTAGGTTCAAGCGAGTTATTACTATTTTTTATTTTGCAAAAGCAATCTTTTTGATGTACTTTTCAAGGAATCCTGGACATTCAAAAATTCCTGCTGTATATTCACCAAACAGAAGCTTCCCATGGTATTCTTCTTGAAACATCGGCTTGTCCCAGATATCAGCCAGTGGAAAAAAGGAGCCCTCTTTCTTTGTAAAACAGGTTTTTGCCGTTGCCTTTTTCCGTGCGGATTTCTCCACAAATTCTCCGATACTTTTATGTACTGCCGTATCCTCATAAATCAGATAATAATAATCTTTATAATTTTCATAAAAATGTTTTAAAACTCCACGATACAATGGAATCTCAAGCACGGCCTTCTGTCCATCTGCCGAAAAACTTCCAAGCTCCGTCCGACAGGCACAGGAAACTGGCAGAAAAACCGGATTTTCCAGTTGTAAAATCACACGATCATCCAAAACAGTTTCATTTTTTAAAAGAAAAGGGTGTTCAAAAAAGTCCGGATAGTTTAAAATAGGTAAAATCAGCGGCATCCCCTCCAGATCTTCCCGGTTATGGAGCATCAGCATATCGTACAGCTCATCCTCATGGGTCTGAAGATAGATTTTATAAACATCGATCAGCTGACCGCCATGATACTGATCTTCCCGATAGATTCCAAGGAAACGTTCAATGGATTTCTGCTTTAATTGCTCTAATTTCAGCAGACTGCGGAAGGGCTTGATCTTTTTATAAATATCAATACTGGAGATGCCGGAAAAATCATAAGGCAGCTTAAATGCCTTGCACCGCTTCAACAGGTACGGAATATCAAAACCGTCTCCGTTAAAATGAACCACGGTTTTGAATTGCTCAAGAAAATGGAAAAAGGAATGCAGGATCTCTGCTTCAGAATCAGCGGTATCTGCAAACCACTGGATCAGATGCCAGGTGCCTTTCTGGAAATAGGTGCATCCGATCAAATATAAATGGGTGTAATCACCGGAAAATCCGGTGGTCTCAATATCGAAAAATAATAAATCCTCCAGACGGCCAAGACGCTCAAGGGGATAGGTATCTGGAAGTGTGATCGTTTTCTGAATGGTTATCATAAAACCTCCTGTAGTTCGCTCAATGATCAGTTATATTATACCGAAAGCGGAAACAGAAGTCAAAGTTACGGTACATGAGTGACAGGCATTTTCTGAATTGTAAACAAGTCAAACACAAAACAGAATGTATGTTCGATTTTTGCTCTTGCAAAAGAGTATCGGAGTATGGTAGAATGAAACAAGGATTATAGGCATTTTGCGAATCTGTAAGATTTACATGTAAGAAAGCATGTATTGACATATGAGAAAAATAGAAAGGACATAACGACCCGGCAGGTCTGCGTATTTGCAGTGATGATCGATTGGAACGTTATGAAGGACCAGTTTGGTGATATCATATATACGGGGAATTTTAGCTGAAAAAGAAGAAGACCAGATCGTTGTGGAGGCTTCTTCCATTGGTTATGAGATCCACGTACCACTTTCTTTTTTGGAGGAGCTGCCTCCGGTGGGAGAAGAGGTGCGTATTTATACGTATTTGCAGGTAAAGGAGGACGCTCTGAACCTGTTTGGTTTCCGGAGCCGTCAGGATTTAAAGATGTTTAAGCAGCTTTTGGGTGTTAATGGAATTGGTCCTAAGGGTGCATTGGGACTGTTGTCTGCCATGAGACCGGATGATTTAAGACTGGCTGTGATCTCTGGAGATGCCAAGGCAATCTCCAAGGCACCAGGTATCGGGCTAAAGACGGCCCAGCGATTGATCCTGGATCTGAAGGATAAGATTTCTGTGGAAGAGATCCTGATGACAGACCAGGAAGAGACAGGAACCACTCCGGTGCGGACAGGAGGTCTTCCGGACGCAGGAAAGGAAGCCGTGGACGCATTGACGGCGTTAGGCTATTCTGCCATGGAAGCGACAAAGGCAGTGCGTCAGGTGGAGATCACCGGGCAAATGACAGCGGAGGATGTCCTGAAAGCGTCCTTACGTCATTTGTCATTCTTTTAATAGGTATGGAAAAAACTATTTCGAGTAGATGTTTGTAAAAGTGCCGGGAAAGGCGGATCATATGGAACGAAGAATTATTACAACCGAGTTAATGGAAGAGGATCAGAAGAACGATTCCCATTTACGTCCGCAATATCTGGACGATTACATAGGACAGGAAAAGATCAAGTCTACATTGAAGATTTACATAGACGCAGCCAAATCCAGGGGCGAGAGCCTGGATCATGTGCTGTTTTACGGACCTCCAGGTCTTGGGAAAACCACCCTCTGCGGCATTATTGCCAATGAGATGGGGGTCAATATGAAGATCACCTCCGGTCCGGCCATTGAAAAGCCGGGAGAGATGGCGGCGATCCTGAACAATCTCCAGGAGGGCGATGTGCTTTTTGTGGATGAGATCCACCGTTTAAACCGTCAGGTAGAGGAGGTACTTTACCCGGCTATGGAGGATTTTGCCATTGATATTATGCTGGGAAAGGATTCTGCGGCCCGGTCCATCCGATTGGATCTGCCGAAATTTACCCTGGTAGGAGCTACTACCCGTGTGGGACTTTTGACAGCTCCACTGCGGGATCGTTTTGGCGTGGTACAGAAACTGGATTTCTATACGCCACAGGAACTGAAAGTGATCATTCAGCGTTCTGCCAAGGTTCTTGGTGTAAAGATTGAAGAAGAAGGTGCCATGGAACTGGCCAGAAGATCCAGGGGGACCCCGCGACTGGCCAACCGCCTGTTAAAACGCGTGAGGGATTTTGCCCAGGTGAAATATGACGGTGTGATCACCAGACAGGTAGCAGATTTTGCACTGGATATTTTAGATGTGGACCGTCTTGGTCTGGATAACAATGACCGGGCGATCTTGAATACCATTATCCAGAAGTTTTCCGGTGGCCCGGTAGGCCTGGATACGCTGGCAGCGGCGCTGGGAGAAGATTCTGGCACACTGGAAGATGTATACGAGCCATACCTTCTGATGAATGGTCTGATCAACCGCACGCCAAGGGGAAGAACCGTTACGGAGGAGGCTTACCGGCATCTGGGGCTCAGCAGAGAATAAATGGAAAGGACAGGAGAGTTTTGACCAATGAATGAGAAACATTATGCTCAGGTTTTAATTGATGGAAAGATCTATACGCTGGGAGGCGCAGAGGAAGCGCAGTATTTACAGAAAGTTGCCAGCTATATTAATGATAAAACAGCCCAGTTGAAGGCGAAGGATGGCTTTAGTAAGCAGAGCCAGGAGTATCAGTCTGTGATGATCCAGTTAAATATAGCAGATGATTATTTTAAGGCGGCAGAGCAGGCAAGAGAAAGTCAGAAGCAGCGTGATGACATGGAAAAGGAAAGCTATAGCTTGAAGCATGATCTGGTAACGATGCAGATGAAGCTGGAGAACCTGGAGCGGAAGCTTCAGGAGGCAGAACAGAAGCAGAAGCAGGCAGAGGAAGAGTTGCTGAAGATCAAGGCAGTTCAGACAGCTTCCGCGGCCTCTGCCCATGGAAATAATCAGAACTTTTTTTCAGGAAATAATGGCCATAGGTAACGATTCAGCAGGTCTGCGCACATGCTGCGCTGACCGTAAGAACACATAAGTCTGACTGCATCTTGTGCTGATTGCTCAGACGTATATGGACCCTTGAGAGATATTGGAGGAAATGATCATGAAACAAAGACAGGTGGAAGTGCTTGCTCCGGCTGGTTCTTTTGAAAGCATGAAAGCGGCCATTGCTGCTGGCGCAGACGCGGTTTATATCGGTGGCAGCCAGTTTGGGGCCAGAGCGTATGCGGATAACCTGGATGAGGATCATATGCTGGAGGCAATCAACTACGCCCATCTTCATGGTGCGTCTCTGTATATGACAGTCAATACATTAGTAAAGGAAAAGGAGTTGGACAGTCTTTTTGACTACCTAAATCCTTATTACATGGCAGGACTGGATGCGGTGATTGTTCAGGATATGGGTGTGTTTACCTATATCCGGGAACATTTTCCAGATCTGGATATTCATGCCAGTACCCAGATGACCATTACTGGGGCGGAAGGTGCCTCTCTTCTTAAAAAGATGGGAGCCAGCCGTGTGGTAACGGCCAGAGAACTGTCTCTGGAGGAGATCGCTCGGATTCATAGAGAAGTCGGTGTGGAGATCGAGAGCTTTGTCCATGGCGCTTTATGCTACTGTTATTCCGGTCAGTGCCTGCTCAGCAGTCTGATCGGTGGACGAAGCGGCAACCGTGGACGTTGCGCCCAGCCATGTCGTCTTCCTTATGATGTGAGAAAAGATGGTCATTCCTGTCAGCCAAGAGATGAACGTTATGTGATGAGTTTAAAAGATCTGTGTGTTCTGGATATTCTTCCGGATATTTTAGAGGCAGGCGTTTATTCTTTAAAGATTGAGGGACGTATGAAGAGTCCGCGCTATACGGCAGGTGTTGTCAGTATTTACCGGAAGTATGTGGACCGGTATCTGAAGAGCGGACGAAAGGGATATCACGTAGACCCGAGAGATAAAAAGATCCTTTTGGATCTGTTTGACCGTGGTGGCTTTACCGATGGCTATTATGTGCAGCATAATGGACGGGATATGGTTGCTTTAAAGGAAAAGCCAGCGTTCCGCCAGGGAAACCAGGAATTGTTTGAGTATCTGGATGCAGCCTATGTCAATGCGGAATTAAAAGAACCCGTGACAGGCAGTCTGGTGGTAGAAGAAGGAAAACCGGTGTCCCTGGTTCTTTCCTGTATCGATCCGGATGGAGAGAACGTGACTGTACAGACAGAGGGTACTGTGGTTATGACTGCTCAGAATCAGCCGATGACAGAAGATAAGTTAAGAAAGCAGATCCAGAAGACAGGCAATACGCCATTTCAGTTTACGGACCTTACCATTTCCACTGTTGGGAATGTTTTCCTCCCTGTTCAGGCATTGAATGAACTGCGAAGAACATCGTTGGAAAAATTAGAACGGGAATTATTGGGAAAATATAGAAGAGAGAGCGGAAAGCGAGAGACCGATGATCGTTCTGAAAAGAAAACTCCCAAAGAGATGGAATTGCATGTCCTGTTGGATACTCCAGATGGTTTTGATACGGTTCTTGAACTGGAATCGGTAAGAGAACTTCAGCTGGAAGCAGATGGTTTTGAACCAGACCAGTGGAGTGCGTATGCTTTCTCTTGTCATGAAGCGGGGAAACGATGTGTTCTGGCGCTTCCAGTGATTTTCCGTACAGAGGCGATCCGGTTCTTTGAGAAAAACTGGCAGTATCTGACAGAGGCTGGATTTGACGGACTTCTGGTTCGTTCCATGGAAGAAATCGTGTATGTAAAGAAAAAGGGATTTTCAATCCCATTATTTGGAGACCATAATCTTTATGTATTTAACCAGACAGCCAAGGAAACCTATGATCAGATGGGACTTACCCGTCAGACGCTTCCATTAGAGTTAAATAGCCAGGAATTAGAACAGCTTGGATGCCAGGGCATGGAGCTGGTGGTCTATGGATATCTTCCAGTGATGACTTCTGCACAATGTATACAGAAAACCACCGACCGTTGTACGCATCGTCCCGGACTTTTACGGATGCGTGACCGAACTGGCAAAGATCTGCCGGTGAAGAATCGTTGTACCTTCTGTTATAATACCATTTATAATCCGAGTCCCCTCTCTCTTTTAGGACAGGAACATCTGATCCACAGACTGGCTCCGGATGCGATCCGGCTTCAGTTTACCTGGGAGACGAAAGAACAGATCCGGCAGATTGTTCAGGCCTACAGGGCTGTGTTCCTGGAAGGGGAAACAGGACAGATTCCATTTACAGACATAACCAGAGGACATTTCAAACGTGGAGTAGAATAACATGACCAACCTTATAACTGATGTGGCCAGATATGTGATGATCTTTCTGATCGCTTTTTACACGTATCTGAATTTCCGGTATTTCAGTCTGGATGAGGAACGGCAGAACCGCTTGTGTGGAAGACAGAACCGGATCATGGTGCTGATCCAGATCCTTGCTTATGGCGTGATGTATCTAAGGACGGAAGATATCAGATTACCGCTGTTTGCGGCAGTGCAAATTGTGTTTTTTGTGGCATATATCCTGCTGTATCGTGTTTTTTATCCGTATGTTTCCAGGATTCTGGTAAATAACGTATGCATTTTTTTGAGTATCGGGCTCTTTATGCTTTCCCGTTTATCCTTTGAGAAAGCAGAACGGCAGTTCGTGATCGTGGTGGTTTCGGCGGTGTTCACCTGGATTATTCCGTTTATTATGGACCGGGTATGGCAGTTAGTAAAGATTCCGTGGGTTTATGGAATTCTTGGACTGGTTCTCCTGGGAGTGGTCTGTCTGGTAGGTAATACCAGCTTTGGTGCCCAGCTATCTATTGAGATTGCCGGCGTGACGATGCAGCCATCGGAGTTTGTAAAGCTTAGCTTCGTATTCTTTGCAGCTTCCATGCTTTATCAGTCTACGGAGTGGAAACAGGTGGTAAAGGTAACCGTGATGGCGGCGCTGCATGTGCTGATCCTGGTGCTTTCAAAGGATTTGGGAAGCGCGTTTATCTTCTTTGTTACTTATCTGTTCATGCTGTTTGTGGCCACATCGAACTGGCTGTATCTGACAGCAGGTTCCCTCAGCGGTTGTCTGGCTGGCGTGGCGGCTTATGGACTGTTCCAGCATGTCCGGGTCCGGGTGATGGCATGGAGAGATCCATGGTCAGATATTGAAAATAAAGGGTACCAGGTGGCCCAGTCTTTATTTGCCATTGGAACTGGAAGCTGGTTTGGTATGGGACTTTACCAGGGAATGCCGAAAAAGATTCCGGTAGTGGAAAAGGATTTTATTTTTGCAGCAATCTCAGAAGAAATGGGGGCTGTATTTGCCCTGTGCCTGTTATTGATCTGTTTAGGCTGCTTTTTACAGTTTATGATGATGGCGTGTAAGATGCAGGCGCTTTTTTATAAGCTGATCGCTTTTGGCTTTGGAATGCTTTATATCACTCAGGTATTTCTCGCTGTGGGTGGAGCAATCAAATTCATTCCCTCCACAGGAGTGACACTTCCATTAGTCAGCTACGGTGGAAGTTCTGTTTTAAGTACCTTTATGATGTTTGGCGTGATGCAGGGACTTTATATTCTGAAACGAAGTGAAGAGGAGGAAGACGGGTATGACAGCTAAAAAGAAGAAAAAGACCCTTTCCCCTTCTGAAAAATCCAATCGGGAGATCCTTCGTTTTACTTATGTGATTGTATTTTTATTTCTCTGTATGATCGGGTATGAGGGCTTTTTCCTTTCACAGAAACGGGATGAGATCATCAATAATACCTATAACTCCCGTCTGGACAGTTTTGCAGACCGGGTGATCCGGGGCGATATATTAAGCAGTGATGGTCAGGTTTTGGCCCAGACGCAGCAGCAGGAAGACGGAACAGAACTTCGCAGTTATCCGTATGGAGATTTATTTGCCCATGTGATAGGCTATTCGTCCATGGGAAAGACGGGATTAGAGGCCCAGGGCAATTTCTATATGCTTTCTTCCCATATCAATCTGATGGAACAGGTGATGCGGGAGTTCTCTGGACAGAAGAATCCGGGAGACGATCTGTATACAACGCTTGATCTGGAGCTTCAGAAAACTGCCAGTGATGCGTTGGGAGACCGGAAAGGTGCGGTGGTGGTCATGGAGCCGGATACGGGACGGATCTTGGCGATGGTTTCCAAACCAGCGTATGATCCGAATCAGGTGCAGAACCAGTGGGATTCCCTGCGGACAGATTCAGAGTCCAGGCTTTTAAACCGGGCAACGCAGGGGGTGTATCCACCTGGATCTACTTTTAAGATCATTACCCTTTTGGAGTTTATGCGGGAATATCCAGAAGAATACCGGAATTTTCATTATGATTGTAACGGAGTGTTGGAACAGGGAGATTATACCATTCAGTGTTACCATAAGACGGCTCATGGCAGCCAGAATCTGGAGGAGGCATTTGCCAACTCCTGTAACGGCGCTTTTGCTGCCATAGGAATGATGCTGGATCAGAAAAAGCTGTCTGGAACAACCAGGGAACTGCTATATGACCAGAACCTTCCGGTTCCGTTATCCTACAGTAAAAGTGTATTTACAGAAGCAGCACAGGATGATACCTGGCAGATCCTTCTGACAGCCATTGGGCAGGGGAAAACCCAGATTACGCCGATGCACAGCGCCATGATCACGGCAGCCATTGCCAATGGTGGAACGTTGATGAAACCGTATTTGATGGATCATGTGGTAAATGCGGCAGGTGAGACGGTAAAAGCCTTTACGCCGGAGGCATATGGGAATCTGATGACAGCATCAGAGGCAGAGGCTCTCGGAACTATGATGAGAGCTGTTGTGACAGAAGGAACCGGTTCAAAATTAAAAAATGATCAGTATACGGTTGCTGGAAAGACTGGATCAGCGGAATTTGAGACAGGGAAAGAAACCCATGCCTGGTTCACCGGGTATGCACCTGCGGAGAATCCCCAGCTGGCAGTCAGCGTGATCGTAGAAGAAGGAGGTTCTGGAGGTGCTGCAGCGGCACCGATTGCCAGGGCAGTGTTTGATAACTGGTTTTCAAGAAATAAATAAAGGAGTGTGAAAAAGGGTCGTGTTTAAGGCAAGAGAGTACAAACGGGTAGAAAGCCTGGAAGAAGCGTATGAGCTGAACCAGAAGAAAAGCAATAAAATTGTCGGCGGTATGATGTGGTTAAAGATGTCTTCTTTTCAGAAGGGAACCATCATTGATCTGTCTGGTCTCGGTCTGAATCAGATTGAGGAGACGGAAAATGAATTCCAGATCGGATGCATGTGTACCTTAAGACAGTTGGAAACGAATACTGATCTGAATCGGTATTTTGATGGACTTATGAGAGAGATGGTACGTCACATTGTAGGAGTGCAGTTTCGTAATGGCGCAACAGTCGGTGGCAGTCTGTATGGAAGATATGGTTTTTCTGATGTCCTGACGGCACTTCTGGTTCTGGATACGGAAGTGGAGCTTTATAAGGCAGGAAGGATATCCCTGACAGAATATGCGAATATGCCTTATGATAACGACATCCTGGTGCGAATCATCATTAAGAAGGATGGAAGAAAGGCTGCTTATGTGACTCAGAGACGGACAGAGACGGATTTTCCACTGATCACTGTGGCAGCAGCAAAGAAGGATGATACCTGGTATACGGCAGTTGGTGCAAGACCAGCCAGAGCATCTCTTGTGACAGAGGCAGATCAGGGATCAGCAGAGGAACTGGCAGAGAAAATCGCAGATCAGTATCGTTATGGAACCAATCTGCGTGGAAGTGCGGAATACCGGAAAGCACTGGCACAGATCTATATCCGCCGCCTGGTGGATGAGATCCGGACAAAAGAAGAAGGAGGACTGCAGTGATGGAGATTCAGTTTTTTTTAAATGGACAATCTGTAAAGACAGAGATCCAGGCAGATACTCTGCTTCTGGATCTGGTGCGGGCACATGGATGTTACAGTGTCAAACGTGGCTGTGAGACGACTAACTGTGGCCTTTGCACCGTATGGATGGAAGGAAAACCAGTGCTTTCCTGCTCTGTCTTAGCGGCAAGAGCGGCCGGACAGCATATCACGACCTTAGAAGGACTTCAAAAAGAGGCAGAGGAATTTGGTCGTTTTCTGGCAGGCGAAGGTGCGGAACAGTGTGGTTTCTGCAGTCCGGGATTTATTATGAATGTGCTTGCCATGGAACGGGAGCTTGTGGACCCTTCTGAGGCTGAAATCCGGGAGTACTTAGAGGGTAATTTATGTCGTTGCACAGGTTATATGGGACAGCTCCGGGCGGTTCATAAGTATCTGCATAGAAAGGAGACCAGATAAATGGAAGTGAAATTTCACGCAGTC
>QUFC01000130.1 GCA_003478355.1 Lachnospiraceae bacterium AM48-27BH
TGACTGTCACTAATAGGTCGAGGGCTTGACCAAAAGGAATTAGGGAGCGGCAAAAGCCGCAAGTTGTAACGGATGAATAGATTTTCAGTGTGTGGTTTTGAGGGTATGTACCTTCAGAAAAGTCTTGAAAAAGACTTGACAAATTATATATGCTAATATATAATATCACTGTTGCATTCCTCGATAGCTCAGTCGGTAGAGCACGCGGCTGTTAACCGCGCTGTCGTAGGTTCGAGTCCTACTCGGGGAGTTCGCTATAGCGGCCAGAAGGTGTCTGCAGCGTAAAGTTAAAGAGGCCCCATGGTCAAGCGGTTAAGACATCGCCCTTTCACGGCGGTAACACGAGTTCGAATCTCGTTGGGGTCATTGGAACAAGTTCCGTAAGCGTATTTCGGACCTTTAGCTCAGTTGGTTAGAGCAACCGGCTCATAACCGGTCGGTCCTGGGTTCGAGTCCCCGAAGGTCCATTTGTTCTCGCATTTATAACTTCATTATTTTGGCCCGGTGGCTCAGCTGGTTAGAGCGCCGCCCTGTCACGGCGGAGGTCGTGGGTTCGAATCCCATCCGGGTCGTTTAAAAAAATTGAAAAGTATTTTATTTCTGGGATCTTAGCTCAGCTGGGAGAGCATCTGCCTTACAAGCAGAGGGTCACAGGTTCGAGCCCTGTAGGTCCCATTTGGCGTGTCAGCCATGTTTCAATGATTGCCGTAGTGGCGGAACTGGCAGACGCACAGGACTTAAAATCCTGCGGGACTAATCTCCCGTGCCGGTTCGATTCCGCCTACGGCATCTAAGGAAGAAAGCTTGGTTTTACCAGCTTTTTTTATGTC
>QUFC01000131.1 GCA_003478355.1 Lachnospiraceae bacterium AM48-27BH
CTTCTTCCATGAGCGCCGCAAAAGCCGGGTCATCCAGCGCCTCGCCGGGTATCTCATAGCTGGGGCCGGTATCTTCGCCGCCGTTGTAAATCCCTTCCCACAGATAGGGTTTGTTGCCTTTGAGCTGCTGCATAACGGTGTAGATTTCCCGCTGCTGTTCGTTAAGCCTCGGCAGGATCACGGCGGGCAGCGTCTTGTTTGTGAGGGTCACATTTAAGATGTAATACTCATAGGGGACTTCCTCGGTGGTGGTTTCCCCGGTCTCCGGGTCGGTGCTGGTTTCGGTGCGGTAGCGTATCTCGACTTCCTCCGTCAAGGTCAGCTCATACTGTGCCTCGAAGATCTCCCGCAGTTCGTCCTGCACCTGTTCCCGGAAATACACATGGTACTTTGCCGAGAGATAGGATGCCAGCTCATAGGGGTTATGGCCGATCTCGTCCACGGAATAGCGGTACTCGTCATAGCCGGGATGGGTGCTTTCGATGTTCGTTACCGTCTGCGCCAGCTCGTTTTCCAGTGCCGTGTAGTCCTCGTCCACGCCCAGCAGGTCCGTATCCTCCGAGGCGTAGGAGGTGCCGGATAACGCATTGGCAAGGCCGCTGCCAAGCGTGGGAAAGATAGAGCTTACCGCCGACACAAGAAAACAGAGCAGCAACAGCAGGAGCAGGACCAGCACCGCCACGGGATGACGGGTCACAAACTGCGCCGCCCGACGGGTCGCAGTTCCCGAAGCGGCAGCGGTTTTCTTTGCGGCCTTTGCGCCCTGTTTTGCAGCCGCCTTTGCTTCTTTGGAATACCGGCGTTTCAGTTTCCATTTCTGCT
>QUFC01000132.1 GCA_003478355.1 Lachnospiraceae bacterium AM48-27BH
CTTCTTCCATGAGCGCCGCAAAAGCCGGGTCATCCAGCGCCTCGCCGGGTATCTCATAGCTGGGGCCGGTATCTTCGCCGCCGTTGTAAATCCCTTCCCACAGATAGGGCTTGTTGCCTTTGAGCTGCTGCATAACGGTGTAGATTTCCCGCTGCTGTTCGTTAAGCCTCGGCAGGATCACGGCAGGCAGCGTCTTGTTTGTGAGGGTCACATTTAAGATGTAATACTCATAGGGGACTTCCTCGGTGGTGGTTTCCCCTGTCTCCGGGTCGGTGCTGGTTTCGGTGCGGTAGCGTATCTCGACTTCCTCCGTCAAGGTCAGTTCATACTGTGCCTCAAAGATCTCCCGCAGCTCGTCCTGCACCTGTTCCCGGAAATACACATGGTACTTTGCCGAGAGATAGGACGCCAGCTCATAGGGGTTATGGCCGATCTCGTCCACGGAATAGCGGTACTCGTCATAGCCGGGATGGGTGCTTTCGATGTTTGCCACCGTCTGCGCCAGCTCGTTTTCCAGCGCCGTGTAGTCCTCGTCTACGCCCAGCAGGTCCGTATCCTCCGAGGCGTAGGAGGTGCCGGATAACGCATTGGCAAGGCCGCTGCCAAGCGTGGGGAAGATGGAGCTTACCGCCGACACAAGAAAACAGAGCAGCAACAGCAGGAGCAGGACCAGCACCGCCACGGGATGACGGGTCACAAACTGCGCCGCCCGCCGGGTCGCAGTTCCCGAAGCGGCAGCGGTTTTCTTTGCGGCCTTTGCGCCCTGTTTTGCAGCCGCCTTTGCTTCTTTGGAATACCGGCGTTTCAGTTTCCATTTCTGCT
>QUFC01000133.1 GCA_003478355.1 Lachnospiraceae bacterium AM48-27BH
GAGTGTATGAGAAAATCTCTGTAAATAAGATTCTTCTATGATAATTAAGGGCAATAAGCTTACGGATTAGGCTTATCGCCCTTGTTTTATATATAACAGTTGCTTACAGGCATGTCAAGAGCAGGCGGTTTCCCGCCTGTCTTTTTAAGCTGTCTTTTGATTATTCAGGTAAGCGTCCTTCGTACATAATACTCAGTTCTCCATAGACCTGGCCCCAATCCCGGATTGTGGTAGTCCACTTTTTCGTAGCCTCAAAAGTGGCCAAATACAGGGCTTTTAACAGGGCGGTATCGCTTGGAAATACGCTCCTTTGGCGATTCAGCTTCCGGTAGGTGGAATTCAGTGATTCTATCGCATTTGTCGTGTAAATGACCTTTCTGACAGTGGTTGAGAACTTAAAAATAGGTGAAACAGCATCCCAGTTGTCCTTCCAACGCTTCATGGAATTCGGGTATTTGGGAGTCCATTTTTCAGTTACACGGTCTAAGGCAGCCAGAGCTTTCTGCTCGTCAGCAGCCTGATAGATGGTTTTTAAGTCTGTAGCAAAGGCTTTTCTATCCTTATCCGGAACGTATTTCAGAGTATTTCTTACCTGATGAACAATACATCTCTGGTATTCTGTTTTTGGAAACGCTGTTGCAATCGCTTCCTTAATGCCTGTAAGGCCGTCGGCGCAGATGATCAGGATATCCTTAACTCCTCGATTTTTCAGTTCATTTAAGACTGAAAGCCAGTATTTCGCACTTTCATTGTCACCGATTGTAATGGTCAGGACTTCCTTTTTGCCCTCTGTATTAATACCCAGAAT
>QUFC01000134.1 GCA_003478355.1 Lachnospiraceae bacterium AM48-27BH
GCCGGGTTTCCCCATTCAGAGATCTCCGGATCAAAGGATATTTGCTCCTCCCCGAGCTTATCGCAGCTTATCACGTCTTTCATCGGCTCTTAGTGCCAAGGCATCCACCCTGCGCTCTTTATAGCTTGACCAATTAAGATAAGAAAGCGGTCGGTTGTTTTTTAAGAAGGCCGTTGAAAGCTCACTTTCATAAGGACTTATTAAAAAATGACTGGACATTTGCGAAGCAAATGGCATGAAGAAAATCGAAGATTTTCTGAATGGCCGCTTGCCCCACGCGGGTTTGCTTCCTCACTCTCTGATGCATAGCGTTGCACCATTGGTCTTAGGTTTGTTTGTTGCTTGTTTGGTTACACTTTCGTGTAACACCTCGGATGTCTTGATCGAATCATTTGAATCGCTTCTCATACTTGAGCTGCTTTTCATGATTCTTTCTAGATATAGTTTTCAATATGTGGTTTTCAAGGTACGTGGCTGACTGATGTTTTATCAGTCATTAGAAAACTCAAATTGCTTTGAACTCTCTAATCACTGGTAAAAACCAGTTATATGGAACAGCATTGCCCTGCTGGTTCAGGTTAACACATCTTTCCCGCTTGCGCTGCACAGGCTTCGCCTTTCTCTCCACCCATTAAGATATGTCCGTTCTATATAAAACACTCTCTCGAGTGAGTTTTTGTAAGAAGATCCGG
The DNA here is from genome assembly GCA_003478355.1 of Lachnospiraceae bacterium AM48-27BH. Classification (GTDB taxonomy): domain Bacteria; phylum Bacillota; class Clostridia; order Lachnospirales; family Lachnospiraceae; genus UBA3402. The sequence continues at coordinate 693 of QUFC01000134.1, forward strand.
CACCCACCTGCTCTCCCATGCCGTCTCCAGCATAGTACCATCGGCCGATTGGGTCTTAACCGTCGTGTTCGGGATGGGAACGGGTGTGTCCCCCAACCGCATCGGCA
>QUFC01000135.1 GCA_003478355.1 Lachnospiraceae bacterium AM48-27BH
AATATAATATATGCATAAGCGAAACATGGAAAGATGTGGAGTTTTGTGGTCAAGAGGATATTTTGTATCTACAGTAGGACATATAAGTGAAACTACAGTAATTAAGTACATTGAGGAGCAGAAAATCCATGATTGACAAAGAATACAACAAAATTCTGAAACAATATCATAAACTTTCTGACAGGCATATTTTGGTTGTTGAGACCGATATGCCTTATTCCGATGTATTTAAAGTTGTGAGTCTTTCTAATAAGATACGCAGAGCAGGTAATGAGCTTGTTCGTCTTATGAGAAAGAATTATGACCAACTTCTGCGTACAAAGAGATACCGTAAGTTACTATTTCTGTATGGAATCACGGAAGATAAATCAAAACGCAAGATACTTGCCAATCAGCTTAACGAAATGCGGAAATCTTACAATGTCACATGGGATTATTGCAGAACATCCATGATTCCGATAGGTAAGAAATACAGTATAGATGCTGTTTTTGCCTTAACAAAAGCGGAGGATATTTGGCGAGGTGTTGAAAAATGCCTGTATGGTAATGGCAATACCATTCATTTCTCAAAATATGGAGAACTGCCTTGCATTCGCGCAAAACAGATAAATCGTGGCATTCCTGTGTCTGTAAAAGATGATAAATTGCAATTCAAACTTGGCAAAACCGCTTTCGGAATACAGGTAAATGACAGATTTCAACAGGACGAAGCAGATGACATTTTGACATATCTTACCGAATCTGAGATTGTGGATCACAAAGC
>QUFC01000136.1 GCA_003478355.1 Lachnospiraceae bacterium AM48-27BH
GCGATCCTCCTTTATCGTTCCTCATGGTTTTTATGGCTCCGCTTCTGGCCGGGCTCCTTCGGGGGTTCCTGCCCTCTGGTTCCTTCTTTGAGCCGGGCGGTAATGGATGAGCGCACCCGGTCAGGATTGCCCGGTGCTGGTTTCAGTTCATAATCCTCCATTTGCTTTTCGGTCAGCGGCTTTGTGTAGGTCAGTTCGCCCCATGCCATCAGCCTGCCGTCTGCCACAGGACGCCGCCTGTCATCGTCGTAGTTGACAATGGAAAGAGGCTGGTTATCCGGCGGCTTCGGGTAAGTTCCTATGTCCACGGGCCGCTGGGTGGAATAATAGCGGTAAACGCCTTCCGGTCCCAGCTCGGTATGCTTGACCGCCGCATGGTAAAGCTGCTGATAATCGTCCACCCGGCGGTCAAAATCCCGCTGCGCCCATGCCTGGCTGTTTCCATAGCGGCCCCAGTAGTAATCCCGATGGCCGTTTTCCCCCTCGGTAAACTGCCAGGTCACAAAGGGGCTCGGCGCTCCCGGATTATGCCCAAGCGCAAAGCCGTGTCCAGTTTCAAAGGTGGCAGCTTTCAAAATCACATATCCTTGTACTGTCTCCAAGAGATCCCTCCTTTCTGTGCCTCGGGCCAACATGACCCGAAGTGCTGGATGTTACGAAATAAGAGGGCAGACCGGGGAGGAATGTAATAAGATATTCCCACCCCGGAAACACCCTCAAAAAAGCCCGGAATGTCAA
>QUFC01000137.1 GCA_003478355.1 Lachnospiraceae bacterium AM48-27BH
GCGATCCTCCTTTATCGTTCCTCATGGTTTTTATGGCTCCGCTTCTGGCCGGGCTCCTTCGGGGGTTCCTGCCCTCTGGTTCCTTCTTTGAGCCGGGCGGTAATGGATGGGCGCACCCGGTCAGGATTGCCCGGTGCTGGTTTCAGTTCATAATCCTCCATCTGCTTTTCGGTCAGCGGCTTTGCGTAGGTCAGTTCGCCCCATGCCATCAGCCTGCCGTCTGCCACAGGACGCCGCCTGTCGTCATCGTAGTTGACGATGGAAAGAGGCTGGTTATCCGGCGGCTTCGGGTAAGTTCCTATGTCCACGGGCCGCTGGGTGGAATAATAGCGGTAAACGCCCTCCGGTCCCAGCTCGGTATGCTTGACCGCCGCATGGTAAAACTGCTGATAGTCGTCCACCCGGCGGTCAAAGTCCCGCTGCGCCCACGCCTGACTGGTTCCATAGCGACCCCAGTAGTAATCCCGATGGCCGTTTTCCCCCTCGGTAAACTGCCAGGTCACAAAGGGGCTCGGCGCTCCCGGATTATGCCCCAGCGCAAAGCCGTGTCCGGTTTCAAAGGTGGCAGCTTTCAAAATCACATATCCTTGTACTGTCTCCAAGAGATCCCTCCTTTCTGTGCCTCGGGTCAACATGACCCGAAGTGCTGGATGTTACGAAATAAGAGGGCAGACCGGGGAGGAATGTAATAAGATATTCCCACCCCGGAAACACCCTCAAAAAAGCCCGGAATGTCAA
>QUFC01000138.1 GCA_003478355.1 Lachnospiraceae bacterium AM48-27BH
AAGCCAATGACCGCCCGGAGCGTGTGGACTTGCGTTCCTATGCCAGACAGGGGCTTGATATTGTCCCCACTGTCCATGAGGGGGCTGCTGTCCGGCAGATGGAAAAGCGTGGTATCCAGACGAATATCGGCAACCTGAACCGGGAAATCAGAGCCGCCAACCGCCTGATGAAGTCCATCCGGCAGCTTATCCAAAACCTCAAAGGCTGGATTACCGAGCTGGGAGAAAAACGGAAAGAGCTGCTTGCACAAAAAGCGGCGGAGGAAGCGACACTTCTTCCCAATCTGCTGATGAAGTACATGGAGATACGAAAGGAAGAACGGAAGGACTGGACGAGGGCTGGACAGAACCGGGGGACTTCACAGGACTTAAAGGCAGTCAGCGAAGCCCTGTCCTATCTCCGGCAAAAGGGGCTTTCCACTGTGGAGGACTTAGAAGCGTTTCTGGAATCTTCCGGGAAATCAGCCGCAGATTACCGCAATCAGATGAAGCCAAAGGAAGCCCGCAGCAAAGTGATTGACGGGATTCTTGCCAGCCGGACAGACTGCAAGGAATGTAAGCCTGTCTATGAGAAGTACCAGAAGATATTTTTTAAGAAAACAAAGGAGAAATTCAAACAGGAACACCCGGAGGTTGCCCGGTATGCGAAAGCCGCCGCCTACCTTGCCAAGCACCCGGACGATAAGGACAGTACCCAAAAGGAGCTGCAAGAGGAGCAGGAAACGCTTCT
>QUFC01000139.1 GCA_003478355.1 Lachnospiraceae bacterium AM48-27BH
TCCATAATTTTTGCTCTGTCTCCCCTAATTCAGGAAGCGGCTGATCGGATAACTGTTCGAAGATTTCTGTTCGAATCAAATTCAAAATCATATCACTTCCATTCGGAATTCCCTGGGTGTCAGAAGTCATGGTAATCACCATATCCTGCTCTGGGAAACACATGGTATCCTGGCTTCCCATTCCAATCATGGCAAAGCCATTATCTGGCATTTTCCAAAATTGAAATCCATAACCCCAGTCCCTCAAGGAACTCATAGTTGTTGATGTCTGGAATTTTAATGCCTGATCCAAATATTCCTCCGGATATACCTGTCGTCCATCTTTTTTTCCATAATCATCCGGGTGTTTCCCGCCATTTAACAGCATCAGCCCAACTTTTAACATATCTGTTGGCTTTGCCATCAGACCAGTGCCTCCCATAGAAACACCGAATGGATCTTCCATGATATAGCTTTCTTCTGAAAAACCAATCTGCCGCAGTATCCGATCCTTTAAGAAATCCAGCAGTTTCTGCCCTGTCAATTTCTCAACCAAAGCGCATAACGTATGAGACGCAGAAGTATCGTACATAAATATCTGGCCCGGACGATGGGTCGGCACTGTCTGGAAGAAGCTTCTGACCCAGTTTTCTGTGGTGCTGGTCTTCTTATAAGTAGTCATATTGTGACAGGTTTCCATCCGCAGCATATCTTTGATCGTCATTTCTTCCAGCCATGGATGCA
>QUFC01000014.1 GCA_003478355.1 Lachnospiraceae bacterium AM48-27BH
TGAACTGGTTTCTTTTGTTTTGCCATAGTAAAAGGCCCTCCTAATGATATTTATTGTATCATAGAAGGACCTTACTTAGGTTATTTTACAGAAAAAGTTTCATAGGCTCTCTTCCGGGTCTGTGATCACATCCCCAATATAATATGGAAGCCCACAATTCGCATAGGATATGTATCCAGACCTTTCAAATACAGTAATTTCAGCATGTTCATCCAGTCTGCGTATTCTTGCTGCGGCTGTAGCTCCACCGGCTACACCGCCTACGATCACAATCTTCATCTTATTTTTCTACCTTTCCTGTATAAGCAGTCCTTTTATATTCCTCTATACCTTGATTGATATCTGCCTGTTTAAAAAAATCAAAAACCCCATAAACACATCTCCTTAAATCATTGTTAGAATGGCCTCCTTGGGTCTCGCACCCGAAACCTGTTGAACAACCTTCCCGTTCTTCACCACCACCAAAGTCGGGATACTCATAACACCAAATTCACTTGCCAGTTCAGGCTGTTCATCCACATTGATCTTTCCAACTTTGATATCTGCGCGTTCACTTGCAATCTCCTCTATGATAGGAACGACCATACGACAAGGAGCACACCAAGGAGCCCAAAAATCCAAAAGAACCGGTTTATCGGAATTCATTACTTCGTTCTGAAAATTATTTGTATTAATATTAATTGCTGACATTTTACAATCCTCCTCTTCTTTTCCTTTGTGGTTTTATTATAGTCTGAATTTTATTTCTTTTCCGTGATGATATCACCATACTACATTGTCTTAACTTCTTGCCATACCGTCTGCACTTAATATAACACCTGTAATGTAACTCGCTTCATCTGAAGCAAGAAACACAAATGCATTGGCAATATCTTCTGGCTGCCCAAGACGACGCAATGGGATTCATTCATATGCCATGCAATTTTCTCCTTATTTTGGCATCAAAAAAGCGCCATACCCATCACCACTCTGATAATGAACTGACGCTTCTTTCTTGATCCATATTCTTTTGCTATCTCCTTAATAATTCTCTTCATGTACTTCAAAATAGCTCTGCGGATGGTTACATACCGGACATACCTCAGGAGCCTTTGTTCCTACCACGATATGTCCGCAGTTACGGCATTCCCATACCTTAACTTCACTCTTTTCAAATACCTGTGCAGTTTCAATATTCTTAAGAAGTGCACGATATCTCTCCTCGTGATGCTTCTCAATTTCTCCTACTGCTCTGAATTTTGCTGCAAGTTCAGGGAAACCTTCTTCTTCGGCTGTTTTCGCAAAGCTTCATACATATCTGTCCACTCATAATTCTCGCCTTCCGCAGCTGCTGCCAGATTTTCCTTTGTATCACCAATTCCTGCTAATTCCTTGAACCACATCTTTGCATGTTCTTTCTCATTATCTGCAGTCTTTAAAAATAATGCAGACATCTGCTCATAGCCTTCCTTTTTCGCTACAGATGCAAAATAGGTATACTTATTTCTTGCCTGAGACTCTCCCGCAAATGCCTCCTGTAAATTCTTCTCTGTCTGTGTTCCTGCATATTTGTTTGCTGCCATCTCTTTTACCTCCGTTTTCTTTACTACTTTTTCAAAATCTGATGCCGGGTGCTTGCACAAAGGACATATAAAGTCATCTGGTAATTCCTCGCCTACATATTCATATCCGCAAATTCTGCAACGCCATATTGTCTGACCGTCCTCTGTTTTTCCAACTTCCTGTGGCTTAGGCTTAATATTATTCTGATAATAATCATATGTTACTGAAGGAACATTGCTTAAAACTTCCATATCGGTTATCTCACCGATAAACATCGTATGTGAACCCAAGTCCTCTGTTTTGGTAACTGTCACAGAAATGTATGCATTTGTACCTTCTGTAATATAATAAATACCATTTGTGCCCCTGGCACACTGCTCAAATGCTTCAAACTTATTGGTATCTCTTCCTGATTGGAAGCCAAAATGTTTGAACAATTTAAACTGTGCCTTCTGACTTAAGACTGATACAGTAAATTTTCCGGTTCTTTGAATCATATCATGCGTGTAATTTGCCTTGTTGACGCAGATGCTTAACTGGTTCGGCTCTGAAGCTGCCTGAATAGCTGTATTAATAATACATCCATTGTCTTTTCCGTCTTCCCTGGCAGTCAGCACGAACAATCCATAACTCAGCTTATACATTGCTTTCCTATCCATATTTTTCCTCCTTTACCTTCTCTCTGCATTTCGGGCAAATTCCTTTAAATGAAATATCATAATCCACAAATTCAATTCCATGAGTGTTATGAATTCTTTCCAGCAAATCCGGTATTTGATCCATATCCACATCAAAAATTTCACCGCACTTTATACATCTTACATGGTAATGATTTTTCAATGTAAAATCAAATCGGTTCGGTCCATCCGGAACTTCAACCTTTCTTAATGCACCTTCCTCTACCAATATATCAAGATTTCTATATACAGTTCCTTTTCCGATTGTAGGATATGCTTCTTTTATAAATTCATACACTTCGTTTGCCGTAACGTGTCTTCTCATTTCGTATACGGCATTTCTTACAAGATCTTTTTGAATGGTATTTCTCCTACTTGTCATTCGTGCTCCTTATTAGGATTAATTCTTAATAAGAATTATATACCACAATTATCCTGTTGTCAACAAAAATAGTAATAATTCTCATTATTATAAAAGATGCCCAGTTTGGCATCTTTTATCTGAATAACTATTTTATTTTGCGTTCAAAAACATATTCTGAATCTGATGATAAATCAGACCTAAAGGAATATCCAAGTCTGTCAAATTTTTGAATTTCCACCGGATTTTCAATATTATTTTCTGCCATGAATCTGACCATTTCACCACGAGCCATCTTGGCATAGGTACCTTTTGTTACCAATTTATCTCCGGATAACTCACAAAATACAATCGTAATATATCTGTCCTGTGGTGCCAGATACTTTTCTAAACATTTTGAGTATTCTTTTGATGCAAGATTAATGATAATCCTGCTGTCATCGATTACTGAGCGGTATAACAAGTCTCCCCAGTACTCATACAGATTTTTTGCATCTCCAATTCCAACCTTTGCCTGCATTTCAAGACGATAAGGAGTCACACCATCCATTGGTTTTAAAATGCCATAAAACGCAGACAGGATTCTTAGATGATTTTGCAGATACTCAAACTGCTGGATTTCAAACACAGATGGTGCCATATATTGAAATGCAATCCCTTCATATGCTAAAACAGCCGGAGTAAGCCTGTTATAAAGATCCATATTTTCCAATCTGTTAAAGTTCTGCTCTGCAATCTTGTCATTACATTTCCAGATAGCTTTCAGTTCCTCTTTTGATTTACTTTTCATCCAGCTCAATATCTCTGCTGTCTTATCGATAAAGACAGGCAGTTCAACCGGTGCTATATTATCTGTATCTACAATCATCTTTTTTGCAGGTGATAAAATAATCTTCATTATGACAGTTCCTTGAGCATATTTTCAGGATCATCTGCCGCCTTGACTTTATCATTGGCTTTGATAATAATCCCTTGCTCATCAATAAGATATGTGGTTCTTACCACGCCCATAGAAACCTTGCCATAATTTTTCTTTTCTTTCCATACATCATATGCTTCGATCACCTTGCGCTCTGGATCTGCCAAAAGTGTAAATGCCAATCCATATTTTTCTTCAAATTTCTTGTGAGAGGCTACAGAATCCTTGCTCACTCCAAGAACAACTGCTCCTTTCTCGGTGAATTGAGGATAACGCTCGGAAAAACCACATGCCTGCTTTGTACAGCCTGCCGTGTTATCCTTTGGGTAAAAATATAAAATTACCTTTTTTCCTGCATAATCACTTAATTTATGCATTTCCCCATTCTGATCCGGCAATTCAAAATCCGGTGCTTTGGTTCCTATTTCTAACATTTACTATTCCTCCGCTTCTGTATTTTCCACCTGTTTTCTTGTTCTCTTATTACCTGAAATCATTTTATGTCCAGTGTACATGGACATGATCATACATATAAAAGTGCTGCACGCAAAATACCTATGACTTGATTTTGATCCTTTATATCCAGTATAAAAAGTTCCAATCATAGTAATTAACGCTCCGAATGACCAATACTTATGTGCTTTCATTCTATACCTCCAAATTGATTAAGCTGTTTCCAAAATAAATATCTCTGGCTCATTAACAATATTATACCTTCCATTCATCACTTTCTACAAGCAAGGAAAGAAAAATACTCAATCCATGTAGAGATCGATGCAGCATTCACAGTTTTCCACTGCCTGATCCGCATCACCGGAAACTCCTCCAAAAAGCTTAATGCCTGATGCCGCTAATGCGGTCTTGGCATCTCCTCCGATTCCGCCGCAGATCAAAACATCTGCATTTAATGCATTAAGAACTCCTGCCAATGAATCCCGCATAATTTTCTTTACCATATCCTTGTCCTCTAATTCCAGTTTTTCCAAACATCCGGCAGATAACCCAGGGTTGATTGCTTACCATTTCTAACCACTGGTGTCTTAATCACCTGGGGATTTTCAAGAACCTTTTCGAGCTTATCATCGTCAGCAATATACTTTATAAGAGCAAGCAAGTCCTTGTCCTTTCCATCCCAATTGATCATGTTATCCATTCCGCCATTTGCCTGAGCTACGGAATTGAATTCCCCTTTGCTCATGCCCTTTTCTTTCATATCAATGAACTGATACTTTATGCCTCGCTCTTTGAAAAAGCGCTCTGCCTTTCTTGTATCATTACATTTCTTTGTCCCAAATATCTGAATATTCATATCCACTTTCCTTTTCCATAAAATAAATGTACCCAGATCGATTGTACCATAAAATGGTTTGCTACTAAAAAGATCATTTTCTTGGCGAGCTTGAAATAATCAATATATTTTTCATTAGTTTCGCTTTCCCTGACATACGGATTTAGAAACTTTATTATAAATTATCTTGCCAGATACGATAGACCTGATACAACATTGATTGGATTTCCTTCCGTAAACTTCTTTATATTATCTGCCAGAATTGAAACCAGCCGCTGTCTTGTCTCAAGTCCTTTCCATCCCATATGAGGTGTCAAAAGGACATTATCCATAGTATAAAGAGGACTGTTTTCTTCAGGCGGTTCCGTTTCCTGAACATCAAGTCCAGCTCCTGCAATCGTACCATTTTTCAATGCTTCTATAAGAGCCGCCTCATCAATAAGCGCACCTCTTGAAGTATTAATGATAAATGCTGATGGCTTCATAAGCGATAACGTTTCTTTGTTGATCATATGTTTTGTACTTTCTGTCAATGGACAATGCATGGAAACATAATCACTATTCTTAAGTAACTCCTCAAGCGATACATAGCGGATACCTTTCTCATCCTCTCTTGGTGTCCTGCTGTGCACAAGTATATTCATATCCAGTGCCTGTGCAATCTGCATGACTTTCCTGCCAATATGTCCGGCACCTATAACGCCAAGTGTTTTCCCGTTTACCTCAACATGTGAAACCTGAAGATTTTTAGTAAAATTGTCATGGTTTCCCCTTGCCAGCATTTTCATCTGTACCTGCATTGTAGAACTCAGATTTAGCATCATCATAATTGCAGTATGTGCTACACGTTCTGTGCTGTATGCCGGAATATTACAGACTGTAATCCCCTTCTTTCGTGCTGCCTCAAGATCAATATTATTATATCCTGTGCCTGCCTCACAGATCAGTTTGACCGATTCCGGGAAGTGCTGTATCATTTCTCCACTCACAGGCATCTCCTTTGTTACAATGATATCAGCACCCTGAATACGTTCTGATAACTGCTCCTTTGTTGTATCATCATATACTGTAACATCAGAAGATAACATGGAAAAATCCAACTTCCCATCAAAATTCATTTTCTTTGCATTTAATACCACACATTTATCGTTCATAATACAACTTCCTCTCTCTGTAAAAATCAATCAGTTCTTTCTTCCAATAATAATAACTCCAAAAATTTGATTTAATTCAATGTTTTCCCCCATACGTCGGCATCCTGCAAAACAAGTCCCTCTGATAAGATCAATACATTTTTCAGCATATCCGTCACCTCGCAATCCGCTTTGAGTCAGACAAATATTCGCAATCCACATTCAGTTATATTATCTTTCCGGACAAATGATCAATTTCATGCTGGCAGATCTGCGCCGTCCATCCGGACAGTTTCTGGCGCTGTTTTTTCCAGTTGAAGTCATAATATTCCACTTCAATTTCCTGGTACCTGGTCGTCTTACGAACACCATCCAGGGACAGACATCCTTCTTCTGTCTCATACATATCACGCTTTGAAACAATCACTGGATTAAACATCACAACATCTATGAATCCCATATTCACAATGATGATATTCTTCTTTACACCAATCATGTTTGCAGCCATGCCAACGCACCGTTCCCGGTTTGCCTGCAACGTATCCTGCAGATCCTTTCCAACCTGGATGTCAGCTTTCGTGGCTGGTTCAGATGGTTGGCCTAAAAAGAAAATATCTCTTACAATTTGCTTTACCATTTACTTTCTCCCTGTAGCTTTCATTCTACTTTTTCCAATTTATTATTTACATCGAGGCAAACTTTGTCTCCTTCATTGATATTACGCTCATAGAGCTTGGCATCCTCTGCTTTTACTGTCACTTCTTTTCCAGAAGAATCCACAAGAGTCACTATTGCCATGACTGGTGCATCATCCGGCCGTTCTTCACAACCAAAATTCAGGTCTTCATCGATTCGTTTTACTGTGTATATCATACTTTAATTCCTCTTGAGATAATATTAAAGATCAGTTTTATAATACGTCTATCCTGTTACTAAAATAGCGATTCCGAGAAAAATCTAATTTACACATTTATATTGTTGTTTGCACTGCTATAAATACAATTTATTTTCTTTTCTTTCTGAACAAACCTTCTTCATTTTCCGTCCAGCGATAAAACTGACAAGCTTACTGTAATTTCTTGCTTTCTTCGGACAGACTGCTACACAGTGCATACAAGAATGCATTTATCCTTATCGGTCATCTTTGGATTGGTGAGCGGAATGGCACCTGCCGGGCATTCTTTTGCGCACAGACCGCAAGAAGTACATTTTCCATTTGCAACAGGTTTGAGCGGAACACCATTATATTCTCGATATGGTCTGTTTCCCGGAAATGCAGGTATCCTTTGTGTTTCGCTGTTTTGCAGAATCTTTGCAGCAAATTCCAGCAATTCCTTTTCGTCCTGCTGATCCGGGCGTCCGGTTCCAAACTGGTGCATCAGGGAATGCTCTGCGACAGCCTCCATTCCTGCGATACATACAAAACCTGATGCCTCCAGAACATCCTGTAACTCCAACAGAGTGTCGTCAATCGCACGGTTTCCAAATACTGCCGCAAGAATTGCCTTCGTACCATCTGCTTTTACATTGCGGAACATATCCGTTACGACCGATGGAATGCGTCCACCGTAAGACGGTACAGCAACCAAGCACAAATCCTCTTTTTCAAATTTTACCTTTGTAATTTTATCTGGTTCTTTCATCAGATTGATTTCTTCAGATTCCAGCTGCATCCCTTTTGCAACAATAGTTGCTACTTTTTTTGTGCCACCAGTCGGGCTAAAATATATGTTATAAAACTTCATTATCCGCTTCCACTTTCCCAATAGATTTTTTAATAATATTGTAGGGCATCCATGTGAATAATTCAATCAACGAAAATATATTCTCTTAATACATAACAATATTCAATTTTATCTGCTATAACTGCATGGTACTCAAAAAATCCGCATTTTTGATTAACTGGATTTTTGGCACGGTTTTGGGGCTGATTAGCAGGAATGGCATTTTCATTAGCAGGAACAGCCTGTTTTCCGCTAAAAATCAGCTGACGATTTTGTCTTATAACAACCGTTCGATTCTGGAGAGGTTGTCAAAAATCAAATTTGATAGTAGAGTTTTATCTCATACAGTGAAAGAACTTTTTCGTGCCTTTTCATATAAGAAAAGCCGAAAACCCTTGAAACAAAACAAAGGCTTTCGGCGTTGTTCGCTGGCATCCATAAGAGGATTTGAACCTCCGACCCCATGCTTAGGAGAACTATTGAACAATTGTCATACATGTTCACCGGAGTTCACCGTTGTCGTTAGATGTTTACCCACTCAAATTAGCAGTTTTGAGTGCGAAAATCCAACCGCAATCGAACTGAAAATCGAAAAATGAAATCCGAGTTTACAATACTCTCTATGTAAGTGAAGGACTGGATTGCTGAGGATCTTTGCCAGCAGCACCTTGGCCAAAGACTGGGCAACCGAGGGCTTCTCAGCTAAAACTAATTTCATTTGCATCTACTCCTTTCATAAAAATAAGCAACCACACACCGTAGAGTGCATGACTGCTATGTAAAAAGTTCAGGAAGGATTTTTGCAACCTGACACAATTTTCTGTTCCTGAATCTCCATCAATATAAAAAATATCTCCATCATTTTACTTGTAATGACGGAGATATTATATTAAATACGGACATAGCCGGTAGATGGACCTGCACCAATTTTTGTGATATACCCACTCTTAACCAGATCCGTCAAAGTCCTTTCCACGGTAACTTTGCTTATATCAGGGCAAAGCTCCATGATTTCTTTCTTTGTAATCTTGCCAACCTTGCTATCAATAACTGCTTTAATTCTATCAGGCTTAGAAAGACTGCGATGTTTCAAATGCTCTACACGACTTTCAAATTCATTATATGCTTTCAGCATGACACCCAGATAATACTTAACAAAAGGCTCATAACTGTTTTCGCTCTCATGCCAGCCAGTAGAACTTGCTTGAAGGGCTTCATAATATGTTTCTTTTGTCTTTTCAATCAGCATTTCCATACTGACATATTTCCCAACGATGTATCCCGCCTTATAAAAAAGCAGTAAAGTGAGCAATCGGCTCATTCTACCATTTCCGTCATTGAAAGGATGGATACACAGAAAGTCCAGAATGAACATGGGAATCAGGACCAGTTTATCAATACGGTCAGCTTCCCACGCTTCAAGGAAGCGAGTGCAAAGTTCTTCCATTGCTTCCGCAGTCTGAAATGCGGGAACCGGAATAAAACGTGCTTTCTGATGCCCCTCGGCATCTGTTTCTGCAATTACATTATCGGAGTTCTTATAACTTCCACCGGCAGCCCCCTGTGAATAGGAGTACAGATCTCGATGTAACTGCAAAATAATGTTCGGTCTTGGATTGATATATTCATAGCCTTCGTGAATTGTTGAAAGCACTTCACGATAACCGGCAATTTCCTGCTCAGATCGGTTGCGGGGTTCTGCTTTTTTGCTTACCAATTCTTCCAAACGCTTATCACTTGTAAAAATACCTTCGATTCGGTTGGATGCTCCCGTACTCTGAATCAAAGCAACTTCTAAGAGTGTTTTCAGTTCATCTACATTGGCTTCGAGAAATAATTCCTGTTTGCCTTTATGTTCGTGAATGCTGCCAACCATCTGAACAATTTCAGGTGTCAGCAACTTCGCAGGACTTGCAATATAATCAAAGTCTCTCATAGGCATCTCCTTCATTTCAGATTTATCTCCATCATTTTAGCATCAAATGATGGAGATTTCAATAAGTATGATGGAGATAGACTCCCCATGAAAATTTCAAAAGTAAATTCCACCGTCCGCTTGGGCATGCGGAATTTAGTCTTACACACCAGATATCCAGAGGTCTCTTTTCCATGTCACAAACTCAGATATTTTATGAGAAGTTAGCTTAATTATACCAGTTATCTAAAGATTTTGCTCATTATAATTCAATAAAATCAAGGAATTTTAATGTCTGGTGGAATTTACCACTGCACTGGAATTTAAAATTTCAAGTCAGCCTATGGTTAGTATATCCAAAGCAGAATAAAACATAAAAAAGATCTGTCACCCTTAGGATTCTTCCCAAAGGCAACAGATCTTACATTTTCCCTTACATCTTTATACTCTTTGCCAGACTCGTCAGCAAAGCTGCCATCTCCGGATTAACCTTTTTTCTTTCTAACCCACGTTATTTTGCAGCCACGGTTACCACTGTTTCCTTTTTTTTCGACATAAGCCAATAAAACATAGAACAAAATATTAATGCAAATACAACGCCAAAAACATTCTGAATCACTCTAAGACCAACTGCTCCTTTTAGTCCATAACTCTCTGTAGCAATGGCCAAAGCACCAAATGTGTTAAATACTGCCTGCCAGCCATATTTTGCAGAAAGTCCTACACCAATTCCGCCAAGGATTCCTATGTATGTATAGATGGATGACGGAAGCAAAAAATATAGTACTGTAAAGCATATTACACCTGCAATATTTCCGACAATCCTTTTGCGGACTCTGTATTGCATGTCCTCCATAAATGGTAAGATTGCTGACATTGCCGCAATTCCAGCCCACATTGCCCGTGGCATATTGCAGAGTTCCGCAATGCAGAGTACTGCCGGTACGCATATGATCTGACATAACTGCCACTTTGTTCTGGAAGAAGATATATCAAATTCCTGTACCAAATCATTCAAATTTCTTTTATACGTTCTGTTTTTATGATTTCGATAAAATACGAAGCAGGTAAGTGCTGCACCTAATGCCATTCCGGTTAATCGCATCTGATAACTTTTTCCTGTTACATCATATCCATACAATAACAGATAGCCAAGAACCAATGTGGATTGGTTAAACATGAATGGGTTATGACATCCGAACAGAATCAGCACTGCCAGTGCAGCAATGTTTAACAGCATTCCAAGTACCGGTGAAAGCTGGTTTGCTAAATGCGGACATACAGTCATAATTACAAAGAACAAAGCCAAAAGCATCGTAGATTGTCCGGTGTGGATTCCCAGATCCGCATTCCGAAATACCATAAGGCATAATAAAACTACTACACCCACAATACTATTCTCATTTCCAAATAAGATACTGAAAATAGTAACAAATAAAAAACAAAATGCCATTGTAACAGCTATCTTTACCAAATATACCAGTATATGATATGATTTTTCTTTCACTGTTTCACTCTTTTTCAACAGATTTTTAGAACCTGCCTGATTTAACTGCAATTCCTGATAAAATGTCATGTAATTCCTCCTCTGTCTGTTTTTCTTAAACTTATATGGCCTCATCTTTCTGTATTGGAAGCTCTACAACAAATCTGCATCCACCATATTCCCGGTTTTCTGCCTTGATTGTCCCGCCAGCACTATCTACGATCCGTTTCACAAGTGCAAGGCCGAGACCATTTCCTTCTGCTTTGTGAGAACCGTCTGCCTGATAAAATTTATCAAATATTCTGATTTTCACATCATCCTCTATTCCCGGTCCTTCATCTTCCAGAATAAACATTACAGAATCCTTTTCCTGCTTCAGAAACATCATAATTGTCCCCTTTGCAGGACTGAACTTAATCGCATTATCTAAAAGATTCATCCATATATGCATAAAAAGTCCTTCATTCCCAGTATATTTAACTTCCTCCAGCTCTACCTGGAAACCAATTTCTTTTTCTGTCCATTTTGTTTCCAGGGAAAGAAATGCCTGACGGATCTGTTCATCCAAACGATATTCTGTTTTCTTCATTGGTATGTTCTGATTCTCTAACTTGGATAACAACAAAATATTTCCAACCAATCCGGAAAGCCTTTGGGTATTAAACAGGATTTTTTCTACATATTCCTCTTGCTCCTGAGACAGTTCTTCTCCTTGAAGAAGCATTGTATACCCTTCAATGGCATTGATCGGGGTCTTAAACTCATGAGAAACATTGGAGACAAAATCCATCTGCAGCACTTCTGTTGCACGAAGCTCTTTTGTCATCACATTAAAACTCTGGTAAGATTCTCCAACTTCTGCGATACGGCTGTTCGTTTCCAAGTGCTGTTCAAAATCTCCCTGCGAAACTTCCTTCATTGCTTTACTGAGTCTGGTAATTGGTTCCAGCAATCTTGCATTGATAAAGGAAGTAATCAGCCCTGCAATCAATGTATTAAAAATCAAAAGCCAGCCAAGCACAGGTATGCTACCAGGCAGATTAAAAAAATGATTCAAAAAAGCAAATAATAACGCAGATATGACTGTTGAAAATACAAGTGCCAGCCAGATTGCACCAGTCAGACAGGATCGGATCCGCAATCCTTTTTCTTTCTTTTGTTCCATTATTTTTTCACCACCTTGTATCCAATTCCACGCATTGTTACGATTTCAAAATCAGGGTTATCTTTCAAACGCTCCCTGATTCTTCCTATATGTACCTCTATCGTATGTGGGTCTGCCTCCGTCTCGTATCCCCATACTTCATCCATCAACTGTTGTTTTGTAAATGTTCTGCCTGGCGAAGCTGCAAGCTTATATAAAAGCAGGAATTCTTTTTTAGGCAAAACAAGACTTTCCTTATCAGTTGTAACCGTCATTGCATCATAATCAAACTCTGTTGAACCGATCACAATTTTGTGTTCATTCAGTATCTGTGCACGGCGAAGCAGTGCTCCGACTCTTAAAACCATTTCATTCACATTTACCGGTTTTACCATATAATCGTCACTTCCCGAAAGAAATCCCTGACGCATATCATCAAAGGAACCTTTCGCAGTAATCATAAGCACTGGTATCTGATATCCTGCTGAACGGAGTTCCGACACCAGTTCATAACCATCCATAACCGGCATCATAATATCGGAAATGATCAGATCAATATACTCTTTATCCAATATTTCTAATGCCAGTGCTCCATCCGATGCACTTTTGACCTGATATCCATTCTTCTCAAGCACTTTTTGGAATAGCTGGCTTAATTCTTTATCATCTTCTACAATTAATATTTGAAACACGATCTTCTTCCTCCTTTATCAGAACAGATATCTTGCCCATCCAAGCAGATGCTGTACCAAAAGTACGTTTCTCTGACGCTTCTTTGTCAATTCAATTGGCTCTACATGATACGGATCACGATAGGTTCCATCTTCCAATACCTGTCGGGACACTCTTTCATATTCCATCATGCCTTCTTCCAACTGTTTATTAATCTCTTTGCTACGTATTACAAGCATCAGTTCCGTATCCAGATACGTGCTTCTCATATCCATGTTAAAGGAACCGATTACGGATAGATCATCATCAATCAGGATGCTTTTTCCGTGGTAAGAATAGCCGCCTTCATACTCCCAGATATCAATTCCTGTATTTAAAATTCTGTTTCTGTTTCTCGCATAATCAGCAGAACCAAACGGATTTCCATTGTTGGCAACCGAATTGGTCATGATAGAAAAATCCGGAACTCTCTCCGCAATCTCTTTCCATGTATTATACATCATATCATTGCAGATAATATATGGTGTATGAATTTTCACGCGCTCTTTTGCATTTTTCATTAGTTCTCCCAGTTGATACCAGACTACTGGTTCCTTGGGACCTGTGTGGATAGGATTTGACACTAATGCAATCTTTTCTGTCTCAAAAGTTTCGTCCGTGTAATCGGTATCGCAGATTCTTTCCTTATTCTCTTCAAAATATTTCTGATAGCCGTTCTGCAGCTCTAAAACTGCGTTCTTTACAGATTTTCTATTTGCCAGTTTTTATTGTCATGAAAATAACCACTGTCTTCTTGTTCCCATATCGTTTCAAAATACTCTAACAACTGCTTAACTGAATTTTCTTTCTCAGGTTCATCGCAAACCACTAACACATCTCTGTCATAGTTCTTATGTCCCAGAAAATCACCCAGGAAATAATTGTATGTATTTCTTCCACCAAGAATATATGTCTTACCATCTGCAATCAAATATTTATCATGCATTCTCCCCATCATCTTCCATGGTTTCAACGGATTGGCCTTATTATACAGTTTAATTTCAACGTTCTCATGGGAAGATAATCCATAGAAATACGGATTGCCTTCCATATCAACCCAGCTCTCCATTCCATCTACTAACAGACGAACATGCACACCTCTGTCTGCCGCATCATGCAGTGCTCCTAAGATCAATTTTCCACTTTCATCTGATTGAAATGCAAAAGTAGAAAGAATAATGTCTTCTTTTGCATTTCGGATCAAGCGCACTCTTTGTAAAAGTGCTTCTGGATTTTTTTCTATAATCACTGCTCGTTCCATATTCTCGCTGCGTTCGTTCCACGAATCATTTTGTGTTTCTTTTTTGATGGTATTAGACACTTCCGGCTGTTTTTTATATGCAATACAGATTCCAAATAATTCATAAAAAGCCACACATAAAAAAATTGACAGTATAACAAAAACAATTTTACATATCTTACGTTTTCCCATCGCACATCACCTGACTTTTTTCATCCTATGTCTATACAATACAAAGTCAACCTCAATTTTACCTCAACAGAATTAATTTTATCCATGTAAATTTCCTGTACCGGCAATCAGACATAACAAAAACGACCTCTCAAAATCAACTATTTTTTGAAAGGTCGTTTCACTAAATTCTTATAACAATCCAGCAAATAATCTCATAAATAATTGTCCCAGTCGCAAATATGCACTGCGCCCAGTACAATATTGATCTGTTACATCACGACATTCTCCCATCGTTCTTATCAGATCATTTTTAATTTCCACAACTGCCTGACAATCTGCCATAAAACAGCCGTTTTCAAAATGATGATATAAGCTTCTATAATCCAGATTGATTGTTCCACAGGTTGCCATACAGTCATCCACTATACTCATTTTCGCATGGCAAAATCCTGGTGTCCATTCATAAACTCGCACTCCATGTTTAACCAATCCATGATAAAAAGAGCGAGTTATATTATAAATGAATTTTTTATCAGGAATTCCTGGTGTGATAATTCTTACGTCTACCCCTCGCTTAGCAGCCAGACATAACGCATGTGTCATTTCGTCTGTTATAATTAGATATGGTGTCATAAACCAACAGTAATTTTCGGCTTTATTTATCATACTGATATAAACTTCTTCTCCGACCTGCTCATTATCCATAGGACTGTCTGCATAAGGCTGAACAAAACCTGTTTGCTGTGCTTTATAATCGTAATGAATAATGTATTTACTAAAATCAGTATCATTCGTAGCTTTTTCACTAACAGCATTCCACATTTCTAAAAATGTCACTGTAAGCGACTGAACAGCATCTCCTTCTAAACGAATACCGGTATCTTTCCACTGCCCATACGGATGCGTATAATTAAAGTATTCATTTGCAAGATTATATCCACCTGTAAATCCAACTTTTCCATCAATTACTGTTATTTTTCTGTGATCACGATTGTTCAAAAATAGATTTAAGCCTGGCACAAATGGATTGAATACACGACAATGAATTCCTATACTCTCCATCTTTTTTACAAAATCTGTGTTAATAAAACCTATAGACCCCATATCATCATAGAATACCCTGACTTCCACACCGGCTTTTACTCTCTCTTCCAGAACATCTTGAATCTTATGCCAAGCTTCAGCATCTTCTATCGCATGATATTCCATGAAGATAAACTTTTGTGCTTTCGCAAGTTCTTCAAGCTGTGCCTCTAATCCTTTCACTGCTTCATCAAAATACTTGATATCCGTATTCTGATAGATTGGATACCACGAATTTCTTTGTATGTAACTTGCAATATTTCCTGCTTTCGGAATCTTTTCTTTTATTCTGCTTAAACACTCCTGATTGTCTGGAAGCATTGGTAACAATTTGCTATCAATTTCTGCATATCGCTCACGCATTTTATGCGTGCCACCATTCAAGCCAATCAATAAATACAGGCCTACACCCATAATTGGGAAAATCAGAATTAAAATGACCCAAGGCATTTTCATAGAAGATGTCTTATCTGACGCATACAATCTCAAAACTAAGATTCCACTTAAAATTCTGGTAAATAAATTTATGATTTCTGCATATTCATTCAAGCGCGTTACGATAGTAATAATAAAAATCACTTCAAGAAAAATACAGATTATGGAAAAGCACAATCGTTTTATTCCATTTTTTGTTTTTGCTTTTCCTTCTAAGGTATCTTGCTTCATATGTATTCCACCTCTTCTTTCTACGTCAGCTCTATATTCAAAATACTATTTATTTTGATAATTGATTCGTTCCCCTTGAATTACTGGATAACAAATCAATTTATTACTTTCCAGATCCTCTGCATGCATATCTACCGCACTGATCTGATGATTTTCATAAGTATTATAATAATAGATACCTTTAATAACATTACAACAAGATGTATACAATGTGATTTCATATTTTCCATCAGCCACTTCGCAACATCCACGTTGCTGATCCACAGATCCAAGAATGTGAAAGAACTGACTAACACTTTCTTCCTCAGATTCACCTGAAATTGCATTTACCTTTGTAAAAGCCACACGCACAAAACGAGAAGAAGATGAAAGATCTCCCGGAAGACCTAAACCTCCCATACCTCTACTATATGCATCAAGAGCCAAATTTCCTCCAAAAGTGTTTTTGGGTTGCTTTGGGGATAAATACATATAATTATTTAATTGAAACATCTGCTGTGGAAATGGCGGATTATTCGTAAGCACTCCTACAGGATTATCGTAAATATGTAGACCATCTGACATAGACTCTACAGTAATTGATTCATTTTCATCAGCGATAATCCAATGTAATTGTGCTAATGGCAATTGCTCGCTGAAAGGAGTATTAACAATATTAATTCGATTAAGAAGCCTACGAACTTCTGCTAAAGAAGCACACTGACTTAAAATCCATGGAATAAATTCAAACTGTGCAATATTTTCCACATCTGGTTGAACCTCGGAATAAACAGCATTTCCGACAAAATTCAGACCTGCCATTGCCACTCCTTTTTCATTCATCGCATCATAATATAAAGGATAATCCTCCGCAACATGAGCCATTCCAATAATTGCATAATGATTTTTCATATCGCCAACATGACGGAAATGAAATGAATAGTTACGTGGTGTAATTACTATCTGATCACCGTAAGAGAATTCATAATCGAGGGTTCGTCCAAAGTAAAAATCTTTTGTCTTATAGGTTGCTGCTGTACACATGATTGTTTATCCTCCTAAATAATATGAACTATATCAATAAGTTTTTTGTTGAACAATAGTATAGCACAATTCTATTGTTTTGTTTCAAATTCACATATAATCATACTTTCAAGGACTACATTATTTTCTGGGTATATTCCAGTATTTTTAATATAAAATTGACCTAACACTACATACAAAAGGTATTTACCTTAATTATAACTTTAAATATATCTTATGTACATTATTTTCCATTACAAAAAGTCCACCCACATCTGGATTTCTCCTAATGCCAGTAGACTCTGTTCTATTTCCATTATTATATTTTTATTCAGCTTTCAAGCTCTTCGCCAGACTCGTCAGCAAAGCCGCCATCTCCGGATTTCCCAGAACCTTCATCAAAAGTTCCGCATCCACACCTTCCGGAACAGCCACCGTGTTTGCTGTCTGAGCAGCATCTGCACCCTTCATCTGCGGATTAAGATTTTCCCTGTTATAAAACGCATCCTCCATTCTCTGTGCATTCTTTCGCCTGTCTTCGTCAATGATATGGCCATATACCTCTGTCACCATGTCCGCCTGTGCATGTCCGGAATCGCCCTGGACCGCTTTGATGTCTCCACCACTAAGCTTCAGCTTGTATGTGACACTTGTATGTCGGAGACTATGAAAAACCACATCCGGCAGTCCCTGTTCATCAATAACCTTCTGCATCTGATCACGCAGATAGCTGTCTCCGATCGGAAGACCAAAGGTCGTAGCCATGACCAGATTATAATCCTGATACTCACTGCCAAGAATATCCTTTAATTCATCCTGTTCTTTTTTGATATCGACCAAAATCTGCGCCACAAATTTAGGAATATATACCTTCCGCTCACTGGTATCCGTCTTAGGTGTTTTCAATACCCTGACGGTTTTGTTATTTTTCTTCTGGGAAGGAAAAATCAGGATTACTTCTTTGGCATCCAGTTCATCGACAGCATTCCTGGATACACGTTCCACCTGCTTGTTAATAAAGATATATGCTCGGTTTTCAGCAATGGCCTCCTCCGATACATCTACGCAATCCCAGGTTAGTCCAAGAAGCTCACCGATACGGACGGTAGCCGCAAAAGCCAGATGAAATGCTACTTTTAGCCATTTGTTTTCACAGGCATCAATCGCCTGCATCAGCATTTCCGCTGTCCAGATTTCCCGTTCTTCTGCTTTGTACTTTGGAAGTGTTGCATCTATTGCCGGGTTCTTATCCATCATTTCCCACTTTACGGCCTGTCTGAAACAGCTCCTCAGCACCTTGTGGATCTGATGCACTGTCGCTGCGGTGATCATTTTATCCCCATCCATATTTCTGGTGCTCTTTACTGCAGGCATTTTCAAAAGGCTTGCGTAATACTTTTCCATGAAATGGTTATTGATTTCCGACAGCGGAGCTTCACCGATTGTTGGAAGGATATAGTTATTGATCAGTCCAATATTTCCATCATAGGTAGAGACTCCCCATTCATTATGTCCATAGATTCTGACATACTCCCGCACAAGTTCTTTCACCCTGGTACATTTCGGAACAACAAAGGTTCCAAGAGACTGTTTATATTCAATTTCTTTTTTTCGCTTTTCTGCTTCTTTCTGCGTTGCGTAGCTTTCTGATTTCTGGTGCTCAATGCCTTCCGCATTTTTCACACGGTATACTACACTGTACGAATTCTTGCGTTTTCTGATATAAGCCATCTATCAAACTCCTTCCTGATATTCCTTCAGCCACTTCAGAAATTCATTCCGGTGTATTCTCAGCGCCTTTCCTGCTCCGGCACTTGAAAAATGCCCCATCTGAATCCATTTGGTGATCGTTCCGCTGGTAACTCCCGCGAGGCTGCTGCCTCCTGCAAACGGATATAGTCTTTTTCCAGATCCGTGATCGTAGGCATCCTGCCGACTTTCTGATACATGATCTGATGTTCATACCATTCTTCAAATACTTCGATCGGAATTCTTTTTGTAAAATCTACGGTTATTGTCTTCAGGTTCTGATCCCGCCAGATTTCATACAGATTTGAAGAATGGATTCCAAGAAGGTTGGCAGCGTCACGAAAAAAATAGGAACTTTTCATCAGCTCCGCTCCTGGTTCCTCACCATTCACTTTTTTATGCTTGACCTGATTCGCATACCATTTTTCAAAACTGGCAATATCGACCCGCATCTGTCCGTTCACAATATGTGTCTGGAAGAAATTCCGATGCACCAGCCAGTAACCATCCGTCTTCTTAAGTCCCAAAAGCCGTCGCATCTCCGGAACGGACATGGTCTTTTTTGATTTTTCTAATATTGCTTCTTTCTGTGCTTCCATGCTGATTCCCATATTCTTTCGCCTCCCGCATTTATTTCCATCAATATATCATGAAACCCCAAAATCCTTTAGAACGTAAATTCACGTTCCCATGCCTATGCCTCTCTTTTCTGTAACGAAAAAAATCCGCCCAGAATAGATTCTTAATCTAATCTGGGCGGATAGATCCGTCAGGCCTGTTTTGTTCAGGCAAGAAAACCATATTTACATTCATTGACACCCCAATCCTTATCCTACGCTGTAGTTATCTCCGTTCGGTGCCAGGATTGAATTATTGCATTGGTGCCCGTTAAGAAATTTCGGTACTCGATATCTGCGTTTAAGTGTTCTCTCGGTGCTCATGAGCACCGGAAAAAAGAAAAAGCAGCAATGAGCTTTTACGATCATTGCTGCAAAAAATGCACGTTCCCAGGGGGAATCGAACCCTCAACTAGTGCTTAGGAGTATGGCTTACCACCTCATACACGGTAGCCTAACATAACTTCTGATACCGTATAACCCTTGTAAAATCAAGGTTTTTCAACGATTAGCTTGTTATATCGTGATACTCCATAACACCTTAAATTTGCTAAGATTAAACCGTCCAATTAGCAAACTCTTAGCAAGGCAAGGTCTATCGCTTTGGTTCCCCACCAACGATTATCAACTACTTATAGGTCTATATTACTGCATAGTATGCCTTATGTCAAACCTTGAAATATAACAGAATACAGTCCCTCAACGCCATAGGCTCTCAACTTCCTATGGCGTTTTTTTATACCCATTTTTCAGAAAGGAGCCTATCCCATGAATTTAACTGAAAATGAAAAGAGAATGGTTTACCAAGTAGAAAGCACCTGCCAGGCAGCCATTCTGAACGAGATCGCCATGAATAAGCGATATGCCCCAAACCCGGAAATCCGGCAGACCGCAGAAAGCCTTTTGTCAAAACTGCGTCTGCTCTCTGACAAGGAGTGTATGGCTCTGGTAAATGATGTTCAGAAGAATTACCGCCTGCCGGGGAAAGCCCGAACCATCGGGGAAATGCTTGCAGAGGCAAGGCAGAAGTCCGGGGCGGAGAAACTGGCCGGCCATGACATTATGGCTCTGGAGCGTTTTGACCCTGACACCCGCCACATGATCGTCTTCGATGTTCTCTCCCATGAGTCCCCTATGGGATACAAAGGTGAGCGTATGCGGCTGTTCCTCACCGAGCAGGGATACCAGAAAGCCAGGGAGAACCAGGACAGGGGATTTATCAAGATCAGAAACCACGCCAAAGTGACTGCGGGAAACCTCCGCTATGACACAAAAGACCGTGACCTCTGAAAAGTACCCTCTTTTGGGGCGAAAATCATCCCTTTTCCTCTCTGTATGCCTCCCGACCATAACGGACAGAGGAATTTATCCCCTTGCCCTAACGGAAACGGCACAGAGGAAAAATCATAAGAAAAACGACCTTTTTAGAAAACGGAAAGGAGGTGTCCGATTATGGCAGTTTTCCGCATAGAGAAAACCCGTGACTATACCGTGATGGCAAACCACCATCTGCGGAACACGAAACTCTCCCTCAAAGCAAAGGGGCTTCTCTCCCTCATGCTCTCCCTCCCGGAGGACTGGGACTACACCACCAAAGGGCTTGCGAAGATATGCAAGGACGGTGTGGACAGCATTTGCTCAACCGTCAATGAGCTGGAGGAACACGGCTATGTGATACGAGAGCGTATCCGAAACGCCAAAGGGCAGCTTACGGATATTCAGTACACCATTTTAGAGCAGCCTAAGCCGCCCCAGCCGGGACAGGGAAAACCTAAACAGGAAAATCCAGTTTTGGATAGTCCAGTCCTGGGAACTCCAAAGCAGGAAGAACCTGAACAGGGAAACCCCGCACAATTAAATACTAAGAAATCAAGTAACCAGGGATTAAATACTGATTTATCAAATACGGAGGTATCAAATCCTATCCAATCAAATCCGTATGAGGATGAGCTGCAGGCGGCGGATGGGATGGGAACGGATACGAGGTCTTCCAGAGAGATTTATCGGGAGATCATCCTGGAAAATATCGAGTACCGCCATCTGGTCCAAAATAACCAGATCGACAGAGAGCGGCTTGACGAACTGGTGGAGCTGATCGTGGACACGGTCTGTTCCGCAAGAAAGACCATCCGTATTGCCGGAGACGATTATCCGGCGGAGGTGGTAAAATCCCGCTTTATGAAACTGGACAGTTCCCATATCGAATATGTGCTTTCCAGTATGCAGGAGAATACCACCTATGTCCGCAACATCAAGAAATATCTGCTGGCAGCCCTGTATAATGCACCATCCACCATCAGCAGCTACTACACTTCCCTGGTGAACCATGACCTGTACGGCGGAGGGGAAAGGAGGTAACCCATGCAGGAAGAAGTAACCCAGAAAACAATGGCACTTGCCATCACCACTTCCAGAATGACCGCCTCCGTCCTTGCTAAGGCCATGCGGAAGTTTTTGGAGGCGCAGAAAAACAAAAGCCACCAGCTCCCCAAAGGGAAACAGACCCTAAAGGAGCTGATGAAACACAACACAGGAGTTTCTAACCTGGAGATCACCAACGACAACATCCGGGCATTTTCTGCCACCGCTAAGAAGTACGGCATTGATTTTGCCCTGAAAAAAGACAGCAGCACGCAGCCGCCCCGGTACCTGGTATTCTTCAAAGGCCGGGACGCCGATGTTATGACGGCGGCTTTTAAGGAGTTTTCCGCAAAGCAGCTCTCCCAGGAGAAAAAGCCCTCCATCCGAAAACTCTTATCCAGCATGAAAGAGCTGGCACAGAAAAAGGATAAGGTTTTGGACCGCACCAAACACAAGGACAGGGGGATGGAGCTATGAAACAGGTAAATGTGAAAAAGCTGCTGATCTTAAATCTCCCCTATCTGCTCTTTGTGTGGCTGTTCGATAAGGCAGCCCAGACGGTACGGCTCTCTCCCGGAGCTGACCTCTCCGGCAAACTGCTGAACCTGGGCAGCGGATTTTCTCAGGCTATGGAGAGCATTGCTCCCAGTTTCCATCCGGCAGACCTGCTTGTGGGGCTGATCGGTGCGGTGGTAATCCGGCTGATTATCTACACCAAAGGGAAAAACGCAAAGAAATACCGCAAAGGTATGGAGTACGGTTCTGCAAGATGGGGAACTGCCGAAGATATAAAGCCCTACATAGACCCCGTATTTGAGAATAACGTACTACTGACCCAGACGGAGCGGCTGATGATGTCGAACCGCCCAAAGAACCCAAAGTATGCCAGGAATAAAAATATCCTGGTAATCGGCGGCTCCGGCAGCGGCAAGACCAGGTTCTTTGTAAAGCCCAACCTCATGCAGCTCCATTCCTCGTATGTTGTTACGGACCCGAAAGGAACCCTCATTCTGGAAACAGGCTCTCTCCTGGTGCGGGCAGGCTACAAGGTCAAGGTGCTGAACACGATCAACTTTAAGAAGTCCATGCACTATAACCCATTCGCCTATCTGCGGAGTGAAAAGGATATTTTGAAACTTACCAACACCATCATAGCCAACACCAAAGGCGACGGTGAAAAATCTTCCGAGGATTTCTGGGTCAAGGCGGAACGCCTCCTGTACTGCGCCCTGATCGGCTACATCTGGTATGAGGCCCCGGAGGAAGAAAAGAACTTCATCACCCTATTGGAGATGATAAACGCAAGCGAGGCCAGGGAGGACGACGAGGAATTTCAAAGTCCTGTTGATCTGATGTTCTCCCGGCTGGAGGAAAAGGAGCCGGACCATTTCGCTGTCAAACAGTATAAGAAATACAAGCTGGCTGCAGGCAAAACGGCAAAGTCCATCCTGATTAGCTGCGGAGCCCGGCTTGCCCCATTCGATATTAAGGAACTGCGGGATTTGATGGAGTATGATGATTTGGAACTTGATACCCTGGGCGACCGAAAAACTGCTCTGTTCCTCATTATGAGCGACACGGACACCACCTTTAATTTCGTGATCGCCATGCTCCAGAGCCAGCTTTTCAATCTGCTCTGCGACAAGGCAGATGATGAATACGGCGGCAGGCTGCCGGTTCATGTACGGTGTATCCTGGATGAGTTCGCCAACATTGGACAGATACCAAACTTTGATAAACTGATCGCCACCATCCGAAGCCGGGAAATCTCGGCTTCTATTATTTTACAGTCACAGTCACAGCTAAAGACCATCTACAAGGACGCCGCAGATACCATTGTCGGCAACTGCGACACTACCTTGTTTTTGGGAGGCAAGGAGAAATCCACGCTCAAAGAGCTCTCGGAAATCCTGGGGAAAGAGACCATTGACAGTTTCAACACCTCAGAGAACCGGGGGACGCAGGTTTCCCACGGCCTCAATTATCAGAAATTAGGAAAGGAGTTGATGAGCCAGGACGAGATCGCGGTCATGGACGGAGGCAAGTGTATCCTGCAGGTGCGGGGTACTCGGCCGTTTTTATCGGACAAGTTCGATATTACAGCCCATAAGAATTACAAATACCTTGCCGACGCCGACAAGAAAAATGAGTTTGATGTGGAACGGTACATGAAACGGCGCCCTGCGGTGGTAAAGCCGGAGGAACCTTTTGAAATGTACGAACTGGAAATAGAACCTGACAGCGATAACGAAAAAAATTAGGAGGATTGAATTTATGGAATTTTTCAACAGCGCAGTAGACGTATTGCAGACCCTTGTTGTGGCTCTGGGAGCCGGTCTTGGTATCTGGGGAGGTATCAACCTCATGGAGGGATACGGAAATGATAACCCTGGGGCAAAAAGCCAGGGCATGAAACAGCTTATGGCGGGCGGCGGCGTTGCCTGATCGGCATGACCCTTGTACCACTGCTTTCCGGCCTGTTCGGATAATGACGGAGGGATAACCTATGCAAAGCATACTCGACAAGCTGGCGGAGTGGCTCAAAGAGCTGCTCATCAGCGGGATACTCGGTAACCTGTCGGGGATGTTTGACACGGTAAATACCAAAGTGGGCGAGATCGCCGGGGAGGTTGGCATGACGCCGTCGGCATGGAACGGCGGCGTTTTCAACCTCATCCGGTCTCTGTCTGAAACAGTCATTATCCCCATAGCCGGTATCATTTTAACCTTTGTGATG
The DNA here is from genome assembly GCA_003478355.1 of Lachnospiraceae bacterium AM48-27BH. Classification (GTDB taxonomy): domain Bacteria; phylum Bacillota; class Clostridia; order Lachnospirales; family Lachnospiraceae; genus UBA3402. The sequence goes on from QUFC01000014.1 coordinate 24,530, forward strand.
TGCTACGAGCTCATTCAGCTTGTGATCGAGAAGAACAACCTGCATGATGTAGACACATGGATTTTCTTCAAGTGGATATTCAAAACCTTTGTGGCCGTGTTCTTAGTCACCAACACCTGGAATATCGTTATGGCGATCTTTGATGTGGCCCAGAACGTGGTAAGCCAGAGCGGCGGTATCATTAGCGGCTCTACCAGCATTGACCTCTCCACCGCCATCCCTGATATGGAGGCTCAGCTTGAGGCTATGGACTTAGGGCCTCTTTTAGGGCTGTGGTTCCAGAGCATGGTGGTGGGGCTCACCATGAATATCCTCTCCATCTGTATCTTCCTGGTGGTCTATGGCCGTATGATCGAGATTTATCTTGTAACCTCCGTGGGGCCTATCCCCTTTGCTACCATGAGCAACCGGGAATGGTCCAGCGTGGGGCAGAACTACTTAAAGTCTCTGATTGCTTTAGGTTTCCAGGCGTTTCTCATTATGATATGCGTTGGCATTTATGCGGTCCTCATCCAGGAGATTTCCACCGCCGACAACATATCCGCTGCCATCTGGGGCTGCATGGGATACACGGTCCTCTTATGCTTTACCCTCTTTAAGACCGGCAGCATGGCAAAGGGCATTTTCAGCGCCCATTAAAGGAGGTGTATGCTGATTGGCTTATGTGACCGTACCGAAAGACCTTTCCAAAATCAAAACAAAGGTATTTTTCGGCCTGACAAAAAGGCAGCTTATCTGCTTTACCCCGGCGGTGCTTTTAGGAGTGCCGCTTTTCTTTTTACTCAAAGAGTCTGCCGGGAACTCCACGGCGACCCTTTGCATGATGATGGTTATGCTGCCGTTCTTTCTGCTTGCCATGTATGAGAAAAACGGACAGCCTTTAGAGGTGATCTTAAAGCAGATGATCGAAACAAAATTCATCCGCCCAAAGAACCGCCCCTATCAGACCAACAACTTCTACGAGGCCCTGGCAAGGCAGCGTGATCTGGAAATGGAGGTGAAACGGATTGTCCAGAACAGAAAAAACGGCGGGAAAGGTAAAACTCACCGCCAGAGAGAAAAAGGCCGTGGATAAGGCCATCCGGCAGGCTAAGGGGGACGGAAAGCCCCATACTGCCCAGGACAGTATCCCTTTTGAGGTGATATACCCGGACGGTATCTGCAAGCTGCCGGGCAAATCCTATTCCAAAAGCCTTGCTTTTGACGATATAAATTACCAGCTCGCCCAGGCGGATGATAAGACAGCCACCTTTGAAAACCTGTGCGATCTGTATAACTACTTTGACGCTTCCGTGGGAGTGCAGCTCTCCCTTATCAGCCAGTATGTAGGCCGGGAGGAATTTGAACGCTCCATCGAGATCAGCGACCAGGGGGACAGCTTTGACAGTATCCGAAAGGAATATGCCCTCATGTTAAAGAACCAGCTCTCCCGTGGGAACAACGGTCTGGTGAAACGCAAATATCTGACACTCACCATCGAGGCGGAGGACTTAAAGGTAGCCAGGGCAAGGCTCTCCCGGATTGAGACGGATGTACTCAATCTCTTTAAGGTGATCGGTGCAGCCGCAAAACCTTTGAACGGCAAAGAACGCCTGCAGGTCCTCCACGGCCTCATGCACCCGGACGGGGAGCCGTTCTCTTTTGAATGGGACTGGCTTCCTAAGACCGGTCTCTCTGTCAAGGATTATATCGCCCCGTCCTCATTCCAGTTTGGAAACACAAGGATGTTCCGCATGGGGAAGAAACTGGGTGCGGTCTCTTTCCTGCAAATCCTGGCACCGGAACTCAATGACCGTATGCTGGCAGATTTCATGGAGGCACAGGACGGCCTCATGGTGACGCTGCATATTCGCAGTATCGACCACAACGAGGCCATCAAGACCATCAAGAGGAAGATCACCGATCTGGACGCCATGAAGATCGCAGAACAGAAAAAAGCGGTCCGGGCAGGTTATGACATGGATATAATCCCCTCCGACCTTGCCACTTATGGAGGTGAGGCAAAAAATCTCCTCCGTGATTTGCAGAGCAGAAATGAAAGGATGTTCCTGCTCACATTCCTGGTGGTGAACCTTGCGGATACCAGACAGAAACTTGAAAACAATGTGTTCCAGTCGGCAGGCGTGGCTCAGAAATATAACTGTGCCCTGACCCGCCTTGATTTCTGCCAGGAGCAGGGGCTTATGTCCTCTCTCCCTTTGGGACTGAACCAGGTAAATATCAAGCGGAGCCTCACCACTTCCAGCACCGCCATCTTCGTACCGTTCACCACCCAGGAACTTTTCCAGGGCGGCGAGGCGTTGTACTATGGGCTCAACGCTCTTTCCGGCAACATGATTATGGCGGACCGAAAGCAGCTTAAAAATCCCAACGGCCTTATCTTAGGTACACCGGGCAGCGGCAAGTCCTTCTCCGCTAAGAGGGAGATTACCAATGTATTCCTGGTGGCAAGTAAGAAAGATACTATCATCATCTGTGACCCGGAGGCAGAATACGCTCCCCTGGTGAACCGCCTGGGCGGGCAGGTGGTGAAGATTTCCCCTACCAGCAAAGACTATGTGAACCCTATGGATTTGAACCTGAACTACTCCGAGGATGAAAGCCCCCTGGCCTTAAAGAGTGACTTCATCCTTTCCCTCTGCGAACTGATCGTGGGAGGCAAGGATGGATTGCAGCCCATTGAAAAGACCATCATTGACCGGGCTGTTACCACCGTGTACCGTGGGTATCTGGCTGACCCCAGACCGGAAAATATGCCTGTCCTCGGCAATCTCTATGAGGAAATCCAGAGACAGCCGGAGCTGGAGGCTGCCCGTATCGCCGCCGCCCTGGAGCTCTATGTGACAGGCAGCCTTAACATTTTCAACCACCGCACCAATGTGGATATTCAGAACCGCCTTGTGTGCTTTGACATTAAGGAACTGGGGAAACAGCTTAAAAAGCTGGGTATGCTCATCATCCAGGACCAGGTCTGGGGCAGAGTCACCGAAAACCGGGAACTGCACGCCAACACCTGGTTCTACTGCGACGAGTTCCATCTGCTCTTAAAGGAGGAACAGACCGCCGCCTACTCCGTGGAGATCTGGAAACGCTTTCGTAAATGGGGCGGTATCCCCACGGGTATCACCCAGAACATTAAGGATTTGCTAGCAAGCCGTGAGATCGAGAACATTTTTGAGAACTCGGACTTTGTGTATATGTTAAACCAGGCAGCCGGCGACCGGGAAATCCTTGCAAAGAAACTGGGTATCTCCCCGCAGCAGCTCTCCTATGTGACCCATTCGGGACCCGGCGAGGGGCTGATCTTCTATGGAAACGTGATCTTACCTTTCGTGGACCGGTTCCCGCAGGATACGGAGCTGTACCGCATTATGACGACAAAGCCGGAGGAAGTAATTGACCCATAACTCATGCTATGATTTATAAATGAAAGGTGGTATAATATTTTATAAATTGGAGGTGGCAGAATGACTGTTGAAAATTGGATTGAATTATTAGTCCCTATAATAGGAATAGTGGTTGCGGCGGTATCCGCAGGATTGACATACTATTTTGCTAAGAAACAACAAATTGCAGCAGACGAAAGCCGCCTCAAAGAGAAATACTATTTGAATTACATTGAAGCTGTCAGCAATATTGTAGTTTCCGATAACTCGGAAAGTGCACGAGATCAGTTGGCAGACGCCCAAAACCAACTTCTTTTGATTGGAAGTGCCGAAGTAGTAAGTGATCTGATGATTTTTCATGACTATGTTAAGCCATCAAATTCTAAAAATTTTGTATCCGAAAAGCATGATAAGCTTTTGACAAATTTGTTAAAGAGCATGAGAAAAGATTTGTATAAGAGCAAAAAAGTCAATGAAGATTATCCCTTAATCCATTTAACAGGGAAATCACCTAAAAGATAATAATCTTTTGAGTAAGCGTTGCTGAAAATTCAGTAGCGCTTTTCTTATGCCCAAAATTAGGAGGTGAAACTATATCTACAAACAAATTAACCCATTTAAGCCTGTTCTCCGGTATCGGCGGCCTGGACCTAGCGGCGGAGGCTGCCGGCTTTGAAACCGTCTGCCAGTGTGAATGGGCGGATTATCCCTACGCCGTTTTAGAAAAGCACTGGCCGGACGTTCCAAAATTCAGGGATATAACGACTTTGACAAAGGAGGCATTTTTTGAAAAAACAGGACTTGAAACCGTCACGGTCATCTCCGGGGGCTTTCCCTGCCAGCCTTTCTCCACCGCAGGAAAACAGAAAGGCTTTGAGGATGAACGCTACTTATGGCCGGAGATGTGCCGGGTTATTACAGAACTTAAGCCCCGTTTCGTGCTTGGGGAAAATGTTGCTGGCTTCATCAATATGGGGCTCGACAAAACGATCTTTGACCTGGCAAAAGCGGGATACGCTGTTCTCCCATTCGTATTTCCGGCTTGCGGTGTCGGCGCATGGCATGAGCGCCAGCGAACTTTTATCATCGCGGCTGATGTTTCCTACGCCCCTTGCCTCCGACAAGGGAACCGTAAAGGACGCCCAAAGCCTGGATGTGTACCTGTCGGACAATGGGATTTTCCGCAAGAAGAACAAAAGCGGGGCAATCTGGAGCCTGCCCCTGTCGGCTGCGGTGTTCTACCTGACGCCGGTAGCCTCGGACGGGTTCCGCTCTACCCTGAAACCATCTGCCTACGACCCGAAAAAGAAGAACGGGAACCTGGCAGCCCAGGTGATCTTCCAGGAAAATCCCCTCTCGGACAAGGCGGCCTTAAACCCGGACTGGGTGGAATGGCTTATGGGCTTCCCGAAAGGATGGACGGAGCTGTCCTCTGGGACAGGGAGCCGGAGGGAGTGCCCCGCATAACGGAGCAGACCAAAGACCGGGCACTCCGCTTAAAGACCCTGGGGAATGCGGTCTGCCCTCCCCAGGCGTATCCGATCTTTCACTTTATGGCGGAGATACTGACCGGCAGGTGTAAAGAACATTGTATCTGGGAGGTGATGGAACATGAAACAGTATAAGCCCCGTGACAAGGTGACCCAGAAGATCACCCGTGAGGGTGCAGTCGAAGAAAACCAGACCACGGGCAAAAGCGAAAATATCAGCGGCAAAGAAAAGGAGGCGGATTTTTCCGGGAGGCTTCATTTTACCGAGGAAGATCGTGCCATGCCGGAACTGGACCGCTATATCCGCAAAGCGGAACAGGCGGCAGATAAAGCAGAGGCAGCCAGGGAGCGTATCCCAAAGAAGAAAAAGCTGACTCGTGAACGACTCTATGATGAGGCAAAAAGCAAAGGCAAAACGAAACTCCGGTTTAAGGAAGTGGAAAAGCCCATGTCGGAAGTCGAAAAGACAAACCCTGTTTCCCGTCCGGCTTCCCTGGCAGGCCGCATGATAACCGGCAAAGCCCACGGCAAAATCCATGAAGTGGAAAAAGAAAATTCCGGTGTGGAGGCTGGGCATAGTATCGAGCGGACCGGTGAGCGTGCTCTTTCCAAAAGTTCCGGCATGGCAAAGACCGCTCTCCGCAACCACCGTCTGAAACCCTACCGGGAGGCTGCCAAAGCGGAACGGGCACTCCATAAAGCCAATGTGAATTTCCAGTATCACAAGGCCCTGTCGGAGAACCCAAGCCTTTCCTCCAACCCGCTCTCCCGGTTCCTGCAGAAACAGAAGATCAAACATAATTACACTAAGGATGTGAAAAACGCTGGCAAAGCAGCCGGAAAACCGGGCAGGCGGCAGACGCCGCTACAAAGAAAACCGCCCAGGCCGGAGAAAAAGGAGCCCGTTTTATTGCAAGGCATTGGAAAGGGGCGCTCCTGGTTCTGGCGATCGGGCTTCTTATCCTGGTCCTGGCCGGCGGCATTTCCTCCTGCACCAATATGGTGATCGGCGGCCTGGGTGCTGTCACCGCCACCTCTTACCCATCAGAAGAACAGGATATGAAAGAGGTGGAGGCGGCTTACACCGCTATGGAACAGGATTTACAGTATGAGCTTGATAACTATGAAAGCCTGAACCCAGGATATGACGAGTACCGTTTTGATCTGGACGGTATCCACCATGACCCTCACGAACTGGCGGCTTATCTTTCCGCTTACTTTGGCGGGGCCTACACCCCGGCGTCTGCACAAGGGCAACTCCAAACAGTTTTTGAACTGCAGTATGAGCTTACCGAAACGGAAACGGAGGAAATCCGCTACCGCACCGAAACAAGGATGGACACCTGGACGGATGAGGATGGAAATACCCATACCGATACTTACGAGGTGGAAGTCCCCTATACCTACTACATTATGACCGTGACCTTAAAAAACCACGGCCTTTTTCATGTAGCAGAGGAAACCCTCACCGCAGAGCAGCTTGAACTCTACCAGGCTTACCGGGACACCAGCGGAAATATGCCCCTGCTTTTTGGCGGCGGTTCTTTCGACACCAGCCCCTCCACCGATCTAAGCGGCGTGGAGTTTGTAAACGGCACCCGTCCGGGCAATCAGGAAATCATTGATCTGGCAAAAGCCAGGTGGGAAATGTAGGCGGACAGCCTTACTGGTCCTGGTATGGATTTGACAGCCGTGTGGAATGGTGTGCCTGTTTTGTTTCCTGGTGTATCAACCAGGCAGGATACAGCGAGCCGAGGTTCGCTGCCTGTGCCTCCCAGGGCGTTCCCTGGTTCAAGGAACACGGGCAATGGGCGGCTGGAAACTACACGGATGTAGCCCCCGGTGATGTGATCTTCTTCGACTGGGATGGCGGCGGTTCCGACCATGTAGGTCTTGTGATCGGAACAGACGGGACCAATGTTTATACCGTGGAGGGCAACAGCGGCGACGCCTGCAAGATCAAGAGTTACCCTCTTAACAGCCAGTATATCCACGGCTACGGTCTGATGAACTGGTAACAAATTTCAGAAAGGATGATATTTTATGGCGACGATTGAGAAATACAGAAGTGAGATTGAAAAGGCGAAAGCCAAGATCGGCGAACTGCAGAAAAAGGTTCGTGACCTGGAGCAGAAGATCGCCGAGGAAGAAAACCTGGAGATTGTCCGCATGGTTAAGGCAGTCAAGATGGACCGTGGAGAGCTGTCTGCTTTCCTGAAAGCCTATGCAAGCGGTGAGATCACCCTGCCGGAGGGGGATTACTCCGGGGATACGGAGGAAACCGAAGATGAAGAATAAGAGATTTTTCAGGAAGTTCCTGGTACTGGCAGCCGTTATGTTCTCCATGACGGCTTTTTCTGTGACCGCCTACGCCGGAGGTGGAGAGGCGGTAGAACCCCCGCCTGCAGAAACACCCCCGCCGCAAACGGAAACCACACCGGAGCCCGTCCCTCTCACCCCGGAGGGCAATCTGTCCCTGGTAGATGATATAGAGTCGGCTGGCAGTGAGGATAAACAGTTTATCACCGTTACCAGCAAAAGCGGCAATACCTTTTACATTATCATTGACCGGGCGGCGGATGGAAAAAATACGGTCCACTTTTTGAACCAGGTGGATGAGGCGGACCTGCTGGCTCTCACCGAGGGCAAAGAACCGCAGACACAACCGGCAGTCTGCACCTGTGCAGAAAAATGCGAGGCCAGCAGCGTGAAGATGGACTGTGAAGTCTGCAAGAATGACCGTTCCGGCTGTGTAGGCAAGGAACCGGCAGCCGAAGAACCTAAGGAGGAACCCAAAGAAAAAGGAGGGCTTAATCCTGCCCTCATCCTCCTGCCCCTGCTTCTGATCGGCGGAGGCGGTGCGTTCTATTACTTCAAGTTCATAAAGGATAAGTCCTCCACCAAAGGGAACGATGATCTGGGGGAATATGACTTTGAGGATGAATATGAGGATACCGAGGTTGAGTATCTGGACGACACACCAAAGGAGGATGAAAGCGTATGAAACTGATTATCGCTGAAAAACCCAGTGTAGCGGCGGCTTATGCCGCTGCCCTGGGTGCAAAGAATAAGAAAGACGGATACCTGGAGGGGAACGGTTGTCTGGTGACCTGGTGTATCGGGCACCTGGTATCCCTTGCAGAGGCCGGAGCCTATGAGGAACGCTATAAGAAATGGAACTATGAGGACCTGCCTATCCTGCCGGAAGTCTGGCAGCATGTGGTATCCCCCGGAAAGGAAAAGCAGTTTTCCATCGTAAAGTCCCTGATGGAGCGCCCGGACGTGACGGAGCTGGTGAACGGCTGTGACGCCGGGCGTGAGGGAGAACTGATCTTCCGTCTGGCGGTGGAAATGGCCGGCTGCACAAAACCTGTCTGGCGGCTCTGGATTTCCTCTATGGAGGATACGGCTATCCGGGAGGGCTTTTCCCACCTGGAGCCGGGCAGCCGCTATGAACCGCTGTACCATTCGGCCCTGTGCCGTTCTAAGGCGGACTGGCTGATCGGTATTAACGCCACCCGTCTTTTTTCGGTCCTCTACCATAAAACCCTGAATGTGGGACGGGTACAGACACCTACCCTGGCAATGCTGGCAGAGCGTGACGGAAAGATTATGCTCTTTCAGAAAAAGAAATACTACCATGTACGCCTTTCCCTTAATGGCCTGGAGGCAGTAAGCGACAGGGTGGACGAAAAAGAAAAAGCGGTATCCATGCAGACGGCTTGCCAGAACGGGCAGGCCGTTTGTGTTTCCCTGGAACGGGAGAAAAAGACGGTAAAACCGCCAAAACTTTATGACCTCACCACCTTACAGAGAGAGGCCAACCGCCTCTTTGGGTTTACCGCCAAAGAGACCCTGGACTACGCCCAGGCGCTCTATGAGAAAAAGCTGCTGACCTATCCGAGGACGGACAGCCGGTATCTCACCGGGGATATGGCGGAGACTGTTTCTGCGGTTGCCAGACTGGCTGCAGGGCTGCCCCTGTTTTCCGCCGTTGGTGGATTTACTCCTGATGTGGCGGCGGTGATCTCCGATAAGGTGTATCCGACCACCACGCCATCATCCCTACTTTGGAGCTGGCAAAGCAGGAGGTATCCTTACTCCCTGCCGGGGAGCGGAACCTGTTTATCCTGGTCTGCTGCAAACTTCTTTGTGCATTGGCAGCACCCCATGTATATGAGACCGTTTCGGCGGTGTTCACCTGTGGGGAGCATACCTTTACTGCCAAAGGCAAAGAAGTTGTTTCTCAGGGATGGAAAGAGATCGAACGGCTATTCCGTTCCTCTCTGAAAGAGAAACCAGAGGATGATCTGGAAGATGTGGCAACTCTCCCGGCACTCTCCCAGGGGCAGATATTCGACCATGTGGCCGCCACGATAACGGAGCATTTCACCACGCCGCCCAAACCTTATACGGAGGATACCCTGCTGTCTGCTATGGAGCACGCAGGAACAGAGGATATGCCGGATGATGTGGAGCGGAAAGGGCTTGGCACACCTGCCACCAGGGCCTCCATCATTGAAAAGCTGGTGTCCTCCGGTTTTGTGGAGCGTAAGGGCAAGAACCTTATCCCTACCAGGAACGGTATCAATCTGGTAACGGTCCTCCCGGAAGTCCTGACCTCGCCCCAACTCACCGCTGACTGGGAGAATAAGCTGTCCTTAGTGGCAAAGGGAGAACTTTCCCCGGAAACATTCATGGAGGGGATTGAAAGCATGGCAAAAGAACTGATCGCCCGCTACTCCCATATCTCCGAGGACAAGCAAAAGCTGTTTGCCCCGCAGAAAGAGTCTGTGGGTGTCTGTCCCCGCTGCGGCCAGCCAGTCTTTGAGGGAAAGAAGAATTTTTACTGCGGAGACCGGGGCTGCGGCTTTGTTCTGTGGAAGAATGACCGTTTCTGGACTTCCCGCAGAAAAGAGCTGACAAAGAAGATGGCCGCCGATCTGCTCTCTAAAGGGAAAACCAAAGTCAAGGGGCTCTATTCCGAAAAGAAAGATACCACCTATGACGCGGTTATCGTGATGGAGGATACAGGCGGGAAGTATATCAACTTTAAGACCGAGTTCACCAAAGGGAAAGGAGGCCGCTAATGCAGGATAATTCCTCTGATTATATTTTCAAGGCGTATATCACCAACACGGCTGCCTATGACAGCGGAGAACGTGACAATGCCGGAACCTGGCTCTATTTCCCGGCAAATGCAGAGGAAATCACCGCTGCCTTTACAGAGATTGGACTGCCGATCTCTGCCACGCCGGATATGTATTTCTTTGATGATTATGTCTCGAATGTACCAGGGCTTAGGCTGGCTCTCCCCATGTACGCCCATGTGGATGATCTGGCAATGCTGGCACAGGAACTTTCCGATCTGCCCGACCATGAATTTAACAAGCTGATGGCCGTCCAGGAAACACCCCTGCGGCTGACGGACTTTGAGCAGTTCAAAGAGTATCCCCACAACTTTGATTATTTCATCCTCATTCCGGGGATGAACAGTGATGAGGCTCTGGGACGCTACCAGCTCTATGAGAGCGGCATGGTAGAAATGCCGGAGGTGTGGAAAGCCGGCATTGACCCGGAGGCTTTCGGTCGCAAAGTCCGGGAACAGGACAACGGATATTTCACGGATAAGGGGTATGTCCTCTTATCCGGGGATGAATGGGAGCGGGAAAAACCTACGGTGAAACAGGACAAGGAGGTCAAACCCTCCGTCAAGGATTTTTTGAAACAGGCAAAGAAAGAATGTGCCGCCCGTGAGGTGCTGCCGCCAAAAGCAGACAAACACGGGCCGGAACTGTAAGGAGGTGCAATTATATGGGATACAGCCATGACAGCGAATTTCCGTTTGCAGCATTTATCACCAACTTGGGAAAATACAATGAGGGCGAGCTTGTGGGGGAATGGGTAAAGTTCCCTACTACCCCGGAAAAGCTGCAGGAAGTATTTGAGCGTATCGGTATTGGCTCTGCGGATGATTTCGGCAATCCCTATGAGGAATGGTTCATCACGGACTATGACTGTTATGTAGATGGACTCTATAACCTCTTAGGGGAATACGAGAACCTAGACGAACTCAACTACCTGGCTTCCAAACTGGAGGAACTGGGCGAGTCGGAATATGAACACTTCCAGGCAGCTATGGAGATCAGCGACTACACCGGCAGCTTAAAAGACCTTATCAACCTGACTGACAATCTGGATAAATATGATGTGTACCCCGGCATTGACGACTACGACGATCTGGGCCGGTATTACATTGACGAGCTGGGAACCATGCAGGTGCCGGAGTACCTGCAGAACTATATCGACTATGAGGCATACGGGCGTGATATTGCCCTGGGAGACACGGGAGCTTTCACCGATTACGGTTATGTGTATGACAATCAGAGCCGCTTTGAGGAATATTATGACGGAGACCGTGAGAATATCCCGGAGGAATACCGCGTGATGGTCTCCCCGGAGGAAGTGGAAGAACTGGAACCTGACCTTGACCGCCTGGATGTATCAACGGAACTTGCCCTCGATCTGGATTTACATTTCCGGGGATACAGTGCCAATTATGAACAGGCATTTCCAAAAGAGCAGGTACAGAGGGAGGCGATCGCTGACGCCCTCCTTGACGGGAACACTTCCCTTATCAAAACCGGACTTCTCAATATGAGCCGGGAAATGGACCTTAGAGAAGAAACCTCTCCGCTGATCGGACGGCTCACCGATTATGAAAAGGAATATGGTATCAACACCTACACCGTATATCAGCTAAAAGAGGTAGAGGAACTTCACCCATACCACTTTGAGGGCAGCGAGTATCTGGAGGCTGCCGGGCTTTCTATTGACCGGGCGAACTATGAGGCGGTCTACGCTGCCCCGTTCACCCCTAGAGAGAACCTGGAAAGCATTTATACCGATCTCAATATCCACCGCCCGGATAACTTCCGGGGACATAGTCTTTCTGTGTCGGACGTGGTAGTCTTGCAGGAATATGGGAAAGAGACCGCCCATTTCTGTGACCGTTTTGGATACAAGGAAGTTCCGGAGTTTTTGGAACAGCAGCCAGAAAAGGCAGAGCCGGATATGGGGCAGATCACCTTTTATACAGCGGAGTGTATGGAGTTTCCCTCTTTAGGAGAATACCATAACAACCTGACCCTGCAGGAGGCGGTCGCCGCATACCAGGCAATCCCGGCAAATCGGCTTCACGGCATAAAAGGTATCGGCTTCACCCTGGAGGATGGCAGCATATACAGCGGTATGGAGTATCCTCTGGTACGGGGAAACCGGATTGACTTGGACAACTTGTGCCTGGTGGAACACTTCAAAGAAAGTCCACTTGTGCAGGAGGCAGTAATTGATCTGGTGAGAGCCCTCCCTGATCTAACCGTGGATGATCGGGAGAATTTTCTGCTTATGCTGACAGACCCAAAGAACCATCTGAAAAATGCAGAGGTTCAGGTGGAGGACGATTACGGTATGATTGACGGTATCATTAACAACGGAGAACGGTCAAAGGATAAGGAGCCGGGAATGGATAAGCCCTCTGTCCTGGGGCAGCTCTCTCAGGCCAAAAAGGAATGTGCCGAGCGAAAGCCCCCGGAGCTCGGCAAGCCCGGAAAGGATGAGCCGGAACTATGAGCCGAAGTAAAAAGTGGAAACAGGAATGGAGCTTCTTTCTTGGGGAGAACGGCAGGCGGCAGTACAACAAGATCTGCAGAAAATGTATCCATAGCTGCAAGCAGAGTTTCCGGGCTGGAATTGTTGCCTGTCCTCTCTACCAGACAGATAGGGCAAAAAAGAGGCGGGAAAAAGGTTGAAAACAGAGGATTTTATCAGCTCTGCAAGGCTCAAAATACATAGGCAATAGGATTTGTCCTCTGCCTCCCTACGGGGCAAAATGATAGGAAAAAGTGTCGATTTTCGCCACTTTTCCAGACACAAAAATGGAGTACAGTTACCGCTTGTGTGGTGGTAGCTGTACTCCCCATTTTTTATGCTCTTATTCTCTTTTATCCAGGTAGGAAAGAATGGATGGATGTTCGCAGTCGTAGGCGCTGTGGGAATGTGTATAACTGGCTGTATCATGGAACTGTGGGAAACGGCGTTTGCAGGATGTGGGAAAGCCCCGGCTTTTCCATGTACTGTGAATGCGTTTTCCATCGGTGTAATGGTCTGTTATGCACATTTCCACGGTGCAGAATTATTCGTTATTATCGGTATCCTCACCATCTTCTTCCTCAATCAGAGCAGGGGCAGCCTCTATGATAGAAGTAAGGAGGTTATGGAAATCTGCGGCCTTCATGCTGGTAACAACCAGGGCACCTGTCTGTTCTTCCAGGGCCTTTCTCGCAATTCCGGCTACTTCACCGCCTCTGCGGGCAACTCTGCGGCTTTCTTCAAATCCCGCAGGATGAACAGCGGCAGAAATATCTTTTGTGGAAGTTTCCGCAAGCATATTTAAGACAAGCTCTGTGGTGCTCATGTTATCACGGAGATTTTCTTTTTTCAAACCTTTCAAGGCTTTATATTGACGGGTAGACATACCCGCCCAGGCTTTGGTAATCTCATCCGTCAGGATGGCAAATTCTTTTCCCTCCTGTACGCCACGCTTCTGCCATTCGTCTGTAAGCTCTTTGCGGACACGGATAGTCAGGAGTCTTTGATTGATCCAGTCTTCATCATATCCCTTTTTCAGATATGTAGCAAAAGCGCGGTCAATGGCCTTCTCCGGGTCAATGGTTTCCTCGATACGCTCGCTGCCGACTTTCGCAAGCCATGCTTTCAGCGGTTCAACCTTGGGAGAAGTAACAGACTGGATGATACGGAAAATCCCCTCCATTGTTGCGGCATTTGTCCGATATTTCTTTCCATCACTTGCTACCATTGAAGTTAGGGTACAAATTGTACCCCACCTTGCGTCAAGCTCAGAGTCACGGGAACGCATTTTTTTGATGTATTGTTTTGGGTCTGCACTATCGGTCAAGACAGCGATAACATCGGTAACAGAGAAATACCATTCCTCCTGCTCGGCATTCCAGGCAGTGCGGATTTGTCTATCTTCAAACATTTGGATTAAATTATTTTTTTCGCTCATTATTTTGCCCTCCCGTTTTATGTCTATTCCATTTCAGGTGGGGTACAATTTGTACCCCACCTGAAAAAATTACTTTTGTAAATTATATCATGTATGCTTTTGTGTTTCAATGAACGCTTACCCTCGTTCCTTGTTCTTCTCCCGTTCTTCCTTTTGTGGTGCAGATAAGAACTGGTCCACATTCCGCTTGATGGTATCCAGTTCCTTTACCTGAACTTTGATTTTCTGATAAGTTCCATACTCCTGCTGTTTCTCTGCGGTGAGGGAGTCCATCTCTTTTTTCAAGGCAGTAATATCTGGCAACTTTTGAACGCCCATCTGTTTGAGGGCTTTGGCAGCACTCTCAAAGAGGATGATCTGGCTTTCCTGTCCTCTCAGAAATTTTTCCTTGTCGGAAGATTTCCTGTACTGCTCATAGACTGGCCTGTGTTCCCGGTAGGCGGAAACGTGCTTTATCAGCAGGCCGATCTCGCCTATCCGTTGTTCCTTTGCCTTGATGGAGGACAGGAGCCGGTCCTGTTCCGTCATCACTTCATCAACCTTACCCTGTAACTGCTCATAGTGGGTAATGCCGTGTTCCGTGAGGAAATTGAATGTACGGGCTGCCTCCTTTAGATTGTTGATCTTCGCCCAATGTGCAAAGCCACCACTTTCCTGGGCTTTGAGATTGTTCTGTATATCAATGAGCAGGCTGATCTTCTGACTGCCTAACTTCGGCTGCTTGGATGGGCGGAGCCTCCGGCAATCCTGGAGGAAACGGCTTCCTCCGTGTAATCTACGCCCAGGGTTTTCAGACGGGTAAACCGTTCCTGTCCCGTGGCTTTGCAGGAAATGTACTTACCCCGCTTGATCTCGTATCCCTCTGCCTCCAGCCTTTTCAGCAGTTCCTCAAAATCAGATACCTGGGGAATGAGCCGGTCAATGACTGTTTTCAATTTCGCCTTATAGCTGGTTCCCGCTTTCTCTGTGGTATGTTCAATGTAGCGCTTCCCTTTGTCCTGTCCCGGCACGATCACGGACAGACCATATCCTTGCATAGCCGGTCGCTGGTGCGGCGGATGAAATGATAGCTCTGCTTGTTGGAGTGGTACTTCCGATAATCCACAAAACTGACAGAGTTAAAAATGATGTGATTATGAATATGCCCCTTGTCTATGTGGGTCGTGAGGACAAATTCATACTTGCCGCCCAACACTTCATTTGCCAGCTTCATGCCGATTTCATGGGCCTGTTTCGGCGTGACCTCCCCAGGAGAAAATGCCTGTATCAGGTGGCGACCCAGGTTGGTGCCCTTGTCTATGGCATGGCGGCGTGTCCAGGAAAATTCTATGTCGGCGGTTTCTGCGGAACACCCAAAGGAGGACACCAGGAGGGTTTCATCCGTTTTCCCAGGATTGCAGATATAGGCTATGGCCTTATTCAGCGTTGTTTTGATAGGATGTGTCTTTGTAACTGCCATATCTCATCCTGCCTTTCCCTGATCTCCTGAATGTCCGCCGCATAGGCGGAACCTCCCGCATTGAGCCGCTTTGCGATCTGGTTGATGTTCCTGCTGATGGCTGACAGGATTTTATTCATCTCCTTTATGTCCGTGGTGTCAGTGTAGATGATATATCCGTCAATCGCCATCTTCCGCAGATAAGCCCCATACCGTTGTGTGGGGAGCAGTTTCATCTTTTCATCTATCAGCCCTTTTTCCTCGGCTGTCACCCAAAACTTCATCTGAATATTTCTCTTTCGGTTCGCCATCGGTTTCCTCCGTTCTTCTAAGGGTTTGGGATTATCCCAACAAGCATTTTTCATTTTCGGGCAAAGGACCTGAAAATTAGAAAAATCGCAAACGGGTACTCGTTTGCTGTGCTTGCTGTTCTTTAGTTCTTCGTACTTAGGTAATCCCGAAAACCTCCGTTTGGCTACCGAAAATGCAAAGAAAAAGCGCTACAAACTTCATTCGTTCATAGCGTTTCTCATTCTCTGTCCAGTTGTGTCAGGAGCATGGTTACTCCCCTTTTTCTCTGGCATCCAACACGGCTTGTACGGTGGCAATGATAATTCCGATTTCCCGATCGGTCAATTCATCTGCCAGAGCGTCAAGCTGTCGGCGCAACGTAGTTTTCCCATATGTCGTATCCCCAAAAAGAAATTGATCCACGGAGATATGATAGCGGGACATGAGCTCAAAAAAGATTTGGAGGCTCGGATGTTGTCCCTTATTCTCAATATTGGCGAGATAGCGGGGAGAAAGATACATCTCATCACCTACTTTGTTACGAGACTCCTTCTGTCCTGTCCTCGCCGCCTTAATTGCTGACCCATAGGGGCCAAAGTCGATTTTTTCTACAGGTCTTTTTGCCATATTCATTCACCCGATTACATTTTACAGTTCCTTTTTCTCATTGAATATGTCTACACAATTCCCAACATAAGCCAAAATAATTCATGATTTCGGCTTGATATTCTTGACATGACAAGGTATAATCATATGAATGGCAAGAAAAAACCATTTGCTTATCAAATACAATAGCACAAACAAGAAAAATTATGAAATTACAAGGAGAGGATTACTACCATGTTAAGACCGAAAGAAGTTGTTCAGTTATGGGTAGATGCATTCAATAACCATGATGTGGAAGCAATTACAGCTCTTTATCATGAAAATGCGACAAATCACCAAGTAGCGAATGAGCCAGTAGTAGGCATTGAAGCAATCCGTACCATGTTTACAGCCGAATTTTCAACAGCGGATATGACAGCTATCGTAGAAAATATTTTTGAGGATGGGCAATGGGCAATCCTTGAATGGCGTGATCCATTGGGGTTACGGGGATGTGGCTTTTTTCAGGTGGTGAACGGAAAGATTTTATTCCAACGAGGCTATTGGGATAAACTCTCATTTTTGAAACAGCACAATCTTCCAATAGAGTAAATATGACATTTTAGTAGGAGAAAATATGGAATACCGGACATTGGAAAACATAGATTCCATTTGTATATACGAAGCGTTTACACAGGCATTTTCTGATTATCAGGTTTCAGTTGATATGTCTTTTAAATCCTTTGAGACAATGTTGAAAAGAAATGGATTTATGCCTGCGGTTTCAGTTGGAGCCTTTGTAGATAAAACGCTTGTCGCTTTTATCTTGAATGGAGTGAGAGAGTGGGATAATGAAAAAACAGTCTATGACCTCGGAACAGGAGTTATCCCTGATTTTCGCAGAACAGGAATCATGGGGGAATTATTGAATCTGGTCAGTGCTATATGTATAAAAAATAAAATCAGAGTGTATCAGCTGGAAGTGATTCAGGATAATGAGAAGGCGCTTACTTTATATAAAAAGCAGGGATTTCAAGTTGACAGAGTATTGAATTGTTACCAACTGACAGGTGGGATAAAAGAACCAGGCATATATAAAGCGTGGAAACTGGAACATCCAGAAAAAATACAAGAAGCTCAATGGACAATAGTCAAGGATTTTTGGACGTATCCACCTTCATGGCAAAACGCAAAAGATGCTGTATGCGCAATCGCCAGATCCTTTTCTTATACGATTGTTAAATTTGACGGAAACCTGATCGGCTATGGTATTGTGGACAAAATAAAAGGAGATATTGTGCAGTTAGCGGTACATCCTCAATATCGCAGAATGGGAGTTGCCACAGAGATTTTGTTGGATTTATCGAAACAAACAAAGAGTTTAGAGATGAAAGTAATAAACGTGGATGAGCGAGATCAGGCATTAAACATATTTTTGAAGAAAATGAAGTTTCGTGTATTTGTTAAACAATATGAAATGAGAAAATATTTTTCTGTTTAGGATATTGCATAGATGAAGAAGCTGACTTTAAGGGCGGTTGTCAGTGAAGGGGCAGGCATGAGATATAATAAAACAATAATGTTAAGTAATGGTGTGGAATGTTGTTTGAGGAATGGAACAGAAAGTGATGGTCAGCTTGTATTGGATAATTTCAATCTGACACATAGCGAAACCGATTATTTGCTTACATATCCAGATGAAAACAGTTTTAATGCCGAACAGGAAAGCCAGTTCCTGAAAGAAAAGGCTGAGAGTGAAAGGGAGATTGAACTGATTGCCATAGTTGACGGTGTCATTACAGGAACAGCAGGAATCGAGGCAATCGGTACAAAGTATAAGGTACGGCATCGGGCAGAATTTGGCATCAGCGTTGCGAAAAAATATTGGGGGCTTGGAATTGGTAAGGCTTTGCTGGCTTCATGTATCGAATGTGCTAAAGCAGCGGGCTATAGCCAGCTTGAACTTAATGTGGTTGCTGAAAACGAAAGAGCCGTTTCTATGTATGAACAGGCTGGATTTGTCGAGTTTGGAAGAAATCCCAAAGGATTTTGCTCCCGCATAGCCGGATTTCAGGAGGTCATTTCTATGAGATTAGAATTGTGATGATTGAAAGATTTATTTCATGCTTGCTTTTCGGGTGCGGATGTGTTATAATCATGATATTTCCAAAAAGGAGTTAAAAAATATGCGGCAGGGTATTCTTAAATAAAACTATAACCAAATAGTGGGAACAAAAAACTTTGGGATGTCCTTTGGAACAAGGGCTTGGTTTTTTGTGCCTATTTAAGAATACTTTTGCCTTATATATTGACATAGCAAGACAAGTGACAAGCGTCTGTTGGCGTATGTCTTTTATGTGTATGTCCAAAGATTAAATCCCCAGCGGTAAGAGTATTTTGCTGCTGGGGATTTTTATGCCTTTTTTTGGCTGTGAATGGAGGATGACACATGAAAATAATCAATATTGGCATTCTTGCACACGTTGATGCAGGAAAAACAACACTGACAGAAAGCCTGCTGTATACAAGCGGGGCAATCATAGAACCGGGCAGTGTAGATAAAGGCACAACAAGAACGGATTCTATGGCTTTGGAACGTCAAAGGGGAATTACCATTCAGGCTGCCGTTACGTCTTTTCACTGGAAAGAGTACAAAGTGAATCTTGTAGATACACCGGGACACATGGATTTTTTGACAGAAGTGTACCGTTCTTTATCAGTTCTGGACGGAGCGATTTTAGTAGTGTCTGCAAAAGATGGCGTACAGGCACAGACCAGAGTGCTGTTCCATGCGCTGAGGAAGATGAAGATACCAACCATTATTTTTATCAATAAAATCGATCAGGAAGGCTTTGTTCCTGCACAGACTTATCAAAATATCAGAGAAAAATTGACAGAAGATATGATGGTTATGCAGGAAGTTCATTTATTTTCAGAACTAACACTTTCCGACGTTGCGGATTTTGAAAAGTGGGATGCTGTGATTGCCGGGAATGATGATCTTTTAGAAAAATATCTTTCAGGAGCGCCTTTGACATTGCGGGAACTTCAGGAAGAAATAAAGCGAAGGGTACAGCAGGGAACTTTTTTTCCGGTATATCATGGAAGCGCAAAAGAGAATATCGGGACAAAAGAATTGCTTGATGTAATCACAGATATTTTTTCATCGAAAACGGATAACTGTCAATCGGAACTGTGCGGGTACGTTTTTAAAATTGAATATACCGAGCAGAAAAAACGACGGTGCTATGTAAGGCTGTATAGTGGTACGCTTTGCTTACGGGAAACGATTTTTTGCAAAAAAGGAAAAGATTAAGATTACAGAGATGTCAATTCCATTTAAGGGAGAAATTGTCCAGACAGATACTGCTGATTCCGGGGAGATTGTTATTTTGTCTGACAACACATTAAAGTTAAATGATATTCTGGGAGACGAAAAACTGTTGCCACGCAAGGCATGGACGGATAATCCCCTGCCGCTTCTTAGGACAACGATAGAGCCAGCCAAAGCAGAGCAAAGGGAAGTGTTGCTGGATGCCCTTACAGAGATTGCGGATACTGATCCGCTTCTGCGCTTTGTGATTGATCCTGTCACTCATGAAATCATTCTTTCCTTTTTGGGGAAAGTACAGTTAGAAGTTGTTTGTTCTTTATTGAATGAAAAATATTGCATCGAGGCAGAGGTAAAAGAGCCTACGGTCATTTATCTGGAAAGACCACGAAAAGAGGAGCATTATACAATTCATATTGAAGTGCCGCCAAATCCCTTTTGGGCGTCGATTGGTCTGGCAGTCACTCCCCTTCCTGCTGGGAGCGGAACAGAATATGAAAGCAAGGTGTCACTTGGTTATTTAAACCAAAGTTTTCAAAACGCAGTTATGGAAGGGATTCAGTATGGATTGGAGCAGGGAGTGTATGGATGGGAGGTGACAGATTGCAGGATCTGTTTTGAATACGGAATTTATTACAGCCCAGTCAGTACTCCGTCAGATTTCCGCTTTCTTGCGCCCATTGTGCTGGAACTGGCATTAAAAAAAGCAGGAACACAGGTTTTAGAACCCTATCTTTCTTTTACCCTGTTTGCACCGCAGGAATATCTTTCACGGGCTTATCATGATGCTGTGAAATACGATGCGGTAATTGAAACAACTTCAATAAAAAATAATGAAGCGATCTTAACTGGAGAAATACCGGCAAGACGGATTGGGGAATACAAAAGCGATCTGAATTTCTACACAAATGGAAGAAGTGTTTGCCTGACGGAATTGAAAGGGTATCAGGAAACTTCAGGGGAACCTGCAGTACAGCCCCGCCGCCCCAATAGCCGGCTGGATAAGGTTCGTCATATGTTTCAGAAGATCATGTAAGGTCTTGCGCAATGCAAGCGTTCATTGCTGGCTATTGCGGAATATCATTGATAGAATCAGTAGCAGAGAGGAGGAACTATTTTGAACAAGGAACAGACAGATATTACAACAGGAAAGCAAATACGTCATCTGCGGACACAATCGGGAATGACACAAGAGGAATTAGCCGGGGAATTAAATGTTACCCGGCAGGCGCTATCGAATTGGGAGAGGGATGTCAATGAACCCGATATAAATACGTTGAAAAAAATCTGCTTTCTTTTTGGAGTCCACATGGATGATCTTGCGAAGGAGGTAATCATAAAAATGGAAACAAATATGGAAAAAACAAAACGACCGTTTAATAAGTATGATATAGCAATCGGATTATTTTACGCAGTTGGTATCTTTATCGGCATTGGTATTTTCTTTGTGGGTGGTCTGATGACAATGTCCGGTACAGGCTGGGGAGCGTCACTATTTGGAGGTTTTTGCTTTGCCCTTGTATTCGGTTTAATATGCCATGCTATTATTACATTAAAACGACATGATTAAAATGAAAAAAGCTGCTTGCGGTTAATAAAAAAACCGTTGTGTGGGCAGCAAAATTTTAATGCAATAAAGAAAAAGCCAAACGGCGGTTTTGACAAAATCAAAGCCGCTGTTTCTTTTTATCTTCTCAAGAAATGACGCGGTACCACTGGTAAAAGCGGCGGCTATAGGAGGAAGCCGCCATGAGCTATAAACCATATCAACAAATTCTTACATTCTTTGACTTATCAAAAAAAGCCCGACTACCACCGGGGATGTTTCTACCCCTGAATATGAACTTTTAAATCATCTAAATACTGCTGTTAATTCCTTTGCGTCTGTCTGCGTCTTGCAGTCAGGCGCTTTTTTCTGTTTATTCGGGACTTCGCAAAATAGCAGGGCCTTTTATAAAATTTTTCTCCGATCTTGGTTGCCAAATTGCGGTTTCCATGATTACCCCTGCGAAAGGGAGGAGAACTATCACCCGCCTTTGCGGCTGCGAAGGGAGGTGAGAAAATGAAAAACTCCTATGAGCAGCGTGTTCAAAATCAGTTTGGCGGTTTTTGTACCAGGGTTTTGAAGAACGAGGCCAACCGTATTCTGAATGAATACGCAAGGCAGCGTGACCGCGAGAAATCTCTGGATGAACTATCGCCGGACGAGCTGGCACAGGCCGCCTCCTATGACAAGTATTTTCAGGACGAATATGTCTTTGAAGTGCTTGGGCAGAAAGTGTTTGTGGTCGGTGATCTGCTGGCAGAGGCTCTGTCACAGTTGCCGGAGGACAAGCGGGATGTAATCCTGCTGTCCTACTTCCTGGGAATGACGGACCGTGAAATAAGCGAACAGCTTAATGTGGTTCGTCAGGCTATCAGTAAACGGCGCAGCGGTATCCTCAAAGAACTGCGTGAGTATTTGGAAAAGGAGGGATTTGAATGGCCCGAAACATAAGAGAGCCCATACCGCTGCCAGTGATCCTGGCAGCCTCAGAGGGTGACGAGAGAGCCTTAAATGCTGTACTCAATCATTACAAGGGCTATATTCGTTTCCTCGCCATGAGACCTATGAAAGATGAATATGGCAACGAACACCTCTATGTGGACGAAGATATGAGGCTTCGCCTGGAGGCTAAACTGCTGTATAGCATTGTAACAGGTTTCAAGGTTCTGCCGGTCTAAGGTACATATTACAGGCGTGTTTTGTCCTCTCTTTCCTCGCCTGGTATTTGAACCGGATCGGAGCCATAAATGCACCTTGACAAAGAAAGTCCGGACGATAACTCCGTGACAGCATAGGACAGGCAGATACATTCTCTTTCGGTGGAGCCATCTGGCAGGTGCGCCATGACCTTTTTAAGCGAGCGATCAATACCATGCCACAAAACAGCTTTGGCAGGCTGTGGGCCATGATACCCAAAGAGGACAATGATACTCCCTTACAGCCATCAGTTCGAGCGTTGATAGCGTCGCAAGCAATGGGTAGGGCCGGATGAGAACCATGCGGGGGTGAAATTCCCGTGGAGCCATGCTAATGGCCGTCTGTTTTGTCCTTTTTAATATGGATAAATCGAAAACTTTTTATTAGCAGCTGACAATTCATATAAAGCGCGGCATAATGATGATAGAAGTTATGTTTTGTATGATTGATCGGCTGCTGAAAGGAGGACATTATGAACCAGGCCGAAAATCGTACACCTGGCAATGTCCCCGAACAGAGAACTTACAAGGTTGAAGATATAGCCGTGATGTTAAATATCGGCCGTACTTCTGCATATAACCTTGTGAAAGAGGGACATTTCAAAACCGTTCGAGTTGGTAATGCCATACGAATTTCCAAAAAATCATTTGACGAATGGTTAGACGCTCAGGCGTTCTAACGGACAAAGAAAGGAAGATCGATCATGGCATCCATCATCAAACGAAAAAAAGCATATTCTGTTGTTTACAACTACATAGACGAAAATGGAGAAACGAAACAAAAGTGGGAAACCTGGCATACCCATAAAGAGGCTCTAAAACGGAAAGCGGAGGTTGAGAACCAGATCAACACCGGTACTTTTCTTCCTCCCAACAATCAGAAAGTATCTGATTTTCTGTATGATTTTGTTTCCACCTATGGGGCAAAACAATGGGGCGTGTCCATGTATGACAGTCAAACCGCCCTGATCGCCAACTACATCAATCCGATTATCGGTGATATGGAGGTTCAGGCAATTACTCCCCGTGTGGTAGATAAATACATTCAGACTCTCCAAAAGACCCCTCCTGTTTGTAAGAGGAACCGAAAACCGAAAACAGAGTTTATTTCCAATCAGAACATTGAGAAGATCATCAAACTTCTCCGCTGTGCCTTTAAGCAGGCTGTCCGCTGGGAGCTGATTGCAAAAAATCCCTTTGAGAATACCGTATTACCGAAAACAGAGTACAAGAAACGTGACATCTGGGACGCCGATACCATCCGTATCGCTCTGGACCAGTGTACTGACAGCAAATTGTATGTTGCTATGAACCTTGCATTTGCGTGTTCTTTGCGGATGGGAGAAATTCTTGGTCTGACCTGGAAGAATGTCCACATTGAGGATGAAAACATAGCGGCGGATAATGCCTATGTTTACATTGAGGCAGAGCTGATAAGGGCTTCCAAACAGGCGATTGAAATGATAGGAGAAAAAGATATTTTCCATATCTTCACTCCGCTTATGCCTAACACCAGCACACGGCTGATCTTGAAAAAACCGAAAACAAAATCAAGTGAGAGAAAAGTCTGGCTGCCGAAAACCGTTGCTTATATCCTCCGTGAATGGAAAAAAGCACAGGATGAGCTAAAGAGCTTCCTCGGTGAGGAATACCAAGATTATGATTTAGTGGTTGCCCTGCCTAATGGCAGGCCATGTGAGAACCGGATTATTGAGAAAGAATTTTCTCTGCTGAAAGAAAAAGCCGGATTGCCTAATGTGGTGTTCCACTCTCTCAGACATTCCAGCACTACTTATAAGCTGAAACTCAACCACGGCGATCTGAAAGCCACCCAGGGGGACACGGGCCACGCTGAAATTGATATGATTACAAAAGTGTACGCCCACATCCTCGACGAGGACCGTAAGATCAATGCCCAGAAGTTTGAGAGTGCCTTTTATGCTAATCCTGATCTGCGGAATGTAAAGCCTCCCCAGGAGCCGGAACAGCCTCAAGCACAAACCTTAGACCTGGCGGCATTGGTGGAACAGCTCCAAAAATCCCCGGAGCTTGCAAGCACCCTGGCAGCATTGCTTACCGCTCAAAAGGCTGGCTAAAATCTCAAATTAGCAAGAAGTCCATTTTTCTTAGCAAGCTCTCCATTTTAGTTCGTTTCCAATTAGCAAAAAATTCATTGTAACGCATAAACAAAAAAGTAACCCTCCAACCCTGGTAGATGGTTTTAACAAAAGGCTGCGGCTGAACAAAAAAAGCTGCAAACCCTTATGAATAAAGGCTTGCAGCGTTGTTCGCTGGCGTCCATGAGAGGATTTGAACCTCCGACCCCACGCTTAGGAGTAGACCCGATACGACATCGGGAAGTGGCATCTAATGCTTAAAAATGCTTGGAAATACAAGGTTTTTCAGCATTTCAAATCCCATCTGATACTACGCTGTGATAGCTAATTCAGAGGGATTTTACACCGTCCGATTGGCTCGAAATTAGCAAGTCTTTCGATTTTTGGTGGACGTTGCAAGTGCAAGTAAATGTCACTATGTAACTTCTCGTGATGCGAAATGATAGGAAATCCTATTCATTCTCGTGTGAGGGTGCGGGTGTCCTTAGACACAGATTTCAGTCTGTTTTATATATCATTTCAAAATGAATTTTTCAACCAGAATTATTAAGAATTTCAAAGGTTTTTCAGACTCAATGATTCTATGTAATTTAGACCCGCCGAAGCAGGTCTTTTTTTATTTCAGCATAATCTCTCTATCCTCAGCGCCGAGCATATAAGCACCCTTGGCAAAAGCATCCCTTGCAAGAAGCTCTGCTACATCAACCCTATCGAACAGCATCCATATTTCTTTCTCTTTCGGAGTCAGTTCATGGCTATGGTCAAACAAATGCTCAAGTCCCAATCCTTCAAGCAATGCCGACTTTGCTGCTTTGTATTCCTCAGCTCTGCCAACATATTCGTCGTTCCTTTCCTTGGAAAATGCCTCGATATTGTCAGCTCTCAGATGCTCGTAATACTCGTCCATAAAGATTCTATCCATACTCGTTGACCTCCATAACAAAAAAATAAGGGCAGACCCTTTTACAGCTATTGTAGCTATGTAAAAGGATCTGCCCTTGCAGTTACTATAATGTTTTTGCCAGCGACTTCAGGAGTGCTGCCATTTCCGGATTTTGCAGAAGCTTCAGAAGAAGTTCTTTATCATCAGCGGAGCTTCCGTTGCGGCTGGTTGAACCGGCTCAGGCGTTGCCTGTCTGCCTGAGTAGAACGCAGCTTCCATTCTTTCAGCGTTCAGTCTGCGGTCATCGTCGATGATATGGGAGTAAACATCCGCTACCATCTTGACCTGTGCATGACCGGAATCGCCTTGAACGGATTTCATATCGCCGCCGTTCAGCTTCAGCTTGTAAGTGATACTGGAATGTCGGAGACTATGGAAAACCACTTTCGGCAGTCCCTTCTCCTCAATCAGCTTATTGAAAGCACGGTTGATAACCTGCCCCTCAATCGGCTTGCCATTGGAAGAACAGAAAACCAGATTGAAGTCTACGAACTCGTCACCGAAAAGGTCTTTCAGTTCTTCGATGTCAGCCTTTCGCTGTACCAACATTTCCGCTACGGTTTTCGGTAAGAACACCTTGCGGACACTTGTTTTGGTCTTAGGAGTTTTGAGAACCAATGCGGTATGCGTACTGGCGAAGGTCGGTGGGAACTTGAACATGATGTCCTTACCGTCCAGATCTGCCATCGCTTCACGATTTACTCTCTGCAACTCCTTTTCAACGAAGATGCTTGCCTGACCAAGTTCAATACTGGTGGGGGAAATGTCAATACAGTCCCAGGTAAGCCCCAGAAGCTCGCCCATTCGCAGGGAACAGGAGAAGGCAAGGTTAATAGCCAGACGAAGAATATCATCGTCACAGGCTTCCAGAGCCTTCTGGAGCACTTCTGCTGTCCAGATATCCCTGGTCTTGTGTTCTTCTTTCGGCAGCGTAGCGTGCTCCACAGGGTTTCTGGTCATCAATTCCCACTTGACCGCTTGATTGAAAGCATTTCGCAATGTCTTGTGAACCTCTCGGACAGTATGCGGAGTCAGATATTCTGTACGGGCTTTTACATACTTAGAAGAAACCGCTTTGACAGAAAGCAAATCTCGGTAATACTTGTCCATGATTCTCGGCGTGACATCCTCCAGCTTCATATCACCGATGAGGGGACGAATATAGTTTGCAATCAGGCTCTTTCTGCTTTCATAGGTAGACATCGCCCAGGTGTTCACACCATAGATTGACATATACTCATCCAAAAGATCATTGACGGTTTTAGCAGAAGGGGGAATAAAGGTTCCGGACTCCTGCTCATATTCAACCTGCAACTTCCTTTTCTTTGCTTCGGCATTCGTTTCAAAGGTTTCCCACTTCTGACGCTTGTTGCCGTTCTCATCGGTGTATGTATAAACCACAGAATACTTCTTTTTTCTCTTAACGATAGATGCCATGTAATCAGCTCCTTTCCTGTCTATCTTCCGCTAACTGGTAGCGGGTCTGATTGTGATACCATTTTTCAAAGCTCTCTTTGGTAGCTCGCTTATACCTGCCAACCTTGATAAGCTCAAAATCTTCATTGGCAACGATATAGTAAATGGTCTGACGATGTACCCCAAGCATTCTTGCCATTTCCGGCAGACCGTAGGTGGATGCCATAATATCTGCATCCAGTTCCTGATCCTCTACCGTGCGGTAATCGGTTTGAGAAGCATACCATCTTTCAAAGCTCTCCTTTGTCACTCTGCGCTTGCCCAGGACATCGACCACATCAAAATGCCCTTTGGCAACCAGTTCGTAAGCAGTCGCTTCTTTCAGCCCAAGGCGCTGTCCAAGCTCCTCCATTGAATATGTAGTTTTCTTCAATTCCTCGCCGGGAGGGGTTCCATCGACCTTCTGGTATTTGAACTGATTGGCATACCATTCTTCAAAGCTGTCGATCATCACCCTCATGGTGTTGCCGACAAGAATGGTTTTGAAGTAATTCTTCTTAATGAGCCAGTATGACTCCGTTTTACCAAGACCGAGCATCCTGCCCATTTCCAGAACAGACATACTCGTGCGTTTTCTCATTTCCGCCATCGTACAACCTCCTATGTAAAAAATGTAGCCATGTGTTTCTTGTCATGGCTACATTTTATCGAACTCTCAATATGTTTTGAAGTTTGTCGCCGGGTTGTACGACGCCCTTGACAAATCTTACATTTGATGATCCAACCACTCATCAAAACTCTTTTTGGAGATTCTGATACTGCCACCGATGCGGACGCTATGGAAAACTTTCTTTTTCACAAGGTTGTATGCGCTGGTTCTGCTGATGCCCAGAATATCCTGAATCTCATCAACCGTATAGGTTCTCTTATCAAACTGAACTGCGTTAGCAGCCATCGCTTCTTCGGTGCGCTGATTCATGGCAGCGATTCTTTCTTCAAACATTTATGTTCACTCCTTCGCTCTCTTTGCTTTATGTTTTGGGGAACGCTTTTTCAGCTGTTCCATTGCCAGGCTGACAGATAAGGCTTTCTCAATCGCTACCATTTCACGGGGCGTTACCTTACCTAAGTAATTATCAATCCTGCTTTTATCAATGGTACGAATCTGTTCCAGCTGAACAACGGACGCTTCTTTGAATGCAGGATTGTCGTAAATAACAAAGTGCGTCGGCATATTCGCTTTCTTATGGATTCTGGTGGTGACCGTTGCCACAATCAATGTGGGAGCGTGTTTATTACCGGTATCGTTCTGAATGACGATAACCGGACGGATGCCGCCTTGTTCCGACCCAACTACCGGGTCCAGCTTGGCGCAATAAATATCACCACGGCAATATACCCAATTTTCTTTCATCATGTGCCATGACCTCCTTTCGTTGGCTATGTAATAACTGACTGCCAGAAAGGAATCAGGCAGTCAGTCCAAAAGTCTATGTGTCCCATATTTGCCACGCACCCCTGGGAAAGAGGCTTACGCCCTCAGGGAATCACCGAACGACTGATTGCGAATCAGTTCCATAGGAATCTAACCTCTGCCGGGTTCTCCGCCAGCTCCGTAGAGAAGTATCTTTAATCCTGTTGCTTTCATGGCCGTATTGGGAGCAACCCAATATTTACAAGCCAGTATTGATCGCTGGCATCGGGAGAGAGACAAGCGCTTAATTTATAGAAGAAAGTCGTTCTGTTTCTCTATCCGATACGTCTCGGCGTACCGCTGATGTGGCTGATGCTCTCGCACCGGCAACAGGAACGTATTCGATGACTGTGTATTCAGTTTTCAAGGATCAAGCAGCCGATTTTCTTTGGCTGTATCTAAATTGTACCTGTTCCTCATGCAAGTTTTTATTGCCTCGTAGGTATAGTTTTGAGGTTATTCACGACCTAAAAATATGTAATCAAGGGTTGTCTCAAAGCGCACAACCAGTTCGATTGCCAAATCAATAGAGATACCTCTGTTGCCGGTTTCAATTCGTGCAATGGTGTTTGCGGCAACACCTAACTGCTCCGCAAGCTGTTCCTGTGTAAGCCCATGTTCCTTTCTCAAGGCTTTAATTCTTTTTCCGCTTTCAACCAAGTCGTAATACATTTTCGTTCCTCCGTGTTTTTGAATTTGTGAAGTTGCAAAATCAAAAACAGCGGGAGGAGATCGTGCCCGATTCTCAATACCCTTTGCCATCTGCCTGTCCTCCTTGCAGGCATAAAAAAAGAGCCGGAGTAAATTACTCCAAGCTCTCGTTCATGCCTTTGTGTTAATTATGGGGGAAAATAGGCAGGTATAAAAAAAGCCCCGTACCCATTACAGGCACGAGGCGTAACTCTCTCTATTCAATTTTATGCCGCTATCTCCCAGCATAGCCATTTTAACACTGGACAAGTCGGACTTTCAGTAGGGGAACCGTCGTATTTTCATCGGATTTTAGTCGGACTAAAATCCTGTCTTAGCATTCACAATAACACAATGCTTCTTCCTCCCGGGCACTTTCCAGGAAATCTTTCAATTTAGGAATGGCTGTTCCCCAAAGTGACAGACCAAATAACAGTATCGCTTCTTTCTTTCGGTCATAGTAGGTGCTGCGTTCCATATTCAAAACCTCCAGCATTTCTGATTCCCTGTACTTGAAGCGGTTGAGATATGCCTTTGAGATAATCTCACAGTACAGAGCGCCTTTATCTGGATATTCTCTGATTTTCAACATAGCCATATCTACCAGTTCAATGATCCACTTTGTCTCAAATAAGCTGCGAATGCGTTCTTCAAATCGTTCTCTCGCTTCATCCGGAGCAAAGTTCTCCAGATAAATCAATGCACCATCTAAGCTGTCACCGTAAGTACAAATAAGGGTATCACATACATCATTCGCACGATCAATGGTAGACCAGCACACCTCTCGATATATGGATAAAATCAGCTTTGCTCTTTCATACAGAACCTTCTCGTCAATGTTCTGCATCCGGCAAAGCATTCGAATACTGCTTAATACCTGTGTATTATATCTGCTCATTCAGAATCTCCTTTCAGCCTAATCCATAAAATAAGAATTCCTTTCTAACTCCTGTCACTTGGCTAAAGGGAAACAAATACCATGGGACAAGAATGACTATAACTTCCGATATTTGATTAAAATAACAGAAGTGAAATCGGAAGTTCTTGACTTTATAAAAGTTCCGATATATAATTAAGTGGAATTAAAACTTCTGTTATGATTCTTATTATAGCATTTTCCAGAAGTTTGTCAACAAATAATCGGAAGTTACGAATAAATATTTTTTGAAAGGAAGGATACTACCATGACATTTGGAGAAAAAATTAAAGAAGCTCGTTTGGCTATGAACCTATCTCAAACGGAGCTTGCCCAGATGACCGGCATTTCCGAAAGATCCCTTTACACCTATGAGCAGCTCGGAACACTCCCCAGAAAAAGCAACATCAGAAAACTTGCTGAAGCACTGCATATCTCTGTGTCCTATCTTTTGGACGAATCTGAAACGGATAGCCAGAGCCATATAGATCAGGATATGTTTATTTTAGAGGCAAAGGAAAACTTCGGTTCAAAAGGAGCAAAAGAAGCTCAGGAAGTGTTGGGTCGTGTAAATTCTCTGTTTGCCGGTGGAGAATTGGACGAGGACGCAAAAGATGTATTCTTCCAGGCGATTATGTCAGTTTATATGGACTCTAAGAAAACAGCACGGGAAAAGTACACTCCGAAGAAATACAGAAAGCATAAAGATAAAGAGTAAAATCCTCAAGCACAGAATATGTTTTCTGTGTGCGATTCGGAGGTGAAGCAAATGAAAACGGCAGAGCATATCATTGAAACTGTCGATAAGCTTGTGCGAAAATATCACACCAGAGACCCTTACGAGCTATGTCAGCTGTTAGGTATCAAAATCCACTATTACGATTTACAGAAGAAATTGAAGGGCTTCTTCTATTACCAGTCCAGACAAAAGAATATCGTGATAGATCACAATGTGAACGGTATCCTGGAGCGTATATTAGTCGCACATGAATTAGGACACGCTGTCCTGCATACAAAAATCGCTATGATGCACGGCTTTCAAGAAATGGAAGTTTTTGATGATAGATCAATCGAAGAAAATGAAGCAAACTTCTTTGCGGCGGAGCTTCTGTTAGAAGATGGGAAAGTCCTGGAATGCCTTTCGGAACACACATTTTTTGAAACGGCTAAAATGCTCTATGTACCGGCAGCATTATTAGACTACAAATTCAGCCTGCTCCACGAAAAAGGAGAGCTGGTAAATTCGATGTATATTCGTAAAGCAGATTTCCTGAAAGAAGATCTTCATGCCTACGATAACGACATTGGTTATGGCGATATATGAATATCTATTTTTATATCTTTACAGAAAAAGTCCACCAGTACGATGCGTAGTGCATCATGACTGGTGGACTTTTTGCTTCTTAAAGAATCAGTATATTGTGCTGCAAAAAAGAACCCCATAGCAGTTCACTCTGTACCGTCAATGGGCTTCTTTTTCATTATATCAATCAAGCTCCGCTTTTTTTATCATCTCTTGCTGGTCAATCAAGACATCAATCAACTTTCCTACGGTTATCAATGTTGTTACATTACACTTTTTCAGTTTTGCAGCAATCTCATTATCAATGATGCTGTCGCATTTTGCATATGGGGTATCCAGTAAAAAATAGTCAAAGTTCTTTTCCAAGACGAATGCCAGTTTTAGAAGCATTGCCAAAGAAACTTTCGTCTGTCCAACTTCAACATGGCTCATATGATTGTTCGAGCAACCAACCAACGCACCCAAATCAGCCTGACTATAACCCTTTTCCAGTCGGGCAGCTCTAATGCGCTGACCAATCTTAACGTAATCAATTTCCGGTTGCGTTTCAATCACCTCCATGCTGTGTATGATTCTGCTATACATTATAAAATGTACCAAAAATCTCAACAACCAACATCGGGTGCAAGTTGCATTTATAAATGCAATATGATAAAATTTTATAGGCAGATTGCATTAAATGATAGAATGAAAAGAACCCCAAGACGACAATATGAGCTATCTTGAGGTTCTTTAAAATAAAAAATTCGTAGAGTACATTACTCCACGAATCGCATTCTTCTCTGTTTTTTTTAGTTTATATCTTTATTTTACAAATTGTCGCACTGTTTGTCAATATGTTAGGGACATAAAACACGAGGTTTTGCACAAAAATCCATCTTAGAAAGTTCCAAAGTCACAATTTGCCGTCAGAATTATAGTCATATTGAAGGAGGTGTACCTTATGGCACGAAAAGGAGAAAATATTTACAAAAGGAAAGACGGCAGATGGGAAGGAAGATACATTAAGTCCCGATCTTCTACAGGCAAAGCCAATTACGGTTATGTTTATGCAAAGTCATATCGAGAAGTCAAGGCAAAACTTATCAGTCAAAGTTCGTGCACGAGTAATTCTGTCACTGTCGATCCAGAAATTAGCTCAGATCAATTTGAACAGGTTGCTATGGAATGGTTTCAAGCTATATGTCCTAAAGTGAAGGAATCTACAAGCAACAAATATAGGAATCTTCTCAGCTCGTATATACTTCCTGTGTTCGGAAGCAAACAATTGCGTGATATAACACACGAGTTTATTGAAACGCAGTGTAATTTTTTCCTTGTTTCTGGTGGATTAAAGGAGAATGGACTTTCCTCTAAAACTGTTTCAGATATTTTATCTCTAATTCGAAATGTCTTACAATTTGCCACCCGAAACGGGAAAGCCATTTCTTGTGACGCACGATCTATACAGATAAAACGTCAAACGAAGGAAATGAGAGTTTTGAGTCGTGCTGAACAGGAAAAATTATGCCAATACTTGTATTCTAATCTTGATTCCTGCAATATTGGTATATTAGTAGATGCTAAAAATTTGTAATTAAGAAGGAGTGATTACATGAACAAAAATATAAAATATTCTCAAAACTTTTTAACGAGTGAAAAAGTACTCAACCAAATAATAAAACAATTGAATTTAAAAGAAACCGATACCGTTTACGAAATTGGAACAGGTAAAGGGCATTTAACGACGAAACTGGCTAAAATAAGTAAACAGGTAACGTCTATTGAATTAGACAGTCATCTATTCAACTTATCGTCAGAAAAATTAAAACTGAATACTCGTGTCACTTTAATTCACCAAGATATTCTACAGTTTCAATTCCCTAACAAACAGAGGTATAAAATTGTTGGGAGTATTCCTTACCATTTAAGCACACAAATTATTAAAAAAGTGGTTTTTGAAAGCCATGCGTCTGACATCTATCTGATTGTTGAAGAAGGATTCTACAAGCGTACCTTGGATATTCACCGAACACTAGGGTTGCTCTTGCACACTCAAGTCTCGATTCAGCAATTGCTTAAGCTGCCAGCGGAATGCTTTCATCCTAAACCAAAAGTAAACAGTGTCTTAATAAAACTTACCCGCCATACCACAGATGTTCCAGATAAATATTGGAAGCTATATACGTACTTTGTTTCAAAATGGGTCAATCGAGAATATCGTCAACTGTTTACTAAAAATCAGTTTCATCAAGCAATGAAACACGCCAAAGTAAACAATTTAAGTACCGTTACTTATGAGCAAGTATTGTCTATTTTTAATAGTTATCTATCATTTAACGGGAGGAAATAATTCTATGAGTCGCTTTTGTAAATTTGGAAAGTTACACGTTACTAAAGGGAATGTAGATAAATTATTAGGTATACTACTGACAGCTTCCAAGGAGCTAAAGAGGTCCCTAGCGCCTACGGGGAATTTGTATCGATAAGGGGTACAAATTCCCACTAAGCGCTCGGGACCCCTTGTAGGAAAATGTCCTAAGTGTGGCAACAATATTGTATTAAAAAAATCGTTTTATGGTTGTTCAAATTATCCTGAATGTACCTTCACTTTAGCTGAACATTTTAGAAAGAAAAAACTCACCAAAACAAATGTAAAAGAATTACTAGAGGGAAAAGAAACCCTGGTAAAAGGAATCAAAACGAAAGATACTCAACTCATCCATGCAACGATGATAGGGTTGCAGCATTGCAAAATTTAGGTGTACCCTATTCTCGATACTAAATTCATAATCTCACAAATTGGCAAGCAGTGTAAACCTGTACAGGTTCACTCATTTTCTCGATTTTCCCTTCGGTGCAATCTTCGCAAATTTGCTTGTTGGGGAAGCATCCCCAATCCCCTTTGAACATCATCTGCCGATGATGGCTACACGATTTTCAATCGTTTCTCAAAGAACAGTAGAATAAAAATTTGCCCATGGTTGAAAGCACCGAAATCGAAAAGCAAAAAAGCAGCCACGATCCGCACCCTTTGGGGAGTGCAGACCGTGGCTTTTTGCTTTAACGGAAGTTCTTCTTTTCCTCTTTCTCTTTCTCTTTTTCCTGCTCTTTCTGCCTGTCGATATTCAAAATCGTTTCAACCGTCCGTTTGGCAATCAGCAGTTCTTCTTTCTCTTTTCTGATCTGACGGTACTCAGCGTAGTCCTGCTTTTTCTGGACTGCCAGCTGATGAAACTCCTCATACAATGATTGCATGGACGGGAGCTTTGTAATCTGCAATTCATCAAAGGCTTGCTTCGCCGCTTTATGAATTGTGATTTCCTGACGGTGTTCTTCAAAGAATTTTTTGCTATATCCAGACTTGCGGTACTCGATATAAATTTGCCTTGTGTTGCGATAATTTTTGATGTGCTGCTGCAACGCCTGAACCTCAACCATACGTTTCTCTGCGACCTTGATAGAATCAGAAAGCGCATCGAACCGGGCAGACAGATTTTCAATATGAGCAGTCAGATCGTCGTAGTTGCCCAAGCCTTTTTCTTTCAGTAGGATTACCGTTCGGGCAGCTTCTTTTCGGTTGAACTTCTTCGCCCACTTTTCATAACCGACCGTCTTGCCCTCGGCCATCTTTGCCTGAATATCAATCAGCATCTGGAACTGCTCGGGGCAGGAGCCTTGGCAGAGCCGCCTTTTGATTTGTGCAGGTTCTTGCCGGAGATAACCGCTTGAATTTCCTCTTTGCTATATCCTTCGCCCAGGGAACGCAGCCGAATGAAACGCTTCTGATTCTCGCCCTTGAACGCAGGCTGCTTTCCATCCTTGAACTCAAATCCCATGTCAGCCAGAGCCTGAACAAAGCCATCAAAGCTCTTTGGTTTCTGCTTCAGCACCGCATCAATCGCATCACATAATTCGTCACGCTGGGTACGCTTCTTGGGATAAACAGTTCTTTTCTGGCGCTCCCGATACGGCTTCGGTGTAATAATGGACAGCCCGTGTTCCAGGCAAACCATATCACTGAGTCTTTGCACCGCCAGACCGGAAAGAAAGAAGTTTTTGAATTTCCGTGTGGCATCCAGCGAGGTCGAATTATAAATGATATGATTGTGAATGTGGGATTTGTCGATGTGGGTCGCAACGATGAAAGCGTGTTTTCCCTTTGTCCATCGCATCGCTGTTTCATAGCCGACTTGGTTCGCTTCTTCCGGGGTGATTTCTCCCGGCTTAAAGGACTGGCGTATCTGGTATGCGATGATATTGTTCTTCTGCTGTCTGCCGGTAATATGCTGATACTGCCGTTTGGAAAGCAGAAATTCCTCATCTGCTGTCTTTGGATCACACTCATAGGAACTGATAAATTCGCCATCATTGGTTTTTGCGGCATTTTGTGAGTAGTCGGTTCTGTCTGCCAAACATTGAGCGACCGTCTTTCCCTTATTCACATGGAGTGCAATCAATCTTGTCGCTGCCATTCCCATCACTTCCTTCCCAAAAAGAAAAAGCCACCGGTCGGTGACTTTTCTCTGATATTATCTTATGACCTGATAAATGCTCCCAGACTTTCTCCAATATTCTCGACTTTCATAACAGCCCAGACGAGCAAGAACACCGCTGCTATTGTCGCAATTCCAAGAACCACAAGAATAAGCAGGGACTGCCACAAAGCCTTTACAATGCAGTAAATCGCAGATCCGCCAATGACCAAGAGCAATAAACCAATTACATAGGACACAACATTTGTAAGCAGATTTCCAAGAATGCAAATCACTTTTACAACGAACAGCACCGGCAGTGCCAATATCTTCAATACCAGCTTCATAGGCTCAACCCCTTTCTTTTAATTATATTGTACAAGGGTATCTGCCATAACGCAATGATGTCAACCCTTATGTAAAAGCCGCAGCCGAAACTGCGACTTCCCAACAAGTTGTCGGATTACTGGATTGAGGACAGGCGAACAAGAACTTCTCTCATGTCCGTCCAGATCTCCTCCAGCCGTTTTTGCAAATCCTCAATGTCAGCACGATAGATGCTGCCTGTTTCGTTCGCTCGCTTTGCGTACTGGTTCAGGTTGTTGGAGCAGATTCGCAGGAGCGAAACCAGGGCTTTCACATCCTGCAAATCCAGTCTGATACAGTAACCATCCAGAGCCATTTTCCGCAGATAGGCTCCCATGCTGCGGATGCCAAGCTCGTCCATCTTCTCATGGATTCGCTCGACCTCCTCCTTGGATGCAAGGAAATGAACATCCTGATCTCGCTTTGCCATTACAACACCTCCTCACGGGTTTCAGAGTATTTTGCAGGCGGGATATGCTCCGCTTTGGATTTCAGATCAGCCAACACAGAAGGACGCTCTGACTCGCTTCTTTCGTCACGATTTTCCACAGAGTCCTCCATATTCAGGGCTGCATCCAGTTCTGCCAGTCGCTGACTTTTGGCTGTCAGCTCTGCTTCCTGCGGGAACGGTTTTCCAACCTCCGCCTTGGCTGCTTCCTGCTGATTGTAGAGATTATTCAACTGCTCATTGGCTCGTTCTAAGCGCTCAAGGATGCCTGCAAGGGCATTGTCCAGTCGGGTGATATTTCCTCGTGCGTCCGTTCCAAGGGCTACTCTGTGGCTCACAGCGCCCTTCAGGGTCACATCGAACTCGTTCCGGAAACTGTCAAACGAAAGCTCCATCTGAAAGCCACGGTAACTGCCAAGAGGAACCGGATCGGCACTTTTCGTGTCCTTACAAGCCGCAAGGAGGATTTCACCGGCATCTGCCTTTTCGGTGTAGGCTTTGCCCATGATTTCCATGCCGCAAAAGCCATCGGCAATCTGCGGGTGTGCTTCCACGGTTTTAATATCAGCTTCAAAGCCATGAATATAGCCTGTCTGCTTTTCAATCTCAGCCGGGAAGTATTTCAGAAGCTTATCTTCCATACGGTACTGCTGGCTCTGGTGGTCAGCTTTCAGCACCTTCAGCCTTGCCACATCAATGTCCAAGTCCATCTTTTCCTTGATAAGCGGATTGCCGGCACACAGCGCCTTGATCTCCGCATAGGACAGCGCCTGCTCATCCACATCGTCACAGGAGCGAACCGGTGATTTGGAGGTCATAATCTGAGAAATAAACTTCTGC
Source organism: Lachnospiraceae bacterium AM48-27BH (assembly GCA_003478355.1). GTDB lineage: Bacteria > Bacillota > Clostridia > Lachnospirales > Lachnospiraceae > UBA3402. The sequence goes on from QUFC01000014.1 coordinate 61,848, forward strand.
TTGTTTTCCAAGGTCTGATACAGGTAGGCATCGAAGGTTCCCTCGGTCACATACTGATACACCTGAACCTCTTTGTTCCGGTTGCCCTGACGGATGATACGACCGTTTCTCTGGGTCATATCAGACGGACGCCAACCCACATCCAAGTGGTGAACTGCCACCAATTTGTCCTGGACGTTGGTTCCTGCACCCATCTTTTGCGTACTGCCAAGAAGCACTCGCACCTGCCCGGTACGAACCTTGGCAAAGAGGTCTTTTTTCTTTGCCTCGGTATCTGCATCATGGATAAAGGCAACTTCTTCCGCAGGCACACCGTTTGCAATCAGCTTGGTTTTGACATCATCATAGACATTGAAGGTTCCATCATTTTTCGGTGTGCTAAGGTCGCAGAACACCAACTGGGTCAATTTGTCAGCCTGACCGTCCTGCCAGATACGCAGGATATTTCCCACGCAGGCATTGAGCTTGCTGTCAGGGTCATCGGGTAACAGGGTGTTCATTAGCCGCTGATCCAGTCCCAATTTTCGTCCGTCGCTGGTAATCTTGAGCATATTATCGACGGACGGGTCTACAATACCGGCATGAACATCTGCTGCTCTCTCTGAAAGGGAAGCCACCATATCCTTCTGGTACTCAGAGGGCTGAACCACAACCGTTTCAAACTTTGCTTCGGGAACAGGGAGATGCAACTGGTCAGAGGTCTTGATGTCGGCAACCTCCTTGAACATATTCATCAGTTCAGGCAGGTTGAAGAACTTCGCAAATCGGGTTCTGGCACGATAGCCGGTTCCCTCCGGTGCAAGCTCAATCGCAGTTGTTGTTTCTCCGAAGGTCGATGCCCAGGAATCAAAATGGGTCAGGTTCTTTTGCTGGAGCGTACTGTACTGGAGATAGCGCATGACCGTATAAAGCTCGGTCATCGAGTTACTTACTGGAGTACCGGTTGCAAAGATCACACCACGCCCGCCGGTCAGCTCATCCATATAGCGGCACTTCATAAACATATCCGAAGATTTCTGGGCTTCGGAGGTGGACAGACCTGCCACATTTCGCATTTTTGTGTAGAGGAACAAATTCTTGAACGCATGGCTTTCGTCCACAAACAGCCGGTCTACACCCAACTGCTCAAAGGTAATGACATCATCTTTCTTGTCAGCGGCAAGGAGCTTGTCCAGTCTGGCTTCCAATGATTTTCGTGTTTTCTCCATCTGCTTGATCGTGAAGTTTTCGCCACGCTGCCATTTCAGCTCCGCAATCGCACCCTCGATCTCATCAATCTGCTCCCGCAGCTGCCGTTCCTGTCGTTCGGCAGAAAGCGGGATTTTTTCAAACTGGCTGTGACCGATGATGACTGCATCATAGTCACCCGTTGCGATACGAGCGCAGAACTTCTTACGGTTTGCTGTTTCAAAATCCTTCTTGGTGGCAACAAGGAGCTTGGCACTCGGATAGAGGTGCAGGAACTCGTTTGCCCACTGTAAGGTCAAGTGATTCGGCACAACGAACAGGGATTTCTGGCTCAATCCAAGCCGTTTACTCTCCATAGCCGATGCAGCCATCTCGAAGGTCTTGCCCGCACCAACTTCGTGTGCAAGCAGCGTATTTCCACCATATAGCACATGAGCGATAGCATTTCTCTGGTGTTCACGGAGGGTAATATCCGGGTTCATGCCGCCGAAACGGATATGAGAGCCATCATACTCACGAGGTCTGGTGGAGTTAAAAAGTTCGTTGTACTTGGTGGAAAGGGTTTCTCGTCTGTGCGGATCTCTCCAAATCCAATCTCGGAACGCATCCTTGATTGCCTGCTGTTTCTGCTGTGCCAGGGTAGTTTCTTTTTTATTGAGGACACGCTTCTGCTTACCATCTGCATCTTCAATCGTATCATAGATACGAATATCCTTCAGATTCAGCGTTTCCTCCAGAATCCGATATGCGTTGCTCGCTCTGTACCGTAGGTGACATACGCCGCCACATCGTTGTAGTTGGGAGAACTCTTACCGTTGATGCGCCACTCTGCGGTCAGCTCGGAGAACTTGACCTCAATGGAACGGCGCAAGTAATACGGCGTTTCAAAGGTTTCCTCCATGAACTGCTGAATATAATCGGCATCAATCCATGTTGCACCCAAACGCACATCAATCTCGGACGCATCCAAGTCCTTCGGCTGTGCTTTCTGCAAGGCTTCCACATTGATGTGGAAGGAAGAATCCCTGTCTGCCGCCATCTGTGCGACACGCAGCTTGCTTCTTACATCACCGGAAAGGTAATCATCGGCAGTCTGCCATCCAACTTCCACAGCATCGGGAGCCATCGGGTCTTTGAAGATCACCCCTCGAAGCTCTGCCTGAATCGCATCGTATTCTCCAGGTGTTCCAAGCAGCTGTGCCATAAACGGCAAATCCACCTTGCCACGCTCACCGATAGAGATTGCCAGAGCTTCGGACGGCGTATCCACGCTCGTCACTCTGCGTTCCGGCTTGATGGTTCGCTTGGTGAACATATCCGCCTTGCTTTTCAGATTGCCGTCCTCATCCACATTTTCCAGAGAACACAGGAGATAGTAGGAGGAATCGTCAGCAAATGCCTGACCATTGGCTCGATTATTGATAAGCCCGTTCTTTGCGGCAAACGCATCGTAGGCATCATTCAGTTCTGCCTGTTTCTGAGTAATCATTTCATCCGGGTAATCCTCAAGCTGATATTCGATCAGCTCGTTGACGATACCACGAAGTTCCACCATGCCCATCACACGGTCTTTTGCTTTCTCATTCAGGTCTACACGGCGCATCAGGGAGTTTTCACGGAAGTACACATTGCCATCCACCACGGTATAAGAGAAATTCTTTACATCCGGGGTTGCAGGAATGGTTTCGATTTCCTTACCCTTGTCAGCTTCGGGAAGCTCCACAGCCTGATAGGTTCCTTGGATGTGGGAAACTGCTTCTTTCAGAAGTTCGGACAGTTCCATGCCCTCAATGGGACGCACTGTAATGTCCATGCCGTAGGCGGTACTTTCTTCCACCGTATCGCCCAGAACCATTTCAGGATGAGCGACAAAGTAGCTGTTCATGGTGTGTCCTTCTTCGGTGCGGTCAAGGTTTACCCATTCCGGTACAATGTCAATCGGATGGTCACGCTTTTGCAGGAACAGGATGTCGGACACGACTTCCGTGCCTGCGTTTTTCTTAAAGGCATCGTTTGGCAGACGGATTGCACCAAGCAGTTCCGCCCTCTGCGCCATATATCGCCTTGCGTCAGAGTTCTTGGAATCCATGGTGTAACGGCTTGTCACAAAAGCGACCACACCACCGGGACGAACCTGATCCAAAGCCTTGGCAAAGAAATAGTTGTGAATGGAGAATCCCAGCTTGTCATACGGCTTGTCGGACACTTTGTAGTTGCCGAAAGGGACATTACCCACAGCCAGATCGTAAAAGTCTCGGCGGTCTGTCGTTTCAAAACCGGCTACTTTGATTTCTGCGTTGGGATAGAGCTTCTGAGCAATTCTGCCGGTGATGGAATCCAGTTCCACACCATACAAACGGCTGCTCTGCATTTCAGGAGGGAGCATACCAAAGAAGTTGCCGATACCCATAGCAGGCTCCAGAATATTTCCTGTTTCAAAGCCCATCTGTCCGACCGCATCGTAGATGGAGCGAATGACCGTAGGGCTGGTGTAATGTGCGTTCAGGGTGGAAGCTCTTGCCGCAGCATATTCATCTTCGGAAAGCAGGTTTTTCAGTGTCTGATACTCCTTCGCCCAATTTCCCTTGTCCGGGTCAAAGGCATCTGCCAGACCGCCCCAACCGACATAATTCGACAAAATCTCCTGTTCTTCGGTAGTGGCGTTCCTGTTCTCGCTTTCCAGTTTGAACAGAGTTTCAATGGCTGCGATGTTTCTTGCGAATTTCTGCTTCGGTCCACCTTCACCGATGTTGTCATCCGTGATGTGGAAGTTCACCGCAGGAACAGGTGGGATTTCTCTGGTGGTGATGGACTGCTCAAGCTGAGCGATAATGTCCATGACTTCGGCATTCTGCCATCCGTCCACCTGGGCATAATCCTGAATGATGGTGTCCTTTCCATCTACGCACTGTACGAAGTCCAGACTACCCGGCAGATCTCTGGTATTCATTGCACCCAGGGCTTTTCTCTGCGTGTCAGGAAGTGCATAGTAGGCTCGCAGGGCATCATCAAAGGAACTGTATTCCTTGATGTCCAGCGCACCCCGCTTCTGAATGTCCTCGGCAACATAAAAATGATCGATGAAGTGTTCCGGTTCCTGCTGTTCGGGTTCCGCACTGGCTCTGACCTGTGCGTGTGCCTTTTCGTCAGGGTAGTCCCCATAGATACGGATGCACTTATGCTCCTGCTGATCGTAAACGGCAGCACCATCGTACTTGAATCCGTCATCCTCCATGGTTCCGTCCACATAGCCCTGGGCAGCTTTTTCCGCTTCTTCCAGAGTGTAGTAGTCCAGTTTATCATCGAAGCCGTTTTCAAAGTGATGGTAGGCGGCAACCAGATAGCGGGGAGCCATGCGCTCCTCGTAGCTGTTAATCATCTCAGGTGTCAGCCATTCTGGTTTGTCGGGAATCATTTCATACAGCTCACGCATCTTGGCAATCTGTGCATGGCGGTTGCCTGCCCACAGATGCTTTTCGCTGTGCTGTCCTGCACCAAGGAAGTATTCGCAGTCCATACGCAGACGGTCTAACAGCTGATACTCAGGGGTGTAGTCCCTCGGTTCGGTTTTGCCCAGAAAATCCTCTGTAACGGGCTTTTCTTCGGTTTGGGCATCAACCCTTACCGCATGGTTTCTTTCGTCCTGAGAGAGCATACGCTCGAAATTCTCACGATTCTCGGCACGGAAGATGGGATAAGCAAGCGTAGGGTCACGCAGCTGAACTTCTCTGTCCGTGATCTGCTCCACACGGAAAGCTGTATCGTCCAGATATACCGTGTCACCGACCTGATAATTCCATTTCGGTTCCTCGGAAGCAGATGCTTCCACAACTTCGGCAGGCTCTGCCACAGGCGCTTCTGGCTGAACCGACTCCATCGCAGCTACGGACTGACGAACTTCCTCCAAATAGTCATTGGCAAGCCATTCGTCCGTGAAGTATTCCGTAACGCCTTCCGGGTCTACATAGTAGTCATCGGTCTGATTATCCCAGATCGCATACTCGCCATCCTCGGTATCAATCACTGCGAAACGGTCATAAACATCTTCCAACGGATCAGTTTTAGCTTCTTCGATAGCCTGTCGTTCCGCTTCTTCCTCCGGGCTGAGGTAGCGTCCCTTTCGTATCAGACCGTCGATTCTCTGCACCACCTGCGCCCAGGACATCTGCAATTTATCGCAACCGCTCTTGGTGTAAGCAACACCCTTGGCATCGTGATCCTGACCGCTGTGCGTTGCACCAGAGCAGGCATGGGAATGACCACCGGTTCCGTATTCATGCTTCAGGAAGTCCATCTTTTCCTTGGCAGAATGATTCTCCTGCCAGTAGTTATAAATACGGGCTTTACCACCGGAAAAGCCGCTTCCACGGGTCAAGTCTGCATTGACTTCATCATCCGTAATGAACTGGCGGACAAGGGGCATCTGCATCATATCGGTCTGATACTCACGCAAAGGCATATTCAACTCATACAGCTGTTTCTGAATGAGATTCAGCTTGTGATAGTGAAAACGAAGCAGATCGGGATTTTCCGCAAGGGTTTTTCTAAATTCCGAATACTGCTGTACCAAGGTTGCGTGGAAACGAGGGTCATCCAACTTTTCAGCCAAGTCTGCGGTTTCGTCAGGGAAACCACGAAACGGTTCCTGATGAAGAATTGCCAGATAGTTGCTGGAACGGGCTTCTTCACTCAAATCGTGATAAAGATGCCACAGGGATTCTGCCAACTTCTGACGCTCATATCCGGATGCTTCTACCAGTTCCACATTAGTTGCGAACCGACCATTTTCAAGCAGTTCTCCAATGCGCTCGGCAACCGTTTCCCAAGAAACGATCTGCGCTCTGGGGCTGTCAATGGCAGAGGAACCTTTGGCAAGGTGGATACCGTCCTCGGCATACCACGCACAGATATTCCCGCTATCTTCTTTCAGACCATAGCCGCCGTGATAGACCTGCTTTAAGGTCTGAACGATTTCTTCCAACGGCTTCTGCTTCATATATTCCAGCGCTACGACTTTTCGGGCTTCATCGGTATTGCTACCAAGCAGAAGGAAGTGGTCGATTTCTTCCTGGGCAAAAGAAAAAGCAGAGGGCGTAAAGCTCTCTGCTCGGTCGATAAAACTGATTTGTTCATTTTCGGAGAGGAAAAGGTTCAGACTCAGCTGTTGATAAGCTCCGTCATCACGACTTCCTCCGCCTGTGCTTTCAGGCTGTTCATGTGCTGCACCCACGCCATCTGCTGCGTTTCCTTGTCCGGTGCGGGGCTGTCCTTCAGGTACTGCTCCATCAGAAACTCCACTCTGGCTTTCGCTGTTTCCTCGATCTCCCACAGGTGCGGGAACAGGCTCTCCGTCAGAATCATGTCGTTCAGGAGCATCGGATTGTTCTGTTCCAAAAATGCTCGACGCATCCTGCCGTACTTGCCCAGAGGTTTCTCTCCCTCGTTCTCCAACTGAAGGTTCGGAATCTGATAATCTCCGGCCTGTCTGTAAGTCATCTCGCTCATAATCTGTACTCCTTTCGGTAGCTTTAATCTGCTCATGTTCTCCAATCGCTTTTTCGATTTCCTGAAACATCCTTGTGCTGATGGCATTCACCGCAGTACCAAGGGCATTTACCGTCTGTCTGGTGTTAAAATCAAACACCTTCTGGAAATCCTCATGCTCGAAGTAGTTGTCGGGACTTTCCACGAACCGGCAATACATCGTATAGGATACGCTGTTTGCCACCGCATTTTTGAAAGCTACTTCGATGTTGAGTTCATCATACTCCTCAAGGAAGCTGTTGGCAACGATGTCGAGGAACTGCTTTTTGTAATCGTCCCAATACTCAGCCGCCAGTGCGGATGCAATATCTTCAAGCTGTGCTTCCAGTACCCCGTCAGCGGCAACACCGAAGGTACGCTCCATCGCTTCCATGACATAGGAGCGGTTTTCAGGCGTCACCTCCCACGGTTTCAGTTCCGGGGAAGAACGGCGAACGCCGGTATCCGCCACATCAAACACATAGCGCAGATACGGTTTATCCCTGTTCATCACAAACAGAGCAATGCCGGTAGAGCCACGCTTTACATATCTGCGGTAATTTTCAGCGTTCCAGTCCTCATAGGGCTTGCAAAAGGTCGCATTGGGGCGCTGAGCATAAATCATCACCTGTTCCGGATAGGTGAACTCATAGTTGCGGGACATCGTTCTCAAAAACGAAGTCCAGTTATCTGTGTTCGAGGTGATTTTCCCAATCGTTTCTTTTGCTAATCCGGAATAAAATCGCTCTTTTGCGTTCATTGTATCCCTCCAATCCTATCAATCCGGATAAAGGTTCAGCTTCTCAAAGGCGGCATCGTCCATGGCTGAAACTTTACGGAGAACCGAGTCTGCCAAAGCAAAAAGCTCTGACTCGTCCTCCGAAAGCTGTTCCTTCATCAGTGTCAGTGCTTCACACAGCCCTGACCTTGTGCCAGGGCTGTAAAGCATCATCATGTTCCGCTCATCCTGTGTGAAATCCATCATTCAATCTCCCTTTCCGGGTGGCTCTTGGGCGGCTTATGGGAAACATCCGGCACGGGCTTTTCCTTTAACTGCTCCAACACCGAAGGACGTTCCTCTAATCCGGACGCTTTTCCGTTATTGATGATACCGTCAATCATCCCATAATCATCTTCCATTGCCATCTCTGCGTTTTTCAGGTAGTTTTCGGACTTCATAAAGTTTTCCAGCTTCTGAAACCCAACAGAATCTACATAGTGAAAGGATACCTCACCGACTACCTTTAAGGCTACGATGTCGCTGACCGACATACTGTGACCACGGAAATCATCCGGGTGGTCAATATTGAACTTTACATACAAATCTTCCAGCTGCCGATTCACATCCTCGGACATAGAAATGGAGCCATGATAGACCACCTCGTAACGGTCAATCTCAGGCTCCATTTCTTTCTTCTGAAGGTAGCTGTAATTTGCAAACATGAGCGGGATATTATCGTCTACATCTTCCCGCAGCTGAAGAATCGCATAGGAATCCGTGGGGCTTTCCAGAAAAGCAACCATTCTGTCATCCGGGGTGGTATTTCCGTGAACATCATCCCATTTTTCGTTTTTCATATCCGTGTCCTCCTTATCGTTCAGGCTCTTTGCGTTTGGGAGAGGGACTGGCAGGCGCAGCTTTTTCTGCGGCCTGTGCCAGTTTTTCCATGACCGACTCACGCTTCGGAGAGTCGAGCTTATCCAGCTGACTTTTCAGCACTTTGGCAACCTCAACCGCAGTTTCCTCACGGGCTTCTTCAATGGCTGTATTCAGGAACTCACGATACGGAGCCGTATTACCAGCGGCAAGATCTGCCTTGATTTCTTGGATATGCGCCTGCACATCATCGACCTGATCCATATATTCATAGGGGTCGAAGTTCTCTGCAAAACGGTCGAGCTTAAAAGCAAGCTCAGCGATAGGGTCATTGACCACCACCGCCTGTCTGCCGACTTCAAAAGCCTGCTCCATGACATCCTCATAGAACATTGCCCGCAGTTCCCGGCGCTCCAGCCCGAAGGATTCCAGAATATCCCGGCGGACTTCGAGCATGGACAGTTCAGGGTTATCAACCTGACCGCCATCAATCTCGTTGTAGTTTTCATCCAACAGGGTGTAGTCGTAACCATCTTCGCAGGTCTGCACCGCAAGGATTCTATCCTTTCCGACCTTCCATGCGGCTTCATCGCCCATAATCTCAGGCTCCGGCATATAGCTTGCGCCGTTGCGCTCCATAATTTCTGCAAACTGGCAGATATGAAACACATTGTATCCGATCTGCGTATGATACTCGTCAATGAAGGTGCAGGGCTTCACAACCATTTCATCCGGGTAGTGAATCTGCACACAGCTGCCATCGGGGATATGAAACAAATCCTTATAATGGCTGTCGATAAATCGGATTTCCTTACCATCCGGGTTGTACTCATTTGTCATTTGCGCTTTCCTCCATTTTCAAATTCCATACTGAACTTCGTTTTGCCATCATCTGATACCTCCATAAAGACGGTGGCATCAAAGGTGTTGCCCGTTCTTTCGGACTTGCAATTCTTGAGCTTTACCTTGCCGGAACCAAGCAATTTCTGCGCCGTGGCAGAAGTCATGCTCTTGCCGATGCTCGCAAAGTAGCGATTGTTTTCCAGAGGGCAAATTTGCAAGCTCTGTTGGAACAGAAAAATGCCTTGGCTTTGTCCTCTACAGCACTGCCGCAGAGCGGGCATTTGCCGATAGAATTGGCTTCTTTCGACATCATAACCTCGGAATCACGGATTACTTCATAGTTCTGAATCAGACCGGCAATCACATCTTTGATCTCGTCCATAAAGTCCTCGCTGGCATATTCGCCTTTCTCAATGAGCAACAATTTTTCTTCCCAATCCGCCGTCATGGATGGGGACTGAATCTGTTCCGGCATGACTGTTACCAGAGCCGTACCCTTGTGGGTCGGAATCAGGTGTTTGGTTTTCTTATCACCCTTACGCTCCAGAAAACCGATGCGAACCAGCTTCTCAATGATACCGGCACGGGTCGCAGGCGTTCCCAAACCTTTGCGCTCCACCTCATCAGGCATTTCGTCCGCACCGGCAGTTTCCATAGCAGAAAGCAGAGTATCCTCGGTAAAGTGTTTAGGGGGAGATGTTTTCCCTTCCTTGATTTCCGTGCCGCTGACGGTCATTTCGTCACCAACGGAAACAGAAGGGAGTGTCTGCACGTTTTCGTCGGATTTTGTCGAATCATTTTTCTGAACCAGAGCTTTCCATCCATCCTGCACAACAGTTTTGCCTTTGGTGGAAAACACGGTACCGCCACAGTCCAGCTCAATAACTGTCTCTGCGTATCGGTGCGGATCGCCAACAGCTACGCACAACCGATTCGAGATCAGTTGCAAAATTGCAAGTTCACCCTTGGGAAGTTCGCTCAGATTGCATTTCTGCAATTCTCTGGTCGGAATGATGGCATGGTGATCTGTGACCTTTTTGTTATTCACAACCTGCTCTGCATGAACTGGTATGTTATCCACATCCTCCACGGGGAATGTGTGGAAAGCCAGCTTTACGAGGTCGGTCAGGCTATGTGCCATATCTTCCGTCAGAAACCTGCTGTCGGTACGGGGATAAGTGACCAGTTTCTTTTCATAGAGGTTCTGCGTGTAGTCCAAGGTCTGCTGTGCCGTGTAGCCAAGCACACGGTTGGCTTCTCTCTGTAAACTGGTCAGGTCATAGAGCGCAGGCGGCTTTTCTGTTTTCTCCTTACATTCAGCTTTCTGAACGATTGCCACCGAACAGCTTTGTTTGACAGCTTCGGCTGCTGCCTTGGTTTTGAAGCGTTCGCTTGCAGCCGTAAAACCATCCAATCCAATCTGAACTGTGTAGAACAGTTCAGGCTTGAATGCGGAAATGGCAGCTTCTCGCATAACAGCCATAGCAAGGGTAGGGGTCATAACACGACCAACATTCAGGGTCTGCCCGTAAAGGGTCGAAAAAAGTCGAGTAGCGTTAATACCAACAATCCAGTCGGCTCGTTCTCGACACAGTGCTGCTTCATACAAAGCATCATATTCCGTTCCAGACCTGAGATTTTCAAAGCCCTCCTTGATTGCTACATCTTCCATCGAGGAAATCCAAAGCCGCTCAAACGGCTTTCTGCACCCGGCTTTGTGGTACACCAACCGAAAGATCAGCTCGCCCTCACGACCGGCATCTGTTGCACACACAAGACTCGCAACATCTTCTCTGGCCATGAGCTTTTTCAGAATCCCAAACTGTTTTTTCGTACCGGCAGAACCTCATACTGCCAGTCCATCGGAAGATAGGAAGGTCTGCATAAGCCCATTTGCTGTACTTCGCATCATAGACTTCCGGCTGTGCCAGCTCCACCAAATGCCCTACACACCAGCTGACCACATATCCGTTTCCCTCTAAGTAGCCATCCTCACGCTTGGCAGCACCTAACACTTTGGCAATACTCTGTGCAACCGAAGGCTTTTCAGCCAAAACTAATTTCATTTGCATCTGCTCCTTTCACAAAAAAATAAGCAGCCACACACCGTAGTGCATGACTGCTATGTAAAAAGTTCGGAAAGGATTTTTGCAACCTGATACAATTTTCTGTTCTACAATCTCCGTCATAATAAAAATATCTCCATCATTTCAAAAGAGAATGACGGAGATATTTCACCTTGCTTATTCTTGTAGCAACCAATCGGCTATATCGTGAATTTCGATTCCTTCATAGCTATATTGGGGATGTTTGGTTCTGGCAATAATCATTTTCGGATAAGCGTCTCGAATCTGAAGCAGAGGAGAGCATTCTCTCTCAAATGTTTCCTGCCCGGAAATGTTGTCGCTGACCTGAATATAAATCTTTTCGCTACCTCTCTGAGCAACAAAGTCGATTTCCTTTTGATAGAGCTTGCCGACATAGACATCATATCCACGGCGAAGAAGCTCGATACAAACAACGTTTTCATATACTCTGCCATAGTCTATATTTCTGCTTCCCAGTATTGCATATCGAATACCGCTGTCACACAAATAGAACTTTTCAGAGCTTTCAAGGTATTTCTTACCTCGGATGTCATATCTCTTAATATCATAAAATACAAAAGCATTGCACAAATACTTAATGTACTTGCCGACGGTTACATGATTGGTTGGAGTCTCATTTGCTGTCAGTAGCTGACTGACCTTATTCGGAGAAGTCAGGTTGCTGATATTATCCATAAGGAACTCGCTCAGACGTTGTAAAACCAAAGTGTCCGGGAGAGTATATTTCTGTACCAAATCCCTTGTAACAATCGTTTCGTAGACCTCTTTGATATAGTTTGTTCTGTCTTTTTCGGTTCTATAAGCATAGGAACCTGCTAAACCGCCCTTGATAGCGTACTCATCAAAGAGCTTATCTTTGTCACTAATATCATCATAATACTGGCAATATTCCTGGAAGCTGAAAGGAAACACATGAATTTCAATATAGCGTCCGGTAAACAGAGTTGCCAGATCTGCACTCAACAGGAAAGCATTAGAGCCTGTTACATAGATGTCGTATTTTCCCTTAGAGTACAGGCTATTGATTGCCAACTCAAACTTGGGACACATCTGAACCTCGTCTACAAACAGGTAGTTCGTTTTTCCTTCCTGATAATGTTCTTCCACATAGGCGTGTAAGGCATGGTATTCCTTGATTTCTTCATACGCCAAATCCATGAAGTCGATGAAGATAATATTGATGTTTTCAAAATTGCTTTTCAGATACGCAATATACGCCTGCATCAATTTGGACTTACCAGATCGACGAATGCCCGTGATGATCTTGATGTCAGGAGTACCATTCAGTTCAATGATTCTATCGAGATATTTTGCTCTCGTGATTGTTTTCATATAGTCACCCGCTTTCAAAAATTGAAGTTTTTTCATTTCTCGAAACCGCTTCGCTGTACTTATTATACTGTCTGCTAATAGTATATGCAAGATGTCACTTTCAAAAACGCAAATTTTTTTATTTTTTGAAAGCGGAAACTATGTAAAGGCAACCCGAAGGCTGCCCCAGGCATCAAGCCTATCCTGTTTACACAGGTTCATTATCATCTTCATCGACGGAGCTATCTTCATCGTCGTCCTCAAACTCCGGATCGTACCCATAGTCCTCGTCATCGTCCACATAATCAGCATCTGGGTCAGGCTTTGCCGCTTCCTGTGCCTTCTTCTTTTCCTGGACTTTCTTAAATACGAAGAATCCACCACCACAGGCAAGCACAATCAGAGTAAGAATCGCCGGGAGCATATTTGTGGATTTCGGCTTTTCCTCCGGTGTCGGTTCTGTAATTTCAGGAACTGTTTCAACTACTTCCGGCTTTGTTTCCTCAACCGGCTTGGTGAACTCTGCAACTTCTTCCTCGTCCATCAGCTTGAGCAGGTCGGCTTCATCCACCTGATTCAGAAAATGCACGGTTTCCTCGCCTTATCATCACGGTCAATGATGATATAGAAGTAGTTTCCGTTTTTGGTTACAGCGGTAATGAACTGCTTTCCGCTTTTCGTAGGCGAGCCAGCGTCATCAACCAAAGTCAGATTGCCGTCGGGAGTAAGCGGTAGCATCGGCTCCTCCGGCTCTGTTTCGGGAACTTTTTCTTCGACCGCAGGTTCTTCAGTCGCTACGCTTTCATCTACATAGCAAATGCCGTTGTAGAAAACACGCCAAAACACATTGCACACGCCAGCAATGCGGCTCCAATTTTCTTAAATCTCATTCTGCGTTTCCTCCTCATTCATAGTATTGATCGTATCAGGCTTCGGAGCCATATCCGCAGCAAACATACGGAGCAGCTCGGAAAGCTGTTCGGGATTCAGGTTCGCAGCATGAACCATCTCATGGATTTCGGAATTTTCCTCCTCACGGTATCTGCGTTCCAGGTCTTTCACCTTAGCATCCCATTCTGCCCGTTTCTTACGGGCTTTTTCAAGGTCTGCACCTATTCTGTCTAACTTGGCACTCAATCGCCATCCCTCCTTTAGTTTCTGATTCTGCCGAAGCAGTAAAAATGCTGTTGCCAGTAATTCGATTCGATAGAAGCGTAGGAAATGGGGTTTCCGCAGTGGATCATCATACCATTGCCAACATAGATACCAACGTGTGATGCACCGGAGGTATCATAAGTGCCTTGGAAGAAAATCAAATCTCCCGGTTTGGCAGAGCTTTTCGGGATAATGTCGCATACGCCCATCAAACCGTTTGCGGTCAAACGACCAACACTCCAACCGTTTCCGCAGTGATTGATTACATAGGAAACAAATCCGGAGCAGTCAAAGGAGGTAGACGGGCTGCTGCCGCCCCACACATACGGGTATCCCAGATATTTTTCAGCTTCCCGAATCATATTGGCAAATCTTGTGTCTGTCAGCGCTTCGCCCGGAATATCATAATCGGTGTACTCGCCGCCAGGGGTGGCGTAAATGTCATTTCCGAAAATATCCGGTCTGTTGCCCCTTGTCTGAAGCAAAATTCTATATCGCTCCATATCATCTTCCGACAAGCCGGAATTTGAAATCACACTGTTCAAGCCCTTATTTCTGAGCTTCACATTCAGAATATAATATTCGTAATCTTCTTCCTCTGTTGTTGTCTCTCCCGTTTCGGGATCAGTAGAAGATGTTGTTCGTGTACGAATCTCTACTACTTCCGTCAGGGTCAGCTCATATTGTTGCTCAAATAGCCATTGCAGGGTAGCCTGCACCTCATCTCTGGTGTAATCCTCAAACTTCACCGTCAAATACGCCGCCAGCTCATAAGGATTGTGGTTGATTTCATCAAGGTCATACCGGTACTCGTCATATCCGCTATGAGTACGCTCGATATTATTGATTTTATTGCGGAGCGCAGCTTCCAAAGCCTTGTAATCATTGTCCGCACCAATAATATCTTCCTCTTTTGCAGTAAAAGAAGTTCCCAGAATGATCTGTGTGCCGCCTTGGAACATAGCCGAACAAGACGAGAACATCCCTGAGAGTATCATAAAAAGCAGTCCGGCAATCAAAACAAACAGAATCGTTTTAGAGTGTGTGGTGCAGAACTCCGTTACTCTTTCTGTGATGTTCTTGGCTCCCTGAGCTGCTTTGCCCGTTGCCTTGCCTGCACCCTTAGATGCAGAAGCCGTTGTCGAAGCGGTATTCTTACCGGCTTTGGCGGCAGCATATTCTTTCTTGATTGCCCTTTTCTGTTGCCAACGGGAAAAGGGATTGGAACCGGCATCGGGGTTGTCCTTTTTGAACTTCTCATACAGGGCATTTACATTTGCTTTATCTGACTTCTCAACCAGCTTTTCCGCCTTGTCGTAGGCTTTCAGCTTGTGACTGTAAACGGCATGATCGACGGTATAGACAGTGGATTCAACAGCCTTGGTCGTTTCCTGCACAGCCTGAACGCCGATATTATCATCCTCATATTCTGACACCGCCCGATGTGCTTTGGATGTGAGCGTGACTGCGGCACCACGGCTTGCCATGTGCTTTGCCACAGATGGGCGCTCGATTTCCGTAAACTCCGCTTTTTCAAAACGGAGCTTTGCTTTACGGGAACCGGCTGCATCTGTTTCCAGCTTTAGCTTCGGCTTTGCCTTTTTAGAAGCCAATTTGTCTGCCGCTTTTTCAGCCCTATCAACCGCCTTATCTGCACGGTCGGCAGCTTTCTTCACATGAGAATCTGCAAGGTCATCTTCGGTAAAACGGAGTCGTGTAGGTCTTTTCGCCATACATTACGCCTCCTTTTCCTGTGCCACCTCGTTTAACTTCGTGGTCATAATGCGATACAGTTCCAGATCTGTCGGGAATCGGTCAATGAACGGCAGAATCACATTGCCATAGAACAGAAGTCCTTCGCCCTCACCGGAGTTGGTTACATAGGACAGCTGATGCGGCGAAATGTTCAACCGCTGTGCCAGAATACTTCGGTCATCGCTTGCCTGATTCAGCATATAGATGAAATCAGAGTTTTCGAGGATGTTGGCAATCTCCGGGGAACGAAGCAGGTCTTTGACATTCTGAGTAATACCGGTCGGCAAGCCGCCCCATTTACGGAATCGCTTCCAGATTTCTACGGAATAGGTTGCCGTCTGTTCTTCCTTCAGAAGCAGATGGAACTCGTCAATATAATATCTGGTCGATTTACCGGCAGAACGGTTGGCAGTTACACGCCCCCAGACCTGATCCTGAACGATCAGCATACCGATTTTTTTCAGCTGATTGCCCAGCTCCTTAATGTCGAAGCACACCAGACGATTCTGAATATCCACATTGGTTCTGTTGTTAAACAGTTTCAGAGAACCCTTAACATAGATTTCCAAGGCGGTCGCTACATGGTGGGCTTCCTTTTCGTCCTGTTTCAGAAGGGCATCATACAAATCCTCAAGGATCGGCATATTCTCAGGGGCAGGATTGTCGAAATATCTCTGGTAAATCTGATGCACACAACGGTCGATAACCGTCTTTTCGATAGGCTGCAAGCCATCCTTACTGCCCATAATCAACTCACAGAGGGACAGGATAAAATCAGCTTTCAGTGCTACCGGGTTGTCATCCTCAGAGTAGTTCAGGTTGATGTCCATAGGGTTGATATAGTTGGTACTGGAGGAGCTGATTTTTACCACCTGACCATTGAACTTGTGAACCAGAGCCGCATATTCCGCTTCGGGGTCGCAGATGATAATATCGTCATCCGTAACCAGGAACGCATTGGTGATTTCACGCTTTGCGGAAAAGGATTTACCGGAACCGGGAGTACCCAGAATCAGTCCGTTGGGGTTCTTGAGCTTCTTTCTGTCCACCATGATAAGGTTGTTCGACAGAGCATTCAGCCCGTAATAGAGCGTTTCTCCACCATTCTGGAACAGCTCCTGCGTGGTGAAAGGCACAAAAATAGCCGTGGAACTGGTAGTCAGGCCACGACGAATCTCAATCAGGTTTTGTGCCAAAGGCAGGCTGCTCATCAGTCCGGATTCCTGCTGAAAATCCAAACGACGCAGATTGCAGTTATGCTTCTGGGCGATGCTCTGTGCCTGGAACACATTGTTCTCCAGTTCCTGCTCGGTGCGCCCGGTGTTCAGCACCAGAAATGTCACCATGAACATTCGCTCATTCTGGCTCTGCAATTCTTTCAGAAGTGACTTCGCATCTTTACCATAGGTAGCAAGGTCAGATGGGATAATGTCCATGTCATAGCCAGAACGCACAGCCTTTTTCTGTTCCTCGATTTTGGAACGGTCAAGCTCGGTGATGATTCTCTTGATGGTCTTAATCGCCGCAGTCTGGTCAACCGACTGGATGTGCATGGTCACGATCTGCGTGGATTCCATATCCAGAAAATCCGCCAGCATACGATCAGACAGGTCTGATGCCGTAATTGCCAGATAAGACATCGAACCGAAGATACTGCCCATCTGGAAGGTGCGGTTGGTCTTAAAGGCAAACGCCGTCGGAGCAATGAAGTCCTTTACGGACAGCCCGGATTCCACAAGATACTTCCAATCGAAGAAGAACTTATCATTATCACCCATGTGGAACATAGAGTGCATCAGATGCAGCCGCTCTTTGCCGTTCATGGTAGTGGCAATGACACCCAAACGCCGAAAGTTATTGAGCAGAT
This sequence comes from Lachnospiraceae bacterium AM48-27BH, assembly GCA_003478355.1. Lineage (GTDB taxonomy): Bacteria > Bacillota > Clostridia > Lachnospirales > Lachnospiraceae > UBA3402. Next base: position 79,195 of record QUFC01000014.1, read on the forward strand.
CGTTTTCGATATGGTTGAGTCTCGGCTTTGCCTGCCGCATGGATTCGGCTTCAATGCCGAATGTCAGGTACTTGGTTTTGGTCAAGCCGTTGTTGCCCTGCGCCAACTGCTTTTTCAGCATCTGGCTATACTCGGCACGGACGGGATTGAAGCTGTCCTTCTTGAACGGGATACGGATACTCTTTTCAAAGCTTTCAGCATCGGTACTCAGGTTCATAAAGGAAAGCTCAAAGTGAATGGAGCTGTCAAAGAAATTCAGGAAACTGCACCACTCATCGAAGATGGCAGTCTTATCTTCCTGCTGTGCCAGCTGATAGTTGATGTCCTGAAACTGAATGGTCTTGGTGTAATAACTGTCAGTGACACGGCAGATGCCATCCGGGAACATTCTCTGAAAGGGAATGGACTGCTGTGCAGTCTGCGGAATACCGTTGTCCTTCTTTGCCCGTTCCACAACAGCTTTAATTTCTCGCTGCTGCTTCCGATTCAGATTTGCAGGCATTTTGATGTTTCTTGCCTGTGGCTTCTTTTTGAAAAACAATTCGTTCAACCTCCTTTTCCAGTTTGTACTGACGCATCAAAGCGTCATAATAGTTGTCCGTCTGATAAGGGCGAACCTTGGGACGAACGAATTTGGTCTGAATGAAGTGTTCTACAACCACTTCCAACGGCTGACTATCCTTTTCATACATTGCCAGAAAGAACAACGGTAACATGACGATCATCATGGACAGTGCTGCAAGGCTCACATTTCCGGTTGCTTTGACCAGAAAGAAAATCGGCACTCCGATGAGCGCCGCCGCACCAAAGCAAAGTAACTGCCGTTTCGTCAGATTGAAGAACACTTTTGTTTTTACCCTCGTCAGGTCACGAGGTACGGGAATATACGCTGCCAAACAATTTCCTCCTTCCCTTAGTGAGCGCTGAATACACCCTTCGCAAGCGAACCAGTCTTAAACAGGGTGAAGCACAAAAGGACGGTGTAGCCCATAACACCCCAGATAGAACCGATGATGTCATCACTGAATGCGATAGACTGAATCAGCACCGCATAAATGCCCACGCAGATCATAATCAGGAATCCCTGGAATCCGATTGCAAACAGCGAACGCAGATAATTCTGTCCGATATTGCTCTGTTCTCTGTTTCCAAAAGTGGAAAGCGGAATCGGGGCAAGGCTGACCATCAGATAAATTTCAATCATTCGACCGTAGACGATCACAAAGATGATGATTGCCAAAGCGGACATCGTGACCTGCACGATAAAGGATTGCAGGAACAAGCCGAGCAAAGGACCCAAATCCATTGCCATCAGCGTTTCTTCCATTGTTTCCAATGCCGAAGCATCTATGGCAGTATTTCCGGATATGATACCGGCGCTTGCGTTTATAACGTGCTGTGTCACATCAAACACAGCCATCGTGATATTGAATGTGTTTGTGATTAACATGACCGCAACAAAAGTCTTGAACACCCATTTGAAGAAGATCCAGGTTTCAAAATTTGCCAGATTGTTGTGGTCAATAATCATCTGAATTAGCTCATAACAGGCAATGAAGGTCAGAATCAAGCCTGCGATTGGGATAATCACTGACTCGGAGATGTTTCGTACCATGGCAAAGACACCCGGCGAAAAATTCGCCGGGGTCATGCCAACGGAGGTTGCTATCTCGCCAACCTGGTTGTTGACGGACTCAAACATCCCCGACAGATTTCCCATAATAGCTGAAACGAGCATTTCTTTCAGCCAGTCTGTGATCTGTTGGAGTATGCTGTCCAAAGGCGATTACCTCCTTGTTTTGTGATTAACCGAACAGTCCGGAGAGCAGAGGTACAAGGGTGGTGCCGATGAGGGCAACACCGCCGCCAGCCATGAGCTGCTTCATGCCCTGGGACTTTGCTTATGTGTGATAAAGAAGTAATAGAAGTGTAAAAAATTTTGCCGTTCCTATCCGGCACATGAGGTATGTCGGATAGGTCGGGCGGTTAGGTGTCGGGCAGTTCTACCTTGCCGACAAAAGAATAATAGATTTCGATTTCCTGTCTGCGTAACTTGCCCCGGCGTTTCCCGTCAAGGGCAACGCTTTCATGGACAACGATTTTCTCCACAAACTCCCGCAGCAGAGTAGGGTAAGTTCTTCAATGGTAGTGTGCCTGCGTACCACATTCATAAACTTTTCAGCGTTTGCGGTGGCTTCCTGCGCTTTGGAAAGTTCTTCCCGCAGTCTGGCGGCACGTTCTTTCAGTTCTTTCTGCTCGGCTTCATAGTCTGCCGACAGCTCTGTGAAACGCTCGTCCGATATGCGCCCGGTTACGCTGTCCTCATACAGCCGCTTGAAGATAGCAGATAACTCGGCTATGCGTTTCTCGGCGGCTTCCAGCTCCTTTTTCTTGGCGGCGTTCCTGCGTCTGTCCCCGTCCTCATTCTGCTCGATTAAAAGCTTCATAAACCGGGCTTCATGCTTTGCCGCATAGCTGGTAACTTTCCGCAGATTGGAGAGTACGCCAGCGGTCAAGAGGTCAGTGCGGATAAAGTGCGCTGTGCAGTCGGCGGTGCGTTTCTTGTAGCTTCCGCAGATATAACAGTCCTGCTTGCGCTTGTCCGTCTGGTATCGCTGCTGGTACATGACGCTGCCGCAGTCGGCACAAAAGAGTATGCCGGAGAACAAGCCCACTTCGTCATAACGGTTGGGGCGTTTGCGCTGCTTGCGTAACTCCTGCACCCGTTCCCACGTTTCCCGGTCAATGATAGGCTCATGGTGGTTCTCAAAAACCGCCTGCTTTTCCGGGGGATTTTCTATGCTGTGTTTCAGCTTGTAGGACGGCTTCTCGGTCTTAAAGTTTACCAGACAGCCCGTATATTCCCGGTTTTCCAGCAGATGAACCACGGTATTGGTCGCCCACTTGCACTCATAGCCGGGGTGGTAGCGGCGGGTGCTGCCCGTCCTGCGGTATTCCAGCGTCCCCGGCGTGGGGATTTGCTGCTCGGTCAGCATACGGGCTATCTTGGTCGGACCGTTCCCGGCAAGGCAAAGGCTGTAAATCTGCCGTACCACCGGGGCGGCTTCCTCGTCAATGATAAAGTTTTCGTCCTCGTCCATGAGGTAGCCATAGACGGGCTTGCTTGTGATGGGCTTTCCGCTCATGCCCTTAGAGCGTTTTACTGCCTTGATTTTCTTGCTCGTATCTCTCACCAGCCATTCGTTAAAAATGTTCCGCAGCGGGGCAAAATCATTTTCCCCCTGTGCGCTGTCCACTCCGTCATTGATAGCGATGAAGCGGACACCTTTCTGTGGGAAAATCATTTCTGTGTACATTCCCACCTGTAAGTAGTTTCGCCCTAACCTCGACATATCCTTGACGATAACTGTCCCGACTTTCCCTGCTTCAATGTCTGCAAGCATGGCTTGAAATCCGGGTCTTTGAAAGTTCGCACCGGAATAACCGTCGTCGGTGTACCAGCGCAGATTAGAAAATCCATTCTGTTTGGCATAGGTTTCCAAAATCCTCTTTTGGTTGGAAATGGAATTGCTCTCGCCTTGCAGCTCGTCCTCATGGGACAGTCTTGGGTAAAGGGCGGTAATGAGTTGCTGGGTGGTCTGTCTTAACATAAATTCCTCCGTTTCCGACAGCCAGCCCCACTATTCCGTACCTTGATTGTACCACATGGGGCGGCTGTCTGTATAGCGGCAAAAGCGTCAAATCTGCTTCTTTACGGTCGGTAAAAATGACGGTTTTTCAATCAGGCTTATCACAGGTCAAATATCCGGCGGCGGCTTCTGCTTCCAGCACTTTCATCATCTTGTCAGCGGCGGTGTCGGTCGCCCCCTCCTTGAAAAAGCCAGACACCACAAGGATTGTGTTGCCTATCCTCGTTTCGGTCACGCAGTCCGGGCGGCGGGCAGGGCGTTTGTTTCTCTGGGTGTCGGTCATAGGCAAATCTCCTTTCCGGCAAGCAGCCGTTTCAGCTGTTCCATTTTTCCCTGTGCGGCGGCTTTCCTCAAATTCTCCCCGGTAAAGCAGAGAGGGGAACACATTTCAAGCAGGCGGTCATAAATCCGGGCGTGGGCGGTGTCCTCCGGGTGCTGCAATTCCTCCAGCGTGAGGTTGGTCGTCACAATCAGCGGCTTCCTGCTCCGGTAGCGGCTGTCAATCACATTGTAGACCTGTTCCAGACCGTATTCTGTGCCACGCTCCATTCCAAAATCGTCAATGATGAGCAGGGGGAAGCTGCAAAGGCGGGAAATATATTCGTTCCTGCCCGCAAAGCTGGCGGCAAGGTCGTTTAATATTGCTGCAAAGTTTGTCATGCACACCGGGACTTCCTGCTCCATGAGGGCGTTTGCAATACACCCGGCAAAATAGCTTTTCCCAGTGCCTACCCTGCCCCACAAGAGCAGCCCGTAGTTCCCGTCCTTTATCTGTTCCCAGCGTGCCACATATCCGGCGGCGTTCTTCATCTGCGGGCAGCTGCCGTTATCGTTGGCAAATGTCCAGTCCTGCATGGTCTTGTCTGTAAAGCCCTGCCGTTTCAGCCGTTCCACCGTTTCAAGGTGGCTGCGCCGCTTCTCGGCGGCTTCCCGTTCCTTACGGGCTGCCCGCTGGCAGTCGCACTCTGACGGGTGGCGGTCACGCCCGAAAAAGGTCTTGCCCTCCGGGAAATAGGCTTCTTTGGGTTTCCGGCATTTGCCGCAGTATAAAAGCCCGTCCTCCCCGGTGTAATCCTCCGGCTCGGCTGTGGTGTCGGTCATAGGCAGTATGGTGTTGTGGATTGTATCGGTCATAGGCTTTCTCCCTCCTTGAATGAATAGTCCGGTATGCCTTTCTTTGGCTTCTCTTTGGCAGCGTCCTCCTGCGCCCACTTGTAAATGGTGGCTGCATGGCTCTGGTACTGCTTCCCGGTGGAAGCGATGTGGCAGGAAAGGCGGTCAAGGTAATACTCCCACTTGCCGGGGAAGTCCTGTTCCAGCTCCAAAAGTTCTGTGTCAGAAAGAAATACATTTTTATATCTGCCATAAGCGGCGGGGGGCTGCCCCTCACTCGCTCCTTTTGTTTGGCTCTCTATTAGGTTGTTTATATTAGTTTGGTTAGGGGACGGTTTTCCGACCGTCATAAGGTCAGTTTTCCGGCTGTCAGTTGGTCGGTTTCCCGCCCTTATGAGGGGCGGTTTTCCGTCCGTCAGTTGGTCGGAAAACTGTACCACTGGGATAGGCGGCACTTTCACATACAGACGGTTGGCGGCAGAAAAGCCCGTCCGTCTGCGTTCCAGCAGCCCGGCAGCGTCCAGTTCGTTCAGTGCGCCCTTTATGGTGGTGCAGCCTTTATCCAGCATTTCCGCTATCTCTGCTATGGGGTAGACAATGTATGTCCGTCCCTCGCTGTCCTGCCAGCCGTTCTTCTGCGAAAGGGTGGAACGGTCTAACAGCAGCGCATATAACTCTCTTGCGGTGTGGGATAGGTCTGTTTCCAGCAGGAAACGGGGGTAAGGCAGGTAAGCGGGCAGCTCCGTTCCTGCGGTCATATATCAGCGATAGGGTTCACCTCCTTGTGGTGTCTGTCTGTGGGTTCTGTTACGCTTTTAGGGGGCGTTTTTAAGGGAAAAGGATAAATGTATCACGCACCCTTTGACACCCTCCAAAAAAGCCTTGATTTATGCGGGTTTGAAATGCCCTAAAGCGTGACATTTCTCCCTTTGTTTCCGCTTCCGTTTGGCGGCGTTTATCCGCTTCATGCGTCCGGCGCAGTCCGGGCAGTATTTCCCCCGGTTGGATTTTGGGAAGAAGAACGCCCCGCAGACAGCGCAGCGTTTCCGGCTTCCCCGGCGCAAGAGGGCGGCTTCCAGTGCTTCATCAAGGGGCAGGACAGCGGCGGTAAACCAGCGGCAGAGCAGCGAATAGCTGATACTCTGTACACACACGCAAGGCTCGCCGTCCTCCAACAGCAGGCAGTTCCCGCTGTCATAGTTGCAGCACTCATGCACAAGGCGGCGGGCTGCCCGGTACTGGCGGTAGTCCATGCGGGGGATATTACCGTTCATGGCTCTGCTCCTTTCTGCGCTGCGGCTCGCTCCGGCGTAAAATCTGGTCGATATTGCCCTTGACAGTCTGCAAGCGGCGGTACTCCTCCCGTTTTGCCCGGTAATCGTTGTAGCCGCTGTTTTTCTCTTTGATAAGGCTTTCAATCTCTGCTTGCAGGGATTTATAGCTCGGCAGCTTGGAAATGCCGTTCTCCCTGAAATAGCGGGCGGCTGCGTCTGCTATGATAAAGTCACTTTCATGCTTCTGACGGTAGGCTGCTTTTGCTTTGGCGTTTTTCTGCTGTTTCAGCCCGTCCCGGACAGGGCGGGTCTTGGAATAGGCAAGCACCTGCCGTTGCAGCTCCTTTTTCCCGTTCAGCGTCTTTTCCACCTGCTTCAACCACGCAAGGCTTTCCTGCATGGCGGCATAGGCGGCAGAACAGGCTTCGTCCAGTTCCTCCGGGGAGGAAAAGCCGTACTGCTGATAGGCGGTAACGGTAGCTGCCATTTGCTTTAGGTTGTGCTTTGCCGCCCAGCGGTCATAGCCCACGCCCTTGCCCTCGGCTCGCTTGGCTTCCCGGTCAACCATGCGCTGCAAGGTGTTGTCTGCCGGGGTGGTTTTTGCAGCTTTTTCCCCTTGTAACGGCTTTTTAACTGCGGCAGGGTATTCGGGTATGGCTTTGGTCTGTTCGGCAGCTCTGTGGGCGTTCTGCGTGAGCAGGGCAAGGACAGCAGCCTTGTCAAAATCGTCCCCCAGCTTTCGGGCTGTGATAGGCTTTGTCCTGTCCGGCGTGAGGTAGGAAAGCCGCCCCCGGCTCTCCTTGACGGTCACACCCTCCCGCAGCAAAAGGGAAGAAAACTCGTCAAAGCTGCCAGCTTGGGAAAGTGCCTGCCGTATCGTCCGGCGCAGCTTCGCCTTGTCCGTTTCAAACTTGGTGGGCTTGGTCGGCTGTCCGGCGGCTTCTCTGGCGGCGTTCTCTTTGTCAAGGGCAAGCTGCCCTTTCTTTGCCGCCCAGTATTCCCGTTCGGTTATCCGTTCCTTGCTGCCGTTCAAGAGGTCGATTTGGTAAAGCCCCTCCCGGTGGCACATTTCCATGACTTCGCTCTTGAAATATTCCATAGCGGCGTTGGTGCAGCGGTGCTTGCAGCCCTCCAGCGTGTCGGCTGGTCTGTCCATGTAGGGCAGAAGCGGGACTTCGTAAATCCGCAGGGAGTTGATGACGATATGCACATGGATATTCCCGCTGTGGTTATGCCCGTCCGGGTGGGTGCAGATTAGGCTTGGTGTCCGGGGAAATGCTCCTTGCAGAACTGCTCGCCCAGCTCCTGCGCCCGGTCTACGGTCAAGCCGTTGTCTGTCCCGTCCCGTGGGTCAAAGCTGATGATATAGTGGTGGCTTTTCACATCTTCCCGTT
>QUFC01000140.1 GCA_003478355.1 Lachnospiraceae bacterium AM48-27BH
CCTGCGCTCTTTATAGCTTGACCAATTAAGTTCGGAATGCGGGTTTGCTTCCTCACTCTCTGATGCATAGCGTTGCACCATTGGTCTTAGGTTTGTTTGTTGCTTGTTTGGTTACACTTTCGTGTAACACCTCGGATGTCTTGATCGAATCATTTGAATTGCTTCTCTTATTTGATCCGCTTTTCATGATTCTTTCTAGATATAGTTTTCAATATGTGGTTTTCAAGGTACGTGGTACGCCTCAAGCTAAGTTGCTTTTGGCGAATGGAGATGGAGAGATTCGAACTCTTGACCCCCTGCTTGCAAGGCAGGTGCTCTCCCAACTGAGCTACACCCCCATAGGATGCGGGTCTACCCTGTTAAGGCAATCCCTATTTAGTTTTGCTTGGTTTGATTTAACCAAACCCAATTCATATGGACCTTTCCTCTTTTACAAGAGTTTATGTCCTAATGGGCTTAAGTGGACTCGAACCACCGACCTCACGCTTATCAGGCGTGCGCTCTAACCAGCTGAGCTATAAGCCCATTGAAATCTGGCACCCACCTGCTCTCCCATGCCGTCTCCAGCATAGTACCATCGGCCGATTGGGTCTTAACCGTCGTGTTCGGGATGGGAACGGGTGTGTCCCCCAACCGCATCGGCACCAGAATTCTTCAGAACCTCTATCAGAGATTCAACAGTATATAAAACCCTTACTTCTTC
>QUFC01000141.1 GCA_003478355.1 Lachnospiraceae bacterium AM48-27BH
CAGACTTTGGAATTACAAGTGTAAATCTATTTGAATCAGGACTTTCATTATCAAGCAGTCCAACAACCACATTAACGATAATTTTCTGCTTTGCAGCAAGGAAGTACAGTCAATCTCCCTTATTATTCAGTTGTTAAGCTATTTTAATTCCGCTGTTTAATACTTTAATCTTATGAGCCTTGATCCATTCGATCAGGGCTTTTTCTTTTTTATAGCAATCATCAAACTCTGTTATGCATTTATGTTTATCTATCTTCTGTATCTTGTGATCGTAACAGTAAAGCAGGAATGATGAATACCAATCCCTTTGCACCTCAGTACCATTTTGTAGCTTATACAATCGGTCAGATAGTTTCTTTTTGATATAGTCATCAACCGTATGGTCATACTGTGAGGCTCTGTAACTATTGGGTACTTCTATATAGGTACCACCAGTTATCTTAAACTTTTTCTCCACTGTAGTCTGGAATCTAGAAGGACACCGGTTCTTTATGGATTTACCAAAACGTTTCTTCTTATTGAACTTTCCTTTATCGTCTTTCGTGGTTTCTTTCGCTCGTTTCATGAGCCTGCCTGCATTTTTAGGTTCCGTGACAAATATATCTCCGAGACTTCGCAGGTGGTTCGCATCTTCATTTATTGCAAGCTGTCTATTTACTGCATTGATACGGCATAATTCAGAATGTTTTGCTTTCAG
>QUFC01000142.1 GCA_003478355.1 Lachnospiraceae bacterium AM48-27BH
CCTGCCTGTGAAAAATGAGTTTCAACAACAGCATGACATCATCATCTGTCAGGCGTTCCGGCTCTTGCAGAAAACTTTCCAGCATACCGCCACGAGTACAGAGCCGGTGTGTCCGTTCCTTTCGGGTAAGCTGCTTTAACTGGTGCTGCAATGCCTTTTCATCATTGATGGCTTTCCGCAGTTTCTTTTCGCTTTTCTCCAGCTCCCGGTTGAGCTTTTCAAGTTTTGAGCTATCAGGCAAGGGCAGCGTCCTCCTTTCCCGGTATCAGCACATAAATCCTGTTCGGCTCTCCAACGCCCTGACGCACCCGCATGATAAGTCCTGCGTTTTCCAGTTCATTCAAAGAACGCTTGACCGTCATAGGACTGCGGGACAGGACTGCGGCAATGGCTGTGACAGGGAAGCAGACAAACAGGATTCCGTTCTCGTCCTCCTGCCCTTTGGATAGCATAGCGTCCAGCATCCGGCAGTACATGACCTTTGCGGTGCTGCTGACTGGAAATCCTGTCAACGCTCTGGGAAATGGCATACAGGGCGGCAGTGGTGTGTCTATCGTCATAAATTCAAAATTCATTCGGTGTGTTCCTCCTTTTTCTTTGCTCGTTTGGATAAATAACGGGGGCAGTCAATCACAACCGCCCGGAAGCTCT
>QUFC01000143.1 GCA_003478355.1 Lachnospiraceae bacterium AM48-27BH
AACTTGGCAAAACCGCTTTCGGAATACAGGTAAATGACAGATTTCAACAGGACGAAGCAGATGACATTTTGACATATCTTACCGAATCTGAGATTGTGGATCACAAAGCTGTAAACATTTTCATAGAAGATGCTTATTGCATAGATACATACAGGCCTTGCTATGCAACCCTTGTGCCCAAGATGATACGGGGTAAATACAGAGTATATCTACACCTTACTGTCGAGGGTAAAGCAAAGGTAAAATATGATAAGTATGGCAATCTTCGTCACAAGTATGGGAAAGGGATGATAGGCGCTGATATTGGCACACAGACGGTTGCGTATACATCTGATACGGAAGTCGGTTTAAAGAATCTTTCAGAACGAGGTAACAGCATACAAACTTCTGAACGAAAAGAACGGCTGCTCTATCGTGCTATGGATCGGTCAAGACGATCCACGAATTCTCAAAATTATAATACGGATGGTACTGTTAAGAAAGGTTACAGGAGCTGGAAATATTCAAATTATTATAAGAAACTGAAAGCAAAACATTCTGAATTATGCCGTATCAATGCAGTAAATAGACAGCTTGCAATAAATGAAGATGCGAACCACCTGCGAAGTCTCGGAGATATATTTGTCACGG
>QUFC01000144.1 GCA_003478355.1 Lachnospiraceae bacterium AM48-27BH
AACTTGGCAAAACCGCTTTCGGAATACAGGTAAATGACAGATTTCAACAGGACGAAGCAGATGACATTTTGACATATCTTACCGAATCTGAGATTGTGGATCACAAAGCCGTAAACACTTTCATAGAAGATGCTTATTGCATAGATACATACAGACCTTGCTATGCTACTCTCGTTCCCAAGATAATAAGAGGTAAATACAGAGTATATCTGCATCTTACTATCGAGGGCAGAGCGAAGCCAAAATATGATAAGTATGGCAATCCTCGTCACCAGTATGGGGAAGGGATGATAGGCGCTGATATTGGCACACAGACGGTTGCGTATACATCTGATACGGAAGTCGGTTTAAAGAATCTTTCAGAACGTGGCAACAGCATACAAACTTCTGAACGAAAAGAACGCCTGCTCTATCGTGCTATGGACCGGTCAAGACGATCCACGAATTCTCAAAATTATAATACGGATGGTACTGTTAAGAAAGGTTACAGGAGCTGGAAATATTCAAATCATTATAAGAAGCTGAAAGCAAAACATTCTGAATTATGCCGTATCAATGCAGTAAATAGACAGCTTGCAATAAATGAAGATGCGAACCACCTGCGAAGTCTCGGAGATATATTTGTCACGG
>QUFC01000145.1 GCA_003478355.1 Lachnospiraceae bacterium AM48-27BH
GGTTTTCTTTCCAGCCTTCCGCTGGGCCATAACGGCATTGAGATCAAGCGCGGCATGACGACCAGCTCCACGGCCATTTTCGTTCCCTTTATGACGCAGGAGCTCCGCATGGATGGCGAAGCGTCTATTACGGGCTCAACGCACTTTCCCATAACGTCATCATGGCGAACCGGAAAAAGCTCAAAAACCCCAACGGCCTGTTCCTCGGCGTGCCTGGCTCCGGCAAATCCTTTGCCGCAAAGCGGGAGCTTGTGAATGTGTTCCTTGCCACAAAAGACCGCATTATCGTGGTGGACCCGATGGGCGAATATTCGCCCCTTATCAGGCGGCTGGGCGGACAGGTCATCGAGATCGCCCCGGACAGCCCCCACCACATCAATCCGATGGACATTGATTTGAGCTTCGACGAGGAAAACCCGATGGCGCTGAAAGCCGACTTTATCCTGTCGCTGATGGAGCTGATCGTTGGCGGCAAGGACGGCTTGCAGCCGGTGGAGCGTACCGTCATTGACCGCTGTGTGCGCCAGATGTACCGGGAACACTTGCAGGACCCGGAAACAAGCAAAATGCCGACCCTCCAAACCCTGTATGACCTGCTCTGTTCCCAGCCGGAGGGCGAGGCGGT
>QUFC01000146.1 GCA_003478355.1 Lachnospiraceae bacterium AM48-27BH
ATGCGTCAACCATCTGCGGCTCCTGCATACCATCTACATAAGTACCGTCTGCATTCTTATAGATACCGGCATATGCGCCAAAGGAATTCATGAAGTACTGGAAGTTATCAATCCATTTCGGGAAGCTGAAAGGAATGATTCCGGTTCCTTTTAACTTGCTCATCTCAGTCATAAACTCCTCTGTGGTCGGTGTTGTGCTTAAATTGATACCATATTTTTCCATGATATCTTTACGCAGGAATAAGCATTTTACTCTTGGATAGTTGCTAGGAACATCATATACCACGCCATCGATTGCCAGAGCGTTATAATAGGACTGGTCAATTGCGGAAAGCTTCTCGGATTTTGCGATCAGATCATCCAAAGGCATAACCTGCTCTCTCGCGACGTAGTTTGGGAGTCTTGTCATGGCCTGGGAAATGGAGAAGATATCCGGTACATCACCGCCAGCCATCATGGTCTCCAGTTTATCATTATAGCTGCTGATCGGCGGGATGACCGCCTCCAGATCGACATTGGCTTTCTCTTCCAGCATATCGATCACTGCCTGCTGCATATCTGGATCAGTACTTTTACCAAAGGTATTATCTGGAGCACAAATGGTCAGT
>QUFC01000147.1 GCA_003478355.1 Lachnospiraceae bacterium AM48-27BH
CTGACCAGTGGTTCGAGCGTTGTTGGTTCGGAATGTTCCCAGAGCCTACACTGCTGAATCACTTATTGAATTTGGGTTATGAACCAGAGCATTATCTGGATATGTTGGAGAACGTAGAGACAATAAAATCCGACATTGAAATTACTAAACAGAACATAGCAGAGCCAAGTGATGAATGGAAAGACATTGTGTACCACAAGTATAATGATGATTTTACAAGCTATGAGTGTGTGCCTTGTTACAATAGTGTTGATGAATATATAGCAAGCGAAAAAGAAGATTTAGAAAGCTATAAGGCAGACTTAGAAGAAGCACTGGAAGAACTGAAAGACATGAGAGCGGACTGGAAGCCAGAGAAAGAGCCGAACATGAACGAGGAAATCGAACTCATTAAGAAGTGGGTAAAGGAAAGAGAGGACTTCATCAATGAATAGGACAAGACCGAAGCAGATAGTTATAAGAGTGTCAGAGGAAGAACTTGCACAGATAAAAGAAAAAGTAGAGCAGTCTGGAAAGAGCCAACAGCAATATATCATTGAAGCCCTCACACAGTCGAACATTGTCAATCTGGACGGACTGAAAGAGATATATCCAG
>QUFC01000148.1 GCA_003478355.1 Lachnospiraceae bacterium AM48-27BH
CTGACCAGTGGTTCGAGCGTTGTTGGTTCGGAATGTTCCCAGAGCCTACACTGCTGAATCACTTATTGAATTTGGGTTATGAACCAGAGCATTATCTGGATATGTTGGAAAACGTAGAGACAATAAAATCCGACATTGAAATCACTAAACAGAACATAGCAGAGCCGAGTGATGAATGGAAAGACATTGTGTACCACAAGTACAATGATGATAGAACAAGCTATGAGTGTGTGCCTTGTTACAATAGTGTTGATGAGTATATAGCAAGCGAAAAGGAAGATTTAGAAAGCTATAAGGCAGACTTAGAAGAAGCACTGGAAGAACTGAACGACATGAGAGCAGACTGGAAACCAGAGAAAGAGCCGAACATGGACGAGGAAATCGAACTCATTAAGAAGTGGGTAAAGGAAAGAGAGGACTTCATCAATGAATAGGACAAGACCGAAGCAGATAGTTATAAGAGTGTCAGAAGAAGAACTTGCACAAATAAAAGAAAAAGTAGAGCAGTCTGGAAAGAGCCAACAGCAATATATCATTGAAGCCCTCACACAGTCGAACATTGTCAATCTGGACGGACTGAAAGAGATATATCCAG
>QUFC01000149.1 GCA_003478355.1 Lachnospiraceae bacterium AM48-27BH
ATGCTCTTAAAGATCTCCTTGGCGGCACCCTCAAGGAAATGATGGAGGCAGAAATGGATGACCATCTCGGATATGAGAAATCCGAGCGTTCTGACAACGACGATTATCGAAACGGCTATAAACGCAAGCAGGTAAACAGTCGGTATGGTTCTATGGAAATCGAAGTACCACAAGATCGAAAGTCCACCTTTGAACCACAGGTTGTCAAAAAGCGTCAGAAGGATATTTCTGACATTGACCAGAAGATTATCTCCATGTATGCCAAAGGAATGACTACACGCCAAATTTCGGAAACGATTGAAGATATCTATGGCTTTGAAACATCTGAGAGTTTTATTTCTGATGTAACAGATAAGATACTTCCGCAGATTGAAGACTGGCAGAATCGACCGTTAGACGACGTGTATCCGATTCTTTACATTGATGCTATCCACTATTCTGTGCGGGACAACGGAGTGATTCGTAAACTTGCAGCCTATGTAATTCTGGGTATTAATACAGAGGGCAAAAAGGAAGTCCTGACCATTACAATCGGTGACAATGAAAGTGCGAAATACTGGCTTTCAGTCTTAAATGAACTGAAAAATCGAG
>QUFC01000015.1 GCA_003478355.1 Lachnospiraceae bacterium AM48-27BH
TCATCGGCACTGGTGTACGATAAGAAGATCGTGGTGCTCAGTGTGCTGGGTACATATCTCAATGGACTGGTGCTGGATCATTCATTTTGGCGCCAAAGTGAAGCGGAGGGTCTGCATTCTGTCCAAAAAGGAGGAAGAGATCCGGAAGTTTATCATCGAGGAGCTGCATAGCGGCGCGACCATCTATGAGGCCATCGGGGCATATGATTTCCAGCCCCACAGGGAGATCATTACCATCGTGGACAAGCATGAGTACAGCAAATTGATGAGTTACCTGATGAAAACGGACCGGGAGGCATTTATCACTGTTTATACGGTAAATGAGATTATTTATCGCCCGAAGCCTTAAAATATGATACCAGGGTCATGAGGAAAAAAGCTTTGTGGGTAAGCCCGCATTGGCATCTAGTTCTTTTGACTCTGGTATTATTTTATGATATACTAAAGGGAACAAAAGACAGGAGGCTTGCCATGTATAGTTTTATCGTGAACCCGAATGCCAGCGGCGGACGGGGAGAGAGGATATGGCGAAGGCTGGAAAAGCAGCTTAAGCACCTGGGGGTACCGTATGAAGCATTTGTGACAGAGAAGACAGGAGATGCCAGGAGACTGGCCTGTGATCTGACAGAACACCAGAGAGAACCCAGAATTCTGATTGCTGTAGGCGGAGATGGAACCGTCAGCGAAGTGCTGGACGGCATTTCTTTTTGCGGACCGGTGACACTGGGATATATTCCAACAGGATCGGGAAATGATCTCGCCAGGAGTTTGCGGCTTCCCAAAAGCCCGTCCCGCTGCCTGAAGAAGATCCTGAATCCCAAATATCATAAATTATTGGACTATGGCGTGCTCTCCTATGGGGATCATCTGACCCACCGCCGTTTTATGGTCAGTACTGGAATTGGTATGGATGCTATGGTGTGTCAGGATATTCTGCATTCCAAGACGAAGCGGGGATTGAGCAAGGTGGGACTGGGCAAGCTCAGTTATATGCTGGTGGGAGCCAAAAGGATTTTATTTACCAGACCGGTGAAGGGATATCTGGTGCTGGATGGCGCGCAGAAGGTGGAATTTAACCATATTTATTTTGTGGCAGTCCACAATCATCCATATGAGGGCGGAGGTTTCCGGTTTGCGCCGGGGGCAGATCCTGGAGACGGCAGATTAAATGTCTGTGTGATCCATAGCGCCAGCCGCCTGCGGGTACTAAAACTTTTGATCAGCGCCCTGTTTGGCATGACCAAGAAGAAAAAGAACCGGATCCGATGTTATACCTGTCAGGAAGTGGAGATCCATATGGATCAGCCTATGGCAGTCCATGCGGACGGAGAGGATTGTCTGTGTCAGCAGGATATCCATGTGCGGTGTATACCGCAGAAGCTCCGTATGATCGTGTAAGGCGGAAACTGCCGGATAAGACTTGAGCATCATGATAATAGAAGAAAAAGAGAGGAATGGAACATGCGAATTGGACAGGGATATGATGTACACCGCCTGGTGGAAGGGCGGGATCTGATCCTGGGGGGCGTTACGGTTCCTTATGAAAAAGGACTTTTGGGACATTCGGACGCAGATGTGCTGGTTCATGCGGTGATGGATGCGCTGTTGGGCGCAGCGGCACTTGGTGATATCGGACAGCATTTTCCGGATACAGATCCTGCGTATAAAGGCATTTCCAGTATCAAGCTGCTGGAAGCCGTAGGAAAGCTGCTGGAAGAGAAGGGGTATGTGATCGAGAATATTGACGCTACCATCATTGCCCAGCGACCGAAACTGGCGGCTTACCGTCCACAGATGGCAGAGAATATCGCCCATGCGTTAAAGCTTCCGGTGAACCGTGTCAGTGTGAAAGCCACCACGGAAGAGGGGCTTGGATTTACGGGAACCGGAGAAGGAATTTCTTCTCAGGCAATTACCTTATTGACATCGGTAGAGGATTATTGCTATGATGACAGAATGAAGCCACAGGGCTGCTCTGGATGTCAGGGTTGCGCCGGGCAAAAATAGAGAAGGGGAAGATTATGAAGATTTTTAATACATTGACCAGAAGAAAAGAAGAATTCGTTCCGTTAGAGCCGGGCAAAGTGAAGATGTATGTCTGCGGCCCTACTGTTTATAATTTTATCCATATCGGCAATGCAAGACCGATGATCATTTTCGATACTGTCCGCAGATATTTTGAGTACAAGGGTTATGAGGTCAACTATGTATCCAATTTTACAGATGTGGATGATAAGATCATCAAGAAAGCCAATGAGGAGGGGGTCGATCCGTCCGTGATTTCTGAGCGCTACATCGCAGAGTGCAAGAAGGATATGGCGGCGCTGAATGTAAAACCGGCTACCACTCATCCGCAGGCGACCAAAGAGATCGGCGGCATGCTGGATATGATCCAGACGCTGATCGACAAGGGACATGCCTATGTGGCAGAGGATGGAACTGTTTATTTCCGTACCAAATCCTTTAAGGAATATGGTAAATTATCCCATAAGAACATTGACGAGTTACAGTCCGGTTTCCGTGAGATCAAGGTCACTGGCGAGGAAGGCAAGGAAGACCCGAATGATTTCGTTCTGTGGAAACCGAAAAAAGAAGGAGAGCCATACTGGGAGTCTCCATGGTGCAAGGGTCGTCCAGGCTGGCATATTGAGTGTTCTGTCATGTCCAAGCGTTATCTGGGTGACCAGATCGATATCCATGCAGGTGGCGAGGATTTGATCTTCCCTCATCATGAGAATGAGATCGCCCAGTCCGAGTGTGCCAACGATAAGACATTTGCAAACTACTGGATGCACAATGGCTTCTTGAATATTGACAATGTGAAAATGTCCAAATCCCTGGGTAATTTCTTTACGGTTCGTGAGATCACAGAAAAATATGATCCGCAGGTGCTTCGTTTCTTCATGCTGAGCGCCCACTACAGAGGACCGTTAAACTTCAGCGCAGATCTGATGCAGGCATCCAAGAATGGTCTGGATCGTATTTTAAATGGTGTTGAGAAATTATGTGATCTGGAGAAGAAGGTAGAAGCCAAAGGCATGAGCCAGGAAGAAGAGGCAAAGGTAGCAGAGGCTAAGAATCAGATCCAGAAGTTTGAGGCGGCCATGGAGGATGACTTTAACACCGCTGACGCCATCACCGCCATTTTCGAACTGGTAAGACTCAGCAACTCCACTGCCAATGAGGCAGCCAGCAAGGAATATGTAACTTACTTAAAAGAAACCATCGAGAAGCTGTGCGATGTTCTGGGCATCATCACGGAGAAGAAGGAAGAGGTCTTAGATGAGGAGATCGAGGCTCTGATCCAGGCACGCCAGCAGGCGAGAAAAGAGAAAAACTTCGCTCTTGCAGATGAGATCCGTGGCAGATTATCCGACATGGGCATTATCCTGGAAGATACCAGAGAAGGTGTAAAATGGAAGAGAGCGTAAAGAATCTGGAGCAGGAGCAGCCATGCGGCGAGATGGAAAATGCCATGGAACAGGAACAGCAGGCTCCCATAGATTTTCTGGTTCACTGCAAGCAGGCTCTGAGACTGGAAAAGATCGATATCGCCAATTATTCCCCGCTGGCCCTTGCTTATATTGGGGATGCAGTCTATGAACTGATGATCCGCACCCATGTGGTCAGCCATGGCAGTATGCAGGTCAACAAGATGCACAAAAAAAGCGCTAGTCTGGTAAAAGCCCAGACCCAGGCGGAGCTGATCAAGATCCTGGAGCCGGAGCTGACGCCGTTAGAGCACGCCGCTTATAAAAGAGGAAGAAATGCCAAATCTGTGACCATGGCCAAGCATGCGACTATGATCGATTACCGTATGGCCACCGGATTTGAGGCGCTGATGGGCTATCTGTATCTGACAGAGCAGTTTGACCGGATGGTAGAGCTGGCAGGCTATGGATTAGAGAAAATAGGAGAGTTTGAGACAGAATGAAAGAAGAAATGACACAGGACGCTGTGCAGGAGAACGGAACTCTGGTAGAGGGCAGAAATGCAGTCTTAGAGGCGTTCCGCTCTGGTAAGACGATTGATAAATTATATGTGCTGGACGGCTGCAAGGACGGCCCGGTGCAGACGATTGTCCGCGAGGCGAGAAAACACGATACGATCATTAATTTTGTAGCGAAAGAACGTCTGGACCAGCTTTCTGCGACCGGACACCACCAGGGCGTGATTGCCCAGGCTTCCGCGTATGAGTACGCAACCGTGGAAGATATCCTGGAGAATGCCAGAAAGAAAGGGGAACCGCCATTTATTTTCTTATTAGATGGCATTGAGGATCCTCATAATCTGGGTGCGATCATCCGTACTGCGAATCTGGCAGGCGCCCACGGTGTGATCATTCCGAAACGCCGGGCAGTTGGATTGACTGCAACAGTGGCAAGAACTTCCGCCGGTGCGTTGAATTATACGCCGGTTGC
The DNA here is from genome assembly GCA_003478355.1 of Lachnospiraceae bacterium AM48-27BH. Classification (GTDB taxonomy): domain Bacteria; phylum Bacillota; class Clostridia; order Lachnospirales; family Lachnospiraceae; genus UBA3402. Next base: position 4,422 of record QUFC01000015.1, read on the forward strand.
GAAAGTGACCAACTTAAATACTGTGATGGAGGAGCTGAAGAAAGAGGGGCTGTGGTTCGTCTGTGCCGATATGGGGGGCGAGACCATGTACCGTCTGAATCTGACCGGTCCGATCGGTCTGGTGATCGGCAATGAAGGGGATGGTGTCAGCAAGCTGGTAAAAGAGCATTGTGATATGGTCGCTTCCATTCCGATGAAGGGAGATATTGATTCCCTGAATGCGTCGGTGGCAGCAGGTGTGCTGGCTTATGAGATCGTGAGACAGAGAATGAAGTGATATATCAGGGACAACAAGGTATTATATAGATATGTAGGCGTTATAAAGCCGGAAATCTGTAGTTAGAAAGCAGATTTCCGGCTTTTTGTGTCATAGGAAATTACGTCCTATGACACAAAAACGCTCCGCGAGGATCGCACTGCGGCGGAAAGGAATTATGTCGCTATTGCGACCCGCCGCAGGCGGAGAATCCTGCAAGCAGGATTCTTTTTTAATCCTCTAACGTGATGAGCCGCAGACCGCTGCTGCTCCAGGTATTTCCAATGATATAACTGGTGTATTTGTTACCTGCGGTGATATCCACCTGATAGGACAGGATTGGTTCATTGATAAAGCTTCCGGAGATTACTGTGCCAATGATCAGGCTGGCAGCTCCTGCATCAGTGATCCGGTGGAGGAGTTAGTCAGGTAGAACTGGTAGGAGCCTGCAGCTGCCTGTTTATAAGAAGAGACACTCTGGTAGTTTAACCCGCGGAATACCACACTGTGGGTGTTATAGAGCATCACATCGTAGCTGGAGCCGCTGTAAGACATATTGGCAACCCGGTAGCAGCCAGTATTGTAATTGAAAGTGTTGCAGCCGGTAGCTGGAACCTGGATCATATCAAGACCGCCAGAAGCATTGTCTGTCAGCACCACAGTATAGCGCTGTTCGGCAGAAAATGGGAAGGAGCGCTGAAGAAGAATGTTGCTGATGCCCGATGCTCGGCGGACGGTGATGGTGTGGAAACCATCGGAGACCGGTTCGTAATTAGAGACAGTTCCAAAACGGGAGTTGATGGCAAAAGCGTTCTGATCCACCTCAATGTTGACTGCGAAGGTATTGGCAGACGCATTTAAGAAACGCACCAGCCAAATTGGCTCATGCTGTTGGAACAGTTTGGACGGAACGGGCACGTTGGAAAGGATGGGATCGACGGTGTTGGCCTGGAAGAAGCCGGCGGCCAGAGCACGATGTTACTGCCAGAGCTGGTATTGTCCGGATAAACCGGTCTGCCGCCTTCCAGATTTTCCGGGGCGCCGTCTTCCGGAGCAGCAGGTGCAGTAAGATCGAAGTCTGTGTCCGTCAGATGGGCATTGGAGTGGTTCTCGGAAGGAATGGAGGTGGAAAGAGAAGGTGCATTATCATCAAAAGAATTGGTTGCCATGAGAAGAAAATACCTCGTGCTGTTTTAATTTACTTTATGTGCCCCCAAAATAGAGTGTGCAGGAAAAATGAAAATAAGGGGAAAACAGATAGAAGGATGAGCAGGCAGCAACAGCCTAAACGGAATAGCTCACCGTAATGAACAAGAAAATCCTGAATAAATTAATTAAACAATTCAAAAATCCGAAACAGTTCATAAAAACATGGATTCAAGAACAAATTAAAAACCGGATGACAGAAACATTTTAAAACAAAAACGAAAAAACCCACATAAATACTAGCTTTCTAGCATTTATGCGGGTTTGTTGAAAAGCTGATGACGGGACTCGGACCCGTGACCTCCTCACTACCAATGAGGTGCGCTACCACCTGTGCCACATCAGCGTTTTTGAGTTGTTGTCTTTGCTGTATCCTTAAGACTCGTTTATGATATCATGAGTTTTCACATTTGTCAACACAAATTTGAAAATTTTTTAAAAAGAATTTTTCCCTTTTAATAATGAGGGGAATATGATATGATAATCCAAGACAAAACGTAACTGTGAAGGTACTGAACAGTTATCATGAAACACAATGGACGGAGGAATGTTATGGAAGAGAATAAAGAAGTTTTAGAAGTCTCTAAAAACTTTATTGAGCAGGAGATCGAGAAGGATCTGGCAGAGGGCGTGTACGATCATGTGCAGACACGTTTCCCACCGGAGCCTAATGGATATCTTCATATTGGACATGCAAAATCGATTTTACTGAATTACGGTCTTGCGAAAAAATATGGCGGTAAGTTCAACATGCGTTTTGATGATACCAACCCGACCAAAGAGAAGGAAGAGTTTGTTCATTCCATTTTAGAGGACGTGAAGTGGCTGGGGGCTGATTATGAAGACCGGTTATTCTTCGCTTCTAACTATTTCCAGAAGATGTATGAGTGTGCTGTTTTCTTAATTAAGAAGGGCAAGGCGTTTGTCTGTGATCTGAGTGCGGAGCAGATCCGTGAATACCGTGGCGATTTCACCACACCAGGTAAGGAGAGCCCATACCGCAACCGCAGCATCGAGGAGAATTTACAGTTATTCGAGGATATGAAGGCTGGTAAGTACCAGGATGGTGAGAAGGTACTGCGTGCGAAGATCGATATGGCTTCCCCGAATATCAACATGCGCGACCCGGTAATCTACCGTGTGGCTCATATGACTCATCACAATACCGGTGATACCTGGTGCATTTACCCGATGTATGACTTTGCCCATCCGATCGAGGATGCCATCGAGCATATCACCCATTCCATCTGTACCCTGGAATTTGAGGATCACAGACCGTTGTATGACTGGGTAGTAAGAGAATGTGAGTTTGAGAATCCGCCTCGTCAGATCGAGTTTGCCAAATTATACCTGACCAACGTGGTAACTGGTAAGCGTTATATCAAGAAGCTGGTTGAGGATGGTATCGTAGATGGCTGGGATGATCCGCGCCTGGTTTCTATTGCTGCTTTAAGAAGAAGAGGCTATACACCGGAGTCCATTAAGAAGTTTGTAGAGCTGGTTGGTGTTTCCAAGGCCAACAGTTCTGTTGACTATGCCATGTTAGAGTACTGCATCCGCGAGGACTTAAAGTTAAAACGTCCGCGTGTGATGGCGATTCTGGATCCAGTGAAGTTAGTGATCGACAACTATCCAGAAGGACAGATTGAGATGTTAAGCATTCCGAATAACCTGGAGAATGAAGAGCTGGGCGAGAGAGAAGTTCCATTTGCGAAAGAACTCTATATTGAGAGAGAAGATTTCATGGAAGAGCCTCCGAAGAAATATTTCCGTCTGTTCCCAGGCAATGAGGTCCGTCTCATGGGTGCTTATTTCGTGACCTGTACCGGATACGAGAAGGATGAGAATGGCAATGTTACAGTGGTTCACGCAACCTACGATCCAGAGACCAAGAGCGGTTCCGGATTTAATGCAAGAAAAGTAAAAGGAACCATTCACTGGGTAGCAGTTCCGACTGCAGAGAAGGCAGAGTGCCGTCTGTATGAGAATATCGTGGATGAGGAAAAAGGCAAGTTAAATGCTGATGGAACCTTGAACTTAAATCCAAATTCCCTGACAGTTCTGCCAGACTGTTATGTGGAGCCTTCCTTAAAGACTGCGAAGGCATACGACAGCTTCCAGTTCATGAGAAATGGATATTTCTGCGTGGATTGTAAGGACAGCACCGAGGAGCATCCGGTATTTAACCGTATTGTTTCCCTGAAGAGTTCTTTCAAATTAAAATAATTGCGGGCATTTGCGCGGAACGTGTATGATGGCTGCGCGGGCTTCGTGAAAATGTAGGATGATCAATCATATGGAATTAATGATTCCTTTAAAAGCTCAGGCGGGGAAACCCATGTATGAGCAGATCTATGAATATATCAAAGAAGAGATACGTAAAGGGAGTCTGGCCGCTGGGACCAGGCTCCCTTCTACTAGGATTCTGGCGGAGCATTTAAAGATCAGCCGTTCCACCAGCCAGATGGCGTATGACCAGCTGGTTTCTGAGGGTTATATTGAGACCATTCCATGCAAGGGGTATTTTGTCTTAAAGATCGATGAGCTGGTAGAGGTGGAGCCGGAGACAAAGATGGGGTTTCTGGTGGAACCGGAGCAGCAGGAGGCGGAGCTGGATGTGGATTTTTCCCCAAGGGGCATTGATCTGACCAGCTTTCCTTATAATGCCTGGAGAAAGGTCACAAGGGCCACGCTGATGGATGATGATAAAGAAATGTTCCTGACCGGGTCGCCTCAGGGGGAGCCGGGACTGCGGGAGGCCATCCGTGGATATCTTCACTCTGCCAGAGGTGTCAACTGCACAGCGGATCAGATCATCATCGGCGCGGGAAGTGAATATCTGATGATGCTGCTGACCCAGATTTTAGGCACCAGCAGAACTATCGCCATGGAAAATCCCACCTACCGTCAGGCGTACCGGGTATTTGAGAGCCTGGGATGTCAGATGAAGCCGGTGGAGATGGATGCCCACGGCATGAATATGCGGTTATTGGAAGAGAGCGGGGCAGATATCGCTTACGTGATGCCGTCCCACCAGTATCCAATGGGGGTTGTGATGCCCGTCAAACGCCGCCAGGAATTGCTCTCCTGGGCTGGCAGAGGGGAAAAACGATATCTGATCGAGGATGATTATGACAGTGAGTTCCGCTACCGTGGAAAGCCGGTTCCGGCTCTTCAGGGCATGGATATCCAGGGAAAGGTGATCTACATGGGAACCTTTTCCAAGTCGATTGCTCCTGCCATCCGTGTTGGCTATCTGGTGCTTCCGGCGCCGCTCTTAGCGGTTTATAAGAGAAAATGTGGGTTCTATGCTTCTACGGTCTCCAGGATCGACCAGAAGATCATCTACCAGTTTCTCACAGAAGGTCACTATGAGCGTCATTTGAACCGCATGAGGGCCATTTACAAGGGGAAACATGATGTGCTCATGAGCGAGTTAAAGACCCTTGGAACGGAATTTATAGTCCAGGGCGAGTACGCAGGGCTTCATGTGCTGTTAAAATACCGGAAAGCGGGCATGGAGACGTGGCTGGTGGAAGAGGCAGCCAAAGCCAGAGTCGGCGTTTATGGGATCTCTGGTTTCCTCATTGCACCGCTGGCAGATCAGAAGGAAAAATGCTTTTCCACAGTGGTATTAGGCTACGCAAGACTGAACGAGGATCAGATCCGGGAAGGAATCCGGCGGCTGGCGGCGGCATGGAAATGCAGCAGACCATGTCCATAAAAGAAAAAGTTGCTGTTCGCGCGTTGCGCAAACAGCAACAAGAAAAACACCTGCCTGCGGGCATCAAGAATGGATCAGGCTCCATCGATGCTCACCAGACAGGTGTTTTGACGTATTTGTTCTCTGTTTGGCAGATACGTTATGTGGTCAGTTCATTACAGATCTTCTTCGATCGTAGCAGATCGGTAGAAGCAGTTTCTTCCGTAGCTTTTTTTGCCTCATCAGCGGCATCCTGTGCAGCTTCTTTTACAGTATCAACTGCGTCAGCGGCATCTTCTTCAACAACCTGTGCAGCCTCTTTAGCAGATTCCGTTGCCTGTTCAGCCGCGTCTGCCGCCTGCCTGGATACTTCGTCTGCTGCGTCAGCTACAACCTGTGCAGCCTCTTTTGCGGTCTCTTTTGTTTCTTCTTTCTTTTCTCCCAAAGTCACATAGGTGCGGGAAGCAGCTTCTGATTCATGAGGAAGAGAGCCATCAAAATCGTCATCGTCCTCATGTTCAAAATCGTGAAAGTCCTGGTCTAATTCCTTATGAAAAGATCTATACTTTAAAAAATAAGATACACCGGCAGCAACAGCGCCGGCGGCAGTAGCCAGGGCAAGAAACTTACCAAACTTCTTTTTCTCTGACATAGTGGGGATGCTCCTTTCATTTCAAACATATCGATTGATTCTATTGTAATACCTTTATTTCAAAAAAGAAAGGGATATAAACAGAAAAATTTTATAAAATACTTAGCACTCGACTATTGACAGTGCTAACAGAACGTGCTATAACATGTTTATGCAATGAGGAATAGTAAATGCAAAAGATGTTTCTAATCAAAAAGATTTGAGGAGGAATTTTTATATGAAGTTAGTACCATTATTTGACAGAGTTGTATTAAAACAGTTAGTGGCAGAGGAAACTACCAAGTCCGGTATCGTTCTTCCGGGTCAGGCAAAGGAGAAACCACAGCAGGCTGAGGTGATCGCGGTAGGTCCTGGCGGTGTGGTTGATGGAAAAGAGATCACCATGCAGGTAAAGGTTGGCGATAAGGTTATTTACTCCAAGTATTCTGGAACAGAGGTAGAGTTAGATAGCGAAAAATATGTAGTTGTAAAACAGAATGACATCTTAGCAGTTATCGAGTAGGAATAGCGATCAAAAATCCCATCAGCGAAGCTGATCTGGAATAGATTTTTGCTCGTAACTATGAAGGTACTGAATAGTTAAAATTGAGATAAGAATTGGAGGAATTTCATCATGGCAAAAGAAATTAAATATGGTGTAGAAGCAAGAAAAGCTCTGGAATCTGGTGTGAACCAGTTAGCTGATACCGTTCGTGTAACATTAGGACCGAAAGGAAGAAACGTGGTTCTGGATAAATCCTTCGGCGCTCCACTGATCACCAACGATGGTGTTACTATCGCAAAAGAGATTGAGTTAGCTGACCCATTTGAGAACATGGGTGCCCAGTTAGTGAAAGAGGTTGCTACCAAGACGAACGATGTAGCAGGTGATGGTACCACAACTGCAACTGTTCTGGCACAGGCTATGATCAACGAAGGTATGAAGAACCTGGCTGCTGGCGCAAACCCGATCGTTTTAAGAAAAGGCATGAAGAAAGCAACTGACGCTGCCGTAGAAGCTATCGCTAAGATGAGCCAGCCAATCAGTGGCAAAGCACAGATCGCAAGAGTTGCAGCGATTTCCGCAGCTGACGACGAGGTTGGCGAGCTGGTTGCAGACGCTATGGAGAAGGTTTCCAACGACGGTGTTATCACCATCGAAGAGTCCAAGACCATGAAGACTGAGTTAGACCTGGTAGAAGGTATGCAGTTTGACAGAGGTTATCTGTCTGCTTACATGTGCACCGATATGGATAAGATGGAAGCAGTTCTGGATAATCCATACATCCTGATCACAGATAAGAAGATTTCCAACATCCAGGAGATCTTACCGGTTCTGGAGCAGATCGTTCAGTCCGGTTCCAGATTGTTGATCATTGCTGAGGATGTTGAGGGTGAGGCTCTGACCACTCTGATCGTGAACAAATTAAGAGGTACCTTCAATGTTGTAGCTGTTAAGGCACCTGGCTATGGCGATAGAAGAAAAGAGATGTTACAGGATATTGCAACCTTGACTGGTGGTACAGTGATCTCCAGCGATTTAGGCTTAGAACTGAAAGATACTACCATGGATCAGTTAGGCCGTGCAAAATCTGTAAAAGTTCAGAAAGAAAACACCGTGATCGTTGATGGTGAAGGCGATAAAGCTGCGATCGCAGCAAGAGTTGCCCAGATCAGAGGACAGATCGAGGAGACTACTTCTGATTTTGACCGTGAGAAACTGCAGGAGAGACTGGCGAAACTGGCTGGCGGCGTAGCAGTGATCCGTGTCGGCGCAGCTACTGAGACTGAGATGAAGGAAGCAAAACTGCGTATGGAGGATGCTCTGGCAGCAACAAGAGCAGCTGTTGAGGAGGGTATCATCTCCGGTGGTGGTTCTGCATATATCCACGCAACCAAGGAAGTTTCCAAGATCCTGGATACTCTGGAAGGTGATGAGAAGACAGGCGCTAAGATTATTCTGAAGGCTCTGGAAGCTCCATTATACCACATTGCTGCAAACGCAGGTCTGGAAGGCTCTGTCATCATTAATAAAGTGAAAGAATCTGCAGTCGGAACTGGTTTCGATGCATACAAAGAAGAGTATGTCAACATGATCGAGGCTGGTATCCTGGATCCTGCAAAGGTTACCAGAAGCGCTCTGCAGAATGCGACCAGTGTGGCATCTACTCTGTTGACAACTGAGTCCGTTGTTGCTAATATTAAAGAAGAGACTCCAGCCGTACCAGCAGGTGCAGGCATGGGCGGAATGATGTAAGGAGTCAGCGCGCGGCGTGAAAAAGCATTTTGAGAGGGAGACACTCATGCCTGGCATGAGTGTCTCCCGTTTTTATATGATAGGAAATTGCGCCCTATCATATAAAAACGCTCCGCGAGGATGCACACTCGGCACATCGGAAATACCGGTTATAGAAGTTTCACACACATATTTTACAGCAGGAGGGGTTACAAATGAATGATTCTTATGCAGAGTGGCTGGTAAAACGAAAGAATCCGGCCTACAACATTGTACTGAAAGCGGCACTGGTGCTTTTATGTGCCATCAGCCTGGTTCTAGCACTGGTGACACCATTTGGCATCATTATTCTGACTGTCGTGGGAATTGCTTCCTATTTCGCTTTCCAGAGCCTGAGCCAGGAATTTGAGTATCTGGTAGTCAATGATCAGATCACCATTGATCGTGTGCTTGGCAAGGCAAGAAGAAAGAAAGGCTGGGAAGGTTCCTTAGCAGATGTCCAGATCATCGGACCGGTGGATGCCTATCAGGTAAAAGATCAGGACAAGCAGGGCATTAAGGTATTGGATTTCTCATCCCATCAGCCGGGAGCCAAGGTTTACGCCATTATTTATCAGAAAGGCGGTAACTGGGAGAAGATCCTGTTTGAGCCGAATCATAAGATATTAGACTGTCTTCGTCAGAGAAGTCCGAGAAAGGTCATTTTATAAGTTAAATGTGTCAATTTTTATAAGCAATTTGTATTTGACAATAGGGTGAAAACCTGTTAAAGTTATGAACTAATAATCAATACAGAAAGCGAGGAAATTTGAAATGGGTACAATTATCGGTGAAGGCATTACCTTTGACGATGTGCTTCTGGTTCCATCTTACTCAGAAGTAATTCCAAATCAGGTTGATCTTACCACTTATTTAACGAAAAAGATCAAACTGAACATTCCGCTGATGAGTGCCGGCATGGATACGGTTACAGAACACCGTATGGCCATTGCCATGGCAAGACAGGGCGGTATCGGTATCATTCACAAGAATATGTCGATTCAGGCGCAGGCTGAAGAGGTAGATAAGGTTAAGCGTTCTGAAAATGGTGTAATCACAGATCCATTTTATCTTTCCCCGGAACATACATTAAAAGATGCAGATGAATTAATGGGTAAGTTCCGTATTTCCGGCGTTCCGATCACAGAAGGACGCAAGTTAGTTGGTATCATCACCAACCGTGACCTGAAATTTGAGGAGGATTTCTCCAAGAAGATCAAAGAGTGTATGACTTCTGAGCACCTGGTAACTGCGAAAGAGGGAATTACCTTAGTAGAAGCCAAGAAGATCCTGGCAAAGGCAAGAGTCGAGAAGCTGCCGATCGTGGATGATGACTTTAATTTAAAGGGACTGATCACCATCAAGGACATCGAGAAGCAGATCAAGTATCCATTTTCCGCAAAAGACGAGCAGGGAAGACTTCTCTGCGGCGCTGCCGTTGGCATCACTGCTAATGTATTAGAGCGTGTAGAAGCTTTGGTAAAGGCTCATGTGGATGTGGTAGTTCTGGACTCCGCCCATGGCCATTCTGCTAACGTTCTCCGTTGTGTGAGAATGATCAAAGAAGCATATCCGGATCTGCAGGTCATCGCAGGTAACGTAGCAACCGGAGAGGCAGCTAAGGCTCTGATCGAGGCTGGTGTTGATGCTGTTAAGGTTGGTATCGGACCTGGCTCTATCTGTACGACCCGTGTGGTTGCAGGTATCGGTGTACCTCAGATCACGGCGGTTATGGACTGCTACGCAGTGGCAAAAGAGTACGGGATTCCGATCATCGCAGATGGCGGTATCAAGTATTCCGGAGATATTACGAAGGCGATCGCGGCTGGTGGCAATGTCTGCATGATGGGAAGCCTGTTTGCCGGATGTGACGAGAGCCCGGGAACCTTCGAGTTATATCAGGGTAGAAAATACAAGGTATACCGTGGTATGGGTTCCATCGCAGCTATGGAGAACGGAAGTAAGGATCGTTACTTCCAGTCTGATGCCAAGAAACTGGTTCCAGAAGGCGTTGAAGGCCGCGTAGCATATAAGGGTCTGGTGGAAGACACCGTGTTCCAGATGCTTGGTGGTTTGAGATCCGGTATGGGATACTGTGGAGCAAAAGATATCAAGACTCTTCAGGAGACCGGCAGATTTGTGAAGATCTCCGCTGCATCTTTAAAAGAGAGCCATCCACATGATATTCATATTACAAAAGAGGCTCCGAACTATTCCGTAGATGAATAATTAAGAGTGAAATAGAATGTGATCGAGAGAAGGTGCTGCCTGCGGGTGGCGCCTTTTCGCTTTAGAAACTTAGTGGAAATTATGTTCCCTATTTGCGTATTCTTTTAAAATCATATATAATGGTGGTAAGAATGAGCAGAAATGGAGGAGTATTCGTGGAAAAATTGCCTAGACTTCCGGTTGGGGTCGAAAATTTTGAGGATATCCGAAGAGAACATTTCTATTATGTAGATAAAACAGGCTTTATTGAACAATTATTGAAGGAATATGGAAAGGTCAGTTTGTTTACCCGCCCACGCCGTTTTGGAAAGACCCTGAATATGAGTATGCTGAAGGCATTTTTTGAGGTTGGGACAGATCCGGCATTGTTTAAGGACCTTAAATTTTAAAAAATGAAGAGCTGTGTGAGCAGTATATGGGCAGATTTCCAGTCGTGATGGTCAGTTTGAAAAATATCGATGCAGTCTCTTATGGAGAAGCCCAGGCCCTGACTGCGAAAATGATCAACCGGGAGGCCAGAAGGTTTCAGTTTCTAACTGAAAGTACGAAGCTGACAGAGGTGGACCGGGAATTATATGGCAGACTTCTGGATCCAGATATGGACCGCAGGGAAATTGTCAATGGATTGCAGGAACTGACGGAACTTTTAGAAAAGCATTATGGCAGAAAGGTGATCGTTCTGATTGATGAGTACGATGTGCCGCTGGATAAGGCATTTCAGCATGGATACTATGATGAGATGGTATCTCTGATTCGTGGAATGCTGGGAAGCGTGCTGAAAACCAATGACAGTCTGCAGATGGGAGTGTTGACTGGCTGTTTGAGGATCACCAAGGAAAGTATTTTCACGGGGCTGAATAATTTTAAAGTGTATTCGGTTGCGGAATCTGCGTTTGATGAGTATTTTGGTTTTACGGACCAGGAAGTAGGCGATATGCTGCGAGAGTATGGACTGGAGGATGACAGCCAGACCGTAAAAGAGTGGTATGATGGGTATACGTTTGGCGATGAAAATGTATACTGCCCGTGGGATGTGATCAATTACTGTGCGGATCACCGGAATGACCAGAAGATGCCGCCGCAGAACTATTGGCTGAATACCAGTGGAAATGCCATTGTACGGCGGTTTGTGGATATGGCCAATATTCAGACCCGCAATGAGATCGAACGGTTGATCGATGGAAAGACGATTATCAAGGAGATTTATCAGGAACTGACGTATAATGAACTTGATTCGTCTATTGATCATTTATGGAGTGTTTTGTTTACCACCGGTTATCTGACCAGAAAAAGGCAGATTGAGAAGAATAAGTACGAACTTTGTATTCCGAACAAAGAAATCCAGGAATTGTTCATCCGTCAGATCCAGGAGTGGTTTCAGATTTCTTCAAGAGCAGATCAGGGCACATTAAATGCTTTTTGCCAGGCATTTTCTGATGGAAATGTGGAAAAAATCCAGGAACTGTTTGGAAATTATCTCTGGAATATGATCAGTGTCCGGGACAGCGCTTTTAAGGAGAAAAAGGAGAATTTCTATCATGGAATGCTGCTGGGGCTTCTGAGATTTCGTGAGGACTGGTATATCAAATCCAATGCAGAGTCAGGAGCCGGTTACAGCGATATTCTTATTGAGATTCCGCAAAAGAGGGTAGGAATTGTGATTGAAATGAAATATGCGGAGCAGGGGAGATTTGATCAGGCCTGTGAAGTGGCTTTGCAGCAGATCAGGGAAAAGCGATATGAGGAAAAACTCATAGAAGATGGAATGAAAAGGGTTCTGGCATATGGGATTGCCTGCTATCGGAAGGAATGTGAAGTGAAAATGGAAAAATAAAATTAGAAACATGGCATCCTATGATGTTTCGTTATAGGCTCCAGAAGAGAAAATTCTTCTGGAGCTTAATGTTTATACTGACCACTAAAATGATAATGATTATTATTATTGACAAACTATTGATTATCCTATATACTAGAGATAAATAAAAACGTCGAAAACACGAATAAAAGAAATGGAGGACAAGTTATGACATACGATTTTAACATTACGTTTGATGACAATTTACTGACTGGTAATAGAACGATTGATGCCCAGCATAAGGAATTGATAGAGCGTATCCGGAACTTTGTTGTTGCCTGTCAGAATGGAGACAGCAAAGTGAAAGCGATTAAAATGTTAGATTATCTGGATGAGTATACGGATTTTCATTTCAAAGAAGAGGAAGCATTACAGGAGAAGGCTGGTTATCCGGAGCGTGACAGACATCATGAAAAGCATGAGGAGTTTAAAAAAACGATTCAGGAGTTACATGAATATCTTCGTGATTCTGAAGGACCAACGGAGCAGTTCAGTGAGCTTGTACAGAAGAATGTAGTTGACTGGTTGTTTGGACATATTAAAACCTTTGACCGGTCGGTGGCAGAATTCATTTTCATAAGAGAAAACCCAGACCGTATCTAAAGAGAAAACGCTTGAAAAATTGTAAATGAATGAAAGAGCGGAAATAATAAGAAGAGGAAGTCTGCAGTTCGTGCTGCAATACTTCCTCTTTTGGTTTGTCTATGCATTTTCATGAAAAACACTGGCCGCCGTGTGTTCCCGGGATATTCAGTGTGAGACCGGACACCGGCGATACAGGCACATATGCGCCCGCACTCCTCCCGGAACCAATGTTTTCGTCTGTATTATAGAACGGAATGGGGAGGTATGCAAGGGGAAAGTGTGGTATAATAAGGGATAAGAACTGTTGTTGTTTGCGCAATGCGTGAACAGTAACCTGTTGTTTGCTTAAAGCGTGGAGAAGTAAGAAAGGATTTCGCATGCAACATGATAAGCCCTTAAATGAAAAGTCAGTGTTATCGGATCAAAGCGAATTTTGTGTTCCTGGATATTCCCGAACTTATATCGCCATTGATCTAAAGTCCTTCTATGCCTCCGTGGAATGCAGGGAGCGTGGCCTTGATCCTTTAAATACGAATTTGGTGGTGGCGGATGTGAGCAGGACGGAGAAAACCATCTGTCTGGCGGTCTCGCCGTCTTTAAAAGCCTATGGAATTCCGGGAAGAGCCAGGCTTTTTGAGGTGATCCAGAAAGTGCGGGAGGTCAATGCCAGACGAAAGAGCCTGGCACCGGGACAGAGGCTGGAAGGTTCCTCCTGGGATGCGTGTGTGCTCAAACAGTATCCGAATCTGGAGGTGGATTATCTGGCAGTGCCGCCACGGATGTCCCTCTATGTGACTTACAGCACGAGGATCTATGAGGTTTACTTAAAATACATTGCCCCGGAGGACATCCACGTGTATTCTATCGACGAGGTGATGATGGATGTGACCGACTATCTGGCTACTTACCGCATGACTGCAGAAGAACTGGCCCGGAAAATGATCCTGGACGTGCAGGAGACTGTAGGAATCACGGCGACGGCGGGAATCGGAACCAATCTGTATCTGTGCAAGGTGGCTATGGACATTGTATCCAAACACATTCCTCCGGATGAAAATGGAGTGCGGATCGCCACGCTGGACGAGAGGAGCTACCGCAGGCTTCTGTGGGATCACCGGCCTCTGCGGGATTTCTGGCGTGTAGGAAAGGGGTATGAGACGAAGCTGGAGGCTCGTGGGCTGTATACCATGGGCGATATTGCCCGGTGTTCCATCGGAAAGCCGGAGGAGTATTATAATGAGGAATTGCTGTACCGGCTGTTTGGTGTCAATGCCGAGCTTCTCATCGACACGCCTGGGGCTGGGAGCCATGTACCATTGCGGATATTCAAGCCTATGAGCCGGAGAACAAAAGCACAGTGTCGGGGCAGGTGTTAGCCTGTGCTTATGAATGGGAGAAAGCCCGTCTGGTGCTAAAGGAGATGGCGGACCAGCTGGGACTGGATCTGGTGGCAAAGGGACTGGTGACCGATCAGCTGGTCCTGCATGTGGGATATGACATTGATAACCTGAAAAATGAAGAGCCAGGCGTTGGATATCAGGGCGAGACCAAGATTGACCGTTACGACCGGAAGCTTCCTAAACCGGCCCACGGAACGGAAAATCTGGGAGAATCTACTGCTTCTTCCAGACTTCTGCGGGAACACGCCATGGCGCTGTATGATCGGATCGTCGATAAAAAATTGCTGATCCGCCGCCTGAGTCTGGAAGCCGGGCATCTGATTTCCAAAGAAAAAGCAGAAAAACCGGAAGAATTTCACCAGATGGATCTATTTGCCGACTATCATATCGAAGAGGCAGGGAAAGAACAGACAGGAGCAGAAGGTGCGAAAATGCCGGAAAATCAGCAAAAGAAAGAGCTGGAGAAGAAACAATCTGAAAAAGAACGGAAACTACAGGAAGCGATGCTGGATATCCGGAAACGATTTGGAAAGAATGCAGTGTTAAAAGGCATGAACCTGGAAGAAGGCGCCACCGCCAGAGAACGGAACACGCAGATTGGAGGTCATAAAGCGTAATGGAGCAGGAATGGAGCCAGAATAAGAACACAAATAAGAACATGGAAATGGGAGCCGAGACAGAGTTTCTGACGCCTACCCATCGATATGATGATATCATCAATCTTCCGCACCCTATTTCCCGTACCCACACACCTATGTCCATGGAGGCCAGAGCCGCCCAGTTCATGCCATTTGCAGCCCTGACCGGGCATGCGGAGGCGATCAGGGAGACGGCGAGAAGGCATATGGAAAAGTGGGAAGAGTAAAAAACGTCGCAGCCCAGGATATAAG
Organism: Lachnospiraceae bacterium AM48-27BH; assembly: GCA_003478355.1. GTDB lineage: Bacteria > Bacillota > Clostridia > Lachnospirales > Lachnospiraceae > UBA3402. The sequence continues at coordinate 19,452 of QUFC01000015.1, forward strand.
GTTTGATTATGTAGAATCAGGGTCTTTGTTGGGAGGAAAGTATAAGGAAGTGAAGTCTTATCCCGTGGGATATGAGACGATCATCCAGATGTACCCGTTAGGATTGCTGGACAGTGCGAAAGGATAATGGAAAAGGCAGATGGAATAGAGTGCGTAATTCTATTCCACCTGCCTTTTCTAATCTTAGATATTTGCGGAGAGAAGGCAATTACTCAACAATTGCCACTTCCCCGATCTTCTCCACATTCTTCTTTGGCTCCTGTGCCGGATAACCCAGAGCTGCCATGCCATAAACGACATGATTTTTCGGAATTCCGAAGGAATCCAGGATCTCGCGGATGGCCGGGCGGTCGCAGATGCCCTGGAGCTGGTTGATCCAGACGGAACCGATACCGAAGGACCAGGCTGCGATGAAAATGTTCTCAAGGGCACAGGCGTTGTCTTCCTTTCCAAATGGACTTTCAACATCGTTGGATGGGATGATCAGAACCTCTGGCTGGTACATATTGTAGCCTTCACGGCCTAATTCTTTGCTGATGGCTGCAGCTAATTTCTGGATTTTCTCACGATTGGTAACAGCGGTGAATTTCCAGGTCTGACGACCCATACCGCTTGGAGCGAAGCGGGCTGTTTCCAGAATCGCTTGTAACTGATCTGCTGGAATTGCTTTTTCCTGGAAAGCGCGGACACTTCTTCTTGTCATAAGAGTTTCAATTACTGCATTCGTCATGATAAGGTCCTCCTTTTTTAATGATAAAGCTTTTGGTGCTCATAGATCGGCTCAGAAGTCAGTTCAACTCCTAATGTTTTAAAGGTGCGGATATCCACACGGGAGAGGATGACAGAGGTATGAGCCTGACAGCCTTTTAATTTGGATAACTGATCCAGAGCTTTCTGGGCGTCTGGATCGGTGGCAGCGCACATGGACAGGGCAATCAGAACCTCGTCGGTGTGAAGACGTGGGTTCTTGCTTCCTAAATAATTGACTTTTAATTTCTGGATCGGTTCAATTGCGGATGGAGCGATCAGGTGCTTCTCATCCGGGATCCCGCCCAGGCTTTGACTGCATTTAATAAAACAGCTGCAGAAGCGCCTAAGAGAGAGCCGGTCTTTCCGGTTACGATCCGTCCATCCGGAAGCTCCAGAGCGGCTGCAGGAGCCTGGGTGGCAGCAGCTTTTACATTGGCGATTCCTACAACCTTGCGGTCATCAACGGTGATTTTCGCCTGTTTCATCAGCAGCTCGATCTTATAGATCTCTTCTTCAGAGCTGTCTCCGCTTACCATACGGTTCAATGCGTGATAGTAGCGGCGGATGATCTCCTGGCGGGATGCTTCCCGGCATGCTTCGTCATCGAAAATGCAGTTGCCGGCCATATTGACACCCATATCGGTCGGGGACTTGTAAGGGCAGGAGCCGTAAATACCCTCGAAAATGGCACTTAAGACAGGGAAAATCTCCACATCGCGGTTATAATTGACCGTTGTCTCTCCATAAGCCTCTAAATGGAATGGGTCGATCATATTTACATCGTTTAAATCGGCAGTGGCAGCTTCATAAGCTAAATTTACCGGATGTTTTAATGGGAGGTTCCAGATCGGGAAGGTCTCGAATTTAGCGTAACCGGCTTTGATATTTCTCTTGTTTTCATGATATAACTGGGAAAGGCAGGTAGCCATTTTTCCACTACCAGGTCCTGGTGCAGTGACAATGACCAGTGGTCTGGAGGTTTCAATATAGTCATTCTTGCCAAAGCCGTCATCGCTGACGATATGTTTTACATTATTTGGGTAGCCATCAATGCGGTAGTGGCGATATACCTTGATTCCCATATGCTCTAATTTAGCCTTGAAGGTGTCAGCAGCGTGCTGTCCAGAGTACTGGGTGATGACAACGCTTCCGACGAACAGTCCTTTATCGCGGAAAGACTGGATCAGACGGAGCACATCGACATCGTAAGTGATACCGAGGTCATAGCGGACTTTATTTTTCTCGATATCAGCGGCGTTGATGACAATGACGATCTCAGCCTGGTCGGAAAGCTGCATCAGCATCTGGAGCTTGCTGTCCGGCGCAAAGCCTGGAAGTACACGTGATGCGTGGTAATCGTCAAATAATTTACCGCCGAATTCCAGGTACAGTTTATCGCCAAACTGGCTGATTCGTTCTTTGATGTGTTCTGACTGCATCGTTAAGTATTTCTGATTATCAAATCCAATTTTTGACATGGATGAATCCCCCTGTGTATTTTTTATAGAATAATCGTAACTATAAAGGTACTGAATCGTTACGATTATTCATGATGTATAATCTCTCACTTAGTGTAGCATAATGTTAAAAAAGAGAAAACCCTTTTATTGAGAAAATAGGACGAAAAAAAAGGTTGACGAAAAAGTTAGTTTATGCTAACATATACTCAGTTAGTTGATTCTAACTCATGTGAATATTCTATACATTTTAAATCCTCCATCTGACCCGTGGAGGTGATGACTCCTACAAGGCCGCTCTTATCCCGCATAGTAAGGGCGGTTTCTTGTGCCATAGGAAACTTCGTCCTATGACACAAAAACGCTCCGCTAAGGATTGCACTGCGGCGGAACGGAAGAATGTCGCTAAAGCGACCCGCCGCAGGCGGAGAATCCTGCTTGCAGGATTCTTTTTCATATAAAGAGAAGGAAAAGGAGAAGTGCCATGTCAGCGGAAGATATGATGAGATTTTTAGATCAGTGCAATATAGAGACCGAATTAAAATTCCGGGTGGCATTTCACTGTGGCCCGGTGTTAAAAAATGTAAAGGCATCCAATGCCATGAACGCCAGACCAGGTACCTGGAACCGGATCTGGAGGTCTCTAAAAGGAACGGCGGTCAGCTGCATTCCTCTTTATATAGGGAAGAACAAGGAATTGCTGTTGTTTTACCGGTATGACAGGCTGGAAAAACATTTGAACAAACAGGAAAACCGCGAATTTTTGAATAAAATGGGATATTTGGATGTCAGCGTTTCTGCGGTACTTCGTAAATTACGTCAGCGTTATGAAAGATATGCGGAGAAACAAGCAGATTTCCCACATGAACTGGGTATCATACTGGAATATCCGGTGGAAGATGTGGAAGACTTTATTAAGTTCGGTGGACAAAATTGTCTTATGGAACGGTACTGGAAGGTGTACCACAATGTTGAGAGAGCCAGGGCAGTATTTGCAGCCTATGATGCGGCAAAGGATCAGGCCATGGGAGAAGTGATCGCAGGATATCCGCTTCATCTGGTAGCGGTATCATAAATAAAAAATTCATTTAAGGAGGAGTAATCATTATGAGCGATATTTATGTAATTTACTGGAGCGGCACAGGTAATACTGAGATGATGGCTGGTGCAGTTGCAGAGGGAATCCATGCAGCAGGTGGCCACGCAAACGTTCTTGACGTTGCAAGTGCATCCGCAGATGTATTAAAAGACGCAAAAGCGTTTGCATTGGGATGTCCGGCTATGGGCTCTGAACAGTTAGAAGAAGGCGACATGGAGCCATTTGTAGAAGAAGTAGAAAAATTCGCAGCTGGCAAGACCATCGGTCTGTTCGGCTCCTATGACTGGGGCGATGGCGACTGGATGAGAGAGTGGGCATCCCGCATGGAAGCTGCCGGTGCAACAGTCGCAGGAGGAGAAGGCGTGATCGCAAATAATACTCCAGATGAAGAAGCCTGGAGAACTGCAGAAAATTAGGCGAGACATTAGCGGCAGTTTAACTTTAATGATTGAGAAGATGAAGAGAGGGGCTGTGAAAAAACATAGCCTATAAAAAAGAAGGACCAAGGGTTCATAAAAAACCCCAAGGTCCTCTTTTTGTGTTAGAATTAACTTGCGATGAAAAATCTAACTAATACTTAGTCTAATCCAAAACAGGCAGTTTTGCTAAGTGCCGCTCGACCCCGGGCTCCGTCGCGTTTGTACCTTCAGTTGCAGGCTGATCATCGGTGGAGAGGTGATCAAGGACCTTACGAAGGAAGCGATGAAAAAGAACTTTAGACGTTTATGAAGATAAGCACGTTTTGCATCGAAACCGGTATTTACAAATTCCCAAAAGAGTGATAAGGTTATAGCTGACTATTTAAAGAAGTATATAGACGTGTGGGGGAAGAATGAAAGTAGCATCTAATCTGAAGGACTTTGTATATAAAAGCATAGAATCGGATATCCTGGCAGGAAATCTGCATTCAGGAGATATTATTAACGAGAAGGACCTAGTGGAGAAGTATGGTGTGAGTAAATCGCCGGTGCGCGATGCACTGATTGCGCTGTGCGCCGATGGCATACTGAAAAGCATTCCACGCTACGGCTATGAGATCATCACTTATTCAGTAGACGGCGTGTATTCTATGCTGCAGTTCCGTTTCGTTCTGGAAAGTGGATTTATAAGTCGTAAGATCGATACGCTGACCGAACGTCAGCTGGATGAACTCGAGCAGCTGAACGAAGACTGTAAGAACGATGAGCGTACACCGTTTGAGCATTGGGCAGCAAATGAAACCTTTCATCTGAAACTAATGAGCTTCTGGCATAATGACTATGCGCTACAGGAGCTTCGTCTTACGATGAACCGTCTGACCCGTGCATATGCACAGTTTTACTGGAACAGCAATCGGGATGTGCTGCTGTCAAAGGATACTGAGCATCATACCGATATTATCGAAGGTCTTCGAAAGAAAGATGCTGCTACGGTTATCGAATTCCTCCGCCTGGACCTCCATAACTTCGGTGGCTTCGAGGATTTCTTTCTCCAGGCACGATAAACAGAATATGAAAAAGAGCGATATACCGCGAACAGGGAAGCGAAGCTTCTTTGCCCGGCGGTTTTGTTTCATGAAAAGAACGAAATTTCGAAAATCTTGCACACGAAGTAGTCGTAAATTGCAATAGGAAGCAGGACGAAGAGACGCGTTCGTGCGCGCATAAAAACACAGGGAAGCAGGAAATACTTAAAAATCAGGGGGCTTCGTCTATCTGAAAGGCTATAGATCGGATGACAGAAAGCCTTGTGTTTGAGTAAAATTCACAAAAATATTATAAATATTTGTCAATTATTTAGATATTCAGACGATATCCTTTGTGCTAGTATATAGCTATAAATACTGATGATATCAGTGATGTGGTTAATGGCATGAATAGATAAAATGCGGATTAAGAGTGTTCATTCATCCTGCACTGCATATGAACAGTAGGCTGTCTGGGGCGTTCCCGGGTGGCAAAGAAAAGGAGGAAAAGCGTATGAAGCTGAGTGAAAATGAGTACCAGAATTACACAGCGATCTTACGTGCGGAGTTGATTCCAGCGATGGGCTGTACGGAGCCGATTGCGATCGCTTATGCGGCAGCCGAGGCCCGGAGACTCTTGGGAGAGATGCCGACGCGCATCACAGTGAACTGCTCCGGTAACATGATCAAGAATGTCAAGGGCGTAACGGTACCGAATTCTGGTGGACAGAAGGGTATCGAGGTAGCCGCAATTCTTGGTATGGTCGGCGGCGATCCGGATAAGAAACTGGAAGTGATCGCTGGTGTGACCGATGAAGATCGTGAGGAGTGCAGACGACTCAACGAGGCGAAGATCTGCGATGTGAATCTGGCAGAAAATGTTCCGAATCTCTATATCGAGATCATCATGGCATCAGAAGAGCATACAGCCTGTGTACGTATCGCAAACCACCATACGGATATCGTCTATATGCAGAAGGATCAGAAGATTCTTCGCGATATAGAGAATGCTGTTGTGGAGGAGAGCGCAGAAGAAACCGTACTCGCAGATCGAAACAGGATGAGCCTTCAGGGGATTCTCGAGTATGCAGACACCGTCGATCTCGAGGACATTAAACCTGTGATCCAGCGTCAGATCGAGATGAACTCGAAAATTTCCCAGGAGGGACTCGACAACGCCTGGGGTGCACAGATCGGTAAGACTATCCTCGAAAACTGGGGACACGATGTACGTACCGAAGCCTGCGCCGCCGCGGCCGCCGGCTCTGATGCACGTATGAGCGGATGTCCGCTTCCGGTCGTAATCAATTCCGGTTCCGGAAATCAGGGGATCACCGTGACGATGCCGGTACTCGTCTATGCTCGTGAATGGAAGATCTCAGAAGAGAAGATGTATCGGGCGATGCTCGTAAGTAATCTGGTTTCCGTCTATATCAAGCACTATATCGGCGCTCTTTCCGCATTCTGTGGCGCTGTAAGTGCAGCCTGCGGTTCAGGTGCAGCCATCACCTTTATGGCTGGTGGCGACTATCAGCATATCGGTAAGACCATTACGAACACACTGGCCAATGTCGGCGGTATCGTCTGCGATGGCGCGAAGCGAAGCTGTGCGGCGAAGATCGCGGCTTCGGTACATGCAGCGCTGCTTGCGCACTATATGAGCATGAGTGACAAGCAGTTCCAGGCCGGTGAAGGTATCGTGGAGCAGGATGTAGAGGAAACCATCAAAAACATGGGATATATCGGCAGAGTCGGCATGAAGTCCACGGATAAGGAAATCCTGAATGTCATGATCGATAAGGCTGATGTAGACGCAAATCTTTAAAAAGGGTTAGGAGTATGAAATGGGAGAAAACGTAAAAAAACAGAAGAAGAGTGGATCGATTAATGCATTTGTCATCGTATTCCTCGTTATCGTAGGATGCTATATTATGTCGCTGTTTATCAGCCCGGGTGCGTTTGATCGTGAAGTGCTGAATGGCAGAACCGTTGTTATCGCGAACTCTTTCCACGCAACGGAAAAAACGTATCTGGGACCGCAGGCGATTTTCCAGTCGATTCCGAACGGACTTGTATCCTCAGGCGGCATGATGTTCCTCGTTATGCTCGTTGCAGGATGTATCGAAGTTTACAAGCGGACCGGTGCGCTGAATAAGGGTGTTGCCCGTATTCTTTCGAAGTCTGAGGCAGTCGGCTCCGAGAAGATCCTGGTTCTGATCATGATCATCTTCGGTTCACTCGGTGGATTCCTCGGATGGAATGAGCAGATCGTTCCGTTCATTCCGATCGTTCTGTCACTGGTTCTGGCACTCGGCTATGACCTGATGACGGGTATCGCATGTTCCGCTATGATCGATATGATCAGCTTCTCTTTCTCACCGACCAGTGTATACACCGTAGGTATTTCTCATGAAGTTGCAGAGCTTCCGATGTTCTCAGGTTTTGCATTCCGTCTGATCCTGCTTTGCGTTGCGGACTTTATCATCATTCTTTACGTACTTCGTTATGCACGTGGTGTTCGTAATGGAAAGATTCAGTCCATCACCGCAGATCTGGATTCCGATAAGTTCCGTGTAGACTATTCGGAGGAGATGAAGACTCCGCTGACCGGCGGACAGAGCATGGCGCTCCTGCTCTTCCTCGTTGTATTCGTAGCAGCCATCGCAGGCGTTGCAAAGTTTGGATGGTCTATGAACGATCTTTCTGCATGCTTCCTGTTTGCAGCCATCGCTGCTGGTCTTCTGAACAAGATGGCACCAAATGACCTCGTCAATGCAATCTGTGCCGGTGCGAAGGATGGTCTTACACCTGCGCTTGTCATCGGTCTTGCAAGAGGTATCCAGTGGATCCTTACCGAGTCCGGTATCATCGACCCAATCATTTACAGCATTTCCAGACCTCTGAAGAACCTTCCGGGTTCGATCGCAGCCATCGCGGTTATGTTCGTTATCGCAATCTTCAATGGTCTCCTCACGTCTGGTTCGGCAAAGGCTATGGCGCTCATGCCTATCCTTATTCCGCTTGCAGATATCATCGGTATGACCCGTCAGACCATGATCCTCGCATTCCAGTTCGGTGATGGTCTTACAAACTCTCTCTGGTTCACCAGTGGTACGCTTCTGATCTTCCTTACGATCGCAGGTATCCCGCTGAAGAAGTGGTGGAAGTTTGTTACTCCGCTGATTTCGATACTGTTTGTTGTCTGCGTGGTCGCGCTGGTTGTTGCAACCAAGATCCATTACGGCCCATTCTAATATTTAAATTCCGCAGCCTTTCGAATGTCGATGTTTTCGAAAGGCTGTACTAAAAAAGAATAAAACATACGTGTTTCACATCATTCATTAGGAGGAAATACAAAATGGATGTCATCACAGAAGGAAAGAAGATTCAGAACGAATTAGTAGAACTTCGCCGTTATTTCCATGAGCACCCTGAGTTACCATGGGAGGAGTTCAACACACAGAAGAAGATTATGGAATATCTTGATGAACTCGGAATTCCATACCAGGAGTCCAGCAAGACCGGCGTGATCGCCACCATCAAGGGACCGCATTCTTCCGATAAGATTCTCGGAATTCGTGCAGATATCGATGCACTTCCGATTACAGAGCAGGCAGCGTGTGAGTGGAAGTCTCAGAATGAAGGCAAGATGCATGCATGCGGTCATGATACACATATCACCATGCTCCTCGGAGCAGCCAAGCTTCTGAAGCAGATGGAAGATGAGCTGACCATCACCGTACGCCTTCTCTTCCAGCCGGCAGAGGAGTGCATCGAGAACAGTGGCGCGGCGCTGATGAAGAATGATCCTGCGCTTCTCGAGTGTGATCGTCTCATCGCGATGCATATCTGGAGTAAGATTCCGGCAGGTTATGCATCTCTTCGTTATGGCCCTGTTATGTCCGCTGCGGATACCTTCGATATCTATGTGAAGGGTAAGGGTGGCCATGGTGCACTTCCACACCAGACCGTAGACCCGGTAGTTGCCGCTTCGGAGTTCGTTCTTTCGATGCAGCGTGTCGTTGCGAGAGAATTAAACCCGCTGGAGGCATCTGTTATTAGTATCACAGCATTTAATTCCGGAACGACATCAAACGTTATCCCGGCAGAGGCACACCTCATGGGTACCGCCAGAACCTTTACGCCGGCAACCCGCGATCAGTATCCGGAGATCATCAAGCGTGTAGCAGCCGGCGTAGGTGAGGCTACTCGTACCGAGATTGAAGTGGATTATCACTTCGGACCACCTCCAATGATCAACGATGACGCCTGTGTAGATACCGGAAGAAGAGCCGCAGAGACCGTTTTCGGTAAGGATCACCTTACCGATTGGGAGCTTCAGATGGGTGGCGAGGATTTCGCAAAGTACCCACAGGAGAAGTGTATCCTGCTTCTCGGCGGTGGCTGGCCGGAGGAGGAGCGTCAGTTCCCACAGCACAGCCCATTCTTCGATATCGATGAGAGCGTACTGTCACTGGGTGTTGAGTACTTCGTAGAGTATGTACAGGAATACCAGAAGGAGCTTTCATAACATTCCTATTTTTGTCACGGTCGGAAAACCACTTCCTTTGACTGATGGGGAGTGAAAACCATACATTTGAATAGATGATTCCGTGAAAAAAGCTGTTGCATTTCGGTGCAGCAGCTTTTTAATATGCCTGTGGGTGATGTTAGATATAATTCTTCTCCATATGGTAATATTTATCCCGAAGCAGCTGATAATATCAGTGGTCGGATTACTACTATGAGCAGCACAATGATTCATACATAGTAGACCATATGTTATCAGGACAACTGTCCGGGGAGTACGGATAGTAAATGGATTCTACCCCAAATATCCGGTAGCGGATGCCGGTTACGGCTCGTATAATAACTATATTTTCTGTGAACGGAATGGGCTGGAAAAATATATGAAATCCCCAATGTTTAAGAAAGAAACCACCGACAGAAACTATCATGAAGACCCATTCCGGGCAGTTAATTTCAAGATCGATGGAGATGGGAAAATGCGATGCCCTAACGGAAAGGGATTCCATTTGCAGTACCGTAAGGCAATAAAAGGAAACGCATATGGACGGGAAGAGGAAATCTATCAGTGCGAAGACTGCAGTGGATGTCCTTGCGCAGAAAAATGTAAAAAGGGAGAAGGAAACCGTACCGTGCGTGTCAATCAGGAACTAACAAAGATGCATCAGGAAGTGATTCAAAAATACCTTGTTTCACTGGGACACAATCTTTATAAATTCCATAACAAACAGATGAAAATAAAATCAGCTGCATAGATTTGAAAATCAACAAATTTATGGGGTAAGGGGGAACTGCGCTTTTAGAGACTACTTCGTTTATAATTTTTTAGTCTAAAAGAGCGTGTAAAAAATGATTTCTCATTTTTTCACACGCCCTTTCTTTTTGGGGAAAATTGTGGTATTATGTATCTTAGTTTTGTGCAGTGGATTTCTGCCTGGACTTTCATAGAAGAAAAAAGGAGAAAACCGGATGAAGCTTTTATTCGTATCCGATTCTTTTAAAGGATCATTAACCAGCGCCCAGACGATTCAATATCTAAAGAAAGCAGCAGAGGAGGTTTTTGGCTCCTGCGAATGCCAGGGGATTCCAGTGGCGGATGGAGGAGAGGGAACCATAGACGCTGTTGTGCAGGCGTGCCATGGGGAGAAGCTTTCCTGTCAGGTGCAGAATCCGCTTGGACGGGAAATCACGGCTTATTATGGATGTGTTGGTGGTACGGCGGTGATTGAGATGGCCCAGGCATCCGGGCTTCCGCTGGTGATGGAAGCAGAACGTGATCCGCGGAAAACTTCTACCTATGGGACAGGACAGCTTTTGATGGATGCGCTTCAGAGAGGCTTCCGGGATATCCGTATTGCCATTGGTGGTTCGGCAACCAATGATGGAGGAATGGGAATGGCATCAGCCTTGGTGTCCGTTTCCTGGACTGTGATGGACAGGAACTGAAGGGAATCGGTGAAAATCTGGAGTTGGTGGAGCGTATCGATATTTCTGGACTGACACCGCTGATCAGACAGGCGAAGATCACAGTGATGTGTGATGTGACGAATCCGTTATGTGGGGAAAATGGTGCTACTTATACCTTTGGAAAGCAAAAAGGAGGAACACTTAAGATTCTGGATCAGTTAGAATCGGGAATGCAGCATTACCGGGATGTGATCCGCAACACTTTTCAGACTGATCCGGACCAGATTCCTGGAACTGGGGCTGCAGGAGGGCTTGGTGCGGCTCTTCTCATCTATCTGGGAGCAGAAATGCGTTCTGGAATTGATTGTGTACTGGACATGACGAATTTTGATCAGTGGCTTGAATGGGCAGATCTGGTGGTGACTGGAGAAGGCCGGACAGACTGGCAGTCCAGCTTTGGCAAGGTGATGCAGGGAATCGGTGACCGGTGCGCCAGAAAAGGAGTGCCTGTTGTCGGCTTAAGTGGATCACTGGGACCAGGCTATGAGACAATCTATGAACATGGAATCGATTCACTGATGATTACCGTGGATGGACCTATGGGGCTTGATGAAGCCATGGCAGATGCGGTGATGTTATATCAGAAGGCCGCGGTGCGGATGTTTCGCATGATCCGTGCCGGAATGCGGGTGGCTAAGAAGGACAAAAGGTAAAATAAAATAGGAACAGTCAGAACAGGTGTGGGAATGCGATAGGCTCCACACCTGTCTTTTTGTGGAAAACCCTTGTATGCCGAAATAAAAATGTGCTATACTGGTTTGACATCCTGCTTAGGATGGAAATAACTATGAAGGTACTGAATAGTTACGTTGGGTTATTGCAGGAAGGAATATAAAACATGAATAATAAAAGCTGGAAACGGGGCATCGGTTGGTATCTGGCTGCGGTGCTTGCGTCTGTAGCGGTTCTGACTGGTTGTGGAAATGCAGTGGGACAGAATGCAAAGAAAGAGGACGATGGGAAATTAAATGTGGTGACCACGTTGTTTCCTTATTATGATTTCGCCAGACAGATCGCCGGGGATGCTGTTGATCTGACCATGGTGGTTCCGGCGGGGATGGACAGCCATTCCTTTGAGCCAACTCCGGCAGATATGAGGACGATCCAGAATGCAGACGTACTGATCTGCAACGGCGGCGCCATGGAGCAATGGCTGACCCAGGTGCTGGCAGCGACGGACACCGGCCATATGACGGTGATCACCATGATGGATTACGTGGACACTTATGAGGAGGAGATCGTGGAAGGCATGGAGGACGAGGCCCATGACCATGCACACGGAAGTCACGGGCATGACCACGAGTCAGAAGACCACGATCATGATGCGGAAGAGGACCACGAGCATGAGACCGATGCAGGACACGACCATGACAGTGACTCCGGGTTACCAGACGGTCACTACTACGGCGATGGTCATGACCACTCCGACTATGTGGATGATGACGGTCATCATGTAGACATTGAGTATGACGAGCACATCTGGACATCTCCGGTCAATGCCATGAAGTTCACGGAAGTGATCGCGGACACCTTATCCAAGTGTGATCCGGCCAATGAAACCCGTTATGAAGAAGGAAAAGAGGCGTATTTAAAGGAATTAGAGGCGCTCCACGAGGGATTCTTAGAGGTTTCTAAGAACCGCAGGCGCAACATGATCGTGGTAGGTGACAAATTTCCATTTCGTTATCTGGCAGAAGAGTACGGCTTCGACTACCGCGCGGCATTTTCCGGCTGCAGCACAGATACGGAGCCAAGTGCGAAGACCATTGCGTACCTGATCGATAAGGTGCGGACGGAAGAGATTCCGGTGGTTTACTACCTGGAGCTCTCCAGTCACCGTGTATCAGAGATCATCGGAGAAGAGACAGGAGCGAAACCGGAGCTTCTTCATTCCTGCCACAATGTGACGAGAGCAGAATTTGATTCCGGAGTCACCTATGTGGATCTGATGAAGGGCAATATCGAGACCCTGCGGGATGGTCTGGATTAAATGTCAAGAAGTAACGATCAAAGCAGCCATGTGGATTCCAATAGCTGCAATTATAGAAGGAAAAGGAACTGTGAAAGGACTGAACAGTTACGAAAGGAATGAAAAAGGAATAAAAATGAGTGCATTAATAACATGTAACCATGTGGATTTTGGCTACGAAAACCACGATGCGGTAGTAGACCTGACCATGGAGGTAGATTCCGGCGATTACCTGTGCGTGGTGGGAGAAAATGGCTCCGGTAAAAGTACCTTGATGAAAGGACTTCTGGGTCTGATCAAGCCGACAGCAGGAACACTGACTGTGGCAGAAGAACTGAAAAAGACCGGGATCGGCTATCTACCCCAGCAGACGGCGGCCCAGAAGGATTTTCCGGCGACCGTTTATGAAGTGGTGATCTCTGGATGCTTAAGCAGGAGAGGTCACCGGCCGTTTTACTCCATGGTGGAGAAGAAGATGGCGCAGACCAGCATGGAAAAGCTGGGCATCACCCATCTGGCGAAAAAGTGTTACCGGGAATTATCTGGTGGACAGCAGCAGCGTGCCCTGATTGCCAGGGCTTTATGCGCCACCAGTGAAGTGCTGATTTTAGATGAACCGATCACCGGACTGGATCCGTCAGCAATCCAGGATTTTTATCATCTGGTGCGGACGTTAAATAAAGAAGAAAAGGTGACCATCATCATGGTAACCCACGATGTGGCCAATGTAGTCAACCAGGCCAATAAGATCCTGCATTTGAAGCAGAAGGTGTTATTCTATGGAACCCCGGAAGAATACCGGAAAACCAAAGCAGGCCAGCTGTTCTTAGGAGGTGATCTGTGATGGCAGCAGTATTGGAGATGCTTTCTTATCCATTTATGGTGCGGGCGCTGATCGGCGGCATCCTGATCTCTCTGTGTGCGTCCCTGCTGGGCGTCAGCCTGGTATTAAAACGGTATTCGATGATCGGAGATGGGCTTTCCCACGTATCCTTCGGAGCCTTGTCCATCGCATTAGCGATTGGCTGGTCTCCGCTGAAGTTGTCGATCCCGGTGGTGGTGCTGGCGGCTTTTTTCCTTTTGCGGATTACAGAAAATGGAAAAGTCAAGAGCGATGCGGCAATCGCCATGATCTCTGCCAGTGCCCTTGCTGTCGGCATTGTGGTGACTTCTCTGACGACCGGCATGACGACGGATGTCAGCAGCTATATGTTCGGCAGTATCTTAGCCATGAGCACTGCCGATGTGAAAATGGCGGCGGTGCTGTCTGTAGTGGTACTGGGACTGTTTGTGTTCTGCTATAATAAAATTTTCGCTGTAACCTTTGATGAAAATTTCGCCAAGGCTACGGGCGTTTCCGTGTCCAGCTACAATGTGCTGATCGCGGTTTTAACAGCGGTGACCATTGTGCTGGGAATGCGGATGATGGGGGCTATGCTGATCTCCAGTCTGATCATTTTCCCGGCACTGACCTCCATGCGGGTGTTTAAGAGCTTTAAAGGTGTGGTGTGGTCTTCGGGAATCTTATCCGTGATCTGTTTCTGCATCGGCATGACGGCCTCCTATCTCTGTTCCACTCCGGCAGGTGCCAGTGTGGTGTTAGTGAATCTGGCGGCATTTTTATTGTTTACGTTGTTTACGATCATAAGAAAAAACGGACGGAGATGATCCTATGAAGAAAAAAAGGGGCTTTTTAAGCCAGACCCAGTACATTGCCTATGGCTTCTTTGTACTGATCCTGGTTGGAACACTGCTTCTGATGCTTCCATTTGCCAGCAGAAATGGGCAGAGTGTGAATTTTTTAGACGCACTGTTTACGTCAACCAGCGCCTCCTGTGTGACCGGTCTGGTGGTGCGGGATACCTGGAGCCAGTGGAGCTTGTTTGGTCAGTTTGTGATCATTTTTCTGATCCAGATCGGCGGTCTCGGATTTGTGACCGTGGGTGTGTTCTTTTCCATTGTGTTAAGAAGAAAGATCGGTCTGCGCCAGCGGGGACTGATCCAGGAGAGCACCAGCGCATTGCAGATCGGCGGGATTGTGAAGCTGGCCCGGAGGATCATTGCCGGAACCTGCATATTTGAGGTGACGGGAGCGGTGCTGTTATCGATCCGTTTCGTGCCAAAATATGGCTTTTTCCGTGGGGTGTTTTACGGCTTTTTCCATGCGGTTTCTGCCTTTTGTAATGCAGGCTTTGACCTGATGGGCAATGAAGTGCCTTATAATTCCCTGGTTGGTTACTATGACGACTGGCTGGTGAATCTGGTGATCATGAGCCTGATCATCATCGGTGGTCTGGGATTTATCGTGTGGGATGACCTATACCGGAATAAATTTCATTTCCGGAAATATTTATTACAGACGAAGCTGGTGCTGATCGCCCTGTTTGTGCTGGTATTTGGCGGTGCAGGACTCTTCTGGGTACTGGAGCGGCAGAATCTGATGGTGGGCATGAGTGCCAGTGGACAGATTTTAACCAGTTTATTTGCGTCCGTGACAGCGAGAACGGCAGGCTTTAACACCGTTGATCCGGCGGCCATGACGGATGGAAGCAAACTGCTGACACTGATCTTAATGTTTATCGGCGGCAATCCAGGATCTACGGCAGGCGGTGTCAAGACCACATCTGCGATCGCTTTGTTCTTATATGTCCGTTCCAACATTGACCGCTCCTACGGCATCAATGTATTCGGACGGCGGTTAGAGGAGGATGCGGTAAAACGTGCTGGCGCCATCTGTACCATCAACTTAACAGCAGCATTGGCAGCGTCTATCCTGATCATGGCGATTCAGCCGGTTGGAATGGCAGATGTGCTGTTTGAGACATTTTCTGCCATTGGAACGGTAGGAATGACTACCGGAATCACCAGAAGTCTGCTTCCGGCATCCCGAATAGTGATCATTTTGCTGATGTACTGCGGCAGGATTGGCAGTATGTCCTTCGCTCTGGCATTTACCCAGCAGAAACGGATCACTCATGTACAGAACCCGGTGGAAACGGTCAGCATCGGTTAAGGAGGAAGAAATATGAAATCAATTTTGATCATTGGAATGGGTCGTTTTGGTCGTCATCTGTGCCAGAATCTGGCAGAGCTTGGCAATCAGATCATGATCGTGGATCAGGAAGAGGAGAATCTGGAAGAGATGCTTCCTCTGGTGGTCAGCGCCAAAATCGGTG
The DNA here is from genome assembly GCA_003478355.1 of Lachnospiraceae bacterium AM48-27BH. Classification (GTDB taxonomy): domain Bacteria; phylum Bacillota; class Clostridia; order Lachnospirales; family Lachnospiraceae; genus UBA3402. The sequence goes on from QUFC01000015.1 coordinate 35,341, forward strand.
ACTGCACTAATGAAAATGTGTTAAAAAGCTTAGGTGTTGCGAACTTTGATCTGTGCTTCGTCTGCATCGGAACCAATTTCCAGAGCAGTCTGGAGATCACCAGCCTGGTAAAGGAGCTGGGCGGAAAACATGTGATCAGTAAGGCAAACCGGGATATCCATGCGAAATTTCTTCTGAGAAATGGAGCTGATGAAGTTATTTATCCGGATCGTGATATTGCGGAGAAGCTGGCAGTGCGTTACAGTGCGGATCATGTATTTGATTACATTGAGTTAAGTGATGAGTATTCGATCTATGAGATTCCGCCGTTAACCCAGTGGGTAGGCAAGAGTCTGAAGGAATCCGGAATCCGCAACAGCTATCACATCAACATCCTGGGGACAAAGACCGATGGAAAGACCAATCTGATGCCGTCAGCGGATTATGTGATCCGGGCAGAAGATCATCTGCTGGCTATTGGACGAAAACAGGATATCGAGAAAATTTTAAAGGTAATGAAATAATTTTCTGTATTTGATGAAATCATGTTTTGTATTCCATGAAATAATTTCCTATATTCCTATTGACATACTAGGAATTGAAGAGTTATACTGTCCTCAACATTTCTGAGAATCGGTAAAGGAGACGAAAGCATGAGTACAAAAAATTATAAATTTGAGACGTTACAGCTTCACGTAGGCCAGGAGCAGCCAGACCCAGTCACCGATGCAAGGGCTGTCCCGATCTACCAGACCTCTTCCTTCGTATTTAAGAACTGCGATCATGCAGCAGCAAGATTTGCATTAGAGGACGCAGGTAATATCTATGGCCGTCTGACGAACCCGACAGAGGACGTATTCGAGAAGAGAATTGCAGCGTTAGAGGGTGGAGTGGCAGCACTGGCAGTGGCTTCCGGTGCAGCAGCGATTGCTTACACCTTTGAGAACCTGGCTCATGCCGGTGATCACATCGTAGCGGCAAAGAACATTTACGGTGGTACTTACAACCTGTTTGCCCACACACTCCCGGCTTATGGCATTACGACAACCTTCGTAGATCCATTTAACTATGAAGAGATCGAGAATGCGATCCAGGAGAACACCAAGGCAGTACATATCGAGACTTTAGGCAATCCGAACTCTGATGTGGTTGATATCGAGCGTATCGCGAAGACGCCCATGCTCATAAGATCCCATTAGTTGTCGATAATACCTTTGCAACTCCATATCTGGTTCGTCCATTTGAGTATGGCGCAGATATCGTGGTTCATTCTGCAACCAAATTTATCGGTGGACATGGAACAACCATCGGTGGCGTGATCGTTGACGGTGGTAAGTTTGACTGGGAAGGAAGCGGTAAATTCCCAGGAATTACCGAGCCAAACCCAAGCTATCATGGGGTAAGCTTTACCAAGGCAGCAGGTTCTGCAGCATTTGTGACCATGGTCCGTGCGATCCTGCTTCGTGACCTGGGCGCAACCATTTCCCCGATCCATTCCTGGATCTTCTTACAGGGACTGGAGACTCTCTCCTTACGTGTAGAGCGTCATGTAGAGAATGCGCTGAAGGTAGTAGACTACTTAAATAATCATCCACAGGTAGAGAAGGTGCACCATCCGGCGGTTTCTACCGATCCGGAGCAGCAGGAATTATATAAGAAATATTTCCCGAACGGCGGCGGTTCGATCTTTACCTTCGAGATCAAGGGTGATGCCCAGACGGCGAAAGATTTTATCGATCATCTGGAGTTATTCTCCCTGCTTGCTAACGTTGCAGATGTGAAGTCTTTAGTGATCCATCCGGCTTCTACCACTCATGGCCAGTTAAATGAGGAAGAGCTGGCAGATCAGGGCATCCGTCCAAATACCATCCGTCTGTCCATTGGTACAGAGCATATTGATGATATCATTGAGGATCTGGATCAGGCATTTCAGGCGATCCGGTAAGCAGTGCAAATGCTGACAAAAGCGCTGTTCAGAGAGAGGGACAATACTTAAGAAAGAGAAGTATTGTCCCTCTTTTTGTACAATATTTTTCAATAGAACCCTCCTTATTGAGAAAAAATATCGTTAAGCATTCTTGACATTTTAAAAGGGTTAGAATATACTAACAACGATGAATGGTTAGGTATGAATAACCAAAGAAAAGTCACCATGAAAAAATCCATACAGTAGAAAGAAGGATGAGATGATGCCATTGTCAATGGTTAAGGAAGGAGAGCCGAACACGATCCTGCGTGTGGGAGGCAATGAAGAGACCAAGCGGTTTTTAGAGAATCTCGGTTTTGTAACAGGAGCAAAGGTTACGGTGGTATCGACGGTAGAGGGAAATATCATTGTGAATGTAAAGGATTCCAGAATTGCCATCGGAAAAGATATGGCAAATAAAATTATGGTGAATTAAGGAGGAAGGTCATGAAAACTTTAAACGAAGTTCCGGTGGGACAGACCGTAAAAGTAACAAAGCTGACTGGTGAAGGCCCGGTTAAGAGAAGAATCATGGATATGGGAATCACAAAAGGCGTAGAGATCTATGTGCGTAAGGTTGCACCGCTTGGCGATCCGATGGAAGTGACCGTAAGAGGCTATGAGCTTTCTGTTCGTAAAGCAGATGCACAGATGATCGATGTAGAGTAAGGAAAAGCGTAGCTGTTCAGCAGGTCTGAGAACTTGCTGCACTGACTGTGAAGAAGTGTGAAACAGCCATGAGTATGTTGTGACGAAGGGTAGGAGGAGAAAAGATGTCAATTACAATCGCGTTGGCAGGTAATCCAAACTGTGGTAAGACCACATTATTTAATGCCCTGACAGGTGCCACTCAGTATGTTGGTAACTGGCCAGGTGTAACCGTAGAGAAAAAGGAAGGTAAGTTAAAGGGACATAAAGATGTCATCATCGCCGATCTTCCTGGTATTTATTCCTTATCTCCATATTCTCTGGAGGAGGTCGTAGCAAGAAACTATCTGATCAATGAGAAACCGGACGCGATCTTAAATATCATTGACGGTACCAACCTGGAGAGAAACTTATATCTGTCCACCCAGTTAATGGAACTTGGTATTCCGGTGGTCATGGCGGTTAACATGATGGATCTGGTAAGAAAGAATGGCGACCAGATCAACATCAAGAAGCTGGCTGAAAAATTAGGCTGTCAGGTTGTTGAGATCTCTGCGTTAAAGGGCAACGGTATCGACAAAGCAGCGCAGATGGCAGTTGATTTAGCAAAATCCGGTAAGAAGACACCGGCGGTACATAACTTCTCTGACTGTGTGGAGAGAGTGTTAGACCAGATCGAGGATAAGTTAGATGCTTCTGTTCCGGCAGAACAGAGACGTTATTTTGCAATCAAGTTATTAGAGCGCGACAGCAAGATCACCGATCAGTTATCCAAGGTTCCGGATGTAACGGAAGAGATCAATGCGATCGAAAAGGAGATGGACGACGATACTGAGAGTATCATCACCAACGAGCGTTATGTATACATTTCCTCTATCATTGGCGACTGCCTGAAGAAGAAGGTTGCAAGCGGCAAGATGACCATTTCCGATAAGATTGACCGGGTTGTGACCAACCGTATCCTGGCTCTGCCGATCTTCGCAGTTGTGATGTGGTTTGTATATTACATTTCCGTTACCACCGTTGGTACGATTGTAACGGACTGGACCAATGACGTATTATTCGGTGAGATCGTTCCTCCGGCTGTTGAGGGCTTTTTAAATGCAGTCGGCTGTGCAGACTGGTTACAGGGATTGATCCTGGATGGTATCGTAGCTGGTGTTGGTGCCGTACTTGGCTTCGTACCACAGATGATCGTGCTGTTCTTCTTCCTGGCAATTCTGGAGGACTGCGGATACATGGCTCGTGTTGCATTTATCATGGACCGTATCTTCCGTAAATTTGGCCTTTCCGGTAAAGCATTTATCCCAATGCTGATCAGCTCCGGTTGTGGTATCCCAGGTGTTATGGCAACCAGAACCATCGAGTCTGACCGTGACCGCAAGATGTCCATCATGACGACCACGTTCATTCCTTGTGGTGCAAAGCTTCCGATCATTGCCATGATCGCAGGTGCATTCTTCCCGAACGCAGAGGGCAATGCTTCCGCATGGGTAGCAACCAGTGCTTACTTCATCGGTGTTGCAGCAATTGTATGTTCCGGTATTATGTTAAAGAAAACCAAGATGTTCGCTGGTGATCCGTCACCATTCGTTATGGAGCTTCCACAGTACCATATGCCAACTGCAGGCAACGTACTGAGAAGTATCTGGGAGAGAGCATCTTCCTTTATCAAGAAGGCTGGTACCGTTATCCTGCTTTCCACCATCGTTTTATGGTTCCTCATGGGCTACGGTTTCGAGGGTGGTGCCTTCGGTGCAGTTGAGGACTTAAACAACAGTATCTTAGCTCAGATCGGTAAAGCAATCGCATGGATCTTCACACCACTTGGCTGGACTCAGTTAGGTCATGGCTGGGAGATGGCTGTAGCTGCAATCTCTGGTCTGATCGCAAAAGAGAACGTGGTAGCAACCTTCGGTATGCTCTTCAATCCAAACCTGGAAGAAGTTGCAGAGGATGGTGTTGAGATCTGGAGCAACTTACAGGGCGCTTTAACCCCGATCGCTGCTTACGGATATCTGGTATTTAACTTACTGTGTGCTCCTTGTTTCGCAGCAATCGGTGCGATCAGACGTGAGATGAACAGTGGAAAATGGACGATTTTCGCACTTTGCTATCAGTGTCTGTTCGCATACGGCGTAGCATTAGTCATCTATCAGGTTGGTACTGTCCTGACTGGCGGTGCAGCAAATCCGGTTGGTCTGGTTGCAGCAGTAGCAATTGTAGCATTCTTCGTATATATGCTGGTTCGTCCTTATAAAGAGAGCGAGACTTTAAGCGTAGATACCAAGAACCTGGTAAAATCTAAATAAGTAAAATGTAAATAAGTAAAATCAGGTAACTATTCAGTAGGTCTGCGCACATGCTGCGCTGACCGTAAGAACACATAGGCTAGAAAGCAAAAATCCCATCAGCGAAGCTGATCTGGAATGGATTTTTGCTCGTAACTATGAAGGTACTGAATAGTTACAAAATCAGGAATCATTCCTGAAAAGGGAGCCTGTAGCTGATGTTTCAGTATACGGGCTTCCACCAGTAAAAAAGGAGGTTGTGCAAAGATGGGAACGATCGTTGTTCTGGTGGTACTGATTTTGATAGTGGCGCTGATTATCCGAAGCATGATCCGAGATAAGAAAAATGGAAAATCCATCCAGTGTGGTTGTGACTGCAGCTCCTGCGGTGGGCATTGCAGTTCTTCCGCACCAGTTAAGGAGGCGAAGAAACGTGGCTAATGTCATAATTATCGCAGTCTTAGCAGCGATCGCTTTGGTGGCACTGAAAGGCTCTCTGAAACATTTTCGGGGAGAGGGAAGCTGCTGCGGAGGTGGAAGTACAGGGATTACAAGGAACGATATTCCGGTGAAAATACTGGAGAACCCGAAGCTGGGCGAAAAAGTGGTGGAAATCTCCGGAATGCATTGTGAAAATTGTGTATTCAGCGTGACAAGGGCTATCAACCGGATCGAGGGTGCCAGTGCGGATGTTGATTTAAAGAAAAAACGTGCCATCGTATCTTATGACCGTGAGATTTCCGCGGATGCTATCCGTAAGGCAGTAGAACAAGAAGGCTTCAGGGTGACGGAGATCAGAAACCGGTAAAGGAGGAAATGTATGTCGGTGCAGGAGAAAAAATCCTATATTCTGCAGGAATTAAGAAAGAATGGCTGCAGGATCACCAATCAGAGACAGCTGCTGATTGATATCATTTTACAGGACGAGTGCTGTTGTTGCAAAGAGATTTATTATCAGGCAATCAAGAAAGATCCGACCATCGGCATGGCAACTGTTTACCGGATGGTCAAAACATTAGAAGAAACAGGGTTGATCAAGAGAAAGAATCTGTACCGGATCCAGGTGGAAGAGGAATCGGCTTGAACAGGTAAGGGGAGTGACGAGTTGTGAAGGGCGCGTTGCTCCTTTTCTATATCCGAGCGCGGAGTGGACGTACTGTACACGGATAGGCATTTTCTGAACTGAAAATGCCGTATGATACAGTGGTGGTAACAGATTTTGCCGATTTAGAATGCGAAGCATCGGCAAAATCCGTTGCTGTTTGCGCAACGCGTGAACAGCAACGCGGACGGTCTTGACTTTATAGAAACTTTGTGACAAAATATACAACTAGAAAGAAGGGTAAAATATTATGACAAAGATTGATATTATCTCCGGCTTCCTTGGAGCCGGAAAAACGACATTTATTAAGAAACTGTTGGAAGAGGCGATCGCAGGCGAGCAGGTAGTTCTGATCGAGAATGAGTTTGGTCAGATCGGTATTGATGGTGGATTTTTAAAGAATTCCGGTATCGAGATCCGTGAGATGAACTCCGGTTGTATCTGCTGCTCCCTGGTTGGTGATTTTGGTAAATCTCTGGAAGAGGTTCTGACCAAATATCAGCCAGACCGTGTGATCATCGAACCGTCCGGCGTTGGTAAATTATCTGACGTTATGAAAGCTGTCCGCGATGTAGCTTCTACTCTGGATGTGGTATTGAACAGTGCCGTTACCATCGTAGACGCTTCTAAGTGCAAGATGTATATGAAGAACTTTGGTGAGTTCTTTAACAACCAGATCGAGAATGCAGGAACCGTTGTATTAAGCAGAACTGACGTAGTAGACGCTGCGAAGGTTCAGCAGGATGTGGAACTGATCCGTGAGCACAATGCCAGCGCTTCAATCGTGACGACTCCATGCAGCCAGTTATCCGGCGCCCAGTTACTGGAGATCATCGAGAAGCCAGATACCATGGCAGAGGATCTGATGAGAGAGGTGGAAGAGAGACGGGCTCATGAGGCAGAGCATGATCACGAGCATCACCACCATCATCATGACGATGATGATGAGTGCGAGTGCGGTTGCCACGATCACGACCATGAGCATCATCACCATCATGACGACGATGATGACGAGTGCGAGTGCGGCTGCCACGATCATGACCATGAGCATCATCACCATCATGACGACGATGATGATGAGTGCGAGTGCGGCTGCCACGATCATGACCATGAGCATCATCACCATGATCACGACGATGACTGCGACTGTGGCTGTCACGATCATGATCACCATCATCACCATCACCATGCAGATGAGGTCTTCACAAGCTGGGGCATGGAGAATGTGGCTCCTTGCAAGAAGGAAGAGCTGGAGGCATTTTTACAGGATCTGTCTAAGGGCGATGTTTACGGACAGGTTCTCCGTGCAAAGGGTATGATTCCAAGTGAGACAGAGGGTGAGTGGTATTACTTCGACTTAGTACCGGAAGAGTACGAGATCCGGAAAGGCCAGCCAGATTACACAGGAAAAGTATGTGTCATCGGAGCTAAACTGGATGAGGAAGCATTAAAGAAAGTATTTCATAAATAGTTGGTAAATAGGAGTTTAAAATAACATGGGACCAGTAATTGATGACGAGACAATGCCATTATTTCTGATCAATGGTTTTCTGGAGGCGGGCAAGACCCAGTTTCTTCAGTTTACCATGGGACAGGACTATTTTCAGGCAGAGGGCAAGACACTTCTGATCTGCTGTGAAGAGGGCGACACCGAGTATGACCCGGAACTGTTAAAGAAAACCAATACGATCCTGGTAAATGTTGAAAGCATGGATGAGATCTCCCCAGAGCGTTTAACGGAGCTGGAGCTGCTGCACAATCCAGAGCGTGTGTTGATGGAGTGGAACGGCATGTGGAACCAGGATGAGCTTCGACTTCCGAAGGACTGGGAGGTATACCAGCAGATTACGATCATCGACGGATCTACGTTTGATCTGTATGTGAAGAATATGAAACCGCTGCTTGGCGCTATGGTTCGTAATTCCGAACTGATCATCTGCAACCGTTGTGACGATGTGGAAGATCTGGAGGGCTACCGTCGGACCCTGCTTGCCATGAACAACCAGGCAGAGATCGTATTTGAAGATGCAGAGGGTGAGATCTCTGAGATTTCTGAGGCAGATCTGCCATATGACCTGTCTGCAGACGTGACAGTGATCGCTCCGGAAGACTTTGGTATCTGGTATATTGACTGTATGGATAAGCCGGACCGTTACCGTGGAAAAGTGGTGGAATTCACCGGAATGGTGATGAAATCTAATAAGTTCCCGAAGAACTATTTCGTTCCGGGACGTATGGCCATGACCTGCTGTGAGGCAGATATGACATTTTTAGGCTTTATCTGCAAGGCGAGAGAAGCCAGAAACTTAGAGAACCGCCAGTGGGTAAAAGTCCGCGCCAAAATCGAGTACGAGGAGTGGCAGGATTACGGCGGCGTAGGTCCGGTTCTCTATGCAGAGAGCGTGGAGCCGGCAGAGCCGATCAAGGATATTGTGCAGTTCTAAAACATAATAGAGCATAGAATAAGCAAACGAAAGCCGCAGGGCACATGATCTTCATGTGTCCTGCGGCTTTTTCAGGGTGCGTCTTAATTCCATTGTACCGGAGTCGGACGCTTTGATGAGAATACATCTTCTGCTTTAAACAGGTCATCCAGTTTCCGCTTGGAGGTATCGTCTCCAGCCTCAATGTCCTTCCACATCCGGTATCCGTCCAGATTCCGACGGCCCTGTCGTAAGTAGTCTTTGCCGAACTGAACCCAATACTGTGTGGAATCTACGTTACAGAAGTAGCGGAAGCCCAGGTTGTGCAGGTAATTGAAGCGGTCATTATCACTGGAATACGGATGCCAGTCTCCAACATCCGCACCAAATGGAAACAAAATGATATCCGTTGGGCCGATCAGAGATTCTACTTCATTTTCCCATTTATCACAGTCCGTTTTGAAATGGGCATATTCAATATTGCCGAGATCCCGGTGTCCCCAGCTGTGAGAAGCCAGTTCCCAGCCATTGTCACGGAGACACTGGGCAACAGCAGAAGCAGTCTGGCGGTCTTCCTCATAGGTAGGGGAATCGCTGTAGGACGCAGCCGTGCGGTAGCCTAAGATTCCCTGGTAGCCGGTAAATGCAATGACAGCTCTGGCACCACGGTAGGAGAAATCCGGATGTTCCTGGATGAAATCCTCCAGCAGGGGAACCAGGTCATAAGAACCAGTGGAAATGGTTCCGTCATCCAGCTTCATCTCGCAGGTCGGTTTACCGTCAGCTCCGATCACTATGCGTGAGGCAAAGCCATCACCGTCCATGTATTCATAGTAGCAGACATCATCCTGGGACATGACAAATGCCTGTTTTCCTTCAGGAAGAAGAATCTCTCCTTTTTTCATGATAGTCTGTCCAGTTTCATCGGTGGTCTCATAGGCGATGTCATGAAGGCGCACCAGTACGAATCCCTTGTCGTACATGGACTGCAGGATTTTTAAGAATTCGTCTGCGGTTGTCATAACCTGATTGTAGCCGCGTTCGTCGGAGTCACCGTCAAATGCTTTATCCTCATCCATGATCAAAGTATGGAAGAAGATATGAGTGACCTTGTTTAGATCGTATGGAACTAAGGTCTCTTTTGCCTGTTCATAACTGGTAACTGCTTCAAGATATTCTGGATGCTGGTCATAATCAGAAGCTCCCTTTAATAATTCAATGGCCTTGTCATAATCATAACCGGCGGCGATGAAATTGGCCTGCTCTAACAGGGATGTGCTGCTGACAGCGGAGTTGGAAGAGGTTTCCTGCCCCGGATCCAGCGGATCAGAAGCGGAAGGATCAGTTGGACTGCCAGAGGAACCATTGACTGAGCCGGAAACCGTTACACTGGACTGGTTACCGGGTGTTTTTTCTGGTTTCATTTTCTGGAACTGACGGATGCAGATAAAAATACCGCATCCGACAACTGCCACCAGCAAAAGGATCAGAAGAAGAATTGGAATGCGGTTATGCTGACGCCGTCGTCTGCGAAAAGAGTAGTTTGATTTGCGTATGGAACTCCGCCTGTTGGAATGGCGGGAAGGACTTCCACTATAATAATCCATCATGGTCACCTCTTAAGAATATTTGTTCAGTATCTGTAATTATTCAGTACTTAAGAATAGTATAGCACAGAGCATCAAATGGTGTAAATGAGCTGAGGAGGAAATTAAGAAGTTTGGAATAAAAAGGAAAGGATTCTCCATAAATTATGAAGAGAAACCCATGATCGAGGGAAAATTATGAGCCAGTTTATGTACCGTGTCCTGGCATGGATCACCGCCCTTGTGGTCAGCGGCGGCGTAGTCCGGACGGAGGCACCTGTGGGACCGGAAATATCGGCGCCATCGGCGGTATTGATGGAAGCTTCCACCGGGCAGATCATTTATGAGAAAAATGGGGAAGAGCAGAGAAGTCCGGCCAGTATCACGAAGATCATGACGCTGATCCTGATTTTTGATGCCATTGACAGCGGAAAGATCAGCTTGTCCGATCAGGTGGTGACCAGTGCCTATGCCAAATCCATGGGAGGTTCCCAGGTGTTTTTGGAAGAGGGGGAAATGCAGACGGTGGAGACACTGATCAAATGTATCGTGATCGCATCTGGAAATGACGCATCGGTAGCCATGGCAGAATACATAGCGGGAAGCGAGGAGGAATTTGTCCGTCAGATGAACGAGCGGGCAAAGGGATTAGGTATGAATGATACGAATTTTGAGGATTGTTGTGGCCTGACGGATTCACCGACCCATGTGACCACGGCAAAAGACATCGCCATCATGTCCAGAGAACTGATCACGAAATATCCGCAGATCCACAATTATTCCACCATCTGGATGGAAAATATCACCCATGTGACGAAACAGGGTACCAAGGAGTTTGGACTTTCCAACACGAACCGGCTGCTGAAAATGGCCACCAATTTCCGGGTGACCGGGTTAAAGACCGGCTCTACATCCACAGCGAAATACTGCCTGTCTGCCACGGCAGAAAAGGACGGGATAGAACTGATCGCGGCGGTAATGGCGGCACCGGACTATAAGGCAAGATTTGCGGATGCGGCAGCGTTATTAAATTATGGGTATTCCATCTGTCGTCTGTATGAGGACCCGGATCCGCCGGTTCTGCCATCAATGCCTGTGGAAGGCGGTGTGGAAGAGCAGACAGGGCTGGTCTATGACGGAGCATTTTCTTATCTCAGCACTGACGGAGAAGATTTCGGGACGATTGAGAGGATATTGAAGCTGGAAGAAACCTTAAAGGCTCCGGTGGAAGCAGGTCAGAAGGCCGGAATTCTGGAATATCGGCTTCAGGGAGAAAAGATCGGGGAGATTCCTGTGGTAACGGAGACGGCGGTAAGGCAGGCGGGCTACCCGGATTATTTAAAAAGGCTTGTTCTGGCATGGATGACAGGGTTGTAAAATTTTTTACTTTCCGCTATACTATTTTTAGTTGCAGGATGAAAAGTGGAGGAACGACATGGAAAAATTATCGGTAATTGTGCCATGTTTTAATGAGCAGGAAACGTTACAGGATTATTATGATGCCATCAGCAAAGTCCGGGAGACTTTGCTTGGAAAAGAATGTGAACTTCAAGTAATCCTGGTGGATGATGGGTCAAAGGATGGAACTCTGACGAAGATGAAAGAACTTTCCGGGCAGTGTTCCTGGATCCGTTATATTTCCTTTACCAGAAATTTTGGAAAAGAGGCAGCCATTTATGCAGGGCTGACCCATGCGGAGGGAGAATATGTATCATTGATGGATGTGGATCTGCAGGATCCGCCGGAGCTGATTCCGGAGATGTTAGACATCATCCGTCAGGGAGAGTATGACTGCGTGGGAACCAGAAGAGTGGACCGCAAGGGCGAACCGCCGATCCGGTCATTTTTTGCACGGATGTTTTATAAGCTGATGAACCATATTTCTGATGTGGAGATCGTGGACGGAGCCAGGGATTTCCGGTTGATGACCAGAAGATATGTAAACAGCCTTCTGGAGATGAAGGAGTATAACCGTTTTTCCAAGGGACTTTTTGGCTGGGTCGGTTATAAGACGAAGTGGCTGGAGTATGAGAATATCGAGCGGAAGAAGGGGGAGACCAAGTGGTCATTTTTCAAGCTGCTGGCTTACAGCATTGACGGAATCGTGGCATTTTCCACGGCCCCGGTGCGGTTTGCGGCATGGCTGGGAATCGCATTCTGTATGCTGGCATTTCTCTTTATTTTGGTAATTATTGGGCGGACGCTGGTATTTGGTGATCCTGTGGCTGGATGGCCGTCACTGGTGTGCATTATTTTGATGCTGTCTGGAATTCAGTTATTCTGCCTGGGGCTGATGGGTGAGTATCTGTCGAAGACGTATCTGGAAGTGAAGAAGAGGCCGATCTATCTGTGTAAGGAAACGAATGTAGAGAAAGAGGCCGATGAAAAATAAGAGAATCATAGATATAGAAATGCCAGGGCAGTTGGGATATAATCCCGCTGTCCTGGCATTTTTTAAACCTATTTTCCAGCCGCTTTTCTGGCATACTCCGTCGTTACCAGATCCTCATAAGGAACCCGTTCTTCCAATTCTCCAGCTTCTTCCAGGATATTCTGCAAAAGGTCAAAGCTGTCTTTCTGGAAAATGGTATCCTTTTCCAGGTATCCTGTTTCTGATACCTTTCCACGATCATCGTGAGCTTATCCAGATCAGTCTCCGGAAACTGGGGTTTGATGGTCCTGGCAATCTCTTCTGCTGTATGGGAGTTTACATAATCAAGACCTTCCTGAATGGCGTTGGTGAATTTCTGGATGATCTGTGGATTTTTTTCTATATAACTCTGCTTTGCACAGTAGGCGGTGTAAGGCACATAACCGGAATCTGTTCCTAAAGAAGCAACCACGTAACCGCTGCCTTCCGTTTCCAGTCCAGTGGCGAAAGGTTCAAATTCAACGGTATAGTCTGCATTGCTGCTTGTAAATGCTGCTGCAGTCAGTCCGAAGCTGATGCTCTGATCGATGGTTAAGTCCGTTTTCGGATCAATTCCATGTTTCTTTAAGATATACTCAAATACCATCTGCGGCATGCCACCAGCCCGGCCACCCAGTACCTTCGTACCTTTCAGTTTTGACCACTGGAATGCCGGATCTGGCTGCCGTCCTACCAGAAAGTTACCGGCACGCTGGGTTAACTGGGCGAAATTGACGGCGTAGTCGGAAGCGCCGTTGGCGTAAGTATAGATGCTGGCCTCAGACCCCATAAATCCGATATCGGCATCGCCGGATACCAGGGCAGTCATGACCTTGTCAGCTCCGGCTCCATTGACCAGACTTAAGTCGATGCCCTGGTCTTTGAAATAGCCTAATTCGATGGCGGCGTACTGCGGTGCATAGAAGATGGAATGGGCCACTTCATTTAAGGTAACAGGGGTCATGGCGTCATCAGGGGCCTTGGCACAGCCGGAGAGGGCAAGCAGGGCGCTAAGGACGAGAACGGTTGCTTTTTTTATGGATATCATAGAAAGATCTGCCTCCTGGGAGAAAATCTGATTTCTATAAGATATGAAAAGAAAAAATCAGAGGTGCGGAAATAATGGATTTGTGCTATGATAAAAAAGAAGAGAGTAAGTAATGAAAGGAAAGCTGTGGAAGGAGTTTCAGATGTTGAAATTTGATGAGCAGAAGGCAGTGGACAGCGTCAATGGGGCACTGGCTTTGAGAGCAGAAATTGAAAGAATTACAGATGAAATCTGGAGCAGCGGATTTGATGGAATTTATTGGCTGGGGATTGGCGGAACCTGGGCGTCCTGTCTTCAGGCAGAGGTTTTTATGAAAGAAAGAAGTGCGCTTCCTGTTTATGTGGAACAGGCAGCGGAGTTCTTAACAACCGGTAATAAACGTTTTACAGACCGGTCAGTGGTTATTTTTTCTTCCGTGACAGGCAGTACGAAAGAGATGCAGGAAGCAGTAGAAAAAGCACATAAAATCGGTGCCAGAGTGTTTGGGTTCATAGATAAGAAGGATGCGCCTCTGGTGAAATTATGTGACTGGTGTATTTCTTATCCGGTCAATGAACAGTTGAAGTTTTATATGGCTGCTTCCAGACTGATGTATCTGAATGGAGAATTCCCGGAATATGAGGATTACTGGAATAATATGGATGCGTACCTGGCAGATGCGCTTGCACAGGTAGAAATTAAGGCAGATGCCTGGGCAGCGGATTATGCGGAAAAGAAATATGAATATGTGAAGAAGCATCCGGAGATGCCCCATTATTTTATTGGAAGTGGAAATCAGTGGGGCGCCACTTATTCCTATGCCATGTGTTACTGGGAGGAACAGCTCTGGATCCGGACAAAATCCATTTCCTGTGGGGAATTTTTCCATGGAACGCTTGAAGTTATGGATGCGGAAACGCCCGTGACATTGTTTCTTGGCGAGGATGCACAGAGGCCATTGGCAGAGAGGGTGAAAAATTTTCTTCCCAGAGTATGCCGCAACTATAACTTGATCGATACAAAGGATTATGAATTAAAAGGAATTAAGGAAGCGTATCGTGGGACGATTTCCCATCTGGTGATGCATGGGGTCAATAACCGTGTAGATGCCCATATGGAAGCTGCATTTTGCCATCCTATGGATATCAGACGTTATTACAGACAGTGGGATTATTGAAAAATGGGAGCGTGACCGATGGAATTACGTCAGTTTACCTATGTGGACATGGTAGCCACCTGTGGAAGTTTTACGAAAGCGGCGGCAAAATTATTTATCAGCCAGCCGGCCCTCAGTAATTATATTGGGAAGATAGAAGAAGATCTTGGAGTGCAATTGTTTGACCGTTCTTCCACCTCATTGACACTTACCTATGCGGGAGAGCAGTATTTGAAGCATGCCAGGGTGATTCTGGGGCAGATGGATGAAATGGACAAAAAAATCCGGGATATCACCCAGAATATGAAAGGAAAACTCCGGCTGGGATTTCCAAGTGAGCGGATTATTTATATGCTGCCGCTTATTTTGGCTCCTCTGAAAACAAAATATCCCGGAATTGATGTGGAAGTGTTCACTGGACCGGGAAACCGGCTGACGGAGGGACTGAAGGCCGGGGAGATGGATTTCGTATTTCTGCCAACCTGGGTTCCACAAAAGGGTATCATTCAGGAAGAAATCTGCCAGGAAGAGCTGGTACTGGTAACGGCAAAGGACTATCTTCCTTTAGAATGTATTCTGGATTCGGAAAAGAAGATCATTCGATGGAAAGAAATAGCAAAGCTTCCATTTATTACCTTAAAAAAAGGTCATGCCCTTCGGGCAAGTGTGGAGGTTTTGTTTAGTAATGCAGACAGAAAACCGGATATTTTTTTTGAATCCCACAGCAATATGCTTTCTTACCGCCTGGCAGCCCAGGGGCTTGGAGTGGCAGTGATCCCGGAGATTACGCTGGAACTGATGCAGGGAAGCATGGAGGCAGAAGTTTATCATTTATCCCAATCTCCCATTACCTGGGAGGTGTCGGCATTATATCGGGACGGAGCCTATATCGGGCAGGTGGAGCGTGACCTTTTGGAAATGGCAAAGCAGGCGATGAAAGAACATAAGAAAAAGTTATAGGATTCATTCATAAAAACAAATTTTACTTATAATATGCACCCACTTATAATGAAGTCAAGAACGTAAACGAGACTCAAAAAGGAGGGTGCTGTTTTTATGGGAAAAAACCTGACAAGAAAAATCTTAGAAGCACATTTAGCAAAGCCATCGGATATGAAGCCGGGAGAGGAAATCTATGTAAAGGTAGATCAGACCCTGACACATGACATCAATGCGGTGATGACCTATCTGGCATTTGAGGCCATTGGGATTGACCGTACCCAGGTGGAGACCAGTGTCAGCTACTTAGATCATAACCTGTTATATCTGGATAATAAAACCCCGGATGATCACATCTATTTACAGTCTGTTGCGAAACGATTTGGTGTCCATGTATCCAGACCTGGAAATGGCATTTGCCATGCAGTTCATGTCGCCAGATTTGGAGCCCCTGGAAAGCTGAGCATGGGCGGTGACAGCCATACGCCTCATGGCGGCTCCATCGGTATGCTGTGTATCGGTGTCGGTGGCATGGATGTGGCAACGGCTATGACGGGAGTGCCGATGAGACTGAAAATGCCGGAGATTATCCGGGTGAATTTAAAAGGACATTTAAAACCGGGCTGCAATGCCAAGGAAGTGATTCTGGAGATGCTTCGCCGGGTTGGAATCAAAGGTGGACTTGGAAAAGTATTTGAATATGTCGGAGAAGGTGCGGCTGGTCTTGAAGTGGCAGAACGTGCAACGATCACCAACATGGGAGCCGAGATGGGTGCCACCACTTCCATTTTCCCAGGGGACGAGCAGGTGCAAAAATTTATGCGGGCTCAGGGAAGAGAAGCCGAATATGTGGAAATGCTTCCGGATGAGGATGCCGAGTACGATGGTGAGATAGAGATTGATTTAAGCCAGCTGGAGCCACTCATTGCATGTCCGCATCAGCCGGACAATGTCGTCCCATTAAAAGAAGTAGAGAAAAAGAAGGTGCAGCAGGTCTTTATCGGAAGCTGTACCAATGCCAGCTATTCGGATATCGCCAAAGTGGCACTGGTGATGCAGGGACATCACGTGAATGAAAATGTGAGCTGTACCTGTGCTGTGTCTTCCAAACAGGTGTATAAACAGCTTTTGAAGGATGGTTATCTGGAGATGCTTGTGGATGCAGGTGTCCGGATTCTGGAAATTGCCTGTGGACCATGCTGTGCCATCGGTCAGTCACCGGCCACCAAGGGTGTAGCAGTCCGCACCTCCAACCGGAATTTTAAAGGGCGGGCAGGCAATCCGACCGCAGAAATCTACCTGGTGAGCCCGGAGAGTGCAGCGGCTACGGCGATTTTAGGAACCTTTGCCAGTGCAGAGGATATTTTAGGTGAAGATGTGGCAAAACTGGCCGAGATTCACGAACCGGAAACCTATCCGGTGGATGATTCCATGATCATCAAACCGCTGCCGGAGGAGGAAGCACAGAACGTGGAGATCGTCCGCGGTCCGAATATCCAGCCGCTTCCGGTGCCAGAACCATTTACCGATCATTTATGCGTTCCGATCAGCTTAAAGACCGTGTACAATATCACCACCGATGATATCACACCGGCCAGTGCCGAATTTTCCAGTATGCGTTCCAACATTCCGCTGATGAGCAAATATTGCTACCACCGCTATGATCCGGAATTTTCTGAGAGAGCCAAAAAAATGGGACAGAGCATCATCATCGGAGGAGAAAACTATGGTCAGGGCTCTTCCAGAGAACATGCAGCGATCAACCCGATGTATTTAGGTGTCCGGGCAGTCATTGCCAAGAGCATTGCCAGAATCCATAAGGGCAATTTGTTGAATCATGGCATTATTCCGATGGTATTTGAAGATCCGGCAGATTATGACAAGCTGGAAATGGGAGATGAATTGGAAATCCAGGATCTGTTGAATCAGATGAAGACGAAAAGAGTGGAGGTGATTGATAAAACGAAAGGAATTGCATTTGGGGTATGTTTGGAGCTTTCTGATAATGAATTGGAAGTCATTTCCTGTGGTGGACAGCTTCGGTATCTGAAAAAACAGCTTGGGAAATAAGTCAGATTCACGCAAATTACAAAAATTTAAGGGTGGGGACTCTTAAAAGGGGTAAGAAAGGACAAGAAAAATGGGTGAAGAAAAAAACAAAAAAAGTGTTGTGGAAGAAATGAAGGAATTAGGCGGAATGCCATGGTGGTTGTACTTGTTATGTGCAGCAATTATACTTGCAGTTACATTTACAGATACTTTAGGCTATGATGCTATGGCATTTATTGCAGTAACAACGGTAATGGCGATAATTCTAAACAAAATTGGTAATATATTACCAATTTGGAATACCTATATCGGCGGGGGTCTGTTAATGGTATTCTTTGGAACTGCGATATTAAAACAGTTGAATCTAATTCCAGAAGGATATGTGGAATTAATTGGAAATATTGTTCAGGGAGATGTTAATATATTAAATGTATTTATTATTTCTCTGATTACAGGCTCTATTCTGTCCTTGGATCGTAAGGTATTGCTTCGCAGCTTCGGAGGATATATTCCATCCATTTTAGGTGGACTTGTGGGAGCGGCTGTATTTGGATGTGTGGCTGGTATTATCTTTGGAATCAGACCTATTGATATGGTGATTAAATATGTGCTTCCGATTATGGGAGATGGTAACGGAGCAGGTGCGGTACCGCTTTCTCAGATCTATGAGCAGATTAGCGGAGAGCCAGCAGCCAATTATTATTCATTTGCAATTATTGTTTTAACGATCGCAAATTTATTCTGTATTGTAGCAGGAGCACTGTTGAATCGTTTAGGCCAGGTAAAACCGGAACTGACTGGCGATGGAACCAATATTATGCCGGTAGACAGCAATTTGATCAAAGAGGATGTAAAAGTAAAAGTGACTTTAAATGACTATACAGGAGCATTGCTTTTATGTGGTACAATTTATGCAGTTGGTCGTCTGTTTAGTAAGGTGCTTCTTCCTTCTGTTTTTGGTGCTCAGATTCATACATTTGCATATAGCATTATTTTTGTAGTAATCATAGCGGCATTGGGAATTGTACTGATTATTGCATCATTCTTTTTCTCATTTTTCTTATAATAATGGGGGGGAGTCAAAAGATATTTGGATTCTGGTATCATCATAGAAGAAACTATGTGAAAAGATCAACATATTTGGAGTGTGAATGTTATGAGAAAGATATGGAAAGATTTAGAAGTATCTGAAAGTGAAAAGCAGTTGGCAGAAGAAATTCGCAATGGCGGTATTGGAAAAACATTGACAGATGAAGAACTAAATCTGTTTCAGGTAGAAAAAGAATGGGATCTTGAAATTGATACGACGGTTGGTAAAACATTGGTACATATGTATCAAGATGGCACGGATGATAAAAAAAGACCTTTGTTTATTAATATCCATGGTGGTGGATTTGTAAAAGGAAGGAGAGATCAGGATATTCTTTTTTGCAGAAAATTTGGAAAAAAGAGTGGATGTGTGATTGCAGACATTGATTATGTGCCATCCCCAGACATGCGTTATCCGGGACAGGTGTATGCTTGTTATGATGTACTTCAGTATTTTGCAGAACACGCAGATGAATTTCAGATTGATCGGGAAAAAATTGCGATGGGAGGACATAGTGCAGGTGGAAATTTAACCGCAGCCAGTATTTTAATGGCAATCAATAAAGGAACTTTTGTACCTGCATTACAGATTTTGGACTATCCAGGATTAGATATGGCGACTCCTGCTATCGAAAAAAGAAATGGAAATAGCAACCCACGAATTCCAGCTTGGAAATCTGATTTTTATAACAAAATGTATGTAAATCCAGAAGACAGTCGAGAAATTTATTGCAGCCCTGCGTTTGCATCAGATGAGCAGATTGAAAAAATGCCTCCGACAATACTAATTTATTGTGATAGTGATGTATTTTGCGATGAAACAGAAGTATTTACATCAAGGTTGTTAAAAATGGGGGTACCTGTCTATGCTCGTCGATTTTATCATAGCAATCATGGATTTACAGTACAGAGAAAAGGCGAATTTGAGCAGGCAGAAGCCATGATTCTGATAGGTTTACAGACATTTTTACAATAAGATTTGCGTGATCGTAGAAATTTGCTATACTAAGATCAGAAAGTTTTTTGAACCGGAATCGGAATGGAAGTGGTCTTATGACAGATAAGGAATTAAAAACGATCAAAACCATAGCAGAATTAGGCAGTATCCAGAAAGCGGCAGTGCAGCTTCAGAAGAATCCTTCTTCCATCAGCCGTATGGTGCACCGGGTGGAGGAGGATCTGGATATCGTGTTATTTACCAGAACGCCGGAGGGATTAAAAGCCACTGCAGAAGGTAAGATTTATTTAAAAACTGCAGATGAGATTTTAAAACTTTACGACGCATTACATTCGGATCAGCAATAAAAAAGATGCAGACGGCAGAAATTATTCCTGCCCGGTCTGCATCTTTTCTTTTAAAATCCGGATAAATTCCTTCGAACAACGGGATAGCGGACGATTTTTCGGGTATCCGATCACCAGCTTCCAGGAGGCCTGGAGGTTTTGATCCAGGGGATAACACGCCAGATTGTCGATGCCGGAAAATAAGGTCAGATAAGACAGGGGAAGAAAGGTGATCCCCATTCCGGCTGCAGCTAACCGCTTGGCAGTTTCCATATTTTTGGTGGTAAAACGCACATTGGGGTGTATATGTAATTGGCTTAAGATCGCATCGATCACCTGACGGAGCTTCTGGCGGCTGGCGATCATCAAAAAAGGTTCCTCCGATAAGGATTTTAGATCATAAATACTGAGTTCCCGATAGTCCGGAAATTGGTATTTCTGGGCAAAGGAGGCAGGCATGACCAGATAAAAGGGATCATCTGCCAGAGCCTCATACTGGATAGCGGGATCGGGAGTTTCATAGTGCATGATGGAAAAATCCAGTTTTCCGGAGAGCATCAGTTTGTCCAGCTCTGTGGAATTATTTTCTTTAAAATGAACGGTGATCTCCGGATAGATCTGACAATAATAAGGGAGAATCCGGGGCAGAAGGTAGGCACCTAAATTAAAGGGAATTCCAAAATTTAAAGTTCCCCGCCGCATCTGGCGGTATTCATCCAGTTCCAGGTTCATCTGCTGATAGCAGTCCAGGATTTTTTGGGCAGTTTCCAGATAATGCTTTCCAAAATCGGTAGGAATCAGGCCCGTAAGCTCCCGATGAAAAATGGGAGTACCAAATTCCTGCTCAACTTTGGAGAGGGATTCGCTTAAAGAGGGCTGGGAGATAAAAAGCTCATTAGCAGCTCTTGTGATATTGCCATATTCGGCAATGGTTAGCAGGTAGAGAAGTTCTTTGTCAGTCATGCGAAAGAGGCTCCTTTAGAATCAGATGTGGAGGGCAAAGCAGTGGGGTGCTGAATGGCAGCAAGCAACTGTTCTGCAGTTGAATTTGGCTGCAATGGTATGGGTGATGTTTCTGGAGCTGTTTGTGGATATGAGAAGTGCTCCTTGTTCACTCCCCTTATTATATCAGAAAAGAAAATGGAACACAAACAGAACCTGATCCGCTAATGAGGTTCGAAAAGACGGATTAATGGTGCATTTTTCCTATGGGAGATCTGATCATTTTTGTATTTTACCTATGAATAGGAATGCGTTACAATCATGTCAGAAAGAAAAACAAGGCGGCCTTGCACT
Organism: Lachnospiraceae bacterium AM48-27BH; assembly: GCA_003478355.1. Classification (GTDB taxonomy): domain Bacteria; phylum Bacillota; class Clostridia; order Lachnospirales; family Lachnospiraceae; genus UBA3402. Next base: position 56,586 of record QUFC01000015.1, read on the forward strand.
TGATAAAAATTCATCAAAAGCATGGAGGAAAATGTTATGGAAGCAAACATGAAAAGCATCAAAGCAGCACAGGAAAAGTTTGGAGAACTGATCCAGTCCGAATTTGAGCGGATTGAGAGAATGAAAGCCGATCAGGAAGTCACCGATTTTTCTAAACTGGATAAGATCGTGGTTGGCGTTCTGCCGGGCGATGGCATTGGCCCGATCATCATGAAGGAGGCACTGAAGGTATTAAATAATCTTTTGGCACCGGAGATCGCCAGTGGTCATGTGGAGCTGCGTGTCATTGAAGGAATGACGATTGAGAATCGTGCAGCCAAGCTGCAGAGCCTTCCGGATGATGTATTTGAGGAGATCAAGAAATGCAACGTCATCATCAAAGGACCGATGGTAACCCCTCGTGCGGGCGAGCCATGGCCGAACCTGGTATCTGCCAACAGCCTGTTACGCCGTGGCCTGGAGTTATTTGCAGCGGTTCGTCCAATCCGGATTCCAGATAAGAACATTGACTGGACCTTCTTCCGTGAGAACATCGAGGGCGAGTATATCTGGGGCAATAAAGGAATCCAGGTCAATGATGATCTGGCTGTGGATTTCAAGGTTCAGACAGCCCAGGGCAGCGAGCGGATTGCCAGGGCAGCCTTTGAGTATGCAAGAAAGAACGGCAAGAAAAATGTCACGGTTGTAACCAAAGCTAATATCGTCAAACTGGCAGACGGAAACTTTATCAAAGCAGTCCGTAAAGTGGGCGAGGAGTATCCGGAGATCGAGATTCAGGAGCGTCTGGTGGATGCCATGTGTGCCAAGATGCTAGATCCGGAATTCAACAAAGGAATCGAAGTGATCGTTCTTCCAAACCTGTACGGCGATATCGTAACGGATGTGGCAGCAGAGCATCAGGGTGGTTTAGGAACTGCTTCTTCCTCCAATATCGGCAACAAATATGCGATGTTTGAGGCAATTCACGGAACGGCTCCGTTCTTAATGAGCCACGGCAGAGGCAATTACGCAGATCCATGCTCTCTGATTCGTGCAGCAGGCATGCTGATGGCACACATCGGATACGGCGACCGGAAAGAGATCCTGGACAAAGCTCTGGATATCTGTACGATCACGGAGAAAAAACTGGTGGTCACTACGGATGTGGATGGTGCAACCGCAGCAGAATTTACCGATTATCTGATCGATACCATCAACCGTATGAAATAATGAAAAGAAGAACATTCAGGCTGAATCGAAAGCTTGGATGTTCTTCTTTTATGTTGGGAAAATTAGGAGGCTGAGGCGTAAAGGGCTTCTAAAAATAATTGCACCTGTGGGAGCAATCCATAATCATCCCGATATAACACATAGGTACTCCGGATAAAGGGAGATCCATCGTCCATATACAGATCTTCGATGTATCCGTCAAAATCACCGAGGCAGATCCGGGGCAGAATGCACCAGCCGAGTCCGTAACGGGCCATTTCCTTACAGGTATCGATGTTGTCAATCCAGAGACTTGGCCGGATCTGCCTTAGATCATGTTCTGTCAGCCACATCTGGATGCGGGCGGTCAGGTTGGAATCGGTATGTCTTCCGATATAAGAGTATTCGTTTAATGGCCGCCCCTTGTTTTCCATACTGCATACAAAGCACATAGGCTCGGTGGAGATCAAATGGCAGGCCTCATCCCATGGAAACTGGCCACGCAGGATCGCGATGGAGATTTCATCCTGGTTTAAAAGCTGAAAAAGCTGCTTGCTCTGACCGGTGGTAATCTGGACATCCACATCCGGGTACTTGTCGGTATATTCCTTCAAAATAGCAGGAAGCCGGTAATGGGAATAATTTAAGGAAGAACCAAGACGCAGGGTTCCGCAGATCTTGTTCTGGCTGGCCAGAGCCTGCTCTTTTAGACGACTGGTATTTAATAGGATTTCTTTCGCATAGGGAATGATACTTTCTCCAGATGGAGTGAGGATCACTCCCTTTTTTGATCGGAGAAATAAAGGGCATTTCAGTTCTTCCTCCATCTTCTGAATCCGCTTGGTGATGGCAGGCTGGGTTAAAAAGAGGCGGCTGGCAGTTTTTGTGATATTTTTGGTTTCATTTAAATCTAAGAGTAATTCATAATCTTTTTCATCCATAAGTAAGATTCCTCATCTAAAAACATTCCATTTGGTTATCGAAGTTGATAAAATTCTACCATTTTACATTATGAATATCAAGTGATATTGTATAGTTAACAAGAAAAAGTGATAAAAAACCGAGAGGAGTTATGAAGTATGTACATGAAAAAATATCCATGTGTTTACATGAGAGGCGGTACCAGCAAAGCAGTATTTTTCCATGAGAAGGATCTTCCAAAGGATCAGAGTTTGTGGGATGAGATCTTTTTAAAGGTCATGGGAACTCCGGATGTAAAGCAGATTGATGGAATGGGCGGAACCGTATCTTCTACCAGCAAGATTGCGATTATTTCTCCATCCGACCGGGAAGATGTGGATGTGAATTACACCTTTAAGCAGGTGGATATCGTGATTCCGAGAGTGGACGGCAGTGCCAACTGTGGAAATATCTCTTCGGCGGTGGGACCATTTGCCATTGATGAAGGACTGGTAAAGGCAGTGGAGCCGATCACGGTGGTCCGGGTGTTAAACACGAATACTAATAAGATCATTGAGGAGCATGTCCGGGTTCAGGATGGTCATGCCATGGTACATGGAGATGAGGTGATCAAGGGGGTTCCGGGAACTGGTTCCAGGATCGATATGTATTTTGAAGATCCGGCTGGTTCCAAGACAGGAAAATTGTTCCCTACCGGAAATAAGAGAGATATCTTTGACGTTCCGGATTATGGAAAAATTGAAGTCACCGTTTTAGACTGTTCCAATCCGATGGTATTTATCCGGGCAAAAGACTTAGGAATCCAGGGAACAGAGTTGGTGGAATTAAACCAGAACAAAGATGTCATGGAGCATATTGAACGGATTCGCTGCATCGCCGCTCTTAAGTGTGGTTTTGTGGAAAAATGGGAGGATGCCAGAACAAAATCTACTTCCGCACCAAAGGTATCCATCATTTCTGAACCACAGGATTACATCGATATGGATAAAAATGAGGTGAAAGCAGAATCTATGGATATCTGCTGCCGGGCAATTTCCGTGGGAGCTCTTCATAAGGCATATCCGATGACCGTGGCTGTCGGAACCGGAGCAGCCGCAAGAATTCCTGGAACGATTGTGAATGAAATTGCAAAACCAGCACCAGATCAGGATATCATCAAAATCGGTCATTCCAGTGGTGTGACGGAGGTGGATGTCAAGATGGATGGTGAAAAAGTGATTAAGGGTGGTGTTACCAGAACTGCCCGCCGGATCATGGACGGATATGTTTATGTGAGAGATTAATTTGGCGAGTCTGTATGCTATCCTGGTGGCCAGTGACCACAGGATAGCAGGCGAAATAGAAAAGGAGGATATTATGGTAACCTTACATGAAGGAAAACAGTACATATTAAATAATGAAAGAATTGCTTCACCAGAGGAGACAGCACAGTTATCGGAGGAAGAAGGAAGAAAACAGACCTTGACCTATCAGATCATGGAAGCTCACAATCATTCCGGCAATATGGAGCATCTTCAGATCCAGTTTGATTCCATGGGTGTTTATGATAACACTTATGTAGGAATTTTGCAGACAGCTTACGCCAGTGGTTTAAAGGAATTTCCGATGCCCTGTGTATTTACCAACTGTCATAACTGTCTGTGTGCAGTCGGTGGAACCATCAATACGGATGTTCACAAATACGCAGAGTCTGCCTGCAAAAAGTCCGGTGGTATCTTCGTTCCGCCTCACGAGGCAGTCATTCACCAGTATATGCGTGAGATGATCGTGAAATCCGGCGGTATGTCGATCGTTTCTGATTCCCATACCCGTTATGGCACCCAGGGCTCTGTATCCATCGGAGAAGGCGGTCCAGAGTTAGCTAAAGCAATGCTGGGAAAATATTATGAGATTGATTATCCGGAAGTGATTGCAGTCTTTTTGACTGGAGCACCAAAACCGTGGGTTGGCCCGATGGATGTGGCGTTAAGTATCATCGGCAAGGTATTTAAGAATAACTTTGTAAAAAATAAAGTGTTAGAGTTTATCGGACCTGGCGTTGGCAGCATGTCCATGGATTTCAGAAATGGTATTGATACCATGACAACAGAATCTGCATGTCTGTCTTCGGTTTGGGCAACGGATGATAAGGTGAAGGAATATTTTGAGATTCACAAACGTCCACAGGATTTCAAACGCCTTCAGCAAGGAGATGCAGCCTGCTATGACGGAGTGGTAGAGATTAACCTGGATACCATTGTTCCGATGATTGCCCTTCCATTCCATCCAAGCAACGCCTACCCGTTAGCGGATGTGATCGCAGATCCGGAGAAATATCTGGGAATGGTAGAAGAGGAAGCCAAGAGAGTTTTTGAAAATAATAAAGACATTCATTTAGACCTTCGTTCCAAAATTCACAATGGAAAGATCAAAGTGGATCAGGCGGCAATCGCAGGCTGTGCAGCAGGTTCCTTTGAAAATATTTATGCAGTAGATCAGATTGCCCAAAAGTTAGACAAAGGACTGGGAACCTTCCCATTTAATATTTACCCGGCTTCTCAGCCGATCATGTATGAGTTAAATAAGATCGGTGTCTTAAATGACTTGATGAACTATGGAGTCCGTGTAAAAACTGCGTTCTGTGGTCCATGTTTGGTGCTTCCGATGCTCCTGGCAATAACGATTTCTGTATCCGCCACAGCACCAGAAACTTCCCAAACCGAGAAGGCTCCAGTCCAGCCGGTGGCCAGATTGCTTCGGTAGCACTGATGGATTCCAAGTCCATTGCAGCAACAGCATTTAATGGTGGATATTTAACCTCCGCAGAAGAGTGTCCGGTGGTATTTACAACACCTGCGTATGAGTTTAACGAGCACATTTACGATAATATTGTATACAACGGCTACAAAAAGGCAGAGCCTGAGACAGAGCTGGTTTATGGTCCAGCCATCAAAGACTGGCCAAAGATGTGTGCACTGACAGATAATCTGCTGCTGCAGGTTGCCAGTGTGATCCGGGATGAAGTGACCACCACCGATGAGCTGATTCCGTCTGGAGAAACTGCTTCTTACCGCTCCAATCCGTATAAGATCTCAGAATATACGTTAATTAGGAAAGATCCGGAATATGTCGGCAGAGCAAAAGCAGTCCAGGTTTATGAAAAGGCAAGAATTGCAGGAGATACACAGAAAACAGCAGAAATTTATCAGGTTTTAAAAGCAGCAGGTGTGAATGCTCCGACAGAAGAACTGATGAAAACGACTGGAATTGGTTCTATTTTGTATGCGAAACGTCCAGGCGATGGTTCTGCCCGCGAATACGCAGCAAGCTGTCAGAAGGTACTTGGCGGTCTTGCCAATATCTGTATCGAATATGCTACCAAGCGTTACAGAAGTAACTGTGTGAACTGGGGTATGCTGCCATTTACTTATCCGGATGACAGCATCAATTTGGAAGTCGGAGAGTACATCTATCTTCCAGGAATTCGCAAAGCGGTAGAAGATGGAGCTACCAGGGTAAATGCCGTGATCATCGGAAAAGATGGAACCACCAGAACCATGGAGCTTCAGTTAAACGGAGTGACTGAGGCAGAAAAGAAGGTGCTGTTAGCAGGCAGCCTGATCAATTCTTATCGGGAGTAAGAAGGAAAATGGAAGAGACAACCAATAAATCCGAGCTCCGAAAACTAGCAGAATTTATCCATGATCTGACCTGGGAGGCACTTCCGGAAGAGGTACGAAACACCGTACCTCTCCGGGTGCTGGATCTGGTCAGTGTGGCAGTCGGAGCGGTTCATGATCCATTGGTAGAGCAGGCCAGGGAAGCACTTTCTAGTCTGTTTGGAAGCGAAAATGGAAAAGCAAAGATCTGGGGAGAGAATGGCAATTATCCGCCGGTGCCGGCAGCCATGATCAATGCCATGCATGCCCATACATTGGAACTGGATGATGTACACACGGCATCCAAAACCCATGGCAGTGCCAGTCTGATTCCAGCGGCCTGGGCTTGTGCCAGGCACTGGGGAAAAGTGGAAAGGAATTCCTTCTGGCAGTGGTCTGTGGTTATGAGACCGTGAACCGTGTAGGCATGGCATTTGGCGTATCGAGTCACCGGAACAGGGGCTGGCACGCAACAGCGACCTGCGGAGTGTTCGGATGTGCCGCTGCCTGTGCGAAGTTATTAAATCTGGATACGGATCAGATCGTATCAGCTCTGGGAATGGCAGGAACCCAGTCCAGTGGTGTGTGGGCATTTTTAGGAGATGGTTCAAACTGCAAGGTTCTTCACACAGCGAGGGCAGCAGCGGATGGTATGGAGGCAGCTTTCCTGGCCAAAGCTGGTATGACCGGACCAGAGCACATTTTTGAAGCGAAGGACGGCGGTCTGTTAACTGCCATGTCAGATGGCGGTGATCTGAAAAAGCTGTCAGCGGGGCTTGGAACGGTTTATGAAATTCTGAATATGGACATGAAGCCTTATCCCTGCTGTCGAAGTGCCCATGGTGTGATTGATGCAGCGTTTGAGATCCGGAAAGAGCTTTTAAAAAAGGCAGATCTGGAGCGGACCAGCCTGGAAAAACAGATTGCGGATATCAGACAGGTTCAGATTGAGACATATCTGGTGGGCTATAAACAGTGTGCGGTCAGCGAAGGATGCTTAAATCCCAAAACCACACTGGATGCTAAGTTTTCAACGCCTTATGCGGCGGCGGCAGCACTTTTATATGGAAAGATATCGATGAAAGAATTTGAGTTGGAGGTGGTAGAAGGCACAGAAATTCAAAGATTGCTTCATAAAGTTCATGTGGAACCTGCAGATGAGTTTACAAAACAGTATCCGAAACATTGGGGATGCAGGATGAAGGTATTGCAGCAGGATGGAACGGGGTATGAGAAAGAGATCCGTGATCCATCGGGAAGTATCGCCCGGCCTTTAACGACAAAGCAGGCAATGAAAAAAGCAGAGGAATTTCTGCACGAAAGTTATCCGGGAGAAGAACAGGTAAAAATCAGGGAAATTTTGAATCTGGAGGAGAAAGAGACTCTTCCAAACATGTAAAAGGGGGATTTGCATATGTTAGCACTAATTGGTTTTACACTGATGATTGTTTTGATGTTTGTATTGATCAAAGAAAAGATGGCACCGCCGCTGGCATTTATCCTGTTGCCGATCATCGCGGCTGCATTGGCTGGTTTCGGCGTGACAGAGATTTCAGAATTCATCAAAACCGGCATGAAAACCATGATGAGTACGGCTATTCTGTTTATTTTTTCCATTTCATATTTTACCTTGATGTCGGATGCAGGGTTATTTGATCCGATCATTGATTTTCTGATCAAAAGGACAGGAAAAAGTATCACAACCGTGTTAATCGCAGTTTTATTAACAACGTTTGTGGCACATCTGGACGGTTCTGGAGCAACCACATTTTTGATCGTAGTTCCGGCATTTTTACCAATTTGCAAGAAAATGAAGATCCGTCCTCAGGCATTGTTAGCAGCTATGTGCGGTGGTTATGGAGTGATGAACCTGGTTCCATGGGGCGGTCCAACCATGCGGGCAGCAAGTGTTGCGAATATAGAGGTTGGTGATCTTTACAGCTTTATGATCCCAGGGGTAATCTGTCTGGCACTGATTGCATTTGGAATTGCATTGATTGTTTCAAAAATAGAGAAAAAGCATGGAGCAGGAACTGCTGCAGAGGTTCTTTCAGAAGAAAAGGAAGAACAGAACGAAAAGAAACAGGGAAAGAAAGGCATCTATGTTTTTAACCTGATTCTGACGTTGGCAATGCTGGTACTGTTATTTATGGATACACCACTTCCATTGTATTCTATTTTTATGATCGCATTTGCCATCGCATTGATCGTGAACTATCCAAATGCTAAGCAGCAGAATAAAAAGATCAAAGAATATGGAACCAATGCCATGGTAATGACAGTAACACTGTTTTCCGTTGGTGTATTTATGGGAGTGATCAAAGATTCCGGTATGGTTGAGGCCATGGCAAATACCATTGTAGCAGTTCTTCCTTCCGCAATCGCACCGCATATGCACTGGTTTATGTGTTTGTTCTCTGTTCCGTTATTAATGGTTCTTGGTACAGATGCTTTTTATTATGCACTGCTTCCGATCATCATCGGTGTGGTAGAACCATTTGGTGTAACGCCAGAAACAGTGGCAGCAGCATTTTTACTGACAGCAACGTTAGGAACACCAGTCAGCCCATCCGTAGCAGCCGTTTATGTGGGACTGGGATTATCGGATGTATCGATCGGTGAACATATCAAATATTCTTTGAGACTGGTATGGCCTGCAAGTATCGTGGTATTGGTACTGGCTACCGTGATTGGTGTGATTAAATTTTAAAATATGGAAAATGAAAGGTGGTATCGGTATTTTACCGGTGCCATTTTTCATGTCATAGGAAACTTCGTCCTATGAAATCAAAAACGCTCCGCGAGGATCGCACTGCGGCGGAAAGGAAGAGTGCCGCTGCTGCGCCCCGGAAGAATGTCGCTAAAGCGCCCCGCCGCAGGCGGAGAATCCTGCAAGCAGGATTCTTTTTGATGCAATGCTAAAATGGCGCTTCGGATTCCTCAGGTTCAAATTCTTCCGCTTCATCTTCTTCCGGTTGTTTGGGTACGGTTTCTATGATCGGATACAGTCCTTCGCTCCTATCCATGCGGAATTCCATAATATCTTCAACAGAACATTCAAGAATGGTACACAAAACACCGATGGTATGTGTAGAAACATACTGATTATTTTTCAGGCGATTCAGTTGACCGGCGCTGAAACCGTAGGCTTTCACCAGACGGTACTGGCTGATATTCTTTTCTTTCATAGTTTTCCATAATGGATCATAAGTTATCATATTGTAATCCCCTTTATCCGGTATTTATTGAACAATTCCATTTAACCGTTAAAACTGCGATCTGCATATTATCCATAATTGGATACAGTCGATCTTTCGGTCACATAGCATGAACCGCAGGGGGGATTATGAAAATGTATGCCCTATATGGACATGTGTACGCCATCCTATAACAAAAAAGTGTCCAAAATTGCGTTTCCCTATTGACTTCTAGTACATGTTTGATGTAAGATTATAGCCATGTGTACTTCTGTGTTTTAAAGTGTAGGGACGAGATGAAATTGCTGGATAAAATCACGGATTTTCAGGTGCTTTTTATGACAGCTATTTTTTTACCCCTTGCGAGGTAAAACATGGAAGCAGACAAAAAGAAAAAATAGGATGTGAGAAAATGGGTAAGTATGTAGCAAAAAGGCTTGGTATGGCAGCCGTTACGATTTTTTTAGTAACCTGTCTGACCTTCCTTCTGATGAACGCAGTTCCAGGAAGCCCCTGGCTGAGTGAGAAAACGCCGTCTGAGGCTACGCTGGCGGCACTGAATGCGAAGTATGGCCTGGACCAGCCGGTTATCGTGCAGTTAGGCAAATATCTTCAGAACCTGTTGAAGGGTGATTTTGGTGTTTCTTTAAAGATGCAGAAGAACCGTGCAGTTTTAAGCATTATTAAGGAAATGTTCCCGGTATCCGCTAAGGTCGGAGCCATTGCCCTGTGCTGGGCAGTATTAGTTGGTGTGCCGTTAGGATGTCTTTCTGCATTTAAGCGTGGAAAACTGACTGACAGTATCCTGCGAGTGGTCTGTACCTTAGGTATTTCCATGCCAAGCTTCGTAGTGGCGTCCATTCTGCTGGTTGTATTTGCAGGCGGTATCGAGGGGTTCCGTCCGTTCCCGACCATCTTTGATCCGTCACAGGGAGTGAAGGCTTATGTGCTTCCGTGTTTTGCACTGGGATTCTATCCGATGTGTTACACGGCAAGACAGACCCGTTCTGCTATGCTGGATTCCTTGAATCAGGAGTTTATCAAAACAGCAAGAGCGAAGGGCTTAAAGAACAGCAAGATCATTTTCAAACACGCACTTCGTAATGCACTGATCCCGGTTATTACCTATTTAGGACCGCAGGTTGCATTTACCCTGTGCGGTGGTTTCGTAGTAGAGAGCGTATTCTCTATTCCGGGCCTGGGACGCTATTTTGTACAGTCTATCCAGAACCGTGACTATCCAGTTATCATGGGTACCACAGTTTTCCTGGCAAGTTTTATCATTCTGATGAATATGGTAGTTGATATCCTGTACAAGATCGCCGATCCACGTATCAGTCTGACAAAGGGAGGAGAATAATCGTGGCAGAAGATAACAAGATGAAACGTTGTCCGGTTACCTTACAGCCGGATATTGAAGAGCTTCTGGACTGGAACAATTACAGTGCAGATGATTTCGACAGTGCCTCCCAGACCGAGAAAAAGGATTTCATCCAGGAACGTCAGAGCGTTTCTTATTGGAAGGATGCATGGCGCCGTCTGAAGAAGAATGTGGTTGCTATGGTTGCACTTGGAGTGATCATTTTCCTGGTATTATTTGCATTTGTTGGTCCATATCTGGTTCCTTATGGATATGACCAGTTCAATAAGGGAGCAGAGAATCTGCATCCGACCCACTACACACTGGAGGACACCCAGAGACTGGATGAGGAACTGGCAGCCAGAACCACCGCCGGTGGAACCAAGAGCGCAGAAGAGATGATCGCTGAGGCAGAAGCAGAGGCAGCTGCCAAGGGCGAGAAGCTGACCAGCGTTGATATTGCAAAAATCAAGCAAAAGCAAAGGTGGCAGCTCAGAATGCCCAGAAACAGAACGAAGAAGTGGATGTGAACACACTTCGCAAAGAATTAGGCATTAAGAAGAAACTGTTTGGTTATTCTACTGATGAGTTACAGAGAAAAGCCAACGGTGAGAACGTATTCCCACATGTGTTCGGTACTGATATGTATGGCCGTGATATCTTAGTCCGTGTCATGTACGGTGCGAGAGTATCCATGAGTGTTGGTATCTGTGCAGCATTCCTGGTGCTGGTGATCGGAGCGACATATGGCGCGATCTCCGGTTACTGCGGCGGTAAAGTAGATGCAGTGATGCAGCGTATCGTAGAAGTGATCTATGCAGTACCGGAGATGCTGGTAGTGCTTCTGATCGCAACTGCATTAAAACCAATTTTAACAAATTATATTAATACAGGAAGCGGCCCATTAAAGTCCTTCGTGTCAGTTCTGGGACCGAACCTGATTTCCATGTTTATTGCATTTGGTATGCTCTATTGGGTAACCATGAGCCGTATCATCCGTGGACAGGTGCTTCAGTTAAAACAGCAGGAGTATGTAACTGCTGCCCGTGCGCTGGGTGCTTCCGGTAAGCGGATCATTTTAAGACATCTGATCCCGAACTGTATCGGTCAGATCGTTGTTACTACCTGCTTACAGATCCCGTCTGCGATCTTTTTGGAGTCCTTTTTATCCTACTTAGGAGTTGGTGTTTCTGCACCACTTCCAAGCCTTGGCTCCATGGCAACAGACGCATTAAGCGGTATGTACACTTATACCTACCGTCTGATCATTCCGTCTGTGATCTTAAGTATCATGATTCTGGCGTTCAACCTGTTCGGTGACGGACTTCGTGACGCACTGGATCCAAAACTGAAGAAATAGAAAGGAGGAGCATTGTAATGGCTGAAGCAAAAGAAAATCAGAAATTACTGGAAGTTAAAGATCTGCACGTCTCCTTCTTTACCCCTGCTGGTGAAGTAAAAGCAGTAGGCGGCATTTCTTATGACTTGAATTATGGTGAAGTAATGGGTGTGGTAGGCGAGTCTGGTTCCGGAAAGAGCCAGGAAGCGTATTCCATCATGGGACTGCTGCAGTCTCCAGGTAAAGTGACAGGAGGTTCTATCACCTTTGAGGGAAAGGACGTTCTGGCTATGTCCAAAGAGGAGATGACTAATTTCCGCGGCAATAAGGTTGCCATGATCTTCCAGAACCCTATGACCTGTTTAAATCCGGTTTATACGATCGGCAATCAGCTTGTGGAGGCATTAAGAGCCCACGATAAGAGCATTTCCAAGGAGGACGCGGAGAAACGCGCCATGGAGATGATGGAAATGGTAGGCATCAACAACGTGGAGAAACGTATGAAACAGTATCCACATGAGTTCTCCGGTGGTATGAGACAGCGTGTTATGATCGCTATGGGACTGATCTGTCATCCACAGCTTCTGATCGCTGACGAGCCTACTACGGCTCTGGATGTGACCATCCAGGCACAGATCCTGGAGCTGATGAAGGATCTGCAGAAGAAAACCAAGATGGGTATCATTTTCATCACCCATAACCTGGGTGTCGTGGCTGATATCTGTGATAAAGTATCCGTTATGTATGCAGGTAAGATCGTAGAGCAGGGTCCGGTTGATGATATTTTCTATAAACCGGCACATCCATATACCATGGGACTTCTTCGTTCCATGCCTCGTGTGGATGCAGAGTCCTACGAGAGACTGATCCCGATCGAGGGTTCCCCGGTTGATATGCTGAACCCGCCGGAGGGCTGCCCATTCGCTCCAAGATGTGAGCACTGCATGAAGATCTGTTTGAAGAAGATGCCTCCATATGTGGAGATCGGCGAGAATCACCGCTCTGCATGCTGGCTGAGAATTCAGGAACGTTTAAACAACAAGGAGGGTAAGACAAATGAATCATAACGAGAATCTCCTTGAAGTTACGAAATTAAGAAAATATTTCCCGATCAAGGGTGTGAAGGGACCAGGCGTTCAGGCGGTACAGGATGTTTCTTTCGCAATCAAAAAAGGAGAGACATTAGGTCTGGTAGGTGAGTCCGGCTGTGGTAAGACCACACTGGGAAGAACCGTATTAAGACTGTATGAGCCAACAGGCGGCAAGATCGTCTATGATGGCAAGGTACTGTTTGATAACCCATTAAATCCAGATGGAACACCGGTTGGAAAAGCACAGTCTGTGAATATGCTTCCATACCGCCGGAAAATGCAGATCATTTTCCAGGATCCATCTGCTTCCCTGGACCCACGTATGACAGTTGGCGAGATCATTGGCGAGGCTATTGATATCCATAAATTAGCAGCAAGCAAAAAAGACCGTGATGACAGGATCAAGGAACTGTTATCAAGGGTTGGACTGAACACGGAACATGCCAACCGCTATCCGCATGAGTTCTCCGGTGGACAGCAGCAGCGAGTTGGTATTGCCCGCGCCCTGGCAGTGAAACCGGAATTCATCGTATGTGATGAACCGATTTCCGCACTGGACGTATCCATTCAGTCCCAGGTTGTCAATATGCTGGAAGACATGCAGGAGGAGATGGGACTGACTTATTTATTCATCGCCCATGACCTTTCCGTTGTACGTCATATCTCCAACCGGATCGGCGTTATGTACTTAGGCTCTATGGTAGAGTTAGGTGAGAGCTATGAGTTAAACCGTCATCCGATCCATCCGTATACACAGACGTTGCTTTCCGCAGTTCCGGTTCCGGACCCGCAGTTAAGCAGAACCAGAAAACGTATCGTGCTTGAGGGTGATATCCCAAGCCCGATGAATCCGCCAAGTGGATGCCGGTTCCATACCAGATGTCCATATGCAACGGAAAAATGCAGCCAGGTGGTTCCGGAATTTAAGGAACATGAGCCAGGACACTGGGCAGCGTGCCATTTACTGGATAAGTAGGAAACTACGGTACTGAGTGGTTACAAACTACGAAACAGTTACTGGTATCCCCGTCTGAAAACAGACGTTTCGATACAATGCGCTCGAAGAGTATACCGTGCTCGCAGAGCGCAAGGTGCCCGGAAAGGGTAAGTGCCCTGGAAGGGTAGAAAAATCAAGGAGGATGTAATTATGAGAAAGACAAAGAAAATTCTGTCTGTAGCATTAGCTTCTACCATGGTACTGTCTTTAGCAGCATGTGGCGGCAAGTCTACAACAGAGACAACTCAGGCAGCAGCAGAAACGACTGCAGCAGCTGAGTCCAGTGCAGCAGAGACAACCGCTGAAGCTGATGGCTTCAATCTGGCTGTATGTCTGGCATCCGAGCCACAGACTCTGGATCCAGCATTAAACTCTACTGTTGACGGTGCGATCATGACCCTGCATATGTTTGAGGGCCTTGCAAAGTATGTCAATGATGGCAATGGCAATGCACAGATCGTAGCTGGTCAGGCAGAGTCCTGGGAGAAGGTTGCGAATGATGACGGTACCGTTACTTATACCTTTAAGATGCGTCCGGATGCAAAATGGTCTGATGGCCAGAAAGTAACTGCAGGTGATTTTGAGTATTCCTGGAAGCGTCTGGCTAATCCTCAGACAGCTGCTGACTATACCTACATGATCGATATGGTAAAAGGTTATCAGGAGATTCAGGATGGCGCAGATCCAGATACACTGGCTGTAAAAGCAATTGATGATGATACACTGGAGATCACTTTAAGCTATGACTGCCCATATTTTGAGGATATTCTGGCTTTCCCGGCTACATTACCAGTACGTCAGGATGTGGTAGAGGGCAATGAGGAGTGGACTTATGATCCATCTACCTACATCACCAACGGTGCATACAAGCTGGCTGAGTGGTCCCACAACGCATACATCTTAACTGAGAAGAACCCAGAGTACTATGATTATGCAAACTTAGGACCAGATACCATCAAGTACACCTTACTGGATGACGCGAACGCAATCTTAGCTGCATACAAGAGTGGTGAGCTGCAGTTCATTGAGGAGGTTCCTACGGATGAGGTTCCTAACTACTTAGCATCTGGCGAGCTTCAGATCTCTGATTACATTGGTACTTACTATGTATGCTTCAACACTGAGGACGAAGTATTCTCCAATCCTCTGGTTCGTAAAGCATTCAGCCTGGCAATCGACCGTAACTACATTGTAGAGCAGGTTACCCAGACTGGAGAGGTTCCGGCAAGCGGTTTTGTTCCAGCTGGTATCTATGACGCAGAGGGCGCCGGCCATGACGACTTCCGTACGGTTGGCGGTGACTACTACAGCGTAGCTGCTGAGGACTACGAGGCAAACTGTGAGGAGCAAAAGCTCTGTTAGCTGAGGCTGGCTATCCAAACGGCGAGGGCTTCCCAACTGTTGAGTATCTGTACAACACCAACGACAGTCACAAGGCAATCGGTGAGGCTCTGCAGAATATGTGGCAGAGTGTTCTGGGTGTAAATGTTACTCTGAACAACCAGGACTGGAACGTATTCCTTCAGACACGTAAAGATGGTAACTATCAGATCGCTCGTAACGGCTGGATTGCAGACTACAATGATCCTTGTACTTTCCTGGATATGTGGTATACAGGAAGCGGAAATAACGATGCGCAGTATTCCAGACCAGAGTATGATGCAGCAATCGATGCAGCAAAGGCTACTTCCGTACCGTCTGAGCGTATGACAGCTTTCCATCAGGCAGAGGATATGCTGATCGGTGAGGACAGCGTATTAGCTCCTATTTACTTCTATGTAAACAAATATATGCTGGATGACAGCATCGATGGCATGTACTACACACCACTTGGTTACTACTTCTTCGCATATACAAGCCAGAAATAATGGATCGGAAATCATTTCTGAATTGAAAAACCGCTCTTTCACAGGAGCCTCGAAATCCTGTGGAAGGGCGGTTTTGGTGTCATAGGAAACCTCGTCCTATGACACCAAAACGCTCCGCACACCCCAGAATCACGCGCCAAGTCTCACGGACGTTTAACTTGAAGAAATTGCATGAATTTTAGAAAAAGTAAAATTAAGGTGGAAAAGAGGCGTAGTTTCGGTTATAATAATAGGAGTTTCATGCGGTAATCCAGCCGCATGAGAAATAGGAAGGTAAGAAAGCAAGGGATTTTTGTGCGTGACTGTGAAGGGGAGCAGTTACGAATTGCTATAAAAAATAGAGTAAGGGGTTTTAAGATGTCTGAATACAAAATGATCGTTCTGGATCTGGATGGAACGCTGACTAACCGGAATAAAGAAATCACACCAAAAACAAAGGAAACACTGATGAAGGCTCAGGAGCAGGGCAAGATCGTGGTGCTGGCTTCCGGCAGACCGACTTACGGCGTGATGCCGTTGGCGGAAGAATTGCATCTGGAGGATTACGGTGGATATATCCTGTCCTTCAATGGTGGAATCATTATGAACTGCAAGACCAAAGAAGTGGTCTTCAGCCGTCAGATTCCGGCAGAGTCGAATGGTAAGATCATCGATCTGGCCCAGGAGCATAATGTCAGTATTCTGACCTATGAAAACAGAACCTTGCTGACCAATCGTCCTGAGGATCAGTATGTCCAGCTGGAATCCCGGATCAATACGCTGAAGATCATACCGATGACGATTGAGGAACTGAAAGCACATGTTACATTTTCTGTACCTAAATTTTTGATGACTGATGACGGGGATTATCTTGCGATGGTAGAACCGAAGGTGAAGGCAGCGCTAGGAAAAATTTTAGTGTCTACCGCTCTGACCCGTTTTTCCTGGAGATTCTGCCAAAGGGGATCGATAAGGCCCAGTCTTTAGAGCGGCTTTTGGCTGTGATTGGCGTGAAACGGGAAGAAATGATCGCCTGCGGAGATGGCTATAATGATCTGACCATGGTCCAGTATGCCGGTCTTGGCGTTGCTATGGGAAATGGAGTGCTGCCAGTGCGGAAAGCCGCAGATTACATTACCTTAACCAATGAAGAGGATGGCGTTGCCCATGTTGTGGAGAAATTTATGCTTTCGTAAGGGAAAGAAGTATGGACTTTATAGGTTTACTGTGTTAATATGGTAATATTAAGGTGGATATGAGAGATCCTATCTACAAACAGCGGAAAAGGGGATTGAAACATGAACAAGAAAATTAAGACAGAGGCCGTAGACCATCTGTTTGATGCGATCTTGACCTTAAAAACGCCAGAAGAGTGTTATGCGTTTTTCGAGGATGTGTGTACTGTGAATGAATTATTATCCTTATCTCAGCGTTATGAAGTAGCAAAAATGCTGCGGGAGGGGAAGACATACTTAGAGATCGCAGAAAAAACCGGGGCGTCTACTGCAACCATCAGCCGCGTGAACCGTTCTTTAAATTATGGAAGCGATGGTTATGACATGGTATTTGCCAGACTGAATCAGGAACAGGGCGAATAAGGACAGGCGGATCTGTCAGAATATACGACAGGCGAAGGAGTATCATCAGATACTTCCTTCGCCTGTTTTGTCTTCATGCGATCCCAAAGCGGGGACGCGGCGCTTATGATTTCTTCTTTTTACTGTGATCCACCGGATAATCTTCACGGATCTGGTCGATCAGCATTTCCATAGCCTGCTTCTTTAAAAATACATCAAAGCCAAGGGCGCAGATAAAAGTGAAAAGCTGCAGATAATCCTTATCTTCCTTCTGATCGGTAAAAGACTCCTCAGAGGCATGAAATTTGCGGAGAAGGTCTTCTTTTAACCGTTTCATCTGCTCATACTCCATAGAGAAAACTTCCTCGTAGATATCCTGCAGAGACAGACCAGAAGCATCCATGAAATGTCCCTCTGTGATCGGAGCAAAAAGAGCTTCAATATCATGGAAAGAAAGCATATTTTTGAAGTAGTAGATAAAGACCAGCAGCAGCATATGTTCTCTGGAATATTTCTTCTTTACAGGAGGAGGAAGAAGATTGTTCTTGGCATAGTTGTTGATCATGGTCTTTGTCAGAACTTTATCATCCTCATAACGCTTGGACTGCCCCAGGTGTTCATCCATAAAGGTAGTTACCTGATCCATGTAAAGATCGATATTCGGAATCTGTTCCGGTTTGATATAATCAAGACTGTCCAGCCGGGCAAAAAAATCACGTAAACGTTCTTTATTAGTTTTCATAATCTGTTGTCACCTCTCTATCACATTATATAGTTTTCAAAACCAGATGACAAGAGGAAATGTGATTTATTTTTTACAGTTCGTGCAATGGATGAATGATACCAGTTACTGTACATGGGTAGGCATTTTCTGAACTGAAAATGCCGTATAGATCGGAATTCTGGCATTTACAAAATGAAAAAAATCATCTATAATAGAGAGAATCCAGAAATTGTGGACATAGGATATGTTCAGAATGGATCGGAAGTTAAACAGGAAAACAGCCGGAGTCCGTCACAGAAGAGCGGAGGGCGGCGAAGTACATAGAGGAGGAATCACCATGAGATATGATATGAAACCACAGGGCGTCTGCGCAAGACAGATCAGCTTTGATTTAGATGGAAATGTTGTTACCAACGTGGTATTTACCAATGGGTGTAATGGAAATTTAAAGGCGATCGGCAAACTGGTTAACGGAATGACCGTGGAGCAGATTGAAGGATATCTGTTAGGTAATCAGTGCGGCATGAAAGGAACATCCTGTGCAGACCAGCTGGCCAAGTGTGTCCGCCAGGCTTATGAGCAGTCAAAATAAGTGAGGGCAGATATGAGTTCTTATGAATTGCTGAATCCCAAGCAGAAAGAGGCCGTCTTCTGTACAGAAGGGCCTCTTTTGATTCTGGCGGGTGCGGGCTCTGGTAAAACCAGGGTCCTGACTTACCGGATCGCCCATCTGATCGAGGATGAGGGCGTGAACCCATGGAATATCATGGCGATTACATTTACCAATAAGGCAGCAGGAGAAATGCGGGAGCGTGTGGATCAGCAGGTGCAGTTTGGTTCTGAGAGCATCTGGGTCAGCACGTTCCATTCTTCCTGTGTGCGGATTCTGCGGAGACATATTGATTTTCTGGGGTATGATACCAGCTTTTCCATTTATGATACCGATGATCAGAAGACTTTGCTCAAGCAGATTTTGAAGGCTATGCAGCTGGACTCCAAGCTGTTTAAGGAGCGGGCGGTGTTAAGCCAGATCTCCAATGCGAAGAATGAACTGATCACGCCGGAGGAATTTCTGTTAAATAATTCCGGTGATTATCATGACCGGAAGGTGGGAGAGGTCTACCAGGAGTATCAGAAACGGTTAAAACAGAACAATGCCCTGGATTTTGATGATCTGATCATGAAGACGGTGGAATTGTTCCAGAACAATCCGCAGGTGTTGGAGTATTATCAGGAACGGTTCCGTTATATTATGGTGGATGAGTACCAGGACACCAACACGGCCCAGTTCCGGCTTATTGATCTGTTAGCTGGAAAATATAAGAACCTGTGTGTGGTTGGTGATGATGACCAGTCCATTTATAAGTTCCGCGGAGCCAATATTGGCAATATTTTAAACTTTGAGCAGGCATTTCCGGGAGCGACGGTGATCAAGCTGGAGCAGAATTACCGTTCCACCCAGAATATCCTGGATGCGGCCAATGCGGTGATCCGCAACAACCGGGGACGGAAGGAGAAGACACTCTGGACTGCTAATGGCGAGGGAGACAAGATCCGGTTTAAGCAGTTTGATCAGTCCTATGAAGAAGCGGATTTTATCGTGAAGGATATATTAGCCAAAGGCTATCCTTATGAGGACTGTGCAGTTCTCTACCGGACCAATGCCCAGTCCCGTCTTCTTGAGGAGAAATGCATTGCATACAATGTACCGTACCGTCTGGTGGGAGGCGTGAACTTCTATCAGAGAAAAGAGATCAAGGATGTGCTGGCGTATTTAAAGACCATTGCCAACGGACGGGATGATCTGGCGGTGAGCCGTATTGTTAATGTGCCGAAACGGGGAATCGGAGCGACCTCCATCGGAAAAGTGACTATTTTTGCATCTGCCAACGGTTACAGCCTGTATGACGCTATGCTCCGGGCAAAAGTCGTTCCGGGACTTGGAAAAGCAGCGGAGAAGATCGGCACCTTTACAGATTTCATTGAAGAAATGCGTGGCCGGATGAAACAGGAAGACTACACCATCAAGCAGCTTTTAGAGGATGTGCTGGAAGAGTCCGGCTATCGGAGGGAGCTGGAAGCAGAAGGTGAGGTCGAAGGCCAGAGCCGTCTGGAAAACGTGGAAGAGCTGGTCAATAAAGCCGTTGCTTACTGGGAGAAAGCAGAAGAGCCGTCTCTGGATGAGTTCTTAGAGGAAGTTGCCCTGGTGGCAGATGTGGATCAGTTAGATCAGAGCGAGGCCCGTGTGACATTGATGACCCTTCACAGCGCAAAGGGACTGGAGTTTGAAAATGTCTACTTAAGCGGTATGGAGGACGGGCTGTTCCCTAGCTACATGACCATCATTTCGGATGACCGTTCTGATCTGGAAGAAGAGCGGAGACTGTGTTATGTAGGGATTACCCGTGCGAAAAAGCATCTGACTTTGACTTCTGCCCGGATGCGGATGGTCAATGGTGAGACCCGTTATTGCAAGGTCAGCCGGTTTGTGGAGGAGATACCGGAGGAGTTACTAGAAACCAGCCGTTTAGAACCAAGGCGCTCAGGAATCAGTGCCAGAGAAAAATTAGAGGGCTTAGGCGCTGATACCGGACTTCCGTGGAACCAGCCCAAAAAACCGGCAGGTATCAGTAAGTTTGGCCGGAGTGAGAATACCTATGCTTCCAAGACAGCTACTCTGTTTTCTGGCAGCCAGGCTTTTGGTGGAAGCAGCCTTTCCGGAAAAAATCCTGGATTTGGCAAGGCATTTACGGTGGAGAAAAAGGGCCTGGATTACGTTGCAGGCGACCGGGTTTCCCATGTGAAATTTGGTCAGGGAACTGTAAAAGAGGTGAAGGATGGAGCCAGAGACTATGAGGTGACGGTAGAGTTCGATACAGCAGGAACGAAAAAGATGTTCGCGTCCTTTGCGAAGCTGAAAAAAATCTAAAATAAGAGAAAATTCCGTGGTAAAATCCAATGGAAAATGGTATACTATTCGTAACTGTTTAAGTTTTAAATGGCAGAAGTGTCATGATTTGATAATCGGAAAGGTTGGTGTGCAGCATGAATAAGTTTGATCTGATGAACAAAGACGTGATGAACCGTATGGAAGAGATTGTGAATTCCACCAAACTGAATGAGTTCCTCCACAGAAAAGAGGAAGAGGATAAGAAAAAGAACTGTATTTTATGGGTGCTGGCGATCATTGGTGCTGTAGCAGCGGTAGCAGGAATCGCATATGCGGTATATCGTTTCTTCACTCCGGATTATCTGGATGATTTTGAGGATGATTTCGATGATGATTTCGATGATGATTCTTCGAAGATGAGGATGCGGAAAAAAAGGCTGAGAAATAAGATACAGAACAGGTAGAAAAAAGAGTTATGAGCGTGTCTCATGTGAGGCACGCTTTTTGTGTCATAGGAAAGGTTATAAAGATAGGGAATCGTTGCGTTTACAGGCAGGAGAGAGAGGAGTTGCGGGTCAGTGAAAAAAGGAGAGAGATATACCGGCGTGGTAGAGCGGATGGAATTCCCTAATCGTGGAATCGTGATGATCGATGGGGAACGCGCCATTGTGAAAAATGCCCTTCCGGGACAGGAAGTGACCTTTGCGGTCAATAAAAAACGGGGAGGAAGGTGCGAGGGACGTCTGTTAGAAGTAGTTAAGGAGTCCCCATTGGAGACAGAAGAAAATCGTTGCCCTCATTTTGGGATCTGCGGTGGATGCGTCTGCCAGAGTATTCCTTACGAGGAGCAGTTAAAGATCAAAGAGCAGCAGATCAAGACTTTGCTAGACAGTGTGTGCCAGGACTATGTATTTGAAGGCATCAAGGGAAGTCCGATCCATGAAGGATACCGCAATAAGATGGAATTTTCTTTTGGTGATGAGTACAAGGACGGACCACTGGCGTTGGGAATGCACAAGAGGGGCAGCTTCCATGACGTGGTGAACGTGGATCACTGCAAGATCGTCCATGAGGATTTTACGAAGATCCTGACCGCCACCAGAGAGTATTTTGCGGAGAAGAAGGTTCCATTTTATAAGAAGTTAAAGCATGAGGGCTTTTTGCGCCATCTGCTGGTGCGCCGCGCTGTGAAAACAGGAGAAATTCTGGTGGCACTGGTGACTTCCACTCAGACAGAAGGGCTGAATGAGAGCGAAGAAATGTTGATCCGGGGATGGAAGGAGACACTGCTTGGGCTTGACCTGGAAGGCTCCTATGCAGGTATTTTACAGATCCACAATGACAGCCTGGCTGATGTGGTGCAGAGTGACGAGACCCTGGTGCTTTACGGACAGGAATATTTCTATGAGGAACTGTTAGGTCTGAAATTCAAGATCTCTCCATTTTCTTTCTTCCAGACCAATTCCTTAGGTGCAGAGGTGCTTTATGAGACGGCCAGAGGCTACGTGGGGGACACTAGAGATAAGGTCGTATTTGACTTATACAGTGGAACCGGAACCATTGCCCAGATCTTAGCACCGGTGGCTGCGAAAGTTGTTGGTGTAGAGATCGTGGAAGAGGCCGTAGAGGCGGCGAAGCAGAATGCGGCAGCCAATGGTCTGGATAACTGCGAATTTATTGCAGGAGATGTGCTGAAGGTGGTTGGCACGTTAAAAGATAAGCCGGATCTGATCGTCTTAGACCCGCCAAGAGATGGTGTTCATCCAAAAGCGCTGGATCAGATCATTGATTTCGGCGTGGATCATATGGTTTACATTTCCTGTAAGCCGACCAGTCTGGTGAGAGATCTGGTGGTGCTGCAGGAGAGAGGGTACAAAGTGGAACGGGCGGCTGCAATTGATATGTTTCCATCGACCGGAAATGTAGAAACCGTTTGTCTGCTTTCGAGGAAACCTTGATTTTTGCGGTTTGTGGGATAATAAAGAAAGATAATGGACGTGTGTTTTCTGGTCTTTTGAATGAAACATTTGAATATTGAAACAGTGGGGTGGTTTGAAACCTTGCTGAATAATAGGCTTTTGCTAAAAGGTATTACTTTTGCGAAAATGTATGATACCTTCTGGCAGAAGCCTTTTTATATAAAGATAACTTGACTTCTAAATCTTACGGTTGTAATATTCAAGAGAGTATATTGTATTGTTGGAGAAAATTTTTTTGCCCAAAAATCTTACGAATGTAATAATTAAAGTGCTGTACATTGAAAATCAGGATATTACCATATTAGAAAAAAGAACGGAGGTCTATATGAAAGAAAAAAGGAGAGGCATGGGAATGAGACTATGCATGATACAAATACTTCTGAGTTGTACCATTTCGGGGTGCAGTGATATGCCCCAGGAAGAAATACAGGTTGATGATCCCTTCATTGAGGTTCAGGAGGCAACAGAAAATTCTCAGGAGAATGCGGAAGAAATTATAGAAATCTGTATGGATCTTTATAAAGAAGCAGCAGAACAAAATAAGATAGCTGATTTGGAAATGATTCGAAGTATTGTTAATCGCCTTGGAGAAAATGGATATCCGGCTGTTGACAGCAGAAATCAAATTAACATGACGGAACCAGAGAAGGTAGTGGAATTCTGCGAAAAGGTGGATGCACAGGGGGAAGCAGAAATAACGATTCTTGAAGTCAGCTATTTGGGCGGATTTGTAAAATACGATTTGCACACAAAAGACGGAAATGTAGATGTGGTCAGAAGCTATTACAAGTATGAAAATGGAAATATGAAAAGAGAGGTTATAGGAAACTATCAAGCGGAGTATTGGAATTATACAGAAGAAGGTTACCTGATGTTTTCCGGTGTCTGGTTTTCAGAAGAATTGTATGTTCTTACGTTGAGTGGGGCAGAGGAGCATACCGCATTGCGGGTACAGCCATTGGATGAAACATATCGGGAGTTGAGTCGGAAATATCTCCGCCCGATTGGCTTTGAACAGAATAACATGTTTATTGTGGATTGGAGCGAGGATGATTTCGGGGCTTTGAATTTCTATGATATGTATGACATTCTCTATCCAAAAGTAAATGGTCAGTATGTTCCCTATATTGCAGATGACAACCTGGCAGTAAGTGCAGTTTATCGGATTCCAAAAGAGGAATTTGAAAGCGTTATTATGAAATATTTCAATATTGATAGTGAAACGCTGCAATCCAAAACCGTCTATTATTCGGAGGATTCAACTTATGAATATAAGCCGAGAGGCTTCGAAGAAGTAGAGTACCCGGAATATCCATATTCAGAGGTAGTCGATTTTACAGAAAACAGCGATGGGACAATTACACTTACAGCTAATGTAGTATTCCCTTATGCAGGTGATTCCAAGGTATATGCTCATGAGGTTGTGGTCCGCCCGTTAGAGGACGGAGGGGTACAATATGTATCCAATCAAATTACACCTTCCGAGGATAATTATGAGGAAACATGGCATACACCACGGTTGACGTTGGAAGAATGGGAAGAATTGTACGGAGGCGAATAATGGAAGATGTAAAATGGCTGCTTAGAAGATGTGGACTTCCGATTTTGCTGCTGTTGATTTTCGTGATAGCCGGAGTGTTCTGTTTGGGAAAATTGCATGCAGAAAAGCAAAAGGTGGCAGAAGAAGTATGGGAGCCACCTATAGAAATCGAAAATAGCGAAGCAGAAACAGAAGAAGCCGAGAATGCGGAAATTTTCACAGAGTCAGCATATTGGTTTATTCCGCAAGCCAGTGATGATCTCCTTTCAGAAAAGGAGAAGGAGCAGCTGCAGAGTACGGTTTTGTTAGCAGCAGAATCGGTCAGAGAAATCTATAAGGATATTGTAATTGCAGATGCACCAAGCTACTCTTCCGGTATTAATGAATTTACCCACGAGCAGAGGAAAGCCGTGGTGGAACAATTGGGCAGAAGCGGTTTGGTAAGTGTTGAAGAAGATACTGCCATGCAAAACCATGAGGCAATCGAAACATTTTATGCGGATTACTTGAATGGACAGGACTCAATGGTTACGGTATACGAAGTACATAGAGATGGACTGATCGGAGCAGTTACTTTTATTTATCGGAAAGGTGAGCTGCAGACCTATTACATAGGAATTCGGTGGAAGGAAGGCGGTATACCAGAGATACAGGGAACTTCGGTAAGTAATGTGGCTGAGATTAAACTGACCGAAAAAGGATATTTTATCTACGCATATGAATATGTGATTGCACATGCAAGTTTGAGACAGTATTGGAGAATAGAACCGCTTCCGGAAGACTGTCGGGAATTGACGGAGAAATACATATCAGGACTAAGCTATGTGAATTACAATGTGCTTGTCACAAATTGGGACAGCAGCAATGTAGAGGACATTCTGATGCCTTGTATGTATGAAGATATTTATCGGATTTCTACGGGCGAAAATCTGAAAACTGAAGATTGGAAGATTCCGGCAGAGAAATATGAAAGGATAATGACTACTTATTTTCCGGTATCGGTAGAACAGTTGAGAGAGCATTGCGGGTATGCTGAGGGCAGCAACAGCTATGAATATGAGATGATTTATGCCAGCCCATACCCACCTTTTGGAGAGGTGGTTGACTATACAAAAAATGCGGATGGAACGATTACACTTATCGTAGATGGAGTATGGCCGGATTATAATTCTGATCTCGCTTTTCGGAATACGGTTGTGGTTCTGCCATTTGAAGACGGAACTTTCAGATACCTTTCCAATTCTATAGAACAAATTGAGTTGGAACTGCCGCCGATAGCAAGAAAGAAAGGATGATATTATGGCATTAAAGAAAAAAAGCATTCTGCTGATTATGGCATTTCTGATTGGATGCGACCTGTGTGCCTGTGGGAAAGAAGATAGTGTTGTGGGAGAATCTCTTGTGGAAGATACGGAAGAAGTATCTTCCACAGAGGAAACAAAAAGTGCCGAGGAAGAAGCTGCAGAACAGTGGGAAAAGGGCTATGGACTTCCGGTGGATGAACAGGAAAGGGAAGAAGCTGAGACTGACTGTAAAAAGCTGATGGAACTTTATCTTGACATTTATGAAACAGCAGATAAAGGGATAGCATCTAATGTTGTTTTGGATGATCAAACGGTTCTTGAAATTCAGAAGAAGGTAAAGGACGCAGGATATCCAATTGCTACGATGGTAACGTATTCTAACATGGAGAATTATGAAAGTGTTGACAGTTTTCTGAAAGAATGTATGGAAGGGAAAAGAGGCTCTGTGGTGATTTATGAAATCCACAATGATGGTGGACTGGGCAGAATGAAATTCATTTTTGATGGAACGGATATGTATGTTGTGAGTACAAGAGGAATCTGGAATGCTGACAACAAGCCGGGAATTTCGTACATTTCTTATACGAGACTCAAAGAATGGAAATACACGGAAAAAGGATGGTTCTGCTATGAGCTGTGTGTGCCAGAGCCGCCAGAGGTTAGTGAAATTATGGATGGAAGCTGCCTGATCAGAATAAAACCTATGACAGAGGAACAGTGTGAAATGTCTGAACGTTGTGTTCGGGGGCTTGGATATCAGGGACAGAACCTTTTGTGTTCCAACTGGAATGTAGAAAATATGAGTGAGTTGGATTATAACGGAATGTTTGAATATCTGTATGGAATGAAATATGGAGAAAAGTTCAATTCTGAAGATTATCCAAATGGCATTCCTAAAGAAGAGTTCGAAAGTCTGATTATGGAGTATCTTCCCATAACAGCGGAGCAGATACGAGAGTACGCAGTATTTGATGAGGAAAACCAGACCTATCTTTGGGCGAGACTTGGGTGCTTCAATTATGCGCCTACCTTCTTTGGAACTTCTCTGCCGGAGGTTGTCGACATCAAAGAAAATCAAGATGGAACAGTCACATTAACAGTTGAGGCGGTTTGTGACATGGTCATTTGCGATGATGCAGTCATAACCCATGAACTTACGGTAAGGTTTGCAGAGGATGGCAGTTTTCAGTATTTGGGGAATGAAATCCTAAATGACGGAATTATGCATATACCAGATTACCAATACCGTATTAAAGAATGATTTGATAATACTGGTGTTTTATGGTATTTTTACAGATATGAAGAAAGGAGACTTACATGAAATATATTTATAAAATCACGGGAAAAGTAAGTTTAATACTATACTATAAATGAGCAAATTTGAAAAATTGCACAAAACTACACTGCGAATTTCATAAATGAATCAAAATCATTGCTTTCCTTTGCGCATTGAAAAAGATAACGATACTTTTCCAGCTGAATGGTATCACAGATTTCGTGATATCCAGTTTCAAACGAACAGAACCTACCAGTACCCACTGCACACATGAAATGTGCCAGTGACATAAGTAGCCAGTA
>QUFC01000150.1 GCA_003478355.1 Lachnospiraceae bacterium AM48-27BH
ATGCTCTTAAAGATCTCCTTGGCGGCACCCTCAAGGAAATGATGGAGGCAGAAATGGATGACCATCTCGGATATGAGAAATCCGAGCGTTCTGACAACGACGATTATCGCAACGGCTATAAACGCAAGCAGGTAAACAGTCGGTATGGTTCTATGGAAATCGAAGTCCCACAGGATCGAAAATCGACCTTTGAACCACAGATTGTGAAAAAGCGTCAGAAAGATATTTCTGATATTGATCAGAAGATCATTTCTATGTATGCAAAGGGAATGACCACTCGCCAGATCTCGGAAACAATCGAAGATATCTATGGTTTTGAAGCATCAGAAAGTTTCATATCTGACGTGACAGATAAAATACTTCCTCAAATTGAAGACTGGCAGAACCGCCCACTGGATGAGGTATATCCGATCCTTTACATCGATGCAATCCATTATTCTGTGCGGGATAATGGAGTCATTCGTAAACTTGCAGCTTATGTCATTCTGGGTATTAATACAGAGGGCAAAAAGGAAGTCCTGACCATTACAATCGGTGACAATGAAAGTGCGAAATACTGGCTTTCAGTCTTAAATGAACTGAAAAATCGAG
>QUFC01000151.1 GCA_003478355.1 Lachnospiraceae bacterium AM48-27BH
TGCCAGCGAGGACATTGTAAAAGCCGCAGCCGAAGCCGGAATATCCGAAAGGACGGTACAGAACGCCAAGCGCAACATGGGCGGCATTTTAGGCGCAAGGCGTGTCGGCGGTCAATGGTACAACTTCATCAAGAAGAAGCAGCCACCCGAACCCGCAAGCTGAAAGTGCAAAACGCAGACCCTTTGCGCTTTGCACTTTCGCACTTTCACGATAATTTGCGTCAATAACTCAAAAAAGCACTTGACAAAACGCTTCATGGGGAACCCGTGAGGATATTGCTCCCTACATCGACCCGGTGTTCCAGAACAATGTCATTCTCACAAAAACCGAAAGCCTGACCATGAACAGCCGCCCCAAGGACCCAAAGACCGCCAGAAACAAAAATGTGCTGGTAATCGGCGGCTCCGGTTCCGGTAAGACCCGTTTCTGGCTCAAACCAAATCTGATGCAGATGCACAGTTCTTATGTGGTCACAGACCCGAATGGTAATTTACAATAAGGATAAAGGGAGCGCGCACCCTCAAGAAAGGAGGTTACACCCCATGAAGAAACAGCCGGACAAGGGAAAAATCACAGCCCTGTACGAGC
>QUFC01000152.1 GCA_003478355.1 Lachnospiraceae bacterium AM48-27BH
GCGCCGATGACCCGGCAGCGATTGAAAAGCTCCAGAAGAAGCTGGACGGGCTGGAACGCTCCCAGCTCATTATGAAGGAGGTCAACGCCTATTACCGCAAGCATGGCAAGCTGGATGGCTGTGCGCTGCTGTCGCCGGACCAGATCGAAAAGCTGAAAGCAAGCATAGCGTCAAGCTGGCGAAGCGACCCGAGGCCCTTTGAAAGCTACCAGCTTACCAACAACAATGCGGAGATCCACCGGGTAAAGGCCCGTATCGAACAGCTTTCCAAACAGGCACAGCGGGAGTTTTCCGGCTGGGAGTTCGACGGGGGCCGTGTGGAGATGAACCGGGAGGACAACCGCTTGCAGGTATTCTTTGATGGAAAGCCTGACGCAGACACCCGGGCCGAGCTGAAAAGCAGTGGTTTCCGCTGGGCTCCCAGCGTGGGCGCATGGCAGAGGCAGCTCACGGACAACGCCATCCGGGCGGCTGACCGTCTGGAATGTATCAAGCCGCTGTCCGGCGAAAAGCCTCCCAGCTTCAAAAGAAGCCCTCTATCTTGCAGACCATGCGGGAACAGGGCGAAAAAGTCCAGACGGAGCCGGA
>QUFC01000153.1 GCA_003478355.1 Lachnospiraceae bacterium AM48-27BH
AAATGTTCTATGATACAGGTAGTTCATCGATGGATTATTCCAATCGAATGACCAGCCTGTGTGGGATATGCTTCCCCGGCGATGTAGTGCCATGACTTTTGGCAGGGATGTGGAGGAACCCTGACCGAAACGAGCGTACCAAAGGGAGCGATACGCCGCTGTGAGATTCAGGGGAGGAACGACACCGGGGAGAACTGGCGAACTGACACCGAAATGATACCGAAACACGACAATCTGATAGGGGGATAGTCTACCCTATCGCTGATACTTCGGGAGATTTTAGGCGGCTCTATGGCTGTAATTTTTCCGAAAATCGCCCCGAAACCATACACAAAAACGGGAGGAAGCGCAATATGCCGAGAATGAGCAAAAAGAGGAAACAGGAGCTTTCCTTTTACCTCAATGACCGGGGGCGTGTCACTTACAACGAATTATGCCGGAAATGCCAGCATGGGTGCAAGCAGAGCTTCCGGGCGGTTGTGATTGACTGCCCCCGTTATTTATCCAAACGAGCAAAGAAAAAGGAGGAACACACCGAATGAATTTTGAATTTATGACGATAGACACACCA
>QUFC01000154.1 GCA_003478355.1 Lachnospiraceae bacterium AM48-27BH
GTGTGCGCCAGATGTACCGGGAACACTTGCAGGACCCGGAAACAAGCAAAATGCCGACCCTCCAAACCCTGTATGACCTGCTCTGTTCCCAGCCGGAGGGCGAGGCGGTGCGGCTGGCGACGGCTCTTGAAATCTATGTGTCCGGTTCCCTTAACGTGTTCAACCATGAAACCAACGTGGACTTAAACCGCCGTCTGGTATGCCTTGACTTAAAAAAGCTGGGAGCCGGGCTTCGGACGATTGCCATGCTCATTATGCAGGACTTGGTAAACTCGCAGGTGTCCATGAATTTCCTCCGCGGTATCGCTACATGGTGCTACTTTGACGAATTTCATGTGCTGCTCCGTGACCGTCTGACGGCAAGCTATTGTGTAGCGATCTGGAAAATGCTGCGGAAAAAAGGGTGCGTTCCGAGTGCTTTAACGCAGAACGTAAAGGATTTTCTGGCAAGCCCGGAGATCGAGAACATCTTTGAAAACTCGGACTTCCTTGTGCTGCTCTCGCAGGCACAGGGGGACCGGCAGATTTTAGCCAAACAGCTTGGGATCAGCCCCCACCAGCTTTCCTATG
>QUFC01000155.1 GCA_003478355.1 Lachnospiraceae bacterium AM48-27BH
GTGTGCGCCAGATGTACCGGGAACACTTGCAGGACCCGGAAACAAGCAAAATGCCGACCCTCCAAACCCTGTATGACCTGCTCTGTTCCCAGCCGGAGGGCGAGGCGGTACGGCTGGCAACTGCCCTTGAAATCTATGTGTCGGGTTCCCTTAACGTGTTCAACCATGAAACCAATGTGGACCTGAACCGCCGTCTGGTATGCCTTGACTTAAAAAAGCTGGGGGCCGGACTTCGGACGATTGCCATGCTCATTATGCAGGACTTGGTAAACTCGCAGGTGTCCATGAATTTCCTGCGCGGTATCGCTACATGGTGCTACTTCGACGAATTTCATGTGCTGCTCCGTGACCGTCTGACGGCAAGCTATTGTGTGGCGATCTGGAAAATGCTGCGAAAAAAAGGGTGCGTTCCCAGTGCTTTAACGCAGAACGTAAAGGATTTTCTGGCAAGCCCGGAGATTGAGAACATCTTTGAAAACTCGGACTTCCTTGTGCTGCTCTCGCAGGCACAGGGGGACCGGCAGATTTTAGCCAAACAGCTTGGGATCAGCCCCCACCAGCTTTCCTATG
>QUFC01000156.1 GCA_003478355.1 Lachnospiraceae bacterium AM48-27BH
AAAGGGCGAGATACGCAATCCAGCACATCAGCATATATTTCAATTATATCGGCAAGTTTGAGAACGAAGTGACACAGCTTGCAGAGCCGACCGAGCAGGAAATCCAGCAAATGCGGGGGGAAATCGAAGAAGCCAAAAAGGAAAAGAGCCGCGCCTACCACCGGCAGTATTCAAGGGAGTACCGGGCGAGAAACCTTGAAAAGCAGCGGGAGTATGACCGCATGAAAGCGCGGGAATACCGGGCAAAGAGAAAGGCGCAGGCAGCCGCCGCACAGCCCGCACAGTAAAACAGAATAACCGTCAACCAAGAGGGATTTTCCGAACTACGGGAAATCCCTCTTTTGCGCCCAAAGAAAGGAGCCGCCTATGGCAGAACAGACCCCCGACAGCATCATCACGACCCAGAGGAACGGGCAGACCATTGTTGCGGAGTTGTTTTTCAATCACAGCAGCACAGAAACATTCCGCGACAAGCTGCTCAAACTGGTGCTTGCCGACAGCTCGCGTTTATCCGCGTCTGACGGTCAAGAGCCGGAAAAAACAGAAATCTTGCGATAACAGCCGCCC
>QUFC01000157.1 GCA_003478355.1 Lachnospiraceae bacterium AM48-27BH
CAACATGACCCGAAGTGCTGGATGTTACGAAATAAGAGGGCAGACCGGGGAGGAATGTAATAAGATATTCCCACCCCGGAAACACCCTCAAAAAAGCCCGGAATGTCAAGCCTTTGGAGGCGGCAAATCGTAACAGCCGCCCGGCCTTTTCTCCCGCATTTTCCTCATGCGTTCCCGGCTTTTCCGGCGGTTCCCTTCGGCCTTGCAGGCGTCGGAACAGTAGGCTTGACGCCCCTCGGGCAAAAACGCCTTTCCGCAGACCGCACAGGCCCGCAGCTCCGGGGAGATGCCTTCCGTTGTCAGCGACGCTTGAAGCTCCGGGTTAAGAGGCAGGACAGCCTCACGGAAATAACGGCAGTACGCCCCTGTCCAGCACTTGTGCAGCATATAGCAGGCACAGTCAAGAGGAAGGCACAGGCCGCTTTCCCGGTCATAGTTGGCGCACATCCCCGTGACCAGAGTGCGGATTTTCTTCTTCTCGTCACGGGTCAGCTCCCGGGCGTCCATTTA
>QUFC01000158.1 GCA_003478355.1 Lachnospiraceae bacterium AM48-27BH
TAAACTTCGTTTCTTCTGTCTTCTTCATAAGAATCGTCATGGTTCCATTTTCTGCAAATACTAACTTAAAATGAACCGCAGCCACAGATTCATCAATCATCTGGCAACACACATGGAACGTATCTTTGCTGCACCATGCGCCAGAGGAAACGCATAACTGATCATATTCTGGAAACATTCCAATCTGATGATTTCCCATTCCAAATGGAATCTGATGATTTCCACGCTCATTTTCATATTCCAGGACTCCAGTCTGATCGGTTTCAAAACTTAAGCGCATCCGATAGAAGCCCGCTTTATTTACATAAAATTTATAATCTTTTCCATTTATCATCTGGGACACATTTTCACCACCCCAGTCTTCCAGAACAGGAAGTTCCAGCTTCTCCAGCTTTTCTTTCCATAATTTTTGCTCTGTCTCCCCTAATTCAGGAAGCGGCTGATCGGATAACTGTTCGAAGATTTCTGTTCGAATCAAATTCAAAATCATATCACTTCCATTCGGAAT
>QUFC01000159.1 GCA_003478355.1 Lachnospiraceae bacterium AM48-27BH
CCCTATCTGTGGGAAGGGATTTACAACGGCGGCGAAGATACCGGCCCCAGCTATGAGATACCCGGCGAGGCGCTGGATGACCCGGCTTTTGCGGCGCTCATGGAAGAAGCCACAAAGTACATCGGCTGGCCCTATGTGTGGGGCGGCTCCAGCCCGTCCACCTCCTTTGACTGTTCGGGCTTTGTCTGCTGGGTGTACACGGCCAGCGGCGTCCACAACCTGCCCCGTACCACGGCGCAGGGCATTTATAACCAGTGCGCTATTATTTCCCCCTCCGAGGCAAAGCCCGGCGACATTATCTTTTTCACGGGAACCTATGACAGCCCCGGCCCTGTGTCCCATGTGGGGATTTATGTGGGCGACGGATGATGCTTCATTGTGGTTCGCCCATCCAATACGCAAACATCAATTCAAGCTACTGGCAGACACATTTCTATGCCTTCGGGCGTTTGTGAGCCAGAGGAAAGGAGTCCTTGCATGAACAAGATCGACAAGCTCGATAAGGAA
>QUFC01000016.1 GCA_003478355.1 Lachnospiraceae bacterium AM48-27BH
CAAAGGGGCGGCACGCTTTTATCGTTACCACGCACACCGATAAGCAGCACATCCATTGTCACATTTATTACAACTCCACCACCCTTGACTGCACCCGGAAATTCCGAAACTTTTGGGGCTCCAGCTTCGCCCTCCGGCGGCTCTCTGACAGGCTGTGCCTTGAAAACGGGCTGTCCATTGTAGAGAACCCGAAGCCCCGGAGCAAGGGCAAGTATCGGAATTATGGAGAATGGCAGAAAGAACGAAAAGGGCCGCTTTCCTATCAGGACAGACTGCGCCTTGCCATTGATACTGCGCTGGCGGAACGCCCCGCTGATCTGGACGAATTTCTCAATCTGATGAAGCGGGCCGGATATGAGGTCAAGACGGTTCGGGGCGGCGGTATCAGTTTCCGGCTGACCGGGCAGGGACAGGAACGCTTTACCCGTCTGCGGGCTTCCACGCTGGGAGACGGCTACGACTTGCAAGATGTTCTGTCTGCCATTGAGGGCAAAGAAAAACGCCCCGGGCGCTCGGAACGGAAAATCAGTCTGGCGGTGGATATTCAAGCAAAGCTGGCTGCCGGTAAGGGGCCTGGATATGAACGCTGGGCGAAGGTATTTAACATTAAGCAGATGGCCGCCGCTCTTGCCTATATACAGGACAATAACCTGACCGATTATGAGCAGTTGGCGCAGAAAGCCACCGAGGCGGCAGACCGTTTCCATGCTATTTCCGAGCAGGTCAAGCAGACGGAACAGGCTATGAAAACCAATGCCGGGCTAAAGGCTGCAACGGTTCAGTATGCCAAAACCCGCCCAGTCTTTGAGCAGTATAAGGCGACGAAGTACAGCAGGAAATTCCTTGCGGAGCATGAGGCCGACCTTGAACTGTACCGGGTTGCACAAGCGGAAATGCGCTCTCTGCTGGGCGGGGCAAAGCTCCCCAAAATGGATGTGCTGAAGGAAGAAGGCCGTAAGCTCACAGCAAAGAAAAAACAGCTCTATGGAGAATACCAGAAGGCACGACGGGATATGCAGGAGATCGTCACAATCAAGGCGAACATTGACACTCTGATGGGCTACACCGAGCCGGGAAGAAAGCAGGAAAAGGAGCGTTAAGGTTATGAAAATAAGGAGCAAAGCGACGCTGACACTTCGGGCCATGTTGGCCCGAAGATATGGGTTTGGGGCGAGCCCCAACAAGCAGCCTTTGTGCCACTTGTGGCCACAGAGGCATTGCTTGCCATTTAGCTATTTAGCAATATACTGCAAAAAAGATTATTGAGTTTATACAACATCTATTGTTTTACGCAATACCTCCTTAAAATATCTATATTAAGAAAATTCGCCACAAATTTTCGGTGATTTATCAATCGCTTTTCGAGTTTTTATATGTTTATGCAAAAAGAATGATATTTTTTTTATATCAACAAGTTCTCTTTCTTTTTATCGTTTTAACTCAAACATCAAAACACAAAACTTGAATACCCGGTTTTTATATCAGAAAAATATACGATATATGTTGATAATTAACAATTTATTAAGTTTTATTTACCATTTTTAGATTATATTGCATATATAGGGATTCTGTGGTATACTACAGTTAGTTATAAAAAGCTCATAACCGATTAGTAAAGGGAGGGATACCATTGGGGCTATAGAGGAGGAGAATTTGAGAGAATAGTGCCTTACATAATGGTGGGCGCTAAAAAATCTGAGTTTGTTACTATGGTAAAGTCTCAAGGAGGTCATTTATGAAGAAAGGTTTGAAAAAGGCATTGGGTCTGTTGGTAGCGCTGAGTCTCATGGTAGTTGGTAGCGCATTTAGTGCTCTTGCTGCTGATTCTCCAGAACAGAGACAAACATTCAGTGTCGATCTGAATAATTTTGACGAAAGCCAGCCCTATTCGGAAACATTACATTTCGAGAAGGACGGTCAGCCGGTAACAGTGACACTTAGC
Source organism: Lachnospiraceae bacterium AM48-27BH (assembly GCA_003478355.1). Taxonomy (GTDB): domain Bacteria; phylum Bacillota; class Clostridia; order Lachnospirales; family Lachnospiraceae; genus UBA3402. The sequence goes on from QUFC01000016.1 coordinate 1,943, forward strand.
TATACGCCTCCTTTAACTCGTGATCCTGCTACTGAAGGAACGTGGAAATCGGATGCATTTTGGGGTGTCGCAGGTATGGATTACAGATTTGACTTATCAAAGAGTGGTAGCCAGTGGAAAATTTCTAATGCACGTGATTTAAATACCTACTGTGTTGGCGGAACGGTTGAAGATGAAAGTTTAGCCATTGGCCGTGCAACATCTACCTCAAGCAAAGCGGCCGAAGTGACTGGCTCTATGAGAGCAAATGTAGTCGGCGGAGTAGGAACACTTTCTTTCGCTTTAAGAACGGAAGTTTTTAATGGAGAAGTTTCTACCGTATTAAATTAAGAATAATATAAGTAGAGTCCTATTCAAAAAGGTGTTGATGTAAATATGTCGGCAATGTCTATATTTTTTCTAGTTGTATGCTCCGTCCTTGGACTTGGTGTTTTATACTGTATAGCTCGAATTATAGGATGGCTATTCAATCAGATAAAAAATAATGCTGATTAAGTGAAAGCAATTATACAATTTAAAAGGGTTGTTGCAAAGAGAAAAGTAATGTTCTGTATATGGTAGATTTAATAATTGACATATACTATATATAGTAAATTGAGTCTGTTTTGTAACAACCTTTTTAAAAGAAAATTTTTAGTAACAATTAGATAGAGTAGAGGTACGTTAACCATTAACATATCCTCTACTCTATTTTTTATTTTTGCCTCCTATCTACGACAAATTTTGCAAAAAATACATTATATGATAATAAAAGAACTACGAGATTTTTACGCGGAGGTTGCTAATAACATGAGTTAGATTATTGAGAAAAAATAGATGAAGCAACGCCCCTTTTGCTTTACCTCCTCCTAGATGGGAGGAGTTTTATTCCAATTTAAACTTTTTTAAGGCTCAAACAAGCTGTTATTTGTTTGAGCTTTTTTTATGTTCGACACCTTATTTCAGGATTTGCTATCGAAACAGAGCCAGTCTTGAGATAAGCTGTCGAGGCTTTTTTAGAACGAGTAGCCATCTTTACTATTTTATAGATTTTTCACTGTTATTTTTTGAAAATTTCAGAAATTTCAGCCTACATATACGCTCCCCGCCGCTTCTGTTTTGTTGTCCATCCATCACAAAACAAAGCGGAGGTTCAATATGGCTATTATAAATTTACGGGACTATTACCCTTTTTATACGTCAGACTACTTTATGGAAGTACCAGAAGATGTTGTTGAAATGTTCAAGGAGTTTGACCGGAAGGAAGCCGCTTACCGTCTGCGTACATACCGGCACAAAGCCTATTACTCCCTGGATCGGAATGATGGAATTGAGCATGAGGCGCTTTTCGTTGCGTTCTCTCCCTATGAACTGTATGAGCGTAAAGTGACGATACAAGAACTCTATACCGCCATCTCACGACTGCCCGACAAACAGGCAAAGCGCATTTACGCTCATTTCATTCTCGGCTTGACGAAACAAGACATTGCCCGGGCCGAGGGTGTGGATGAAAAGGTCGTGCGGCTCGCCATTGAGCGCGGCCTTCGGAACTTGGAAAAAATTTTAAAAAAATTTTTATAAGGTGTACCGATTTCGCCTCAAAAATGAAATGGCTTATGAGAGGCAGTCAAAGCCTCGGGCCACATTGGCCCGAAGCGGGACACGCCTCACGCAGATTGAAAACTGAATAAAAGATAGACGGATACGAAGGGTGCTTGTGTCCAGTGACAGGCCCGCCATGACCTCTATTTTTACACTAGAGAGAGCGACCAGGCCCATGCCGTAGGCAGACTGTGCAGGTCTGCCGGACAAAACACAAAACCCGGATACTTGCGATTAGTCACAATCCGAGCGTGCAGCGGTGTTGCGAACCGTGAGCCGTCGCAGGTAATGAGATCGCCTTGCCATCAGAATGGGGAGAGCTGAAATGCTATGGGACAAAAAGCCAACTGTCCGTCCGGTCTATCTGAAAAAACTTTCTAACCTGTGGGGCCCTTCCTCTATTACTGTCTGATGATAGGGCAACCGTTCTGGCTGGGCCCCATATTTTTCTATGAACAGGAGAATTTTATGAAGGAAAATATATCTAGTCCAGAATTAACGCTGAATATATGGAGTAATGACGCCTGCCGGGGCTATGTGATTATGGCCATGCAGGACTGTGGATTCACCCATAAAGATATTAGCCGTGTAGTAAATCAGCTTTATGGAGTGTTTGACTTATACACACTCAACGAGGCTGAACAGAAATATTATAACGGCGATTATTAGCTTCGGGCCAACGTGGCCCGAGGCTGGGGAAAGCTCAAAGGGCAGTTCCTTCCAGGGAGCCGCTTTTTTAGGTTTCCCCAGCAGACAAGAGGGAAGCTGGCCGCTGTTCATCCGTACTGAAAAGTGGAGGTTTTCGATGGTTCAATCTGTTACATACCAAAGCGAAAAACAATCCGTATATTTTCAAGGGAAACTTATCGTATTGGAAAATCTAATTCCGGTACTATCCCCGGATGAAAAGAACAAGCGAAAAAGAGAAATCGAAAATCACTTATATGATGTGTTCAGTAAATACACGGACAGATTTTACTAATCAACCGCAACATTGTTGTCCGGGGCTGCCTATGGTATAATATAATTGTAAGGTTGGTAGCTCCATTCCATACGGAAGGAGCCCAATATGGACATTATCAGAGAAGATTGTATATACGCGAGACAGTCGGTAGACCGTAAGGACAGTATCAGCATTGAAAGCCAGATTGATTTTTGTAAGTATGAGCTGAAAGGCGGAAGCTGTAAAGTATTCAAGGATAAAGGCTATTCCGGGAAGAATACGGACAGGCCGGAGTTTCAAAAGCTGTTAGGAGAAATCCGAAAGGGCCGGGTGCGGCGGGTAATCGTTTATAAGCTGGACAGAATCAGCCGTTCCATTCTGGACTTTGCAAACATGATGGAGCTGTTCCAGGAATATGACGTGGAGTTTGTTTCGTCCACAGAAAAGTTCGACACCTCAACCCCAATGGGGCGGGCCATGCTGAATATTTGTATCGTATTCGCACAGCTTGAACGTGAGACAATCCAGAAACGCGTCACGGACGCTTACTACTCCCGGTGCCTGAAAGGTTTTCACATGAGCGGACAGGCCCCCTATGGTTATCAGTTGGAGCCGACAGTGGTTGAAGGTATCCGCACAAAAAAGATGGTGGCAGACCCCGAAACTTCCCAATATGTAAAGCTCATGTTTGAAATGTATTCCGAGCCGGAAACGTCTTTTGGTGACATTACACGGTACTTTGAGGAACAGAACATCAAAGTTTACGGTAAATCGCTATTCCGTACCTTTATTTCACAGCTTTTAAGAAATCCTGTTTACGCACAAGCAGATTTAGAACTCTACGAATTTTTTAAAAGCCAGGGGGCGGCTATTGTCAATGACGCTTCCGATTTTGCCGGAACCAATGGCTGTTATCTCTATCAGGGCCGGGACGTGAAGGAGGATAAAGACAGGAGCCTGAAAGACCAGATACTTGTAATCGCTCCACATGAAGCGCTCATACCGTCTGATGTATGGCTGAAATGCAGGAAGAAGCTAATGACAAATAAGAGTTTTCAACAAGGACGTAAGCCGAAAAATACATGGCTTGCCGGAAAAGTTAAATGCGGGTGTTGCGGATATGCCTTAAAGGCAACACACGTTCCGAACAGCGAAGGCTATTTTCGCTGTAGTAAACGGACTGAAAATAAAGGCTGCCCGGGCTGTGGTAAAATCCGTAAATCTGAATTTGAGGAATTTATTTTCAGTGCTATGCGGGCGAGATTTAAAAATTTTCAAGTCCGCCATAGCCGGGAGGAAAAAGTCAATCCCAAACTGACCGCCCATCAAATTGAACTGGCGCAAGTTGAAGCCGAGATTGAAAAACTACTTGATACGCTAACCGGAGCCAACGCAACACTTCTTGCCTATGCTAACAAAAAAATTGAAGAACTGGACACTCGCCGCCAGACCATTTCAAAGGAGATTGCGGAAATGTCCATTGAAACAATGTCACCCCAAAAGGAGCAGGAACTCTCTTATTACCTCGACCATTGGGACAGCATTGAATTTGACGACAAAAGGAAAGCCGTTGACGGCCTGATTATTTCAATCAGCGCAACTAGCGACCACGTTCAAGTAGAGTGGAAAATCTAAGCTCTAACTTCTGGATTATCCCACTCTACTTACTTTCAAATCTATCTTTTCTTTTTAATCTTGTTTGTACCCCTTGTACACCGTTGCTTAAAATCAATTCTATATAATAAAAAGCTTAATGGTGGAAGAGAAGTAGCAAGTATAACAAAAGATATTGGAAATAAGTCATGGAATAGTTACAATTACTATGATAATATAGCGAAATACGGTGCACTTAGTATCAGTTGGTTCTCCGAATATTGTTTTAATTACGCACAAAAACGAAAAGTTGCATGCGATGAAAAACTATTTTCAGGTACATTAACAGATTTTAGATCATCGTTACTTTCTGAATATTTTGCGAATACATATTATGATTATGACCGCAATATAATAGACATAATCATTGCATCTGCCGTATTAACCGGATATGATTCATGGACTGATATAACAAAAGTATTCACAAATGATTGGAAATGTGGAAAGACATTTTGCATTTTGGAAGAAGAATTTACGAACTATATTAAAGTATGTGCTTACGATTATCAAAAGGTTGCATTTTTAGAATTATACAAAATTATTGTTGATGACTTATATAACGAAGTAAAGGAAAAGGCTCAGCAAGGAATTTTTGCAAACAAAACATATCGAGATATTAAGCTAAGCTTTTTCTTGCCTGCCTATATTGTATTTGATAATGCTGTAGAAATGAAAATAATTAGAATTGATAAATAGTATGATAACTATTGTATTTTTTTGAAGAATAGATGGCACTTATAAAACATAAGTGCCATCTATTCTTCAAAAAAAATCTTGTCATATATTGTTATAAGTGCTATCTAAATGGCTTTTATTTCATCATAAGTGCCAACATTACTTCAATGTACAGTTAGGAAGTGGATTTTTAAACTCTGATACCCAAAATCACGATGGGATAGTGGCATCCAACTATTCGCTAAACACTGGTTTAACGAATAGTTGACGATGAAGAGGGGCCATTCCAGATTTAAAACGACTTCCTGTGTGGTACAATCAGCACGATATCTGGATCTTCCCCCTCTTTTTAATTTATCACCCATTCTACTATGCATTAAGACATTCGATTAAGTCTACTGGTTTTGCAGTGATACTTTCCGTCACTTCAAGATTATCACTAAGAATATTTATGTGCCAGGAAGAAGTAAGTTCATCATATTCAATATCAGTTACATATTCCGGACGTTCCGCAAGAGCCTGTCGGCGTTCCTCTGCTTTTTTCTTCAGCACACTAAGCATATCTTTTTCTGTTCCATGAAATGAATAGAATGAAACGATGCAGTCACAATCTGTAACGATAATAATATAGTTCATCAAATATTTCCTCCTGACATTTGAAATTTAGGATTTCCACCACTTTGGTAATTATAATTATATTCCCGCCAGGTGAATTTCTGCCTGCGTCATATTCTATCTGCGCGTTCCGTCATCATAAAATTTCTTCTTTAATGCGTGTTCCGTTGGTAAAATAGATAGAACCAAAACAATGCATTGAATGATTACCAGAATTAGGCTGACATTTCCAATCGCATCTTCGTCACTGTGATAGAATGGAACATGCACCAGTACGGAAGGAATAATCATCCATAATCCAATCTTCCACCATAGCTGGCCGCAATAATCATGTGCGAATTTCCATGTTTCTATATTTTTCATGGAACGCCGTGTCCGGTATCCGACCACACCATTAATGTGTTTCGGGCAATGCTTCCACATCATTCTTCCGGCAATCAGCATTGTAAAAGGAACTAATAAGTCACAAACCAAAATAAACCACCAGAACCACATAAAACCACCTCTGAAATTTGAATTGTCATTCGCTCTTTTTGAAGGAAATGGAATCAATTTGGAGATATTTTTTTTGATGACGTGAAATGGAAAGCTCAAGTATATACTTGTCAGTGCGGCCATCATCATTTGTGCACTGAAATACCATTTCACCCTTTCCGTCATTCAAGGCAATTATATGAAACTCTGAAATAGTTCCCGCAATGTTGTGATAATCGCTTACAAAGATTTCTGGTTTCAATGTGATTGACCATTCTTTACGATTATCATCATTATTCAGCTCCAACAGCAAAGAACCTCCATTGACAACTTCGCCCGACCAATTATTTCCATCGACAACAAATGATGTTTGCTGATTATCTGGTATGTTTAAGATAATTACTACTGCACCAACTACGATTATCAATATAAGAGCAAAAAAGATGCATTGTTTCTTTTTCATAGTGCCCCCTCTTTGTAAATCCTAGGTTCTTTCACACTATCAACTCCAGAATCACACGCGCTCAAATGACAGATATCTCGTTCCCTGAAACGTAAGTTTCCCAATGTCGCCTTCCGCCAGCATTCCATATTCACTGCCAGTAACCGGCAGTTCCATCCGGTCACCGCTCGCTACCTGAAACGTGACATAGTAGCTGGTACTTGAAGTCGAATGGTAGCCATGCGTTCCAGACAGGTCACCCGCATTTGCATGGCTATGATGTGTGATACTTTCACGCTTTGCGACGATGGTTGCATTCACCGACAAACGCGGTGACTGATTGTTTTTATGCCATGTTCCGATTCCTGTCGCAAACTGGAAGATGATCATGCCGAAAACCATTACGAAGATAATCGGAAACATAAACTCAAACATCATAAACATATAGCTCACCTCTTCTTCATCTTTCGTCCAAGGATCACTCTGAGCACAAAACATACGACAATCACGAAAAGTGAAGCAGCGATATACAGTAATGTTTCTGTATACCACGGTGAAGAATACGATTCGTATAGTTTCGGAAAGCGCTTATACTCATAGAAATCCATACCCGTTTTAATCACAATCACATAGAAACTCGCATAGATAATATATTTTAATAAATCGTATAGTTTATTCATGCCATCGCCTCCGCGATATACTGTTTTTACTTTTTGGCATCGGCAAACTGTAAGTTGTCTATTTCTTTGAACCATTGTTTTTATTGGCTTGTTTTTGCTTCTTTTTTTCTTTTATTCGCTCTTTAATCTTAAAAAATAATTCTAATGCCATTTGATTTGCTATCTGTCCCATAAGCAAACTCTTCTTTCATAATTCAGATTTTCTTGATTCTGCAAATTTGGAATTTATCGCAATATTCCAGCCGTGGATTATACTCGCTTATAGATAATTGGTTCATCATATCCAAAAGTTTTCTTTCCATTAACTTCCATGCTTTCAGATACCTCCAGACAACTATCAGAAAACTTTTCCCAAAGTTTAAATGTCATTACCGGTGAAAACTGGCTTGTACTGCCTCCTTCCCAGATTCCATCTTTTTCATGATAGAGCGCCGGAGTGAATTTTTCAGATTTTTTCAATTCAGTGTAGTCAGCATTTTTCATAGAATCATATGAAAACGTACTTTTATCTTCTCCTTCTGGTATTTCATAAGAATATAACACAATTCCATCTTCTTTCTCTGTAATAAGGAAAAGATGTGGGGAAGCATGGCGTTTACCATTTGTCTCATAGTAGCTTTCTTCAACAACAAATTTACCATTAAAATCTTTAGGAAGGTTCATAATTTTCTCATTACAGATTGTATTAATGTGTTCTGCATAAGGATATGTTTTCCCTTCTCTCTGCATATTATCAAACTGCTCTTTGTTATTAAAGTGTCCTGTCATCATATTAATAAAATTATCGAGCTTCATCATGCTTTTTACCTCCAAATCCCGATTTCACAGTCCTATAAGCCAGTAGTTGTCATTAAGTGCATTTCCTTCGGCATCAATAAAAATGTACTCCGAAGGAATAGATGCCAAATAGAATACATACGGATAAGCATCTTCTTCTATAATAATTTCTTCATGAGTACCTGGTTTCATCCGTAATCTTTACAGAAATACAATTGGAATCGTTCACAATAAAGGAATACAGTTGATTCCAGTTCAAAACGGCAATATCTATCAAAGGAGACATCGGCTTGCTGATCACTCATTTCGAAGGCAACCGATGTTCATGTTGCGTGGGAAACCTCTTTTCTATAGGCAATTACTCTGTAACAATGGGTTTTCCATTTTTATCAATTAAAGGGCAAATGCCAACACCAGTGCCAAACTTTGCAACAACATAATTGACACCGGTTTCTTTATCTACTACCACATAAAAATCCTTTACACTTCCAGCGGTTTCAGTAATTTCAAATCTCTTATTTTCCATATAGATACCTCTCAATATTGTTAATCTTCCAGTCTCCATTTGACATACGCCCACTGACGTTTAGTATTATCCACTTCGTGTTCGCTTACTGGAGTCCCACACTCCTGATAAATATAAAAGTCTTCAGGCACTCCATCACTATTTGGTGTATAGTACTTGCTTCCATCAATGAAAGCATATTTCTTCTCCTGGTCAGTTAATTCGCCGGCATATAAATACCTTTCAGGCACCTCGTTCACAATACATAATTCCGTTGCAAAATAGTTATGTCCATCAAGAACTATTTTCGGTGCCCCCATATATGGTTTATCATCCTCTTCGAAAGCAGCCACTGCTTCCTTCAGGCCGGCCAGATCTGTTCCACCACCGAAATCCAGAATGATCAGGTGTGATTTATCTTTTAAAATTACCTCATCCAGAGCAGGTTCCTCCTTATTCACGGAAGCATTGCTTTCTGGATCCGGATTAGTTTCATCTTTCCGGAACATATAGCGGTACCAGGCCACTTCCATACCATTTGAAAGACTTTCCATTTCGGCCGGAAGTTTCTGCTCTGTCTGGTCCCACAAATCGGACATGTCTTTTGGATAACACTCGCTGGTTTTGCGAATGATCCATGGAATGGGGCTTGTATATATGGTAACGCCTACTGGAGTTCCAGAGCCATTTACTCTAAATTCATCACTCTGGCAGCTTGCAAATATGGTTTGCTTTTTATCAGTGTCCGGTTCCTCATTTCCCAGAAAATGTGACGTGACCGCGTTACACAGGGGAATGGTGATCATGCAGATCACAGCGACGCCAACCATGTATCCAATCCAGTCATCGCGGCTATCACCACTTCCATTATTCCGGATCCAGTTTCTCATAAAAAATGAAATCGCTACAATGAGTACGGAAGAGATCATAAATCCGACAAAGGCACTCATGGAAGAAGAAAATGCCAGGCCCCCCAGTATCAGGATGCCGTCAAATAGAATAATGCGCTTTTTAAAGTTTACCTTTCGCCTAAGATCCATTTTCGGAAGTGGTTCCCCTTTTTTGAAAGCAGAGGTAGTCTTATAAACCCACCAGAAAATCCGTACATATGAAACGATCCAGGACACAAAGATCCCAACCATAAGAAGATTAAGAAGAAGCAGCATGGAATCGGAAAACAGTTTCCCTGGATTTTGCAAGTATCGGTATACCGCCCATGCCTCTAATACGATCAGAACAGGGTAACAAAGCTTCACAGACCAGGTCCAGGAAAGCGATTTCTGGATCAGGAACTGCTTTTCTTCGGTCATGTCCCCTGTACGCTCCACTGCATCATCCTTCGTATAAAAAATCTGCCAGAAAGTACCGCTGCATTCAAAATTCCAGCCGGCTTCCTGGCACTGCTTACGGAACTGCTCTGCTTTCCAGCTGTCCGCGCCTGTGAGGGAAGAACTTCCCGGAACCAGAAGGGCTGCATATCTTCTCTTTGCAGGTTCTGCTCTATGAAACTTCATGACAGAACCGCCAACGCTCTCCAGAAACCAGCCCTGCGCTGCCATTTCTTCCAGGTACTGTTCAAATACATTTGCTTCCCATAAATTAAAGGACATCCAGACTCGCTTCTTTTGTTTCATCATGTCATCTCCTTTCCGGAAAACAGGCGAATTTCCAATTTTGTATTTACTTTCATTATAGAAATAATAGGAATATCTGACAAGAAAGATGAGATTAACAATTTCTTACATATTTCTGTTTATTGGGCAGAATTATCAAATTTTACATATACGGGCATTCGGAAAGCAAAAAAATGTTAGAATGGACTCAGGAAGGAGTTCTTCAGAAATTGCCGTATCGTTGTATTCAAAGATTTAAAGAAAGTGTGAACAGCCGAAAAAGTGTAAACCGGAAGTTTTGTGATGAGCTATTGTTGGAAAAAGTAAAATGTATCTTGTATGAAAAAGGCGGATAGTATGTCAGTGGGAAAATAAGAACAGGCGCCTTGAAACGAGCTAAGGGGGAACTTTGTTTGCATTCAGCTATTCAGGAAGCAAAAGAAAAATAGTGTTGGAGGGGCACTATTTATAAATATACAGTGCTAAAAGCGAAATCCCTGGAAACGCAGAGAATAACTTGACAAAATATATACCACGATATATACTAATAATATAAGGAGGTGCATTACTATGATGACTGCAAAGTTATTTGAAAATGGTCGGAGCCAAGCGGTTCGACTTCCGAAGGAATATCGCTTCAATGGTGATGAAGTGGCGATTAATAAGGTCGGTGATATTGTTATTCTGATGCCGAAGGAAAACAAGTGGTCCGCTTTCCTGAACAGCTTGGAACTGTTCTCGGATGACTTCATGAGTGATGGCAGAGAACAGCCTGCGGTACAGGAGCGTGAAGCTCTATGAAGTATATGCTGGACACTAATATTTGTATCTATGCAATCAAGCATAAGCCGCCCGAAGTCATAAAAAATTTTCTGAAGCATGATCCAGACGATATGTGTATCTCGTCCATTACTTATGGAGAACTGATGCATGGAGTGGAAAAGAGTCAGGCGGTGGAACGCAACCGTGTAGCAATTACATTGTTCTTGTCGTCTATTTCTATTCTTCAGTTTGACAATTATGCTGCAGAAGAATACGGAAAGGTTCGTGCAGACCTTGAACGAAAGGGAACACCAATTGGTCCGATGGATATGCTGATTGCCGGTCATGCGAGATCAGAAGGGTTGGTTCTTGTGACAAATAATACCAGAGAGTTCTTCCGAGTTGATGACTTAGAAGTTGAAGATTGGACAAAAGAATAGGTGGCTCAGTTTGTATTAAAAACCGCAAAATTCATAGACCGGGAATTAGAGGATTAACGGCGCAAAATGAAACAGGAAAATGTACAGGCATCGGAGTTTCGGTTCCGGTGCCATTCTTTTTCCTCGAAATGAACCAAAGCGGGTGAAACCTCGTTAGCGCTTAAATGATTCTTTTCCACGCTTAGTTGCTTCCAATAATTCAAATTTTTCATATACGGGCATTCTGAAAGGAAAAAAGTATTGGAATTGGCTCCTGAATGAGCTCTTCAGAAGCAACAGAAACAGCTAAAATGTATGACCCGGGCTACAGCATATCTCTGATAAAGAAAAATATAAGACCGGCGTGACGGACCGGTCTCATTGCGTGGTTCAGGCAGGTACTTACAGTGTTTCTGCCCGATCTGCAATATGCTGTTTGAAATTGATCACTTCATGCTTGTAATCAAGATTCATATAACGGGATGTAATCATAAAATCCGCAGTGGATTTATTGACGGCCATTGGAATATCGTAGACCTGGGAAATCCTCATCAGGGCTTTTACATCTGGATCATGAGGTTGCGCTGTCAGCGGATCCGAAAAGAAAATCACGAAGTCAATGACACCCTCCACAATCTTAGCACCGATCTGTTGGTCTCCACCTAATGGGCCGCTGTTATAACCTTTTACTGTAAGTCCAGTCTGATCTGTGATCATGCGGGCCGTTGTACCTGTTCCGTAAAGATTATGCTTCTCTAGCTCAGCTTTGTGTTCTTTACACCATGCAATCAGTTTCTGTTTTTCGTTGTCATGAGCAATCAGGGCAATATTCTTTTTCTGGCCGATTGTAAAGGTAATGTATTCTTGAGACATGAAAAAATCCCCCTTATCTAAGTATAGAAAGTGCAGATAGATACAACTTATCACAGAATGGTTTATTACACAAGTGCAACAATATCAAACTAAAGATTTGAACTCAAATTATTAGAATTTCCCCAGAACAGTCAAAATCAGAAGATTTCTCCGAATATTTGATTTTGACTGCAGTATAAGAATCGAATCTTTAATCCAATCTTTTCCGAACTCTCACATCGAAGAAAATCCGTATTCATTATCATCGTACTCGATGCTGATGATATTGGTGTTTTGCGGAAATAATCTATTGCCCGTTCGCTAATCTTAACATTCCACTAAAATCAAAAATTTCAAACTTGCAAATTTGGTATTTTTCTTAGAATTAACATACTTAACAATTATTTGCATTTTTCCTAGTTTCTTGTTTAAAAACTTACAATGTTTTTACTGTTTCATGATAGATGTCAAGGCCATACAACACTATAATCGGAAACTGTGAAACACATAACCAATCCTATTGCCAGACTAACATGAGGAGAAAAACATTATGAAAAAAAATCTAAAATGTCTCACAGCACTTTGCATGGCTGGTGCCATGATCTCTCTGACCGGATGCGGTTCATCCAGTCAGTCTACTTCCGCAGATACCACAGCAGGTTCCGCCACTTCCGAAGCCACCACTTCCGCCGAGAGCACCGCTTCCGGCAATGGTTCCAAAACCGTTATCGAGTACTGGCACTGTAATGCAGAGAACCAGGGCGGACTGACCGTAGATGAACTGGTAAAAAACTTTAATGAGAACAATGACCACATTGAAGTTGTTGCTAAATATAACCCTGATATGTATAAGGGACTGATGCAGAACCTGCAGGCTGAAGCCGCTACCGGCAATACCCCGGCACTGGTTCAGATCGGCTGGGCTTTCCTGGATTATTTTTCCAACAACTTTTCCTACACCTCCCCACAGGCGATCATCGACCAGTATGATGCTTCTGACAAAACCTTCCTGACCGACAATTTCCTGCCAAACGTCCTGGATCTGGCGGTAAACAGTGATGGTGTACAGGTCGGAATACCGTATTCTTTAAGCAGCCCGGTTCTCTACATCAACCGCGATCTGCTGAAGGAAGCAGGACTTTCCGAAGAGGGACCGAAGACCTGGGAAGAGGTTGATTCCTTTGCCAGAACTGTTCAGGAAAAGACCGGAAAATATGGTTTCTATATGCAAGAGCCGGCAGACTTCTGGGCACAGCAGGGACTCATCGAGAGCAATAACACTTCCATGCTGACCAAGACCGCAGATGGCAAGATCCAGGCAAGCTTCGCAAGCCCGGAAGGCATTCAGGCTATGCAGATGGTTGCTGACCTCATCAAGGACGGAGCCGCTCTCCATGTTTCCTGGGATGAAGGCTGCCAGAGCTTCATTGATGGCAACTGCGCAATGCTCTACACCACCATTGCCCGTCGCGCATCCGTTCAGAAGAGCGCGCAGTTCGATGTCGCTACCGTAAAATCCCCGACATGGGGCAGCAGCCCGCGTAAAGTTCCGGCAGGCGGATGCTTCTTAGCTATCACCGCACAGACCGATGAGCAGAAGGAAGCCGCATGGGAGTTTGAGAAATACCTGTACAGCGTGGAATCCATGGCTGCATGGACCATCGGAACCGGTTATGTACCGCCAAGAAAGGACGTTGCAGACGCAGAGAACGGACTGAAATCCTTCCTGGCTGAAAATGAGATGATGAAGGCTGCCATTGAGCAGATGGACGGCGTGGTTTCCTGGACATCCTTCCCGGGTGATGCAGGTCTTCAGGCTGAGCAGATGCTCCTGGATATGAGAGATCAGATCTTCGGTGGACAGGTAACTGCCGAGGAGGGTATGACTTCCACCCAGGATGCCATCAATGCCCTGTTAGACGCACAGTAAGCTGACATTCCAGATGCAGACCGGTACTTTCCCTTTTGCTCACGGGAAGGTACCGGTTTTCCTGAATTTACGGAGGTAATCACTTGAATAAAGAAACAAAAAAACAAACGATTCTGGGATATCTGTTTCTGATCCCGTCCCTAGCCGTGTTCGCAGTCTTTATGTTTTACCCACTCCTTTATACCTTTTACTTAAGCTTTTTTGAGTGGAACATGGTAAAGCCTGTCAAAAAATTTGTCGGTCTGAACAACTACATTGCCGTATTCCGAGATCCGAATACCTTTAAGATTCTGGGCAATACCCTTGCTTACATTCTGGTTCTGCTGGTCCTGAACTTTGTGCTGCCCTATATTCTCTCCTTTATCCTCTCCGCCGTGATCCGGCATGGAAAGAGTTTTTACAAGGCTGTGTTCTTCCTTCCTAGCGTCATCTCCCTGGTGGTCGGCTCCATCCTCTATACCTGGATCTTAAACCCGATTTCCGGACCGGTGGCCATCATTCTCGGTAAATTCGGCATCCAGATGCCCTTCTGGTCCAAAACCGACGGATGGGTCATTGCCATGCTCTGCATCATTACCACCTGGAAGACCTTCGGCTACAACTTCATCAATATTTTAGCCGGTGTCTCCGGCGTATCCCAGGAAGTTATTGAGGCTGCACGGCTGGATCAGGTTCCCATGTGGAAAATCTTTCTGGACATCATTGTGCCAATGAGCTCCGCTACCGGAATTTACGTGTTCATCACCACCATTGTCCAGGGACTTCAGTATGTGTTCACCCCCATCAAGGTCATTACCCAGGGCGGACCGAACTACGCCAGTTCCAACCTGATCTACGCTTCCTACCACGAGGCCTTTACCTTGTATCGGACCGGCACCTCATCGGCCATTTCCATTCTGACCATGCTGCTGTTCATTGTCCTTTTACTTCTGGAATTTAAATTTGTGGAGAAGGGAGTCTACTATGAAAACTAACAATCATTCGGAAATTGGCTGGCACATGATCCTGGGCGCCATCGTTTTCCTCATGCTGGTTCCCATCGTGTTCGCTCTGTCCAATTCCTTCAAGACTCTGCAGGACGCATTTAATACCATTTTTGAGATCATTCCGTCTCACCCGACTCTGGAAAACTACCGGCATGTATTTGAAAAACTGCCTTTTGTCCAGATAACCTTAAACACATTTCTGATCGCGGCATCCGTTACCGCCTTCAAAACCATTACCAGCCTGTTTGCCGCCTATTCCTTTGTCTATTTTGAGTACAAGGGAAAACAGTTTTTCTACTTTATCATGCTGAGTACCATGTTTATTCCGTTCACCGTGACCATGATCCCAAACTACCTGATGATTTCAAAAATCGGTCTGCGGGATTGCATCTGGGGCGTGGCACTTCCGCAGTTTGCGGATGTTTTAGGTATCTTCCTGCTGCGCCAGGCCATGCGCGGAATCCCGAAGGCCCTCATTGAGGCTGCGCGGATGGAAGGCATCGGCAGCCTCAAGATCATGCGCGATATCATCCTGCCACTGGTACGCCCGTCCATTCTTACAACCGGGATCATTTTCTTTATCAATTCCTGGAACGAGTATGTATGGCCGGTGCTCATCTTAAAGAGCAAGGAAAACTACACGCTTTCCCTGGCGCTCCAGATGTACATCAGCGCTGAGGGCGGCACCGAATTTACCATTGCCATGGCCGTATCCGTCATCACCATGATCATTCCGCTGGCTCTGTATCTTATTTTCCAGCGCTATATCATCAACACCTTTGCCGCATCCGGCGTAAAAGGTTAATCTGTCAGGAGGATTTATGAATAATATCGTTTTTGAACACGTCGTAAAAGCATACGGAAAAAATGTGATCGTCAATGATCTGAATATGGAAATCCGGGAAGGGGAGCGGCTGATTCTGCTGGGCCCGTCCGGCTGCGGAAAATCCACCACCCTGCGCATGATCGCCGGTCTGGAGGATATCACCTCCGGCTCCCTGCATATGCGAGGCCAGGTAGTCAACAACGTTGCCTGCGGAGACCGCGGCGTATCCATGGTATTCCAGAACTACGCCCTTTTCCCGCATATGACTGTAAAAAATAACATCATCTACGGTCTGAAAGCCCACAAAATGGAAGCGGCTGAGATTAACCGCCGCCTGGAGGAAGTACTGGAAATGCTGCAGCTGAAAGGTCTGGAGGACCGCAAGCCGAAGGATCTTTCCGGTGGACAGCGCCAGCGTGTTGCCCTGGCCCGCGCCGTCGTAAAACGCTCTGACTACTTTCTTCTGGATGAACCGCTTTCCAACCTGGATGCACAGCTCCGCCTGCGTGCGCGAAAAGAACTGGTCAAGATCCACGAGATGTACCGTCCGACCATGGTTTATGTCACTCATGACCAGATTGAGGCCATGACCGTGGGACAGCGTGTTGCCATCATGTATCGCGGAAATATGGAAATGCTGGACACGCCAAGCCATGTATACAATATGCCGGCAAGTATTTTCTGTGCCCGATTCATTGGCTCTCCGTCCATGAACATCATCTCCTGCCAGTATGAAAACGGCAATCTCTCCATCGGAGACCAGATGATCAGACTGGCTCTGATGTGGCGTCCGATCGCAGATGCCTGTCCATCCGGAAAATACTGCGTTGGCATCCGCCCGGAACATATAGTCTTAAGCAGCCGTCCAACGGAAACTTCCATCTGCGGAACCGTAAAATACGTGGAGGACTATGGAAACCGCTACGGAGTTTATATTGATGTAAAGGGTGAAAAGAGCGAGCTGATTGCCATCTGCAACGACTCGGTTCCGCGCCCGGGCGAAAACATTTTCATCAATATTGATTTCCGCAAACTGCATCTGTTTGATGCCCAGAGCGAGAAGTCCCTTGGATATCCAGAAGAAATCCGCCGTCTGAACGCAGCCCTGGATTTTTCCATGCCGGATGCTCAGAATAAAAACCAGAAAGCAGGAGGTAAATATCATGAATCTTTTGGTCAGTACCAATGTGTATAAACCGGGTCAGCTTGCCCGGGTCATCCCGCATTTACATGCCTTCCGTGGTCAGATTGGCGTCGAGCTGTTCCCTATGTTTGACGCAGACTGCTATGAGGAAGAGCTTCTTCATTGCCTGCCGGAGTTTGAAGGAATCCCAGTTAGTTTTCATGGCCCGTACTATGAAACCGAGCACAGCGCAGCCCCCGGCACCCCGGAATATGCGCACTCCATGGACCTGATCCGCCAAACCCTGCCTTACTGTGTGCGCCTTCAAAGCCAGTATCTGGTCTTTCATCACAATAACATCCCGGTGACGGAAGAACGCCGGGAAGAGATGATCCGTGTTTCCAGAGAAAACTACAGGGAAATTGCGGAGCTGTTCAAGCCGCACCAGATCCCGGTGGTGGTGGAGAATGCCGGTGTCCTGGACCGCGGCAACATGCTGTTTGACCAGGATGCGTTTATCCAGCTCTGCAGGGAAGAACATTATCCGGTGCTGATCGACATTGGCCATGCTTACGCCAACGGCTGGGACCTGGAGCAGACCATGGAAGCGTTAAAGGATCAGATCGTGGCTTACCATCTTCACAACAACGACGGTGTTCACGACAGCCATCAGCGGATTTTCCACGGGACCCTGGATTTTCCCCTGTTTCTGTCTGATTATCAGAGACTGACTCCAAACGCAGATCTGGTTCTGGAATACAGCCCGAATGTGCAGATGATGAATCCGGAATCCAAGAAGACATTTCCTGGCTTCTGGAGCAGATCCGGAGGTAGCTTATGCTTTCCGAAAAGAAACTCTTCTTATTTGATATTGACGGAACCGTGGCCTTGGGCGATGTCCTGCTGCCCGGAGCGGCGGAATTCTTCCAGGAAATTAAAGAGCGCGGCGGGCAGTTTGTATTCATTACCAATAACTCCACCAAAAGCATTGCGGACTACATCAAAAAATTCCGTCAGATGGGTGTCTCAACCGATCCTCAGAATTTTGTAACTGCCTCCACCGCTTCTGCCAGCTGGCTGCGGCAACACGCAGCTGGAAAGACTATCTATACACTTGGAACACGATCACTGATTCGAGAGCTTGAAGGACATGGAATCCGCGTCACCACGGATCCGGACACCCAGGATATTTCCTTTGTGCTGGTTGCCTACGACAGCGAACTTACCTACAAGAAGCTGACTGACACCTGCCGCATCCTGCAGACCCGCCCTGTCACCTTCCTGGCCACCAACCCGGATCTGGTCTGCCCGGTCCCATTTGGCTATGTACCCGACTGTGGCTCCATATGTCAGATGATCACTAATGCCACAGGCCAGGTACCACATTATATCGGAAAACCTTCTACCGATATGGTGGATATTGCACTCCGGGAAAATCCGTTTTCCAAAGAGGAAACCGTGATAGTGGGTGACAGGTTTTACACTGACATTGCATGCGGGAACGCTTCTGGGGTAGAGACAGTCCTGGTACTAACCGGTGAAGCGAAAAAAACAGATACTATGATTCATACGTACTCTCCAACTTATATTTTCGACTCCATAAAAGAAGTAAAGAAAGCCTGGAAGAATTAGTAATCCAGGCTTTCTCTACTTCTTTAAAATTTTCAATGCGGTATGTGTAATGATTGTAAAAGATGAAATAACGCAACAATATAGCATTGCTTACTTATAAAAAAGTAACCGACTCAGAAACGAGAACGATTACTTTTTTAGATAGTATGAATTTAAGTGCTTCTTCATTCTAATGCAAAACCGTAAAGATAGCAAGGAAAAGTGGCATCATGATGGATATTGCCATATTTTTGCTTAATAATACCGCCTCATATTCGAAAGAGAGTAGTGTAGACAAATTATATGTATCTATTTTCGCCATATGCAACTCCGAAACTCAATTCCATTCTCTTCTCTCCCGCTATTTTCCTGACCTCTCGAAAAAATATTTCTCCACTAGGCTCCCCTAATTTGTTCGCTCGCCGTCAGGCGTTTGCCGCCATCAGGCGGCGCACTCAATGGATAAAAAGAAAAATAAATGGAAGGGAAAATGAAAAACGGCGCTGCTGCGCCAGCAATCAAGGAATTTATGCAGCCAATTCTCTCTCCCATTTAATAAAAAAGTCGAGGGAGCAATGGAAATTGGGGAATATCCGCTTGCATATGGCGAAAATAAATACATATGATTTTCTCAGCATTCATACACACCTATATATTTTAGTGTAGAACATTACCGGCCATATAAAAAACAGCCAAAAACCCGCTGTTGCATGATTTCCATATAGCAGCGGGTTTTTGGCCGTAATTCTTTGCAAAAAAGCTTCAATACATATCCCAGCCGGGCCTATGAATATTCCTGGCATCCAGTGATAAATTTTAGCGTTTTCTCATCACATTAATTTGCTTTCTCCACAGAAATAATGGTTCCTGTAAACGCATCCACTTCGCTGAGCTCTCCCGTATAGGTTACCGTTACCTCATCTCCTTCTTTAACATCTGATAAGCCTTCCGGTGCGGTATCGAATGTCATTGCATAGGTACCCTTATCGCTTTCGATCGTGAACATAAAATCCTTGATCTCCTCAATCTTTCCTGTCACAGATTCCGTTTTTTCCTCTGTTTTCTGCGATTCAGACTGAGTTGTCTCGCTCTGGGTGGTTTCTGCCTGCGTTGTTTCTGCCTTGGTCGTTTCCGCCTGGGTAGGCGCTGCTGTGGTTGTCTCAGCCTTGGCACCGCATCCAGCAGCCAAAGCCGCGGTCATCATCAAAACTGCAATAAGATTTCTTTTTTTCATAATAAAGCCTCCAAACTAAATAGATTTGATTTTTTAATTACACTAATTAGACGTATTGAAACCCTGAAAAGTTTCAAAAGCTCTAAAAATTTTTCATTAATTTTTTAATGGCTATCTGACTTATGAATAAGGTCGTAAAAAGTCGCAAAATTATCGTTTTATAATCCATTTCATAAATTTATTTCCTTATATCGAATATATAACTTGATGTTTTGATTTTTTGTGGTCATACTATAGGGGAAAGGAGCTTCCAATCATGTTATGCCAGTTTACTTTTCAAAATTTTAAGTCTTACAAAAATGAAACTACTTTAGATTATCAGGCTGCAGTACTTCCTGAATTCAAAAATACACTGATCACTGAGACTTCTGCCTCTGATCTTCTGCCAGTTAATGTCGTCTATGGCCCAAATGGCGGTGGAAAGTCAAACCTGTTGCAGGCGCTTGCTTGCGTCATCTCTACGATCGTAAAACCGGTGAATGAATTAGGGAAAAACAGACAGGGTTTCATCCTCCAGCAGAAAATTGATGCAGTTCCCTTTCTGTTTGATGAGATTTCCAAAAATGAACCGATCGAATTCCGGATATTTTTCAGGATTGAGAAGAATGAATACTGCTACTATCTCGCCTTAAAAAATGATGAGGTTATATCGGAATCCCTTTACAGAAAAGCAGTCACTGGGAAGAAAACTGCCATGATTTTTGAACGTGAGGCTGACAGCATTTCCCTTGGCTATACGATTAATAAAAAAAGCCTGAACACCAGCATTAACCCTAAGATGCCGTATCTTTCTTTCCTGGCCATTAACTATGACATTCCGGTCATCAGCGAGGTTATTACATGGTTTGAAAGCTGCATTATCCGCAGCTATGCAAATCCCGTAGTGGAACATCAGATTCTGTTAGCCAAAGATGCGCCATATAAGGAGCAGTTCATCCGCGCTTTAAATGATATGGATATTGATATCACCGGGTACCGCTATGATGAAGATACAAAGCAGCTCTTCATGCAGCGCACGTTATCTTCCCAGGAATATGAATTGCCATTCTCCCAGGAATCCGATGGAACCAAGAAGCTTATCGCGGCCCTTCCGGTGATCTTGCTTGCCCTCAGAGAAGGACGCATGGTGATCATTGATGAGCTGGATGCAAAGCTTCATCCGAAGCTTTTGCGCTATGTCATTTCCCTGTTCAAAAATAAAGAGATCAACAAATATGGGGCCCAGCTTTTATTCACATCCCATGATATGTATACTTTAAAAAATACCATATTCCGCCGTGACGAGATCTGGTTTGCCGCGGAGAATGCTTCCCACGAAAGCGAAATCTATTCGTTGCATGAAATCCGTGGGGAAGATAACGACCGCGTCAAAAATACCGCGGCCTACGATAAGCAGTATCTGGAAGGACGCTATGGAGCTGATCCATACCTTTCCAACATGCTCAGAGGTGATTTCGCATGAGTTTAAAACCTCCAAAGAAAAGCGACCTTGATAATGGCTGGATGAACGCCCGGATTTCTGCGGTAATCTCAATCGTACAGTTTCATCCTCCTTTACGCTGTCATCCCGGTTGCATGAGTGTGTGACCGTTTTTTTAACGTCCTCACAGGCCCAACACCGGATGGTTGCTGCATGGCTCTGATACCGCTTGCCGGTAGAAGCCATGTACTCGGACAGCTTTTCGATGTACTGGCCCCATACAGTGGGAAAGCTGGCCTGTAAGTCTGCCAGTTCCCCGTCCGTCAGAAAAACATTCTGGTAACGGCCATAGGTATGGGAAGGGTGCCCTGTTTTAGGGCGCACCTTCTCTATCTCTTTCTCTAACTCTATCTCTGGTAGACGAATGTCGGAAAATGTCCGCCACTTGTCCGGAGCGCAGAAAGAGCCTTGTTTTGGAGCTTCGCAGCCTCGGTAGAAGACTGGCCTATTAAAAGTTCGATGTTGCTCATGTAGAATGTGCCGCTGTCCAGCACCTCCACAAGACCCAGCTTCAAAAAGATCTGCAAGGCTCTCTCCTCTCCACAGTGCCAATCTGCTGGCGGGTAATGGTGGCGATCATCTGCGCCGTGTAAGGGATGTCCTCGTCAAGCTGGAGCCGCCCGCCATGTTTCAGCGATTTCAGATACAGCTTGAGCAGAATGTTGGAATACAACACACCATCCTGCATACTTTCCAGCAGCACGATGGAATCATCGTCAAAATAGTTTTCTTTGAGTTTCAGGTAATAATATTTTCGATTGTCTGACATAGGGTTCCTCCTTTGGGGTTCTCTTGGAATTCTGTACACATTTTAAGGCTATTTTAGAGGTCAGAGGATAAATCTATCAGACTGCCTTTGACACCCTCGAAAAAAGCCTTGATTTACAAGGGTTTTTCAGCCCCTAAAGCGTGACATTTCTCCCGTTGTTTCCGCTTGCACTTTGCGGCGTTGATCCGCTTCATGCGTGCGGCACATTCCGGGCAGTATTTGGCCCTGTTAGAACCGGGGGTAAACAGCGCCTCGCATACGGCGCATTTCTTTGCATTCATCCGATGGAACAGCGCCGTTTCCAGTTCCTTATCCTGCGGCAATATCGCCGTCCGAAACCACCTGCACAACAGGGAATAGGAAATGGACTGGACACAGACACATTCCTCCCCATCGTCCAGGGCGATACAGTTTCCGTTGATGTAGTTACAGCACTCATGCACCATCCTCCGCACTCTGCGGTACTGGTGGTAATCCATGACGTGGATAGGTTCAGTCTTGTTGTTCTTCATAAATGAGTTCTTTCATAAAGCCGATAACCTCCTTGAATGAATTTATTGTTAAATATTCGTGCAAAGTATTGTTTTCTTCGTGCAAATGGCATATACTATAATTGCCAGCAGAAAGGGGTTGATCGTATGGCTGGAAATACCACAAACATCAGTATCCGCATGGACGCAGATTTGAAAGCACAGGCGGACGCACTGTTTACGGAACTTGGCATGAACCTGACTACGGCGTTTAACATCTTTGTGCGCCAGTCGCTTCGTGAAGGTGGCATTCCCTTTGAAGTAAGGCTGGAACAGCCGAACAAAGAAACGGTTGCTGCCATGCTGGAAGCGGAAAGGATTGCAAAAGACCCATCTGTAAAGGGCTACAATGACCTTGATGA
Organism: Lachnospiraceae bacterium AM48-27BH; assembly: GCA_003478355.1. GTDB lineage: Bacteria > Bacillota > Clostridia > Lachnospirales > Lachnospiraceae > UBA3402. Next base: position 24,785 of record QUFC01000016.1, read on the forward strand.
GTTATTTGCTGACCTGAAACGATGAAAGAAACCAAATATACCGTCAAGTACACGACCAGTTTCAAAAAAGACTACAAACGAGCCATCAAGCGTGGCTTGAAGATCGAGCTGCTGGAGCAGGTCGTAGCATTGCTGGCGATGGGCGAACCGCTGCCGGATAAGAACCGTGACCATGACCTGTCCGGCGATTGGGCAGGCCATCGGGAATGTTAAGATCTGCGGACTTCCCGTGGAACGGTATTTTAACCCGGAGATCATGCGGGAAGAAAGCGAACAGCGGCAACGGGTCAGTCACAAGCTGAAGCTTTGCCCTGAATAATACCTGCCGATTATTGAAGATGCCATAGACGTGGCGCTCAAAATGGAACAGACTGCGAAGCAGAAGGAGGACGCATAATCGCGGCCTCCTTCTGGCGTTTCTGTATCAAGTTTCCCGGCACTTTTCCAAAAATTCCCGACACCTCTGCTGGATTTCTCCGTTTCTGTCACAGTCAGGTCACGGTCATTTCCGGTAATCTTATCTTCCAGAAAATTAGCGTATGTACCCAACAAAGCGTTCCGTAAATCATCCGGGGTTTTCTGTATGTCGGCGCTGTACCAATCATTCCGGTGGGGTTCCCATGCCATCAATGTATAACCGTGGCTAGTCTGAACCACCTCATACAGAGGATCATCATCCAGATATGCCTGAAACACTTTCAAAACCTTTTCAAAGGTCAGCATTTCCCACACCTCCCATTCAGTTGCAAATCAGTTCCCTGATCAAAATTTTCTCAATCTGTGCCGTTAATGTGTTCATCAGCCCCACCCAACGCATAGGGTCACAGGCTTTCAGTTCTTCCGTAACACTCGCAGTCTCCATCATGTGAGGCAATATGGTGTCCACGCGCTCCTGCGATGTCCGGTCAATCTCTAACAGATGTGGATACAGCTTCTCGCTCATCAGCAGTTGGTTGTAGAGAATGGGGCGATGTTTCTTTAGGTAGGATTTTCTCATCCTGCCGTACTTGCCGATAGAAGTTTCCGGCTGCGCAGAAAGTTTTAGGTTGGGTATATCATAATCTCCACAACGAATGTAAGTCAACTTACCCATATTCATTCTCCTTTGCTCCGTGATGATTAGACTGCTGCGCTGGCTGCTATGCCGCATTTGCTCGGTTCTCCTTTTGATAGCTGCCAGCCCGTAGAAAAAACACCTTTTTTCATATTCTCAGCCCGGATCAGGGCTTTCTTAGCGTCCATTTCCGCCCTTTTCTTCGCCTTAATTTTGTCCTCATGCCGCTTCTGTGCACCGTTGGCTTTCCGCTTCAAATAGTTCTGATAGAGCCTATCCTTGCGTTCTTCTTTTTTTCGCAGTTCTTCCTGTTCCTCCGTGGATAAAAGAACCGGCTGCAAGGATGGTGGGATATAGCGTTCCAAAAAATTGAAGTAGATTTCAATTTCCTGCGTGATGTCCTAGCTGTCTTTTCGGGCGCGTTCGTGGGCAAGGACTTCATGAAGTCCTACCACATCCATATAAACACAGGTCAGCCGTTCATACCCTGTAGCCTGAAACGTACGGATATCCCGTTCATACTTTCCTCGGTTATACAGGCCCGTCAATGCATCGATATTATAACAATCCGGTGTTTTCTCATGGCGCTGAAGAAGCTCCAATTCCTTTTCTCCCTTTTCAGAAAAGTGTTCCCGCTGTTCATTTCCCCAATTTTAGTGTATATTCATACATTTCTTAATTTTTCGAGCAATTTGAGCAACTGTATCTTGGATTTTGCCTACTGAATATTGAGAAAATTTAGGCTGAGAATTGAAAAAAGGCTATCCCTTTATTGAGACAGCCTTTTGAATTTAATTCGACTTATCTATCGTTTATTCTCTCATTCAGAGTAAGCGCTTAAATTCCGGGTAACTAGCTATCGTCTACCAAATACCTCATAATGATTGTAAGTAGATTTTTACTCCATTTTTTATGGTAGAAAGTAAAAATTCACTCTACTTGGAGGATTTATTATGAGTTGTAAACGTGCTTCAAAACGTTCCCTGGATGAATGGATGGAAATGGTGACAGCCTGCAGGCAAAGTGGTATGACGGATGCGGACTGGTGTGCAGAACACGGAATTGCTCCCAGCAGTTTCTATAATGCAGTTACCAGGTTGCGAAAACAGGCCTGCCAGATACCAGATCCGATCAAAAAAGTCAGTACTCTGGATCTTACATCCCGTAAACAGGATGTGGTCCGGATTGCTATTGAACCGGAGAATTCTCCGGAAGAGCTGCTTCCAAATCCCATGGACAGTTCTATGTACCTTGACAATTCATATACAATTGAAATTGAAACGAATGGGATACTGATTCGCATGAGCAATTCTGTCCAGCCATCTCTTTTAAATCTGTTGCTGAATGCACTGAGGAATCCTGTATGTTAGCGGATATTTCAAACGTCGATGCTATTTACATTGTATGTGGCAGAACGGATATGCGTAAATCTATTGATGGCCTGTGCGCGATTATTCAGGATCAGTTTTCCATGGAGCTTGATCATTCACTTTACCTTTTCTGTGGTCGCAAATGCGACAGGATCAAAGCGATTCTGAAAGAACCGGATGGGATTGTCTTAATCTATAAAAAGTTGACGGCAGCCCAGGGTTCTTACCGATGGCCAAGGAATAAATCTGAAGTGCGGAATCTCACATGGAGGGAGTTTGACTGGCTGATGTCTGGCATTGATATCGAACAGCCAAAAGCAATAAAAACCACCTGATCCAAGACTAAAAAAGTGCACATAAAAGTGCTGTTTTTCCTTGTATTTTCGGCACTTTCAGGTCTGTTGGAAGCGTTGTTTTACTGGGCTTTTCCTGCTCTTTTTGGTATAATAAAGGTATCAAAAACAGGAGGGGAAAACCGTGGCAGACAGTTCCAAAGATCTCCAGCTGCGTGAGCTGAAAGATATGATCACCGATCTGAAACAGATGATAAAAACGCTTCAGGCAACTGTCGATGCTGCCAACAAACGGGAAGAAGCACTTATTCAGGAACGTGACAACCTGAAAGATGAAATCGCACTTCTTCGTAAGAAGTTATTCGGTTCTTCCAGTGAAAAATCTCCTGTTGATTTTCCGGGCCAGCTGAATCTTTTTAATGAAGCGGAAATGGAACAGGATCTGGCTGCCATCGAAGCTGAGAAACTCTCAGATTCACTTGCTGAATCCGCAACAAAAAAGCGTAAAGCCAGAACCACAGATGCAGACCGTTTTAAAGGAATCCCAATCACCCGCAGATACCTTGATCTTTCAGATGAGGAAAAAGTCTGTCCTGTTTGTAATACCACACTGAAAAAGATCGGTGAGGAGTTTGTGCGCAGGGAACTGGTTTTTATTCCGGCTAAGCTGCGTGTGATTGAATTCTACAGTATAAACTATGCCTGTCCCAACAATAGCGAACATGCGCTTCCTGTTATCCGAAAAGGAAAAGACGGAAAACCACACATGCTTTACGGAATGGTATCTGCGAATACCGTTGCATGGGTTATGTACCAGAAGTTCTGTAACAGCATGCCATACTTCCGTCAGGAAAAAGACTGGAAACAATACGGAGTCTCTATTACAAGAGCAACCATGGCAAACTGGGTGATCCGTAATTCCCAGGCATTTTTCCTTCCGATGTATGAATACTTTCATCGGAAACTTTTAGAGCGTAAATTCGCAATGGCAGATGAAACTCCCTTGCAGGTGTTACAGGAACCAGGACGCCGTGCACAGACCAAGTCTTATATGTGGCTGTTTCGCAGTGGAGAAGATGGAGAAGCGCCAGTCATCATTTTTAAGTATTCAGAAACCCGTGCTGGTGACACTGCGGTTGAATTTCTCCAGAGTTTTAGAGGATACCTGATGTGCGACGGATACAGCGGCTACAATAAGGTCCCAGATGCAAAGAGAACAGCTTGTTGGGCACATATCCGCAGGTATCTGACAGACGCCATTCCCAAAGGGAAAGAATTGGATTACTCCCAGCCTTCTGTACAGGGAATCATGTATATCAATCAACTTTTTCATATGGAAGAAGTGATCAAAGCGAAACAAACTTCCTTCGATGCTATCAAGAAGGCTCGTCTTGAAAAAGAAAAGCCGATAGTAGAAGGCTTTTTGTCGTGGCTTGATAAACAGAATCCTGTACGCGGATCCAGAATGGATAAAGCAGTTACCTATATCAAAAACCGCCGCTCCTATCTTGCAACTTACTTTGAAGATGGCAGATGCAGCTTTTCCAATAACCTTAGTGAAAACGCTATTCGCCCATTTACTGTAGGGCGGAAAAACTGGCTGTTCTGCGACACACCAAATGGGGCACAGGCAAGTGCTATCGTATACACGATGGTAGAAATGGCAAAAGCGAATGGAGTAAACGTCTATCACTACCTTACCTACCTTCTTGAACATCAGCCCAACGATAAGATGAGCGATGAAGAACTGGGGGCGCTGGCACCATGGAATGAATCTGTCAAAGCGGAAATCGCACAGCGGGCAGATGACGCAAACCAGCAATAATCGTATATGAATTGTCAAGGTACTCCGGTCACTGAAAGGTGACCGGGAATTTTTATATCAGCGGCTAAAATTTAAGCGCTTACCATTCAGATTCTTCTCTGTATTCAAAGACGAACCACTTTTCATTCATATAAATTTCTATTGTATCGTCTGCCCCATACTGATAACCAAATCCACTTCCAAAATTAGACTGACTATCTTCTGTTGGTATTTCAGTTCCATCGACAGTTGATGTTATTTCTCCATCCATAGTGCCACAACGTGCATCCATGATGCTTTCTCTCCCTGTATCGTAGTATAATTTACCATCTATTCTTACCATAGGTATTCTATCCCACATAGCATTTGCTTCTGTCTGTTCTATCACGGTAATTTTATAAACCTCTCCTAATTGTGCAGGATATGATTCCATTATTTCTCCGTTATAGCTAATTTCTACGAAATCTCCAATTTGCAATTCAAGGTTCTCTTCGTTTGATATATAAAACTTATCTGCTGAATCAAGTTCCAAAGAACCATCTACCGGTTTTACTATTATTGAATCATGATTCGTTTCAATTACCGATGCCCGAAATGTTACCATTAGCGGTCTATTATCTGCCGAAGCAAGCATTTCAGTTATACAATTACCTAAAGCAGGCGTTGGTTTATAAATTCCTTGATATGGCTGTTCTACATATTCGATTCCTTTATCTACATAGTAAAAAAGAGTAGTTCCTGCCGCCCCATCACAATTTATATTGATCGTAATAGAATCTTTGTTGACCGGTGCATCATTGATTGATTGCTGACTGGTTGTTTCCATATCCATTAGCATAGATAAAAATTCATCAATAAACTCCGTAGCTTCACCTTCTGTGTAGGTGACATAGCATATTTGTCACCGTCAGAGACACCAATCGACACAATATCCTCTCTGGCTGGCAATCTAATAGGATTCCCCTGTTCTTTTCTTCCACATGCACATAACATAATTGAAACAAAGTAGCAAAGACAAACAATACTGCATAATTTCTTTTTCATGGTCATAATCCTCCCCAAAATATATTTCGTATTATACGTTATCTAAGTGTATATTTCAATGTGTGGGAAATAGCCGGAACGTGTTTTTATGCATTGTGAATGCATGTTTATAGGCTCGTTTTCAGTGGGTACACAATTCCGAAAAGGGAGTTCCTTTTCATCAAAGTACACCGTCTGATTATTGCCCGGGTATTCTTCCCCTTTTTGATTTTTCAAAGAGATTTCTATCTCCAAATCCCCGCTTATGAAAGGATACTCCAGCCCCTTCTTCTCAATATATTCTGACATTATCTGCAATGCGCTTTTTAAGCTGCAGCCCTTTTTACATATAATTTTCATTCCATTTCACCTTCTAAATGGCACCGACCACTTTCATCTCAAAAGCATTATACCGCTTAAAAAAATTATCACAAGTTGCCTTATGGTAAGCGAAGCGGGTTTACTATTAGACAGAACCACTCTCCTGAGATATAATATCCTTAAGATTTCAAAAGGGGAGTTTTATGAATTCAGAAAAATATATGAGCCATGCCGTTGTATCACTTATTTCGGCCAAAGGGGGAGTTGGAACCTCCACATTAACCAAAGAACTGGCGATTGCATTTAGTAAAGACGTTTCCGTCTGTCTGGTTGATATGGCCCTCTCCTGCCCTGCCCAGGAAACACTTTTCCGCATACTTCCAACACGTACAATGGAATATCTGTTTAAGCACAATGCGGGGGATCTTTCCCCTCTGTACTGGCAGGATCTGGAACCCTATCTTACGCCTGTCCCCGGTCGGAATATCCATCTTTTATCCGCCAAACAGGTGAAAGGAGCATACCATCTGCCTCTCAATCGAATCATACAGCTCATTTCTTCTTTGAAGACTTATTTTGACCTGATTCTTATCGATACCGATATGGCATCCACGGATGCTTCCGCAAAACTTATGGAAATGTCGGACCTGGCCCTGCTGATCACAGATGATACGGAATGCTCAATTAGAAACAATCAGCGCTTTCGCCGACTGCTGACCCAAAAGCAGGTCAGTTACGATCACATGCATGTGATCGTAAATCAGATCAGGAAAGAACAACGAATGTACTCGGATCAGGAAATAGAGGAACTTCTTCACATTCCGGTTCTTATAACGCTGCCGTACTATGACCAGGTCTGGAAATATAATAATTCTTACCTGTCACTATATGAAGACCCGGTAAGTCCGCTCCAGCCCTCCCTGTCATCATTGGTGGACCGACTTTCCAAACTTCTGGAGAAATAAATGATGCTTTTAAATAATGATCACGGTCATCCCCTGCCGGATGCCCCAGTGTTTTACAGTGTTCTTTCGAAAAACAAACAGGAGCTGCGGGCAGCAGCTAGGGCGAACCGTATGATGAAACGCTTCCACCTGACAATCCCCTATATCATCGCCTGCCTCATGGCTTACTATGGTTTTTTTCGCTACTATCCGCAGTTAAAAACCAGTTTTTTAGGTATATGTATCCTGTATTATGCCGCGGCGTATTTTATCCGCTGGTATTTGGAACCACAATATGCCCTGTTCCTTTTGCGGCATCGGCCCTACTACCTCGCAGAATCGGATACGTTTCTCTTTTTTACCTTATATGGGTTAGAAGATGAAGACGGAAAACTGACTCAGGCCAGAGATCTGGCCGTGCTTTCCTGGATCCAGCGATGCAAAAAGCAGATCCCGGATAACAGCCCTGTCCTGCGTATTATCCAAAACAGAACTTTTAAAGATCCAGAGGAAGAAAAATATATTCCGATCAGTTTATATGAACTCATTCTCCGGCAGCTTGCCTTTCAAAATTCGGATATTTTAAATGGACTGAACTATTACAATAGGCAATGTGATAAATAGAAAGAGGATATCCAGCACCCTCAAAGCGTCCGGATACCCCCATTTCAATCTATTCTTTATTTCCCGTAATAAAATAGTCGCAATACTCGCTACCGTTCGCCAGCGTCTGTTTCTGGTGCAATAGGCCATGCTGAAGTGTGATCGTCACCTCATCCAGCTCGCAAAACAACGGCATCAACTCGGATGCGCCTATCTTCTTCATATAAGTACAAATAGAGCAGCGGGTAATAAGGTAATAGCATAGCCCCATGACAAACGCATGAGTAAATAATATCTCCATGTAGTAGCCCACCTGAAGGTATTCACGCCCCAAGTGGGAGGCGTCCTTCACGATGAGGTTCGCCACCTGTCCCGCTTCGATCATCTCCACGATCTTTTTCCATGAGGCCGCTCAAAGTTCGTGCCAGAGTAGCCGTCATCCGCAAGGAAGATGGTATTTTCAAAGCCCTTTTCTTTTGCGTATTTCTCCAGCAGGGTGCGCTGAGATGAGATTTGTCAAGGGTATTTTCTTTGTTAAGCATTTCTTCCTCAACTATACAAGATACAAAGTAGTAGCTTTGCTTAGCAACGTTCCGACAGTACATTTATGATTCGTAACGCCGCAAACGTGAGAAAACAAATGGGGCAAGAGCGCACATGGATAAAATATGCGCTCTTGCCCTGTTTTGCAAATGGATTTATGCTTTTGCGAGTGTCCAGCTCTGGCTCTCGGTCTGGAGCTGCACCATGTGGGCGAAGATACCGCCTTCTTGCAGCAGTTGTGCGGGCGAACCCTGCTCGGCTACTGCACCATCCTTGAGCACCACGATCTTGTCCGCGCCGGAGACAGTGCGCATCCGGTGGGCGATAATGAGGACAGTCTTGTTCTTAATAAGTCGGGAAAGTGCCTCCTGAATGGCTGTTTCGTTCTCCACGTCCAGACTGGCAGTGGCTTCATCCAGCAGAATAATCGGCGCATCCTTCAGGAAGGCACGGGCAATGGAAATGCGCTGCCGCTCGCCGCCGGACAACTCGCAGCCGTTTTCACCGATGTTGGTATTCCAACCGTCAGGGAGCTTTTCGGCGAATTTGTCCACATTGGCGAACTTTGCCGCCGCGATCACCTCTTCGTCCGTGGCCTCCTTTCGGCCAATGCGGATATTTTCCAGAATGCTGTTATCAAACAGCGTTACATCCTGAAACACGATGGAATAGAGGCTCATCAGCTTTTCCGGATCGATCTTCGACACATCCATGCCGCCCACGGTGATCCTGCCCCGATCAATGTCCCAGAACCGCGCCGCCAGACGGGAAATGGTAGTCTTACCGCCGCCGGATGGACCGACCAACGCCGTGACCTGCCCCTGCTTCGCCATAAAGGACACGTTCTTCAGCACCGTTTCGCCGCTCTGGTAGGAAAAGCCCACATGCTCGAACACAATGTCGCAGTCCTGATTGGTTAGTTCTTCGCTGCCGGTCTGCACAGGGCAATCCAGAATCTCATTCATACGCTCGATGTTTGTGTTTGTACCGATGATGGCGGCAAGGTTTTGCAGCGTCCCCTCCAGCGGGTCATACAGACGGGACACCACCAGCAGGAACATAAAGAAGGTCAGAACATCCAGTTCACCCTTTACCAGCAGAGCTGCGCCCGCAAGGGCAGTGGTGGCAATGCCCAGCCGCAGCACAAGTCCTGCAGAAACTACGAAGGCAGCCGTTCCCAGTTCGCTTTTGATGAGTCGTCCTTCCACCGCACGAATTTTCTTTTCCAGTCCGGCAAGATAGCCGGCTTCTGCGTTGTTGGCACGCAGGTCTGGCATGGTTTCCATGCACTCCTGAATACCGTCCTCACAGGTGATCTTCGCCGCCATTGCTTTGCTGGAGAGCCTTCTTTGCACGCCGGGGGCCAGCGCAACAATGGCAAACGCCACAGGCAGCGGCCAGATGGCAGCCAACGCCATACGCCAGTTGAAAAACAGCAGCGACACGGCGATGACTGTGGTGGAGAGGATCGCACCGTACAGGGGCGCAACGAAGTGGGACTGGCTTTGCTCCAGCACGGCGCAGTCGTTCATGATGGAGGAGGTCAGATCGGCAAGGTCTTTCTTACCGAAGAAGGAAAGCGGGATCTTCCGCAGCTTTTCCGCAAGGTTCACACGGCGCACACCGGATTCCACATAGGTGACGAGATAGGTGTTGTCATACTCCAACCGGGTGCAGACCACAATGAGCAGCGCTGCCGCAATGCAGCCGGTCATATAAAACGGAATACGCTTTGTTGTCAGTGTACCGTTCATGATCTCGCCCACCAGCAAGTACAGCAGCCCCACCGGCAGCATGAAGGAGATATTTTGCAGCGCACAGCTTAAAATGCCTTTGATGTTGTCCACTGCACCCTTATGGGAGAGTGCGTAGCGTCTTTGTAAATATTTGATCATCGCTCAAGCCTCCTTTGCAACTTTCCACCGAACAGACTGCTGATAGTCCCGCCACATGGTTCCGAACAGGCTGCCCGTGCGTTCAGACAGCTCCACAAAGCTACCATCCTCCGCGAGATGACCGTCCTTGAGCACATAAATATGGTCGGCGTTTACGACGGTAGAAAGGCGGTGGGCGATCATGATAACAGTGCGTCCCTTTGCCAGCGCATTGAAGGCTGCCTGCACCTTTGTCTCATTGTCCGGATCGGCAAAGGCGGTGGCCTCGTCCAGAATCAGCACCGGCGCATTTTTCAGCATAGCGCGGGCGATGGCCAGCCGCTGCATCTCACCGCCGGAGAGGTAAATGCCCTGCGAACCGATGACTGTATGCACGCCGTCCGGGAATTTCTCAATAATATCCATACACTGTGCCGCACGGAGCGCCGCCAGAACTTCCTCGTCCGTGGCATCCGGCTTGCCCATGCGGACATTGTCAAGAATGCTGCCCTTGATGAGATGGCTGTTCTGGAACACAAAGGAAACGGTGTCCATCAGCTCATTTTTGTCGATGTTCTTTACGTTGATGCCGCCGATGGAAATGCTACCGCTCTGCGGGTCGAAGAAGCGGGCGATCAGTGCCGCCAGCGTGGATTTGCCGCCGCCGGAGGGTCCGACAAATGCCACCGTCTGACCAGAACCGATGGAGAGAGAAACATCCTCCAAGGCATTCTTTGTGCCGTCGTAGCTGAAGGTGACATGATCCAGCGTTACAGAACTGTCCCTGGGATGCTGCGGTACTTCCGGCTGAGAAAGCGACGGACTTTCCAGTACGCTATCAATGCGGGTGATGGCATCCTGCACAATCATTCCGTTCTCGCTCATAAACATCAGCTTGGTCATTGTCACGGAGATGACCGGTGTGATAATGATGTAAAAGAGCAGATTCAGCAGCACGCTGCCATCCGCTCCGCCGTGAGAGAACAGGAAGCCTCCTGCGATTAGGAACACAAACACGCTGTTGACTGCCAGTGTATAGAAGGTCATGGGCCAGCGCAGCTGTTTCGTATAGGCAATGACCCAGCGCTCGTAATTGTCAATCGTTCCCTTGAACTTCTTGAAAGAGAATACTGTCTGTCCGAAGGTCTTGACCACGGGAATACCCCGCACATATTCCACCGCTTCGTTGGACATATCCGCCAGCGCATTCTGATACTGGGTCATTTTGTCCTGCAATTTCTTACCGGTCATGCTCGACATCACCGCAAAGGCAAGCGCCACAGGTACAAGACTCAAAAGCCCCAGCCGCCAATCAAAGATCAGCAGCAGTGCCAGAAGCCCCGCAATCGTTGCCATTGCCTTAGCCTTGTCCGGCAGCTGGTGTGCAAGATAGGTTTCCGTCGCTCCGGCAGTTTCCGAGATGGTACGGCGCAGCTTGCCGCTGCCAAACTGCTCAATCGCCCCCAGTGGCAGCGTGGCAATATGCTTTGTCATGGCAAGGCGCAGATTCGTAGCGATGCGGAACGCAGCAAGGTGCGAGCACATCAATCCCGCAATATACACCAGCACAGCGGCAACAGCAAACACAACTGCCATCCAGCCGTAGTGCGTTACATGGACGGCGTTTTCATACTGCGGCGCGACCTCGATGACCTCCCCCAGGATGCGCCAGATGTACCAGAACGGTACCAACGCCAACAGCGCACCGGCGGCGGACAACACCCACGAAAGGTAGGTCAGGATTTTGTAGCTCCCGGCATAAGCCAGCAGCCGGGATAAATTGGATTGCTTTTTCAAGATGATACCTCCTTGGCTCAGACTTGATCTATGATACAGAAGGATGCTTGCATTGCCTTCCCATATCCGGGTGGTTAAGCTCATCTAATTCGTGGACGCAGAACGATGGTTAGAGAACGCTAACTTCTGTTCAAAAAATATGGAGCGCTATTGCCCCATAATTTTTAGCCATCCGGCAGAGTAAAAGCTGTGAAGCTCACGCAGATACTGCTGTGCATCGGCCAGCGGCATATCGTGGATGATCATTTCAAAATAGGCGTTCATCAGCCTGTGACCAGAATATGCTCCAGCCGAGGGTCGATCTGCGGAGCGGGCGTACCCAGCTTTTCCAGCACAAGATAATACCGGTGGGTGGCATTAACCTCCAGTTGGACAAGCTCCTCCTTCATGGAGCTGTAATGGGTACCCTCCGAACAAAGAAGAAGCAGATGAAACGCTTCCCTATGGTTGAACATATAGAGCAAAAGCTCCTCCAGACAGGCCTGACTGACGGTGCTCATACGCTCCGGCTGCTGCTCGATCGGCAGCCGGTCAAAATCATCCAGTGCGTTCCGATATGCGGAGAGAAAATGCGTGTAGCACTCTTCTACCAGCGCATCAAAAAGCGCTTCCTTGCTGCCGTAATAGCCATACAGTGCCCCGGTGGTAACGCCAGCCTCCTTCACAATGGTGCGAAGAGAGGCTTTCGGAAAGCCCTTTTCCAAAAACTCTGCCTTGGCGGCATACAAAATTTTCTCCTGTGTGGTTTGTTCCTTGTTTTGCATGACACCCTCGCATAACATTGTTATATTACAGTGTTATATTATACTCAGACTTATACTTTTGTCAAGGCCACTTCCTGCAAAAGTTCAGACCTTCCTCGACCCATCCATTTCAATATTTCATGTACATCCGCGTGCAGATACCCAGTAGGAACAGATCCTACGGATCTTTGAGCGACATTCCTGTGACCGATTCACTCTTTTCCAGCCGATAGGCAGGGATGTTCGGTGGATATACAGGGTGCGGGCTGTAAGGCTGATATTGCAGTTGCATTTGATAAAGGTGACCGGTGTATCCAGCAAGTCCATGCCGGAGGCGGCATCGTGCGCACGCAGCGGGCCGACGATCTCCTCTGCGATGCACTGCACCGTCTCGCTGCCGGACAGTTCCGCTATGACCTGCGCCTCCCGTGTGTCTCTGTAGGTATCGATGCGCCACACCGCCGGTTGTCCGGACCGCATCTGCCTCGAAGTCCGCCGAAATTCCGAAGAGCTTTGGCGCCTGCGCGGCAAAGATACCTAGCACCTTTTTATACAGTCCCGGGATGCGCATCAGACGCAGAAAGGCCTTTTTCAGCCGATATGCCCGCTCTTCCACATAGCCGTGAACAGTATCAAGCGCTTCATTTTTCGGCATGACAGTCTGAAGGTCTCATAGATTGCGATGGCCGGCAGGATCTGGCTTTCGAGGTGTCGCAGCCTTTTCTTGCCTGCTCTGGCGTGCTCCGAGCGCAGCTCACTCGACCTCTTTTCAAAAGCGGAATTCAACACGGCTTCCCGTTCCGGCAACCTTTCACGCGCCGTTTTTCGGAACGCCTTTGTAAAATAGCTCTCTTTCATCGCTTTACCTCCCGCAGTACCTTAGGCTTCACGCGAAGCTGGTCTGCGTACTGCATCAGTTTGTGAATGTTCTTATCTTTGGACGCTGCATAGCGTTTCATAGCTTCTCCGACAATCTGAACATCGCTACCGCTGCCGCGCAGTATGTCACACAGCGTCCGTTCCAAATCGTAAACACGAATCGGATTGCCGGAGGGGATTCGATTTGAGTTTGCCCGAAGTCATAGTTCTCCGGCACAACTCGCTTAATGATTAAGTTTTCCTGTATCAAGGACGGAGCATTGTAGCCCATTGGAAAGGTCATCGTATATTTCACCGTGATACGGTCTGAATAGCCCAGCAGATACAGAGCGGTATCGTGCGAGTAAATCCAGTGCCCATACATGCCACGCATGTATCCTTTCATCACAGGCATTAAAGCAGATTATTTAATATCCAGCCATTTTAGTGTTGATAATTTCATTTTTATCATCAAGGCAAATGCGCAAGGTGAATTAAAATGTGATTTTCTTTGTTGCTCCATTTTTGAAAAAGGTGATCGCGATTATGAAACAAATCAAAAAGCTCGAACACTGATGAAAAAAGAACGAATACATATTCCTTCTAACACCACCGATATTCTATTGGATCGCTTATCAGCTCAAACAAGGCCAGAATACAAAACTACTGATCTTTCAGATAATACAGAAGCAAAATCCGATGTTTCACAATAGTACCACTTCCTTTGGGAGGTGGTTTTTTTCTGCTATCCCCCGTATGAGATGGTGCGAGCTGTCCGAGGTTAATTCTCAGTGGATGCCACGGAGTAATTGATGTCCTCATATCCCACGGTTTTGATATAGATCCGGCTCTGGAGCTTGCACACGCTGTCTGGGTGCATGGACAGATATGGGATCGTCTCCCGGGTCGACTTTACCTTTGGCGGCGGCTCCGTTTTTCTTCTTTGTATTTTTCAATCACATCCTCTTTTCCAACGCCCGGACCGGCAAATGGCGCATAAGTGTTTTCGGTTCGATAGGCCCTGATCCTCGGCCTTAGAAACGTGGCCCGGATGATATTCCGCACAACCTTTTCTAATGGTAAGCTGGCCTTTTCATACATAGCCAGCAGGAACGCCGGGAGCATAATTCCCAGCATGAGAAACATCTCCCCGGTATTGCCGATGGTTCCACGGTTTATCAAATAGGCTGGAATCCCACCACGCCCGCGCTGCATAAGCAGCCAAGCTAGCGTTTGGTGAGGTTGAAAGCCATCTTTGTTTTGATTTTAGATAAAACAGCCAGTTTTTCTCATTAAAATTTTATACATTATCCAAACACTTTTGTTTTCCATTCACTATAATATCTGTACTCTTTACAATGTTTCTTCTGTAAATGAAACCAGGACGCAAAACATTATCATATAACAAAATTCTGCGCCCTGTTAAAATTATCATATCTAATTTTCTATATTTTTTGTTTACAATCCCGGTACTGTTGCCGTTTACTCATGACTAATTATTATTTAGAAACTGATTTCCATTCACCCATGCTCATATCAAAATTTCCACTGTAAATAATGGGATTCCCAGTCATTGCCCTTTGATTGTACGCTTCATAGCGGTTCAGAGCCTCGTAACCTCCTGGCATATACTTTGCAAGCGTATGAAACCTCTCAAAATTATAATACCGTGTCAGTGCAGCCGGTATCCCCTCATAGCGTTCATTCTGGTACGTTTCCGTAATCCCGTTTATCTCATCTCCAGAATACGTATATGCCAGGTCAGAATAGCCGGAAGAGGCGCTGCGAAGCAGGCTGTTTGGATAATACCAGGTATATCTTCCACTGGTTGTGTCCGGGTCTCCGTAAATTTCCGTTTTATGCGGTAGGCTCTGGCATGTTGCAAAATCATATTCGGATTTTTCATCTGTCATCACATTGAAAGCATAATCATATTTCATCGCGATCTGATCAAATGCCACATCCACATCTTTTACTGTGATTTCCCAGTCCCATACTCCCTCGGTCTCCCCGCGGTCTTCTCTTCCCATGGATGCCAGAATGGAATACATATAGAGCATCTGCCAGTCCAGCCGGAGCATACACTCCGTATCTTCATTGCTGACTAGGATCTGTTTACTCACATATTCCTCAGCATCTTCATACCAGCTTCCCTCTTCATCTTCATGTTCGATTTGGTATTCCCGTAATCCGTATACAGTAATGGAACGCTGCAGCATGTACTGGGTCTCATAGTCATACGCTTTCTGCAGCAGGTACAGAAGCGTATCCCGGTCTATCTTCAGGATCCGATAATCGCTCTCCGTCAAAACCACATCATTTTTAATGGCATTTAACATCATGGCATTGGAAACACCACCTGCTGCCGCGCTCGTATTGAGTGATCCAATAAATGCCCCGTCATAGTTTCCATCCAGGCCGCCCAGATGTGTGGCCCCATTCATAAAGGCAAAACAGGCTGCCAACTGCTCCGTTCCCCAACGGTTTCTCTGGGACGGATGCCGCTTTGCCTCTGCCTCATATATTTTGGTAAGCCATTCCCGTTCATCAATCCCGGGAGAATATGTACTCGTAGCAGATCTTAAACCATTCCTTGTATTATCCGTACTGACGGTTCCTCCGTTTCGGATTGCCAGGGACCAAATGGTACCCCGAAGGGCCGGGCTGTACTCTTTTATATTGATGCCATAATTGGATAGCATGCCACGCTGCGCCGGCAGGTAGTAAGCTTCGTAGGCGGTCCGGCTCTGCAGTCCGGCAAATTCATCTGGGTAATTCATGTAAGCGGCATGCCATGCATTGATCAGGGATGCGCGGTTGGAATATAAAGGCTGGTTTATCATACTCGGCTTTGTGTCTGTTTCCTTGCGGTATCCGCTTTCAATGGAAGACATATCAATAAACTGCTGGAACGCTCCATAATGCGCCTGATTATAGGAAACGCAAAATTTCAAAAAATCCACCAGGGAATACCCGATATCGAACTGGTAGCAGCCATACGCATATCCACCATCGCTTCCGGCCAGGTTAAACCGTTCCCTTCCGGACTCAAATACCGTCCAGCCGGTCCAAACCGTTCCTCCCGGCACTTGCATGACAATCCCATTATCAGGCCCATACCCGGAGGAATCCGCAAAAAAAGCATCATCTGAGGAATCATCGGTACTTTCATCAAGCAAATTTAGATACGGCCGGAAAAAATAAACCTGTTTTGCCGACCGGTAGCCGGTATTTGCCAATGGTTCATACACCGTGCCGTATTTTTCCCCCTTTGCATGGATCACCTGCCCATTTCCCGCATACATCATCATGTGATTACCAGATGGCCGCCCATACCAGATCACATCTCCGGGCTGGAGATCTGCTTCTTCTATAAACTGTTTGTTTTTCGTTGCAAAATCCTTCCACCCAACCGTTGTCATGCACCACTGTGCTCCCATGATAGCCTTTAAGTCAAAGCCGGCCTCCTGGTAACAGCGTGCAACCATGGAAGAACAGTCCCAGGATCCCTCCAGAGTTCTCTTCGCCTGGCTGTAAGACCAGTTCAAACGTGACCTCGCTATCGCAACTGCCCGTTCCCCGATCTTATTATAGGAAGAGATGTCTCCATAAGCCCAGGAATCATTTCCCGTGTTGAACTCCATATTAAACAGACTTTTAAGTGCATATTTCATGTGGTACACCGAGGCAATACCTATTCCAACCGTTCCTAATGCAACAAGCATCACACTGATTATCACAAGCCACTTTAATTTTTTTATCATTCGTCCGAATATCCGTTTTTTCATAACCGTCTCCTACCTCTAATGCGCAGGAATACCACCTCCTGTCCTTTAATTTTCGGCCACCGCGAAGCAGATTGTCCTTTCATCCCTGCTTCCGTAACTGCAGGTCACCAGTGCAAGCATTTTCTTTTGAATTATCTCTTCCGGCAATCCTCTCCATGAATTACGGCACCATTCTTTAAAAAGCAGTTCCTCTTCCACCATTTGCGAGGGTTCAAAATTTTTTGTTGAACAAACGATGGTTCCGATCACGCTGTATCGCTCTTCCCTGTCTGGGAAAAATAAAGAGATTGATTTATGGTCATTCAAAAAATCGGCATCCGTATACCTGACGATATCTTTAAACATCGTTCCATTGCGCATATGGTGCCCATATAGAACAACCAGATGCGCCTCTGCCGCAGAGGAATTGGCGCCATCCAGCATAATGGCACCAAATGCCCGCTTCTCTCCCTCTGCTGAATGTGTCATATAGTATTCGTTATCACCGTCCCGCCAGCAGATGGGATAATCGATCACTGTTCCAGGGATCTGTATCCAGCCAACAATATCCGGGTTAATACTCTTTAAGGCTTCAAAATCAATCGGTGAAGTATAAGGCACCGTTTCTTCCCTGGTTGGGTCATTCCCCTTACGCTCATCCTCTTCTGATAGTTTTCCTTCATTTCCGGGAAATGCTGCCTGTTTCAAATACTCCTGTTCCATGCGCGCCTCTATATAAGGAGACGATCCCCGGTAAGCACAGATACCTGCTGCCAGGATCAACGACATGGCAACAGTCTTTCTAATCATTGCATAACCTCCTCCAGTCAACCGGCGTATACTGCTTTTCTTTATGAAATGGAACTTTGTATGTTTCCTCTTCCTGATGTTCTCCTGTACGGTATATAAGGAATGGAATATATGGCACCTTGTTCTGTTCCTTCACATACAGGTCCATTCGTATCCAGGGTCGCACCGGTCTCTGAAGTGCCTGAAGAAATTCTGAATAATGAAGCATGATATAATCCTGTGTAGAATTCATCAGAAAGGGAACCGACTCAAAAGCATACCCAGTGCCGAATGCTGTCATTGCCGGTGCCACCTTTTTTGCAAGTAAGGCCATACCTATGGCTGCCTGATCCGTGATATGCTCCTCACTCCCCCACTGGTTATATAAAGTTCCTTCTTTCAGATAGCTCCCGTCAGCCAGTTCCTCCCTGTCATTCATCAGCATAATCATAATGGTATTCTCTCTGACGGCCAGAGGGAGCCGTACATAATCCCTTGCCCGGATAAGGCCGCCCATATCGGAACTCAAATTTTCAATCAGGACCGTAAGCTCACCAGCCATAAAGACACATCGGTAAACCGTGCCAATTCCGTCAAGATCCTGTTCTTCAAACAGTGGAAGGGCATACACGGATGAAACTTTAATGCTTTCTTTGATAATCCCTAAATGAAAGAGAAGAACGCCAAACTGATCGCGGAAGTATAGCTCCGGGAATAAGTACGGAATTTCCTTTTCAAAATCCTGATGGGAATTACAACAAAGGCTCATTCCATTCCTTAGCCCCGCCAATGCATAAGAATTATTCTTTCTGATCTGTTCAAACAGATCCATTCTCTTTTTCAGAGCATACTGCCTGCTGTACTCTGTTCTGGATGTTTCCAAATCATTTCTGCAAAAATCCGATATTTCTGTCATACAAGCTAGGATTTCTTTCTCTCCGGCCTGTTCCTGATTACTGCACTGCTCCTTTAAAACATGCAAAAAGAATCCTGCATCCCGATAAAACTGTTTCTTTTCATAGCCAAACGCATCACATTCTTTTACCTTTACCAGGGCCTGTTCCATTTTTTCCAAAGTTACAGAAGCATCCGGATCCTGTTGCCTGCAGATAAAGGACAGAAATGGCAGTAGCGGCTGTTGATAACGTTTTATGGATTCAAATTTTAAAAGATCTGTCTGCTGAAGATCATCCGCAGGATCATTGCTGAAAACAAACATCACATTAATTGCCTGATGCAGGGAGATTTGCCGCATCCGGCGGTTTACTTGCGCATACGCATTGCATTTAAAAAGTAATCCCCCATGCGTACCTACCCGCTCTGTTCCCATATCAATCTCTATACAAAGTGGACGTTCTTCTAAGTGATCCGTGCATCGGTATGACAATTTTAGATCTGCAAAGACATCTCCACGCTTCTTCGCCTGGCCGCCATACTCCCGCATCGTTTCAACTGAATACGGAACTTCAAACTCCAGCTGCATCCATTTCTCTCTATAATCAGAGAGTACCATTTTCAGCGCCGCTGCGATTTCTGCTTCCTTATGCTGGGATAATTCCATATTTGTCCTGCCTGTAGCATATGCATCCAGGACCGAAACCATATTTTGATCTCCATGGAAATATTCGTTTATCAATTCGTAAAGGTGCTTCTTCCCAGCCTGGGTAATGGAATACAGTCCTTTCTCCCGCGCTCCTCCTTGTTCCTGCATTTTTATCCAGCCCCGTTCAATACATGTTTTGACCGTCCGCTGCCCCATGCTTCCAGCTTCCTGGATACACGGATCAATATGCTGAATCAGGAATAGGATCATCTCCCGCCTGAGGCGCTTATATTTTAAGAGCAGGGCCAGAATTAAAATCACCCTTGCATCTGTTCGGCCGGGCCTGGAACTTGCAAATACACTATTTTTTAAAATCTCATCGTAAATCATTCTAAGATGTAACATGTACCACCTCATCTACTCTCATTTATTTCTAATTTTTTCTCATACATATTTCATGGGGCCTGGCTTCTGGATTTTTCAGCTCTAAAAATATCCTTTATATGTATTCCTTTTTATGGGTTTAAAAACATTATTTCAGGCATTCTATAGGTTTTTCTTACTGTATAAGCTCCATGTGCATGGCGCAGTTTCTTCTGTTGTACATGGCACAACATAATTATGCCATGCACAGGCCGCAGCGTTTTCCACCTGGATTACGCCACGCACATGGCACAAAATCCGCCCCATATCTTTCAAATCCAGTATCGTTTTATCACTGGCATCCTGCATCCGCTTTCAGACAGCAAATGCGCATACCGGCTCATTAATATCTGATCCATTTCATCAATGATATGACGGTTTCTGGTATCGACTATCAACGAAAAACTGCTTGCCTCCAGCGCCACCAACTTTGCATTAGAACGTATAAAAATCGGTTCTGTTAATGCCTGCACAATGGTATATCTCGTTGCCAGAAATAGATCTGACAGTGCATTTTGTGGGATCAAATCTGGAGAAATTTCGTAACACATAAAGGTCTGATCCTTCTTCTTTTCTTCCAAATCAAATGGCGAAAACTCGCATGACAGGAAGGTCTTTCGGCACAAAAAATCTCCATTCTGACATTCGCGTGATGTGCCAAAAGCATATTCTACATTTACATAATGTCGGTACAGCTTTCTTATATCTTCCGATAACAGCAGAGGTTCTTTGCTTGTGACATAGCGCTTATATAGTGCTGTCACGGAATACACATTACTGTTATCGGGAGCAGTTTCTTTCACTATATCTGCCATTGGCTGCAACTGGTCTGTCCCCTGGACGGCATTATAAAGAGCCGATAACGAATAAACTTTTACCTTTGGCCGGATATATCCAAGTCCGTTCATGGAAAGGATACGCCACACAAGGTATACCGAATATGTATAAATTGGCCGCCGGATCACATGAAATAGATACTCAAACACAAGTGGTTTGATCATCTTTTTGTTCAGAAAATAGGCACATCTTCGTGACGCAACCGTTATGAATAGCCCTTCCTGCCTTCCCCGCTTCGCATAATCCATGGTCAGCCATTCTTCCAACGATACTACGGTGGAAAACGGCAAAAAGTCTTCATTGTGTATGTCTATCACATCCCCGTCTTCCACAATCAGCGCGCCTTCATCTATCATAAATGCCATTGAAACCTTTTGAGATTCCTCATTTTGTGCTGTATTTTTATCCGATCCTGCTTCTGTCCCACTCTCTGATGTCTGACTTATACGGTCAGAACCTGGTAAAAAATCAAGCATATACTCTACATTTTTCGGCACATTTTCTGCTGTTTTCGGTAACAGGAATGGAACTTTTTCGCCGGGCAATGCCCACTTTTCTCGGATTTCCATATGTGCCTGTGGATCATTTTTTATCGAATCCAACGGCAATTTATGATTATTTTTTTGAGTGTCTGGAACGGGCTTACTGGAATTTTCCGGGCAATTCAGTCCCGAAGTTTTCTCTTCTTCCTTCGCTTCATGCCCTAAAAAACCTGCACTCATGCTCGCCTGACTCATCAGTTCCTCCAGTGATAAAGCCGGCCTGTCGCTGTATGTAGGAACCAATATTTTCTTTTTATGAGCAGAGTGTGCTTCTTCAGAACATATCTGTTTATCATCTTTCTGACCAAATTCCACCGCTACTGACGCAAAAAACAGATAAGGAATTTCATCATATATACAGATATCTTCAAAGAATTGCTGTCGTTCACTTCCCTGATAAGCAGGTGCAGCACGAAGTTTCTTCAGACAATCCTCATACCTTTTTGCCGAACACACCTCATTCTCTATTAAAATGGCATCCAGTAAATTCCGCAGAATTTTCCTGGCTTCCAAGGCATGATGCTCTGGCAGTATTCCCCGATTTCCGTTTAATATATGATCCAGCAGCTTTTCTTTGTCATATAGGAATGAAGCAGAGGTACGCTTCCTGGCATCTTTGAACGCTTTATATAATTGTTCTCCAACCGGTAATACATACCCTCTTATGTGCCCCATCTGTTCTAAAATGATGCAAACCTGCATGTGAAATACATTTCTCCGTATCATTGAAACAGTCGGATTATGAAACATATAACGCAGCACCTGCAGTTCCGCGTTAAGCTGACAATTGCAAAACTCTTTCGAGAATTCACATATTTTGCAAAAATCTACTTCCTGACATTCCGGTTCAAAGTGAAAGTTTGTATCCACTTCTTCGCAATGAAATGGCAGTTCCCCATATGTCTGGTATAAATCAGAAATGTAGGCTGATTCTGGCTTTGTGTCTACTATTTTCATGCTCTTTAATTCTTCAAACACATAATCACACTGCTCCTTCGTGTATCCACATGAAGCGCATTTCTGAATTACATAGATATTTTTTAGTGCATGATCTGCTATCCACGCCACCTTAAACAGGCATGGGCATCCTTTGATATAGTGCATTTATTTTCCTTCCTGCTGCATTCTTAAAACACATAATACTTTGGAATTTTGTCACATCCCGGAATCGGGTAATATGGCTTGATCACATGCTTCCCCTGCCGCATCAGTTCACTCACCGCTGCCAATTCCTCTTCACTTCCACCGATCAGACCATATTCATTCAGATAAAACAGAGTGAAGCTTGCAAATTCAAGGACACGTTTTGCCTCCTGTTTTCCTGCAGTTGAGGTCTTCGTGATTTTGTCATAATGCCCCTTTTTAAACGGAATGATTTCTTTCTCCCGAACAAACCCGGTAATGCAGCAGACCACACAATCGCTGTGGCACATAGCAGAAGTAAGCTTCTCCCACTTCACGCGAGGAAGCGAAATATTAAAGTTCCCATAATCATTTTCACAGATTAAATATATCCTGGCACCATACTGATCGCTGATTTTACGCACCTTTCCACAAAAGAATGCCGTTTCTCCAATCTTTGCCCTACGGGTAAGTACAAGTGAACTATTGATCGAGATCGGCGCACCATCTAGGTCCTCATACTGATATAAGCCATATTCATACTCCATCTGGGAAAGCACAGCATCCGCCGTCATTTGCCCTGTCTGCACACACATTTCGAATGCTCTGGCGGCAATGATCGCGTTTAGGGCTGTTAGATCAAATCGCTTCCACTTGCACAGGTCAAGCGCTTCTCCAGAGTATATGCCTGCTTCCTTTCTGGCCCCTTTTTTGCACTTAAAGGCAACCGGTATGGAAAATCCACGCCCATAGATGAACGGAATGACACCGGCGGCTTTTGAATACTTAGCAAGCTGCCGAACGTATTCTACGCATGCTGCTGCATGTCTGCCGCGTAAAAATTGAAGTTCCAAATTTTCATTGACTGTCACTTCCGTCTCATCCTCTCTGCAGCAGCATCGCAGCACTTTTCCTGTTTCTAATTCTCTTTTGATCCTGGAGCGAAGCGCTAAATGATATAATACTGTTGGATATAAATAGCGCGCTTCTTCGTTTCCACCTGATTTCAATACTAAAAAACCGATTTTCTGCTTCAACACAACCCTCCTTAAATTCTTCTTTTTAAAAAACTGCGTATGGCTGTGACACCACACGCAGCTAGATCTACCTTCTTCTGCCGCGTTTCGGACCGCGATGCCACCGCCTTGAAACATGCTCCGGCTCTTCGGCATCTTTTGTTCTGCGTCTGACAGCAAGGTATAATATGATTGCGATAAACAATAGGAAAAATACAACCGCCGTAATGTACGGATGCTTTTTTACAGTTTCTGCTATCTTTTTCAGAAACTTCATCATCTCTTCCCATAGGTTTTTAAGCCAATCCCAGCGATTGAATCCCGAGGATTTTGATGTGCTTTCCGACATAACAGAAGCATCCTTCGGCAGCAGTTCATACTGTGCCCGGATCTGATACCCCTCTTCTTCTGGCAGGGTGATCACATCTTCATACGAAATTTCCAGATCATAAACCAGCTTTTTCCCATAAGCAACTGCATTCCGATACAGGATCCCATTCTGCTCATACATGTTACCGGCCCAGGCCGTATGATCGATCTGGTATGCGTCATTCGGCACCCCGATCAGCTTTAATAGAAGCCCTTCACTGCCAGCAAACGGATCCGCAGTCTGATTGAGTGATATCACCTCATTTCCAATCTGAAATAGTCCTGAGTCCGCATGTTCCACGACAATATCAAACGTAAAGGAATCTTCCCAGCGTTCATTTACCCGCTCTGCCTCTTTGATCGGCAATGTATATTCTGTTACCGTTCGAAACGGATTATCTGCAATTTCCACCTTATAGGTTTCCGGGATCTCGTCGATCCCTTCATAATCTTTCAGCAGTAACGTATCCCGGATGTGCTTCTTCCTTCCTGAAAGAGACTGTTCCTGCACCTCATAATTTACTAACCGATAAGTATCACCGCCTTCCACATGCTCTTCCTCAGGCAGATATTGGTCCTGATCCGCATCCTTGGGAAAGACTTGCGAATAATATACATAGCTTCCATCGGTCTCTCCCGGACCGTAATATGGCCGCTCTCCAAATACTTCTTCCACGGTGGTAATCGCATCATCTGCGCCGCTAACCTGCTTTTCTGCCTCAGAAGGCACCGCTGCGTTCACATCCTCTGCAATACTCTGCGTTTGGTTTTCTGATACCTGACTCGCCATGGTTTTCCCGGCGGGACTGGCAAATACCAGTACCGCCGTAAACATCAGGGCGCTAAAATATCTACGCCTCATCATCTTTTTTCTTTCCTTTCCTTCGTCCGATAAGCACCAGTCCCCCTGCGCCCATCGCAAAGATGGTTGCCAGTACATACCATTTGAATGAATCTGTAGTATCTCCTGCCTTCGGTTGCTTCAGCCAGTCTGGAACACCCAATCCATAGGATCCACTGCTTCCATTCGTACTTTCATAATGTGCATAGATCCGCCCGATACCAACCCTTTTATCAATCTTTTCATTATATAGCGTTGTTTCCCCAGCAATGGTTCCGTCATATGAAACAAGGAACTGCCATGGTGCTTCGGACCGCTCATATCCGTTTGCCGGTTCGATCTCCACGATACGGTAAGTTCCTGCCTTACCGGCCGGAACCTTGCACGCTCCTGCTTCATCCGTTCTGCCATGAAATACCACCTGGCCGGCCGGATCAGTCACCTGAAGCAGTGTATCCGGAACTGCTGTGCCGTCTTCTGAATCTTTCTTTTCAAGTATCACCTCCACATTTGGATAATCATACAAGGTCCGGTTTTCTGGATTTGTTACTTTACCATCCTTAATATAAAGGTACTGTACAGCCGGGTTCAGGTAATATCCAGCCGGTGCCTCTGTTTCCTGATATGTATAGGTTCCATCCGCCGGCATAGCAAATGTCAGATATCCGCTCTCATCCGTAATACCTTTTAAATACAAGCTTCCATCTGAAGTGTAAACAGTAAGCTTTGCTCCGGCCACGCCGATCTGGTTTACTGGATCGTACTTGCGAATGGACATCTGGCGTTTTCCCGGAGTAGTTCCACCTCCGCCGCCACCGCCACTGATTGCATAATTCACGAATCGGATTTCTTTTGTTTCCTGACCCAGTGGCATAATAAACTCCTGATCCTCAGATACCCGGTATCCACCAGGAGCTGATACTTCGTGTATGACATAGGTCTCTCCGGCTTTCAGTACACCGTCAACCCGGTAAACCGTACCATCCGGCACGAAATCAACCAGCACATTTCCGTACAGATCCTTGATCTGTATCCGGCCGCCACTAAGAAGCGTGCCATTTGGATTTACCTTGCCAAATTCTACATGGGTTACATCATCAAACATTTCCACCATATCGACGCTGCCGTCTTTGGATACCGTAAATTCAATGTTCTCCGCAACCGAATAGCCATCTGCCGGCCGGATCTCAATAAGTGTATAAGTTTCTCCGGCAATCAGTTTTGCTACGATTTCGTGTGGTGTCGTCGAAGAGGTCCACTCATCCACCACCTTTCCATTCTTATCCTTTATCACCAGATGACAGCCCGGAAGTTCTTCACTTCCCGTAATCTCCTTTTTGGATACAACCACATGCGTCGGCTTATCCTCCATTTTTACCTGATCGACCGTTCCGTCATGGCTTACTTTAAACGGAATATCTTCCGCATAGGCCCAACCGTCTGCCGGACGAACCTCCCGCAGTGTATATTTCTCATCTGCAATCAGCTTCTCCTTAATTTCATGCGGCTGATCGGTAGAAACCCACTCATCTACCACATTTCCATTCTTATCAATGACCTGCAGCGTACAGCCCGGAAGTTCTTTACTTCCCGTAATCTCCTGCTTGGAAATTACAACATGGGTCGGCTTGTCTTCCATTTTGACCTGATCGACCGTTCCGTCATGGCTTACTCTAAACGGCACATCTTCGGCATACGCCCAACCGTCTGCCGGACGAACCTCTCGCAGCACATAACTCTCGTCAACTACCAGTTTTGCAACGATTTCATGCGGCTGGTCCGTAGAGATCCACTCCTCTACTACGTTTCCTTCCTTGTCTACGACCTGAAGCAGCGCACCCGGAAGTTCCTCACTGTTTGTGATCTTCTTTTTAGATAACACGATGCGAGTAGGCTTATCCACCATAATCACCCGGTCTACCGTACCATCCTCATTAACGGTAAAGGTAACATCTTCCGCATAGGAATATCCAGGTGCCGGGCTTTTTTCAACCAGTCTATAAGTCTTTCCCGGTTCTAGGAATTCTTCAAGGTTCTCCGCTACAGCAGAGCTGGTCCAGCTGTGAATCAAGTTATTTTCCTCATCGTATAATTCCATTTCACAGCCAGGAAGCTCTTTACCACCGCCAATTTCCGTCTTTGAGATCATAACTTTGGTTTTCCGGTCCGCGGCTGCAATACCCTCAACATTCACAGACTGGCCCAGAATCGCACTGATCTTATTTGTCGGAAGGCAGTCTCCATTTGCGAATACGGTTTCTTCCGTAAGCACATAGGTTTCTCCCGGCTTAAATATCGTGCGTTTCGCCGTATCATCAATAGTTCTGGTAAATCTGACTCCGTTTCCGTGAGTTGGATCCACGCTTCCGAATGTCATTTTCTCCGTATGGTGCAGGCCATTCTCGATCTTTTCAATCTCATAGGTCACATTTTTATAGTAACCAGGATCGATCTTGACATATTCATTACCAGAGAGGCTGATGGTATCGCCACTCTTTATCATGCCGGTCCTGCTGCCGCTGTATGAATAGGTCCCTGGAAGTTCCCTTCCTGTCGATGCGTCATAAAGTTTTACCCTAAATGATGTTTTCTGATCTTTATACCGCTCCTTTCCAGATCCCGTAAGTTCGTTGAACAATACTACTTTTCCATAGGTTAATACCGGCACTGTCTTCTGGGTTTCCCTTACAATTCCGTTATATTCTGCTTTCGCCTCAATCGTAGATGCCTCACCACTTACCTGTGTTGTAAAAGCAGCGTATGCAGCTTCACCCGGCACCACGCTCTCAAAATGGAATACCAGTTTTTCTCCGTCGAAAGTTCCTGTTCCCGGATCAATAATGCTTGTATCTGCATCGACAGTCACGGTTAATACCATATCTGCCGTTTTGTGATCCGTATTGATCATTCGAATACTTTCAAAAATTGCCTGATCCGGCGCTAATGCACTGGCACCATCCGCAGACAGTCTGGTTATTACCAGATCATCTTTCTGCAGAGGATTTTTCACCTGCTTTTCCTGATTATCCGCATCTGGAATAAACGCGGTAATCTTGGTTCCGTCCGCATAAGATAATGTCTCATTTACATGGTCAATTTCTCTGGTTGGAATTTTAATCTCTCCATTTTCATCAAACCAGAATGTTTTGGTGAACCGATCCGTCACAAGAACCGTTCCATCGGAATACCTGCAGTACTCCGTGATGGTATAGGCCGATCCTTCTGACACAGAAGCGAACGGTTTTCTTATCACATGTTCCTCGCCAGCACCGATCCAGCTTTCTATCAGATCTTTGTTTGCGTCCGTCAGCTCATAATATATCTGGGTCACATAACGGCCCTTCAGTTTTACCTGCTCAATGCTTGTGGTATCACGATTGATCGTATCCAATTCATAATCATTCTTTGATACCCGCTGGATTTCAATACTCTCCATCTGGTTAGAAAGGCCCTGGATACTCCTTCCATCACTGGATACCGTAAACAGTACCGGCTTCATCAGATTCCACCCCTTCGGCGCAGTATCTTCCACCAGGATATAGGTATGCCCTGCGATAAGTCCGATAACCTTATGCCTCTTCTCCAATTTTCTGGTGGTCCAGGTCGTAAACGGTGCATCTTTATCATATACAGGCTGATCGTGTTCATCTTTTCCTGTCACTTCATAAATGGAAAGAATTGCCCCATCTATAAAAGCACCTTCTGTATTGTCATCCCCTAAAACATCGAAGTCCTGCTTACTAAAATACAGCCTGGTTTTCTGATCCTTTACGCTCTCCTGATGAATTACTACCGTCTCATGGGCAAAGCTCTGGCCGTCACCCTGTTTCGGCTCAAACTGCCAGGTGATGATTTCCGGATTTACACTATAACCCTCCGGCGCTGCGATCTCCTGTAACGTGTATGTATATGGAATGATGCTTCCATCTGGCCGCATCTCACCAACAGGAAGATCCTGCACGGTGATGACTGGCTCTGTTCCATAGATCATGTTTGTGGTGACCGGCTCATCCAGATCATTTTCTTTATACGCTTTGATCTCAAATGTTGCTCCGGCAAGTCCCTGGCCGTCTTCTCCAGTCTTGGTGATAGAAAGCGCACCTTTCACCGCTTCATTGACTGCCCGAATCGTCTGTACCAAATCATCCAGATGATACTCAAATCGTGCCGGCTCTGCTAAGGTATAATAGTCCGGTGCTGACAGTTCCACTAAATAATAGATGCCTTCTGCCAGGTCCGTCTCGATGTGAATCCTTAAATCTCCCACCTGATATCCTTCCGGGATCCTGCCATTTACTTTATCTGTCACTGTATAAATGCCATCTGCTCCGGTTACCCACTGGCTGACCAGATACTCATCGGACTGGTTCAAATTTCCTGACTGATCTGCTCTATACAGGGCCATGGTAGCCCCAGCCATCTCCCCGGTCACACCAACAGCAGATTTAGAAAGCCAGATCTGTCCCTCCAGATCCTCGATGTGATACTGCTGGATCTCCTTCCGGTTCTCCACTACAATCACCTGGGCATCTGCTTTTAAAAATCCATCGGGTGCTTGGTTTCTACAAGGACATACTTTTCCCCTGCTGGCAGGCCATTGATCCTTCTGGTGCCTCTGTCCGTAAGGTAAGTATCCGCGTAAGCATTTATATGCTCCAATTTCTGATAATCAAACTGGTAATCAAAGACGGTTTCCGGCAGGTTGCCAGATACTGCTACGCGTATAGTCTCCCCGTCGCTTGTAATCATGGTAAGGAGTGCTTTCGTTGCAAATCGGTCGTGACTTCCTCCGGCGCTTGTCGCATCCATTACCGTCTTAGCTGTGACGGTTGCAGATTTTTCCTGCCCATTCTCCTTCCAGCCAAATAGTGAAAGATCCACACCATAGGACGCATACGCTTTTTCAAATGCATCGCGGAAATTCTGATAATCCTCAACAGTGCCGCTCTTAAATGATGCCAGAACACGGGCATCATATACCGGCGTGCCATCCGCATCGTAAATAATTTCCCCTTCTGCATTGACCACTGCCTGATGAAGCTAAATTCCGCCCCAGACAGCTGGACTTTCTCTCCGTGCTCATCTGTAAAGAATTTTTCAATCTCAACCTTTGTGGTATCATTTTTCATGCAGACGGTTTCAACTTCTGACTGATCTCCAACTGTAATTTCCACCGGATCTGCTGTTACAAATCCTTCCGGCGTTTCAATCTCTTCCAACAGATAATCTCCCGCCGGGATCCGCTCGAAATAGGCCGGTTCATTTCCACTGATCCATTCCGCGGTATTCCATACCGGGTTGGAAGCGGTACTGTTTGTATCTTCCCAAACCAGCGGAGTATTCTGCGTTTTTACCAGATAATATCCCTTCGGATATTTCTCCGTATCCGCACTATATACCCGTCTGGCCGGATACAGCGCCAGTTTTGCTCCAGAAACAGAACTGTATGTATAGGAAGCAATATCACCAGTCACCACCTCGCGCTCATACGGTTTCTCTCCCGTTTCCGGATGTTCATGGTCCATATCCAGAACCGGCATTTTGGTATCCTGCGGCGCATGGATCTTACTAATTTCAATCTTTGTGGTCCGATCAACCATCTGAACATGCTGAAGCTCTCCCGTCTCCGCTACAGAAATGCCACTAGGCAGGCCCTTTACATAGCCCTCCGGTGCCTTTAACTCCTCCAAAATATAGGTTCCGCTCGGAAGGCGTTTTAAAACATCTGCCTGTCCGTCTGTTTGAAATGTATCGAATGGATCATTCGGAGTCTTGTCAGAGCTTAACCAGGTGTTTTCAAGGATATATCCCTCACCCAGCCGGTGATACAGATTTTTCCGCTCCGGTGTTTTCTTCTCCTGAGAAGCATCATACAGTTCATCGTGTTCATTGATACGATATGCGTTCAGATTGTATTCTTCCAGATTATCTGAATCCTGGTGTCGTACAAAATCTCCATTCCGGTCATAAAGATCCTCTCCCTTTTTGTAGGTTTCTGAACTTCTCTGGTAATACAAAACCAAACCATGGTCATCATAGACCGGATTGAGTTCATTTAGAAAATCACCATCATTGTCATCTACCAGGACAGAACCATTCATATCCTGATTAAAACGGTTCTGCTCAACGCTGCTCTCCTCGTGTGATTGCTCACCATTTCCTTTCCAGGTTCCGGTAATATGGCCAGACTCCGCATGGGTATACGACGGTTTATCCGCATCCGGTATCTCCGCGGTGGAATTATTTACCACATCCAGCGTTTCATCCTCTGCATATCCGTCCTTATTTTCTGCCACCGTAGCAATACGGGAAGTCGTGATCTTATCACGGGCAATCACATTTCCGAATTCATCTTTTCTTACATTAACTGGCCATACCAGAGTTCTTACCGTTCCGTCTGAACAGCCTTCTTCGATATATGCCATTCCTGTTGCCGGATCAACCAAAGCATCGCGGTACCCGTCTTTATCCAAATGATAAATTTTGGTGCCTGCCTCCACTTCAAGCTGCTTATCATTCTTTCGGTATTTTACCTTTGTAAAATCGCCTTCTGTAATCTCTAAATATGGGACTCCATCCTTAAAAACATACATCGAATGCTCTATATCAGTCTTTTCAAAGTTTCTGCGGTCCCGTTCTGCATCTTCCACAGGCGTCTGCTTATGCGTTTTATCATACACATAGGTAATGAACTGGCCGTCAATATACCGCTCCTGATATGGCTCCAGGCCATCCAGATCATAATATAAGATATCTGTATCTGGCCGCTGTAACGTAACCGCAGACCATACTCCGCCGGTTGCCGAAATGTTGTTTCCGTCTTTATCAATACCGGCCGAAAAAGTCACTTCCAGTTCTTTACCCGCCTCGTCCTTTTCACGGACAAACTCTACTTTCTCTCCGGCATATCCCTGCTCGATATACATTCTGGTGATATTGTTCGTGAGATTTCTTTCAATCTTCAGTCCGTTATAAGCCTCATCTCCCTCAAATCCAGAACGCTCCACAGGGATTGCATCAAACAATGTCATCAATGCCCCTGCTACATAGCCATTTTCATCATCTGCAGTTTCAAGAGTCCTGGTAACATACCCATAGCCCGCAAATGTTCCGTGGGAATAAACGATTTCCACCTTTTCTCCTGCTGCCTTGCGTTCCTCTAAATACTCCAGGGTTCCTTTCTGCCATGCATATCCCAAATATTTTCCATCCCGATACGCATAAACCAGGTCCGGATTTTTTCCGATCTCGCTGTATTTTCCATCCACACGACCGGAAATCTTGTAGCTGACCGTCTTATCTGCCGTCGTATTGGCCTTTCCTACATAGGATTCTTTTACCTTTTCAACCTCCAGCCGGATCGGAGTATTCTCCACATAGACCTGCGCCACGTTTACCTTGTCTTCCGGTTTGTTTGCATTGGTTGTCTGGTGGTCCGCATCATCCTCATAAACGACTGCCAATACCCGGCTATCCTTTGTTCCTTCCTTATAATAAGTAATCTTGTCGCTGTAAACCTCGATCGCGATCGGCTTACTCCGCGCATATCCGGCCGGCGGATCTACTTCCGCCAGAACATAAACCCCCGCGCCCAAAGGCTGTGGCAGTTCCAGATAACCGACATTCTGGTCCTGATAGGACGCTCCCTGGTCTGTCATCTCATCCCGCATCAGGCCGTCCCTGGTTGTTGAATAGGTTTTAAAGGCCACGGTCTTATTCCCGTATTCATCTCCCAGGACAATCTGCTCATCCTCACTGCAGATCGGTGTACCCTCCGGCACGGTGCCGCTATACAGATCACCGATGCCATTCTCTTTTCCGGTAATACGATCAATCCACCTTGCAAGTCGGCCTTTTGCAATCGGCCGGATGTCGGTAGCCCCCATTGCCGTTAAGAATTCTTTTGTTCCGGTAAACTGCGTGGGTTCTGTCGTAAATTTTACTGTTCCCTGGCCACTCTCAATGTCATCACGGGATGCCGCATACAGATTGAAAAGTGCACCGTCGTGAAGGATATTCTCATGGGTTTCCGAGTCAATCTTCTCTATTCTAAGCTTTGCCGTAAAGAAGCGGTTCACAAACTTATCGTAAGCAAATCCCCGGTATGATGCACTTCCTCCCTGGCCCGGCTCTTCATCTGTCACCTCCGCCTGCTCATCCGTTGATGCAATCACGCTGTATGGAACCAGCATGGCAGCATATTTCCCCTCATAAGCTGTCTGCATTCCCGTCATTGTTGCAACATGATCCCGGTACTGGATTCCTAACCGGTTATCTGCAGTAATATCCGCACCCGGATATGGAACATCATCGGAAAGTCCCGCATCTTCAGACAGGGAACTATACCGGTAATTTTCCGAAATTCCTTTTCTACCGCTCTGCCCCTCCGTCAGATAATAGGTAACTTCGGCAGCAGAACGATCATTCTCCGGATTATAATAATTTTTCAGTGGCCGCCATGGGCTTTGCGTCAATGCAAAATAGTTACCTGCTTCTGCCCGAACCCCATTTGTGATCTCATTCAGATCAAGTCCATACTTATAAACTTCAAAATCCCCATGGTGATTATGGGCCTGGATTTTATGGTCCTCCTCACCAAACCGGATCTGATATTTCTGTTCCAGCTGCTGCATGGAATCAGAACAGTCATAATTATAGAAAGAATTGAGCGTTTCCGGAGTTTCCTGTGATGCATCATAAGATGCATACACACTCGGCAAGGTTACTTCCCTTGGCTGATCAATCTGATAATGTCGGTTTTTAAAATCCTTCAGTTCATCAACATGCGGCGGCTGCTCTGCCACCACATAGGTTCCATACGGTAAATATTTCGATAACCCATAGGCATACCCACCATCTTTTGAAAGATCTTTATCTCCATAAATCGTATTGGCAGCCAGTGTTGTTGTATCATGATCGTTGCCTCCGTTTGCCTCGCTATCCCAGTGAATTGCGTAAAGCTCATCAAGATCATACGCAAAGAATGGCTTCAAATAGTTTTCTGCCTTTATAATGGCCTGGCGGAGTGCCAGATCATACGTTTCTTCACTGTATGCTGTCGCACCGGCACTGGCCTCCTTCTCTCCAGTACCTGCGTCCACCTCCTGCACCAGTTTTTTTACCTCATTATCCAGGTACCAGCTGATTGCAAACTGACGCACCCGGTCAGATACCCTGGCATTATCCAGCTGCTCTTCGGTACGGTTCATGAGATTTCCAATCGGCTTATAACTTGTGTAGGTCGGATGATTTTCATCCCATTTATCTCCATTAGAAACGCTGATCGCATCAAAAAACTTCTCATAATTGTAATTTTTGACCGTTCTTGTGCTGTCACCGTCCTCAACCAGATAGTCTGCCGTTTCCAGCAGTCTCGTATAGCCCGTGTTTGCCTCATCACTGATCAGACCGTTATGATAATCATAAAGAGCCGTATTGGCAATCGCTGCATCATTGGATTTTTTAAACAGCGGATCCGTCTGATGAGGAACCTTTGTATAGATCTTATTGACCAGCATTGGAAATGCTTTATTTGCGGCAAGCTGCTCAGCATCCGTCCGGTCAGTTCCCATACGGTCCTGCCATACAATTTCTCCATTTTCATTCCGGTACAATGCTTCCAGATTTGACTTCAAATAGGTTTTGAAACGGAAATTATCAAGCTTCTGGGCCGAATGATCCGATGCTCCATTCCCTGCATGATTACCAAATAAGCGGCTCCACCAGTCCTCATGGACTTCACTGTAGGAGTTCGTATTGCGGTAACTCTTCTCATCAATCGTTTTTGTTACTTTGATCTGCTGACTGATGATCCTCTCTTCTACACCTACAGGTTCCTTTCTGGTGTTCGTACCCGGCCGCTCTGCACCATCCTGAAATACATAGTCCTGTCCCGGATAATCAAGAGCTACCGATTGTACATAAGAATTTTCCTGGCCTACTAAAAGGCTGCGATAGTTAAGGTATGCTTTTACGCTGGAACCTTTTGCCAGATAATAGGAGGCGCTACCAACCTGGGTGCCTGCAAGTTCTTTTGAAATTCCAAAATCTATGCAATCCTGCTCAGTCAGGGAAATGAACCGGGATGGAAGTTTCAGCGTATATTCATAACGTGCTGCTGCCTCGTCATTATGCTCCGTTCCATATCCATCCGTATAGTTACCATTTTGATGGGCGATCCACACATTACCTTCCTTTGTGAGAGGGATCTCCGTCCACTTGCATTCATTTACTTCCACGGAAATTTTCTCTGTCCGCTCCACATAGGTTACCTTCGGAATTTTATTGCCATTTTTATCCAGAGGTGTTTCCCCGGTTTTATAAAATTCAGTTTCGGTTACGACACCATTCACGATATCCCCATTCTCATCTGCCTGTACGGCCGGGGAAAGGATCGCATTAACGGTGCCGTCCTCGTTCACGGAAAAATTCTTCATTTCACCGCGGGGATCATAAATGGCATCCTCACTGTATGCAACATAAATGGCTCTAGGCCGTTTACTGTGGTCTGCAGGTGTACTTGCTACCCGGTAAAACATTGCATCTCCAGAAGAACTGTCCGCCGGAACATAAAAGAGCATCGGATAATTGGTCCGGTTTGCATATAAACCGACCGTCCAGCTGTCCGCATCTTCTTTGATATAGTCCACTCCACCATAATTGTAATAATCATGGGTATTGTAATAATCCAGAATCGAAACAATCAGTGAAGATAACGATACGGCCTCTCCGTCTGTTCCTTCCTTATTGATCGTCAATGTTACAAGAGGAGAACCGCATACCGTTTTATCAGCTGTGTTTCCACTGCTAACGCCGGATATACCATAGGTATCTGTCTCACCTTCCCATACACCGCGGTCAAATACCAGCTCATCCATGCTCGAATAAGCTGCAACTCCGCTTCTTTTATAGTTCGGTGAGCTTTTTCCATTTGTGCGAAGCGCCTGCTCCACCTTGATTTTAAGCAGCGCAAAGTCATTATCCACATCTGGTACAGATGCTAGTCTTAAAAGAAGGTCATCATCGGACATTCCTGGCACAGATGCAAGGATTACATCCGTAACTTTCGCAGGATCCAACCCTTTTCTGGTCACACGGATTACGTTTTTCGCAGTAAAATTCACGTTGGTCGTTTTGGTTTTAATGCTTCCATCTGCATTATATTTCGGGTACTGATGATCGTTTTCTGTCACAACATACTCCGGCAGGCCAAAAATATTTTTGACTGGCACTTCATCATAGATACCCGTACCGGCCTCTACCTCTTTCGTCGTAGAAATACTGTCCTTCCGGTAAAATTTTGCTCCCTCCGGCAGATTTCGGAATACAAGATCAAATCCCGAATCCCCTGTTTTTTCACTTTCAGCTGTAAAAAACAACTGGTTGTAGTCAGGATCTTCCACATCTCCGGTCGGTTCATCACTGATCTGCTCCTCCGCGGTAAGGATCCCCACAATTCCAGCATAACCGGTCAAATCGCCCGGAACTCCCGCATTTACATCCTGTCCCAGATTGGTCTGCTGCTGCATTCGGTTTCCAATCGACAATTCATATCCCTCAGAGCGAGTCAATTCCTTTACGTAATAGTCCCCCAGGATCAGCGGTCTTCCAATCCAACAGTTTCCATTCGCCAGTTTATAATCCGGATAAGTTCTTACCACATCTGCGTCTGCCGTATACTCATCGTATGTTTCTGCATGATCATAGAGATTTTGTGGAGATGCTGCATTCCAGCCCTGGCCGCGATCCACGATCTCACCCTCTTCATAGTCATAGATCATTCCTGGGGCTTCCGTAAAGGCCATAAACGAAGCATCGCCGTTTTTATCCGTTGTCGTGACTGCCACCAGATCATTTGCCATATAACGGTTCCCGTTTTTCCGTCCGGATGAATGATATCCGCTGCTGCAAACAGGCCGTATACCGCTCCTTCTAAAGTGGCGTCTCCCTGAGAATCTCCATAGGAATCATATGCGTCGTTTGCCCCATTTTCCAGATCCAAATCCCGCTTATTGATATGGATTTCTCCCTCCGTCCGGTGGTCATAGATACGCCACATATTTCCGCAGCCATCTTCATCATTGCAGTGACTGAAATTGTCCGCCGAGCCTGGTGTAATAAGTACGCCCACACTCGGTGAACCTTTTGCCGTGCTGTAGGCACTTTCAAATAATTCTTTACCAGATCCTGAAAGCTGCGCATAAAGGGAAATGTCCGGTTCATCACTTCCGGATACAGTCAGACCACCCTCATCCCTCTGCTTTGTAAATTCCACATACGCCACATAGGTCGCATTGGAATCTGACGCAAGATCTACCTTCCTGCCGCCAAGAGCCTCTATCTCACTGATCCGTTCTTCATCCTCGATAAATTCCTGTTCATCTTCAATATCGTCATCAAGGAATTCTTCTGAATCAATGTCTGCCAATTCTTCTTTTGATGGATTTTCCTCATTTTTTAAATCACGATTATCTTTTACAACATCCTGAATTGGCGTTTCTTCTTTAGACGGTCTTCTTTCCTCTTCATCAGAAACATCCTCAGAATCATCGTCCTTTGTTTCCCTGGCAGAAACCGACTCTTTTTCTATATCACTGCCTGCAGCATTCTCTGTTGTCTCTGCGTAAACAGTCATAATACCGAAAATTTTTTGAATGCCTTTTTCAATCCAGCCGGAAAATACCTTTCCTTCAAAGGTTTCCAATCTCGCAGACACATCTCCCACCGCGCTGTCCGGCTCTTTAGAAGCTGCGTCATCCACACTGTCTGAATTTTCCAGATCTCCAGAGTTATTACCAGTATCGGAATCTTTCTCTGCTACGTCCTCAGAGCCTGTTCCAGAATCATTTTTCTCGGACTCATCTTTTGAGTCCGTATCTGACATTCCGCCGTCAGGATTCTCTACCTCACCTTTATTCTCCTGATCTTCCTCATCCTTATCCGAAGCTTCCGTGGAATCCAAAATTTCACCATCGGAATCCGATGAGTTTTTATTATCAATGTCGTCGGAATCTGTTGTTTCATCCGCTCCGTCCACTGTCTCATGCTCCTGAAACTCCTCATCATCTGATTTTTTTGTATCCGCAGCCGAGCCGTCCACACGCTCCGGTGCCTTTGTTTCTTCAAGCTCCACTTCTTTTTCGATCTTAAATATTTTTGTAAAAAATGAAATGGCCTTTGAAAGAATTCCTTCTTTCTTCTCTTCCTCCAGTTCCGGAACATCCAGATCTTCTCCCGTCAGCTCCGCATACTCGGACTCCGTGATACTATGAACGGCGCCCTGCTCCACTCTACTCGTGGAAGAATCTGCCTCTGGAGCTGCATCTTCGTTGATCTGGATATGATTGCTGTATTCATTCGCAAAAAATGAATTTGCACCATTTTCCGAAGAATCTGTTGTGATCACCTCAATTGGAAGGTCATCATTATGCAGATCGTGGAGAATATACCCATTTCGCGCGGTATCCTCCTGATAGGTATAGCTGTATTTCAAAGCAATAAATTTATTGTATGTCGCTTCCGCATCCTGCTTACAGCCAGAATTCACATAGGAATCCTCCCCGGATGCCGAACTGGTCGGTCCTGCATTCGGAGTGCTTCCCTCCTCGCCGCCGCTTGATGCAATGGAAGAGATTTCTCCCTGGCTGACTTCCGACATCAGCCAATGAAAGTGGACTCCCTCATAGGTACCTGCAGATGCAGTTTCGTCACACGCATCAAAACATTCCAACCAGCCACTTGCAAGTCTTCGGTTTTCTTCCTTTGCTTCATCAATTTCGTCCTGATTTGTAACTTCTCCTTCCTCATCTTCTTCCTCTTCCGGGACTTCGACAAAAGCCGGTGCCGGATGTCCATCACAGAAGGTTTTATCGTAATGATATTTGTGCTCTACAGTATTGGATGCATAGCCTTCTTCATTGGTCGTAACGGTCGCAACAAACCGATAATCATCCCATACAACCGGATTATCCAGGTATTTTGACAGATACGTTTCATGATCTGTTCCGCCATACAGTTCTACCGCACCGTCACGTTCCAGGTTGACCTGGTCCTTATCATCAAAACGCTCATAAAGCCGGAAACTCGATTCCTCCAGAGTTTCCCCTGTTTCGTGATCATACTTAGTCAGCTGTGTATTATAAGTAGAAGTCCAGTCCTCCTCATGCCGATAACAGTTAAATTCAAGGCTGCCACTGCTGGATGTTCCAGAAGGATACGATGGCGTATTTCCACCATTCCCACCAAAACCTTGCTGGCCCCAGAAAATTCCTGTACCAAAAACTCCTGATGCTCCCACGGACGCATAATATACACTACTTGGAAGAGCCATTTCCACGTATGCCAGTCTCTGATGCTGCTGCGCCGGCACTACCCCAATTCGCGGGAATTTCTTATGCTGACCAGCACACTGCTGAAGCACCCACAGCTGCAGACACTGTTCATACAAATCTCTGGCCGAAGCAAATGTTCCCATTGCCGTTTCATACCTTGTTCCTATTGGATCAAACTGCACATATAACGGAGTCGGGCTGTTTCCAGGATTGGTAAAGATGATCTCCGTATCCGTTTTTACATACGTCCAACCATTCGGAATTTCAGATACATAGGAGCCAGCCTCCCCCGTTGCAGAAAATTTTAGCGGTACCGACTGGATAAACCCGGCATCTGAGCCGTCCTGCGCAAACTTAATACTCAGGGTGCCATCTGCTGCTACCGCTGTTTCCGGAGTGGTATGGTCTGCCAGAGTTGCCGGAACCAGTCCACCCATTGTAGATCCGGAGGAACTACTGCTTAGTAACCCAGCTGCTTCCAACAATTTATCTGCATTATCACTCCAGGCCTGTACCCACGGATATTTTGCCCTGGTGGCAGCGCTGTGCAAATATAGCTTTAAATCATCCTTTGACATAGTACGCCCCATAGGCGTCAATCCAATAGATGCTGCAGCCACATTTAGCTGATTTAACGCTTTATTTATATCCTGGCTACCGCCTTGACTCACCTCTAATGATAGCAGTGCAAAAAATATCTGCCCAGCCTCTGCTTCGCTCAGCGATGCATACGGACTTACATACACATATCGGTCTGCCACTCCCAATGCATTATTTGGTGACATTCCATCAATACAATACTGGCGAAATCCAGAGTCCTTAATATAAGCCTGCATCGTATCACCATACGTTGCAGCTTCACTGGAAAGAAAAAATGATGGGATATCATTTAATATTGGCGATGCGCTAAGAACAAACGCTAATATTCCTGCACAAATTCGTTTTTTATTCTTCCGAAATTTTTTCATCTCTTTATACTCCATTTTCTGATTGTTTTATAAAAAGAAAAAAGCAAGCTACCTTGTTTGATAGCTTGCTTTCCTATATCCATTTATAAAGCACTTTCACTACTTGTAAAGTTGCTCATATTCATCATATGTCATTCCGAGCCACGCCTGTCTTTGCTCGTCAGAAACATCTGGCCATATGGTACGATAATATTCGCGCCATGATATTTCCCCATTTTCAGCTTTTTTCTGTAAATCTAACTGTTCCTGCAATTTTTGCGCTTCTTCTGATGCAAAATACTCGTTTTTATACCGATCTCTCTCCGCCGCATAATCAACGGCCTTGCAGTTCTTCACCCCATTATTGGTTGGATCAACCACGTACCAGATTTCTCCAATCTGTACCAAACACCGCTTATGGTAGGCCGAGGACTGATATGCTTCACATCTGACGCCTACCAGCTTACAAAGCTCTGCCAGTTCATTGGAAAACTGTTCACACATCCCATGTCCGGTACGAAGAACTAACCACCGTTCTTTGCTGCGATTGTATCCCGCATCCGCATCATAGACATTTCCATGGTATGCTGCCCCGACTCTTTCAAAAGCTTTCTGGTATCTGGTATATTCATCTGCATGGATCCAGTCAAAACTATGAAGAAATTCCTGCAAAAGTGGATATGCCTCATCCATGTAATTGTTGTATGGTGTCTTATACTCTCCATGCGCATTTAAAATGCTCTGTTCCCTTTCTTCCGGAGAATTGTACCATTCTTTTAAGTAATATTCCGGATCCGTAATTTCCGGATGCTGATCGCTGAAAATAGCACCGCTGCCCATTACATCCGTTAAATCAGCTCCCGGTAAACATACAGTACCGGCACTGACTTCTGTTGCCACTTCTGAAGTCCCAGCGTATGCTGACATATTCATAAACATCGCTGCGGTCAAAGTCGCACACAAAATGGTTAGTCTTTTCATAAAACTTCTCCCCTCCTCTGTCTATAATCACTGTATACGATCCATGATGATATGTAAACTACCAACCTGATTCAAAAGCCCTTTTGAGCAAAAATCATGACTATCGAACATCAATTATAGAAATTTCTTTCTCTTCCCATGCTGCGGAATATGAATACTCCAAATCTGTCTAAATAAAAAACAGGCCACCAAACGATAGCCTGTTTCTCCTATAGCCTAATTTGCATGCACCATGTTTTTTAAATACTCAGCGAGCATATATAATGGAACATTAATAAGCCAGTCTTCTTTTTTATAATTTGCCATGCTGCTTCGAACCGCCATGTCCGGCTGATATTTATCACAAAAAGCTTTCAGGCTCTTTGCGCGAAGATTTTGTTCCGCTTTTACTTCAATTGGGATGCAATCCAGATCTCCCTGCAGCATGAAATCAATTTCACCCGTTGAACGCTCTGTCGCAAAATAATAGAGTGGATATCCAGCTGCATGCAACTCCTGCGCGACATACTGCTCTGTGAGCGCCCCTTTGAACTCTTCAAAAATACGGCTGCCGTCAAGCAACAATCTGGCCGATAAACCGGCCTTCGCTGTTAATAATCCCACATCAAACATGAACATCTTGAAACTGTTCATTTCCATATATGCAATAAGTGGAATATCCGGCTTTGATACCCTGTAGCTTCTCAAAATCAATCCTGCATCTTCGAGCCACTGTATTGCAAGCTCAAAATCTTTAGCCCGTGCTCCTTCACGCAGCGCACCGTACATGAACTTTCGGTTTTCCTTCGCCAGTTGGGACGGAATGGAATTCCAGACCATCATAATACGCGGAACAACCTCTTTGGGAGCATGCTTGCTGAAATCTTCCTCATAGTACGTGAGAAGATTGTTCTGGATCTCACGTACTTCATACAGATCATCGGAATCAATATAAGTCTGTACCACCTCTGGCATTCCGCCCACATAGTAATACTTCTTTAATAGATCCACGTATTTTCCTGCATATGCATTGATCAGCTCATAGTCCTGGGTCTTTAGTGTTTCATACAGCCCATTTTCACCAACCGCCAAAAGAAATTCACTAAAACTCATTGGACAGAGTTTCAAAAAATCCACCTTTCCCACTGGAAAGGATGTTCCCTGATGCAATGCAACACCGAGCAATGAACCGGCTGCAATAATAGAATACTGTGGCGCGTTCTCATAAAAATACTTT
Organism: Lachnospiraceae bacterium AM48-27BH; assembly: GCA_003478355.1. Classification (GTDB taxonomy): domain Bacteria; phylum Bacillota; class Clostridia; order Lachnospirales; family Lachnospiraceae; genus UBA3402. The sequence goes on from QUFC01000016.1 coordinate 66,735, forward strand.
AATGATGCCAGAGCCTTTGGCGCTTCCTGAATCTCGTCAAAAATAATCAGGGTATTCTCTGCCTGAAAACTTTTTCCGTATTCTATTTTAATTGCCGACAGAATCCTCTTTAAATCAAAATCCAGTTCAAATACGTCCTTCATCGCCTTATTATTATCAAAATTGATATAGACTGTATTTTCATAGAATCTGGCACCAAATTCCTTCATGATCCATGTTTTACCGACCTGTCTTGCCCCCTGTATGATCAAAGGCTTTCTATTCTTTTTTCTCATCCACCGTTCCAACTTAGTAAACAGTTCTCTTTCCATAAAAAACCTCCTCCAAAACGCATATGTTTCCTACCGCCGTTTTAATTATAACATTTTTTCGGCTGTAATTCTAATTATTTTGACATTTTTTCGGACATTATTTTATAAATCTTAATATTTTTTCGGATGTTAATCTGGAATATAAAACACTTTTTTCGGCGCTTCCAGTATTTCAATTATAATCAAGAAACGTTATTCATATTCCGCAGCATGGGAATTTTCCATACTGCATATTCTTTTGCTATCATACTATTCAGTTTTCAAGGTACACACCGCACCTGCGGAAACTAAACCGTATCCCTTTGACAGCATACGATTCCCTGCATTGTTATTGCTGCTCATCCTTATTCTTTTCTTTCTCTGTCAAACCAACTTTTCTTACATAATCCCGCATCTTTTCTTCCCTGGCATCAACCCTCTTTTTAAGAATTTCATACAATTCAAAAAGTAATTTCCAATCTTCCTCGGATTCTTCATCTTGTTTGTTTCCCGGCTTTTCCAACGGCAGTTCCCCCTGTGTATGGTCACTTATTTTTTGATGGCGGTGCCCTTAGCAGGGCACCACCAAAATAATAAATACACCTGGTATATTTATTTTGTCTGAACTACTCCATTCACAACCCAGATACCATCTACATTTAACTGATATCCGTCAATTTCACAATTTCTTTTCATGGCTCCTCTGGTTCCATTAGAGACTGGGTTAAAGTAATAACACATTCCGTCAATCCAGTACCAACCGGTTACCATACGTCCCTGTGTACCATCCGATACCGGGTTCAAATAGTATCTGTTTCCATCGACATCTGTAAACCAGCCTGTCACCATATAACCGGATTCATCAAACCGGAACCAGTCATATTCCTGCTGATCTTTGGTTTTATCCGCATATGGATTATAAATTGCTGCCCATTCAGATGCATAAGTACGAGTATCATCGCAGAACGTCCATTTGTGCTGCTCTGTTTCTGTCCATGTTCCTCGCACAACATATTCCGGCAGACTGCTGGCAGCAGGTGTTGTTCCAGAAATGGCTACTGTCTTTGAGCTGTGGCTTCCGCCACCGCCACCACCTCCACCGCCGCTGCTGGAGGATGATGAATAGGTTGTCTGGTCGGATACTGTAATTTTTAATGTCACAACGGTGCTGTCTGAACCAGTCGCATCCGTTCCGGTAATAACCGCCTGAATTGTTCCTGTATACGGACTTACACATGCCTTTTTGATCCACTCCAGACCAGCATCCTGAACTGGCCTGATCGTTCCATCGGCAGATACCTGCAACACAGACGAATTGGAAGAACTGTAAGTAATCGGTCGATTTTCCTGATATGTTGTTGCAATCACCTGTTTCTCCGGCATATCGCCAAATGTATAGGTTGGAGCGTTTCTTCTTCCGGTCATCGTGAGTACCAAATCCAGTGTTTCTGTTTCCGGCATCTCAATACATCTTGCAGCATAATTTAAAACGACCGTGGTTTCGCCCACTTTCTGACCGTCAACAGTCGTTGCAATCGCTTTGATCGTCTTGGTTCCAGTATACGGCGCTACATGCTCAGCATCCTTAATCCACTGTGCATTTGGATTCGGTGCCAGAAGACCGGTCTGGGAAATACTTGCCACATCCGTATCCGATACGGACCAGATTACTTCACGGTTATATGGTGTATGTAAAGCATCTGAACTACAATCCGGCAGTACGGTGCAGCTAAGCTGTACCGGATCAAATCCAGTCCGGGTTTTCACTGCAGAATTAATATCACCCTCTTTGGTTGCCTGAAGATCAAATTTCACCTGTTGCTGGCCCATCTGAACACTTTCCGGGTGAATGACGGTCTCATCCACTGTGACAAATTTCAATGTAACCTCGCAGTCTGCGGTCTGGTGGCCATTCGTAGCATCCTCACTGGTAACGGTCACATGCTCTACCTGCGTTGCTGTTCCGGAGAGCTTCTCATAAGGATCCGCATCCCGCTTCTGATTATCTGCATTAATGACATTCTGGATCCATGCAGGGTTATCAGCGCCATTCGGATCATACTTTGCTTCCACTTTCAACTCATGCTCAAAGCTTCCCTGTGGAGTAATCTTTAAATACTGTTTGGGATTCTCATCTTCCCAACGCACATTCTGGGTAAAACTCTGGCCGGTCTGAGACTTGCTGCCAGGATCTGCGGTTCATCTGCAAAAATGGTTTCTGTCGGATTTTTCCGGTCTCCAGTGAGTTTCCTGGTAATGGTATAAGTGATATTGTTCTTGTTTAATTCCACTCCTTCAACGCGGAGCGTTGTCTCATCCACAATCTTAAAATCAACCGTGACGGTCACATTTCCGTAAACAGATTTATGATCCGGTGAGGTGTCTGCATTGGTTGAAGCTGTCAAAATTGCATTTTTGCTGGTTACAGTAGCTGGAATTGCGCTTAAGTAGTTATTATCCTGCTGCGCTTTTACCGCTTTATTTAACAGGCCATTGATCCAACTGCCGGCCATATTCGGTTTGATCTTTGCAGCCGTCTCCACATAACCTGCATCGGATGCATTTACCACAAGATCGGAATCGTCAATGCTCCAGCTGTGTGTTTTATCCGTACTTGCTCCGGTATCATTGTGTACAGCATTTACAGTAACCGGATTAACATTGATCGCAGAAAGATCATTTCCGGTATACGTTGCAAGCTGATTGTTGTTGCCATCCAATACTACTGTCTGCACCGTCGGATTTTTCCGGTCCCCGGTCCGGGTCTGTACCACATGGAACGTCACATTGGCCGGATCCATGGAAAGTTTTGAGGTTGTCCTGATGTACTCTACATCCAGCTCTGTGCTATGCTCTGGCATTTCAAACGTATATCCCCCACCGGTCTGATACGTCATATCCTGCGGATTTCCGTCCTCATCCGTATAGGTTGGTGGCTTTACGCCGCCAGGCTCATTTTCATCCGTTACCATCTGATAAATGCTTCCATTTGTATTCTTGGCTGCGGTCGTTACATGGACCGTTTCTCCCGGTCTGACAGCAGCAGAACTATCTTTATCGATGATCCGGTAAAAACTGTTGGCACCTCCCGGATATGCCGTAAAAGTAGCCACATCCTGATCAAATGTGCCATTGGAATTTGCCACATCTACACGACTAACCGACAATAAATAGCCTTTCACCGGCTGCCCATATGTTCCCGGTGCATAATGATCAATGGAAAATGGCAGGCCATTCTCGTAATCAGCTACCGTAAAATCCCGGTCCAGCCTGATGACTACAATATTGCGGATTCCGTCTTCCAGTTCTTCGTAGAAATATCTGCTGGCATCATAAGTTTCATTAGCACCATTTTTCAAATAGTAGTGAACTTCATTATCATTCCAGTATCCAATATGGGCCGCATCGGTAACCGTTGTATCCGATGATTTTCCACTTCCGACAATCGCCTTGGTCTTATTGGCCGCAGTCGTGAACCAGTACGCCAGGTTCTTCCCGGAGGTTGTGCCATATTTCATATCAACGGAATCTTTGCGGGTACCAATAAAGATGCCTTCTCTTGCTGTCCCTGCATTTGTCTTTCCGATCTCTCCGAACATACGAGCAACAACAATTTCTCCGCCTTCATAATAACCAGTGATACCGCCTACCGCGTAGGCACCGTTTCCGCCAATTGTTCCGTCCACAGACACATTATAAATGGACGTACCGCTGCTCATTGCGCCGACAATACCGCCTACATAATATCTTCCCAGGATATTATTTCCGGTCGCGGATACGCTGGTATCAACAATATAGGCATTGCTCACTTCACCAGCAATACCGCCTGTTTTACTGATGGCGCCGAGGTTCACTGTATTCACGGTTGCTGTTACATTTTCGATCGTAGCCCTGGAACCAGAATTGCTTCCGGAAATTTTTCCAACCAGACCGCCTACTGCTGCATCAGAAGCATATCCACCAGACGATGTGTTGGCAGCCGCCGTTCCTTCAACTGTCACGTCCGTGATCACAGACTCTCCTTTTATCTGGCCGGCAGAATACCAACATGGTTATATCCATATACACGGGCATCTTCGATGGCCAGATTTTTTACCACCGCACCATCCAGGACTCCAAAAAGGCCAACATTCTGAAGATTTTTTGAAATATTTACAATTTTCAGGTCACTGATTGTATGGCCATCTCCGTCAAAAGTACCTTTAAAACTATTGGATACATTACCTGATAACTGTGCTGTATTCTGATACCAACCAATCGGGTTCCAGTTTCCATTATTAATGGTAAAGGAAAGATCAATATCATCCATTAACCGATAATGGGCAGTATCATAATTACCTGTACCGGCTGCAATCGCCTGTGTCATGATCATCAGATCCTCCAGATCTTCAATCTGATACGGATTGCTCTCCGTTCCGTCTCCGGTAAGATCAAAATTTCCATCGATCCAGTTATTCCAAAGATCACCTACGCTGCTCGCCATAAGTGCCGGGGCATTTGTCCCCAACTGCTTTGCAATCTGTTCCTGATTTTTTTCATACCAGGAATACAGTGCGCTGTAATTTTCGTTGGTATCATCCTCCATAACACCGTAAAACCAGTCCCACAGAGTTTCTTCTTCCAAATATGTAAAAAACCACTCTGAAAATGCATCACTGCCAATATCCTTCGGCCGACTCTCTTCAACCAGCTTTGTATTGAAGTGCTGATAATCTTCCGTGAGTTCCTGCAGTGGCATCGCAAGCGCGGTAGAAACATTGCAGGCACTGAACATCGCAGCAGTCAACACCGCAAACAGTCTTCGATATCTACGTTTTTTCATGTCAGTTCCTCCACCTCTTCATCCAGTACGGCCATGTTCTCTTCTGTTTCTGCATCTACCTCGGAAGATATTTTTTCATCTGGCTGCCCGTCTTTCTCCAGGATCTTCTGATAGGATTTAAACGCTTTATAATACAGCTTATCGTGTTCTACCGCCCAGGTAAAAAATGTGTCATCCTCTACATGCTCTGCCAGCATCTCCCATAAAAAATCTTCTTTACAGTTTTTCTTAAACCATGCTGTAAATTCTTCCGTTCCGATTTCCGGCATATCCCCGTATTCCTCTTCTGGCGCTTTTGACGGTTCTTTCTGGAGTTCATCCGCCAGCTCTGTCTCATCCACTACCTTCTCCTCTTCGGTTTCTTCTGTGTCCTCGTCCTCCAACTCATCTTCTTTCGATTCCATTTCCGCTGAGTCAGCATCCTCATTTTCTGATTCACCGCTCTCATCAGATTTTCCGCTTCCTTTACCTCTTCCTCTGACTCTTCGGATTCCGATTCTTCTGGATTAGATTCTTCCGTTCCTGCTTCTGCCTCATCCGTGCCCTTCAAATCCGTGTCTTCCGACTTTTCATGGTCTTCATCATCAGCTTCTTCTGTCTGATCCATGTCCACCTGACTGTCTTCATCAGCAACATCTTCCGAAGCAGCCTCCCCATTCAAAGCTATCTGACCGGCAAACTGATCAGCCAGCGCGGTTGCTGGAACAGAAGCGGTAAGTGCAGCTGCCATTAAGATCACAACGCCTCGTTCCTCATTCAAATTCCTCCTACTAATTTTCTATGATCATCCCTGCGGTACCGCAAAGGCTGGTCTTACACCAATCGAAGTAGTTACCCTTAACTCTTCATCTGTACTGCCGCCATCCGGTTTCACTGCCTCTGGCCGAATCATTCCATTGACCAGATCCACGATATAGGCATACCCACTATTGGCATCTGCATTCCCCATAGGAGAACGCAGCCAATATCCATTGCAGAAATTATCGGTTACCACTTCCGGATTATCCGCATCCGTATCACCAAATTTCCAAAGATAATCTTTATACTTTAAGGCCTCTTCCACCGATAAACTAAAAAGTCTGGCTGTCAGTCTCTGATATCCGATACTATGCACAGTCAAATCCTGGTCGCTTAATTCACTGAACCGCCCCTTACCTGTGCTTCCGGTAAATGCACTGTCCACGCCAATATGGCAGTTAAAGCTCTGAAAAATTCTATTCTGATGCTTGCTCAGCCAATTATGTATCTTGGAATACTTATAATCACTTTCATCACCAAAATTTACTACCGGCCCCGGAAGAAATACCTGGCCCATAATGCCTTCTTTATCCGGTAAATAGGAATACTCACTCCCATAATTTGCCGGAATCACCTCATCACAAAGGAACAATGCCAGTTTCTGATGATTTTCGGATTTATCATAATAATTGGTATCTACACACCGAAATTCATAAGTTTTCTGATCGATCACTACTTTCTGTACATCTCCCACTGACCAATAGATTGGATCCGCGGTACCGGCATCCGGAGCACCGAGTACTACAGCCGGGCGAAGCAGCATATCATCCGTAGGTGTCACGAGACTTATTGATCCATTATCATGCACAACCACAAGTTGTCCATTTTCTACGGTTCTTGTAATGTAATCCCCCTCTATCTGTCCCCGATATGCAAGCACTTCTTCCTTTGACAGAATAGCTGCATACGCAAGTGCACCATCCGCATCAATCGGCAGCAGCGCCTGTCCTTTAATACTGAAACAGTCCGCAAATGTACCAACAAAATCCTGGTAGGGGTTAGAAAGCATATAATCAAGGGGGCCATAACCTCCAAATTCACTTGCCGGTATTCCTGTATCTGAAATGTAAAGATAGCCATTCTGGAAGTTTTCACTCACACAGACAAACTGCATCTGATATTCACTCCGGGATGGCCTATACGTTGCCGTGATCCGGTCCCCGCCATTTTGTTCCTCTGTACGCTTACCACATCGGTCACATGAGGAGTCACCATTTTCATCCACATGCCCCAGAGCCGGTAACGTTTTTACTTCTGTCTTACTGCAGATACTGCAAACATATTTCTCTGATCCTGATGACAGACATGTTGCTTCTGTTCGCTTCTCCAGCTTCCAGTTATGGCTGCAAGTTTCTCCAAATTTTTTATTTACGAGAAATACGTAAATTCTATATTCCGCTCCATCCAGCTGAATCGTATCCAGAAGATTTGCGCTGTACTCCACAGAAGTACTGTATAATTCCTTCAAAATTATCCCTGTTGCCGCACAGTCTTTTGCAATCACATAAACAGGAGTGGCAACCGTATTTTTTATCTGTGCAGACAGGCTTCGCAGACGATAAGAACATTTGGCGTTGCTTTCACAAATAATCTGGTCGTCCAGAATCTCCTCTGCTTCTTTGCCAACGATTGCCGCATCCGCTTTTTTAGCCCTTTCAAGATACATTTCAAAGCGTTCCCGTTCCGATGCCTCCGGATCGTCTACGTCCCCGACAGATCCTTCATCCGAATAAGTGATATAGATGATTTTTTCACCCGGTCCATATACATTTACCCGATATGGTGAGTCCTCATTTGCCAACCAGCGATGCCCATTTACAATCAGACTGTTCGCATATGGTATAACCAGCTCCTCACCCTCTAAAATCGTTCCACTACGCATTACAGATAACTGGATTTGTCTGCTCTCTTCATCTACAAAATAAACCTTCCAGGAAACCAGTTCCCTCGGATCAGCGTCCGCTGTTGCATTCTGTCCTGCAACCTCTAAAATATTTCCATATGCAGAAAGCTCAAATTCTATCGGCTGTTTTATCGTATAACCATAAGACAGGACCGGTTCCGACATAATCACGATTCCCAAAAGAAAAACCGCATAACGGCTAATTAATTTTCTTTTATTCATTGCAATTCTCCATCATTTCATCAATAAATTCTGTTTTCCCGGCAGCAATTAAAAAATGACATAATGAATTCTCTACCATACGGTCTTTTCTGCTTTTCTAACTGTCAAAGATCATCCCTTGTGATCTTTCTTCATGTCAGCTGCAGCAGTCGAAACCGTAAACTATAACAAGATAATTTACTCAATATCATCTCCAATTCCCGTCCCCATCAATGCCGATTCATCCGCTTCCAGTTCAATGCGATATTTTTTACAGAGGTTATTTATTTTCTTCTGCAGATCAGTTTGAACCGTTGCAATCATACTAACCAGATAGTTTTCTGAAATTGGAAGGCGCTGCATTCTTCCACCGCCAACACGATAGGTACAGCTCAGCGAAGATTCTGGATTTTTTGTACTGTTATCCAATATTTTAAGCTGCTGAAGCAGGTCAGCCACTTCCAAAAGAGCCTGTTCCTGCGCCGTGTCCTTCATTATTTTTGCCATAAATTTTCCTGCCTAAGTCTGCTGCCAGGCAGTCCACTCCCTCCCTTCTTATGCTTCCAGGAAATAAAAACCTGTCGCCCCAACGATCTGCCACCGGGCCTTCTCTGAATTGAATACCGGCTCTACAAAACATCCTGGTAAGACATCTGCTTTTGAAAGTGCGCTCCGTGATATCAATACCGTTCCTGTCGTAAAAATGCAATGCTTCATCAGCGGCTCATCAATACTCTGTATCATTGAAATTACTTTTTGTATGCCTTTAGCATCCTCGCATATGATGGCCGCAAACGTAGATCCATTTCCTGTAGTCTCATGGATTACCGCACGCAGCGCCGTACAAAAGCCTCTAACCTTTGAATTTATATAATATGAATGATCTTTTTCGGTTACGATCCTCTCATTCGTATAAAAATTGACTGCAAAGATTACCAGACGAGTGGGCATAACACCTTCTTTCTTAAAATCAATAATTGCTGGCAACTCATCTATACCCTTCACATTTTTCAGGCGATAAGAAAATATATATTTTGACATATACTTCTGCTTCAAAAAAACCGCCGCAAGTAACCCCGCATTAGCCCGCTCCATTTTTGTCATTTCATTAAGCCATATTGTTTTTGAATCAAACCTTAATTGCTGATCTGCCTCCAGCATGGTCCGAAAAGCGTATGTTGCATGGGCAGTAAGAGAATACATCTGCCGGGTCTGGTGTGCTTCTGATTTTGCACTCTTCAAATATGCGTATACGCTTTCATTGATCTGAAACTTTTCAACAATAACCAAACCACTCATTGCCAACGTATCAAGGCGCTCTTTCAGGGAACGACGATCCAGCTTCGGAATACAACGCGCCGGCCGTTTTTCTTCCTTAGCTTTTTGTTCTTCCTTTTCCCGTTCTGCCATCAGCACCGTACAGATTGATAACAGATCCGCATGTCCAAGCATTCGGATCACACGTAAAATATACATATCAGAAACTGTAAATGCTTTCTTTACTAATAGCGCCTGCATCTCCGCTAATGACTGCGGATTTGTAACACCTGCAACCTCAAATTTCATTCTGCTGGGATCCCATATAGAATACGGAGATGGAATGATCAATTCCGGCTTCAAATCCTCCAAAATCTGCTTTGCCAGCACCTGTGTATCATATTCTAATGCCACGTTTCCCCCTACTTTCTACATAATTCGATTTATGAAACCATGTAGGTCCAAAAATAGCAACAATTTTAGTAATTTAATCAACAATATTTAAAATTTAATAAAATTATTAATAGTATCACAGTCAAAAACTTGAATCCACGTTGTTTTTAAGAAAAAATAATTGTAAAATAATGTCATAAATCGAATTATGTCATTATTTTGATATTCCATTATAAAATACCATATTAGGTTTGGGCATTTTCCCCAAAAAACGACCATTATAAAAGCAAAACAAAAGCAAAACTTCCATTCATTTATTTTCTGAACAAGAAGTTTTGCTTTTGTTTTCTTTGACATCAAACGCACGTTCGCTATATAATCGAACTATCCAATAAAACGGAAAGCGTATGAATGGAGTAATATGATGAATACAGTCGGTTCCACTACTGTTGATATAAAAAAAACCTTATTGCACTATATAAAAGCAGAATTTAAAGAAAAAGATCTCGATATGCTGAAGTCCTTACTTGGCAGCATTTATACAGAATTAACGAATACACCAGATATTCTGCCCCACTTAGAAAGCCCGAATTTTGCAGCTGATCCTCTGGATTGCTGTGACAGAACAAATTCTGATACCATTACTGACACGCCCTCTTTCTCTCCAGATAATTTGAAACCTTATCAGGATTTTTTAATAGCAAATGAGCGGTCCAAGAATACAATTAGCAAATACATTTCTGATGTAACTGGCTTCATAACTTTTTTATCCGGTGCAGAAATTTCGAAAGAACAATGCCTAGATTATAAAAAATATCTATTAAAACTATAAATGAGCAAATTTGAAAAATTGCACAAAACTACACTGCGAATTTCATAAATGAATCAAAATCATTGCTTTCCTTTGCGCATTGAAAAAGATAACGATACTTTTCCAGCTGAATGGTATCACAGATTTCGTGATATCCAGTTTCAAACGAACAGAACCTACCAGTACCCACTGCACACATGAAATGTGCCAGTG
>QUFC01000160.1 GCA_003478355.1 Lachnospiraceae bacterium AM48-27BH
GCGGTTCCCGACGTATGGCTATGAATTCACCATACGACGACTGAGGTTTGCTCAGCCGGGTTTCCCCATTCAGAGATCTCCGGATCAAAGGATATTTGCTCCTCCCCGAAGCTTATCGCAGCTTATCACGTCTTTCATCGGCTCTTAGTGCCAAGGCATCCACCTGCGCTCTTTATAGCTTGACCAATTAAGATAAGAAAGCGGTTGGTGATTTTTGAAGGAGTCTGTTGAAAGCTTGCTTTCATAAGGACTCATTCGGAAATCAGCAAACATTTGCGAAGCAAATGGCATGAGTGAAACAACGTTTCACGAATGACCGCTTGCGATTCACACGGGTGCTTTCTTTTCTCTGATGCATAGCGTTGCATCATTGGTCTTAGGTTTGTTTGTTGCTTATTTGGTTACACTTTCGTGTAACACCTCGGATGTCTTGATCGAATCATTGGAATCGCTTCTCTTATTTGATCTGCTTTTCATGATTCTTTCTAGATATAGTTTTCAATAT
>QUFC01000017.1 GCA_003478355.1 Lachnospiraceae bacterium AM48-27BH
GAGAACATGCTAAGGAAGTATCTCCTCCTAAATACTGGTTATTAACTGTTTCCAGAGCCACCATGCCAAACTGGTCATTCATACCATAACGGGTCACCATGGCTCTTGCCAGCTTGGTTGCCTGCTCAATGTCGTTAGAAGCACCTGTAGTAATGGAGTGGAAGATCAGCTCCTCTGCTGCACGGCCGCCAGTTAAAGTAGCGATCTTATTAAATACCTCATCCTTGCTCATCAGATACTTCTCTGCCTGATCTACCTGCATGGTATAGCCTAACGCACCGGAGGTTCGCGGAATAATGGTGATCTTGTGCACCGGAGCCGAATGACTCTGGCAGGCTGCCACCAGCGCGTGTCCAACTTCATGATAAGAAACGATCTTCTTCTCGTCCTCACTGACCGCGGAATCCTTCTTCTGGTATCCGGCAATGACCACTTCCACGCTCTCCTCCAGATCCTGCTGGCTTACCACCTTTCTGCCCATGCGGACAGCTCTTAACGCGCCCTCATTGATGATATTAGCAAGCTCTGCGCCGCTGGCTCCAGAGGTTGCCCTGGCGATCGCTGTAAAATCAACCGTATCATCCATCTTCACATCCTTGGCATGAACCCGCAAGATAGATTCACGTCCCTTGATATCCGGCAGTTCCACCGGAATACGGCGGTCAAAACGTCCCGGACGCAATAATGCCGGGTCCAGAGATTCCGGACGGTTAGTCGCTGCCAGGATCACAACACCCTTCTTGCCGTCAAAGCCATCCATCTCCGTCAATAACTGGTTCAGGGTCTGCTCCCGCTCGTCATTGCCGCCCATGCCGCTTCCATCACGTTTCTTACCAATGGTATCAATCTCATCAATAAATACAATACATGGCGCTTTTTCATTGGCCTGTTTAAACAAATCTCTTACCTTTGCCGCACCCATGCCGACAAACATTTCTACAAATTCCGAACCGGAAATGGAGAAAAATGGCACCTTTGCCTCTCCTGCAACTGCCTTGGCGAGCAATGTTTTACCAGTTCCTGGAGGGCCTACAAGCAGAGCGCCCTTCGGCAGCGTTGCTCCGATATCTGCATATTTCTGCGGATCATGAAGGAAATCCACGATTTCTTTTAACGCATCTTTCGCTTCCTCTTCTCCTGCCACATCCGCAAATGTCTTGCCAGTCTCAGATTCTGCGTAAATCTTGGCATTGGATTTGCCAAAGGTCATGGCGTTAGGGCCTCCCATCCGCTTCTGCAGCTGCTTACCCATAAACTGTCCGACCGCTACAAATAACAGGATCGGAACAACCCACTGGACCAGAATGGTCATCAATGCAGATGGCTGTTCAATGATCGGTGTGGTAAACTGCACCTTGTGGGACCGCAACGTATCTTCCAGATCATTATCAGGCCACGGACCGGTTTTATACTGGGCGATCTCATCATCGCCAAACACCGTCTTATTACCGGTTTTCACCAAAAAAACGATTTCATCATCACTTCGTTCCACAGAAGTAACGACTCCCTGATCTACCATATCCAGAAACGTGCTGTACGGAACCTCTGTCACCTGACTTGAACGGTACATCGGCATCAGAAACAGGTTCAACGCCATCAGCACTACCATCATAATGGTATAATAATAAATAAATGGTTTCTTTGGGGTATTCGGCTTGTCTTCTTTTACTCCCATACTCATATCCCCTCTCTATTTTTTCTTTTTCGTCTGTCTACGCTTTCTGTAGCTTTTCCAGCACTTCCCGGGTAAAACGTGCAGCCTTGTCAAGATCAGCCTCATCCGGATGGAGCATCCCTTCTTCATAAACCTGGATCATCTTCCTGATCCGCGGTGAATCCTCCACCTCCTGCATCATTTTATAACGTTCCAGCACCTGTCCCGGCATTTTCCCACAGCATAGGAAGGCTCCAAGATATTCGTTATCATCCGGGATCAATGCCTCTACTCTGTGAGCAACCTGATCAAAGTATTCCCTGCTTCCACCCATTCCACAGGTTCCAAACAAAGCAACTTTCCGACCATGAAGCTCAGACAGATAGTCCATGATGCTTCCAGAACAAGTTCCTTTATCATTCCAAAAACCCACAAAATAGACATCTGCTTCCTTTCCTGCTTCTTCTACTTTCTGGATATCCTTCGAAGTTCCCGGAAGTGTCTCAAATATCTTTGCCGCAATTTTTTGTGTATTTCCTGTTCTGCTGGCATATACCACCTGATATTTCAACACTGTATTCTCCTTTCCGTTGATATGTTTCCATTTGTGTCTTTCTATTTGTGTGATATATACTAAAATATACCCAATTGCAATACATTTCAAGGTATCTTATGAATTCTTTAGATTAGTTAAGATTTTATTTATATAGTTTGTTTCCTTTTCAGATTCTATTGCTCTTTTTGCAGTACTTTTTCGATTTCAGATAATATGACCGGTTTTTCCAGGAAACCGTCTATGATCCCATTATCCTGATACCACTGCACATCCTGGCTCAGATTGCCGGATACAAGGAAAATCCTGCCGCGGTATCCAAAGCTTCTTAAGATTCCAGAAAACTCCAGGCCATTCATCACCGGCATAGTGTAGTCAGTCAAAATCAGATCCCACTGATCCATATGCTTTTTTATTTCCCCAAGAGCCGCCTCCGGTCTTGAAAAACATTTTAATTTTTTGCAGTGTTTCCTGAGCGTTCTTCCTAACGCTTCTCCCACTTTTTCGTCATCATCCAAGATCAGGACCGAATACTGGGCAAATGTATGCAGATCTGATGTCCTCTTTTCTTCCTCCTGGATCTGGAAAACCGGAAATAAGATATCAAACCGGGTTCCCTTTCCTTCTACGGATACCACATTACTCTCGCCAGAAACTTCATGGATCAGATCCTGTACGACAGAAAGCCCCAGTCCAGTGCCTTCTCCCTGCTTTTTTGTGGTGAAAAATGGAGTAAAGATCTGTTTCTGGATCTCCGGGGACATGCCCGGACCATTATCAGATACCGTCACTGCATATTTCATGCTGTCTCCGTCCATGATCAGGCTTCCCTTTACCGTGATACAGCCGCCCTTTTCCTTCATCGCCTGCACCGCATTGTTGCACAGGTTGACGATGATCTGGTTCACCATTCCTGCGCTTCCCATAATTCCATATCCTGTATCCGGTTCCATCGATTGCTCCAACGTAATATTGGACGGAACAGTCTTTCTCAATAGCTTCAGGCTCCGTTCCACCTCGTCTACAATATGCAGAAGCACCTTTTTACCGCTTCCTTTTCCAATATGGCCATACCTGGAAAGCTCCTTCGTCAGATCCTTGGCCTTGGTAGCCGCCGTGATCATTTCCCGGATCAGCGCTTTATTGTCTTCACTGATGGCATCGTCTGCTTCCAGTAAATCTCCATACAGCATGATCGGTGTCAGGAAATTATTAAATTCATGAGAGATCATGCTGGTCATGGTTCCCAGGGTCTGTACCTTGTCAATATGGCGAAGCTGTTCTTCCCGCTTATGCAACTCCTCCCACGCCGCATTCATCTCTTTTAGATGGCCGACCTCCAGCTCCATGATCTTGCGGTTGCCTGCATTCTGGAAGCTGATGCCCAGAACAATCGCTGATACCAGCAGTAACAGTCCGGTACCCAGCGTCACATAGTTCTGTGCCCGCTGGATCGGTGCCAGCAGTTCCTCATAATTCAGCGTACAGTTAATGATCCAGATCTCCTCACCTATCTGTCTCTGGATATACGAAATCACTTTCGTGGATTGCATCGGTTTTCCGCTGCCCTCCCACCAGTAGCTGTTTAGCAGACCGCTTCCCTCCTGGTTCTTCCTCTGATCCTGGATCCATTTCTGCAGATCATCATACTGCAGGTTGTATTCCTTATACACTTCTTTTCTTCCATCAACCGCATCCAGTCCGATCTGGCTCTGGCTTGGATGCATCAGAATGGTTCCATCCAGCTGTTTTACCATAGAATAGCCATTCTCCCCGATCTGGACCGGTTTTACGATCTTTGCATACACATACTCCATCTCAATAGCCGCGATCGCCCATCCATCCATTCCGGTGGTTCCCGCAGGACTGACCAGAAACTGGGTATAATGATTCTTTTCTGTTAACACTGCAGGAAGAAGCCTGCCCTGATGGCTTTTTCCTTCTTTTCTGTCATACTCCAGGTACTCTTCCAGTTCTTTTTCCACATAAGGATCATAGTCCTTTCCACAGGAATACTTCAGTTTCCCACCCTTATCCAAAAGCGCCACATAAGAAATGGCATCCTGACTCTCACAATAACTTCTGATCTCAGAGTCTTCCAGTTCTTCATTAAAATATAAGGTCAGCTCTTCCAGCTCCCGGTCATAAAAATTCTGCAGGCTGTTTGCCACCGTTTTGGCTGTTGCCAGCATATTATCTTCCTGAAGCTTTAAGAGACTGTCTCTGGAATTCCGGAAAATCAGGATATTAAAGGTCAAAAGCACCCCCAGCGCCACGATGCAGAACACTGCGATTTCCCATTCTGAGTGCCGCTCCTTCCACCAGTTATTGTTCTCTTCCATTCTCAATGTCCCTCAAAAATATATCCAATCCCACGGACCGTTTTTAAATATACCGGACTTTTCACATTGTCCTCGATCTTTTCTCTGATTCGTTTTATGTAAACCATTATAGTATTATCATCCACCAGATTCTCATCCCAGACCTGATGATATAACTGCTCTTTGGTAAATACTCTTCCCGGATGTTCCATAAAAAAGCGGAATAAGGACAGCTCCCTTGCCGTAAACTGCAGTTTTTCCTCTCCCTTAAATGCCTCAAGCTCATCAGGTCAAACCGGAAAACTCCCTCCATGATCTGATTTTTATGATTCTGGCTGTAAATACTGTTTCTCCGGATCAATGCCTTTACCTTCTGGATCAGAACCGATAAATGAAATGGTTTTGTCAGATAATCATCCGCTCCCATTCCCAGACCCAGGATCTGGTCCATCTCCTCCTGCTTTCCGCTGAGCATCAGCACGGGAGTCATATCCTCTGCTGCCCGAAGCTTCTGCAGGATCGTATAACCATCCATATCTTCCATCATTACATCCAGGACCACCAGGTCATAATGATCTCCTTTCAGCGCTTCCAATGCTTCTTTCCCACAGGATGCCTCCTGCACCTGCATTCCTTCCCTCAAAAACGCAGTTTTTAATGCAAGGCGGATGGGCAGTTCATCGTCCACCACCAGAATTTTCTCATTCGCCATTTTCTTCCAGTCCTTTTACATTCGATAAGAAAATTATACTATTTTCTCTGTTTCTGCGCAAGCAGATGAATGGGGTTCTGTAATTTTCTGGCATTCCCTATGACACAAAAAACGGCGTCAGATTTTACTCCAACACCGTTTATTCTGTATATCTTATACATTTTTTAACTTATGCCCCTAACGGAACAATTCCTAAGATCACGCCGATGACCAGCATTACGATACTGATACCCCAATAGATCGGGATGCTGAATTTCATATGATCTTTTAATTCAACGTCAGTCAGACCAATTGCCAGATAAGTAGCAGGTACTAATGGGCTTACCATCAGAGCCAGGTTCTTACCGATTACCATGGTCAGTGCTGTACTTAAAGAAGCAACACCGTAAGTCTCGCCAACCTGCATAACCAGTGGCATGATTCCATAGAAGTAAGCGTCAGTACCAATGCACAGGCCCAGAGGAAGTGCCAGGATACCGAAGATGATGTGGATGAACTGTCCTAAGAAACCTGGGATGATGCTCATGATCGCATTTGCCATCTCAGTTAACATTCCAGTACCATCGAAGATACCTACCATAGCGCCTGCACTGAACAGAGTTGCGGAAATGATCAGTGCTGCAGGAGCATGCTTCTTTACCAGCTTGTCCTGAGTTTTCAGATTCGGGTAGTTAACAGCCAGAGCTAAGCTCAGTGCGATCATAAATGCAACATAGCTTGTTACCAGACCAGCAGACAGAACTGCGATCAGGGCAATGGTCAGAGCCAGGTTGAAGATTAACAGTTTTGGTCTTCTTAAAGCGATCTCTTCATCCTTTGTCTTCTGATCCTGCTCAACCTTCTCACCTTTACCGGCACCGGCGCCCTGTTTGATCGCCAGCATACCAAGTAAAACAGCAACTACGATGTTGAAGATCAGACCTACAATCTGGATCGGGATTAAAATGTGCCATAAATCGTTAGCATCCATAGAAAGAACCGTTGCTGCACGCGCTACCGGACCGCCCCAAGGAAGCAGGTTCATAACGCCCATACATGCACCAGTCAGGCACAGTAAGATCTTTGTGTCGATCTTCATTGCCTTGTATACAGGATACAGCGCTGGGATCGTGATCAGAACAGTGGTTGCGGTTGTACCATCTAAGTGAGCGATGGTTGCGATGATAGCGGTTGCAACGGTTACTGCGATTACGTTGTTGCCAGCTTTCTTTACCAGGAAGTTTACAATTACATCAAACATTCCGGTATCGGACATAACGCCGAAATAAATAACCGAGAAGATAAATAAAATACCATTGTTGGTGGTTGTCTTAACACCTTCCTTGATGAAGTCCGCGATTTCAACAGGTCCGTGACCCAGAATCAGCGCGGCAACTGCCGGAATAACAGTTAATACAACGATTGGTGACATCTTGCCTTTTAAAAGCAGTGCCACAATACAAATGATCATAGCAAATCCAACGACTGCGACCATAATGTACCCCCTTTTCCCTTATGCTTTTGTTTTTTGATATCTTAATAATACTCGATCAGTCTGAATAGATTCTGACCGGATTCTTACAAACTGTTAAGATTAGGGATGGGGTGCAGAAAGTTACGCCGGAGGCAGGAGCACATACGTGACAGCGGGCGCGCTTTCGCTCTGGGAAACTCGCTGCCGCACATAAGGCGCTAAAAGACAGCGCCTAAGTGTGGGCGGTTTTCCAAGGCCCGCCTTACACGTATGTGCTCCTGCCTCCGGCTGTGTACTGGCTGCGTTAGAAAAAAAGAATGGAGTGCTGAAAACGCCTGGTGGGCGTTTTTGAGCACTCCTGGTATACATATATCAATATATCAATATTTTATAATACTTTTCCTAAGAAGTTTTTCAGTCTTTCGTTCTTTGGATGTGCGAAGAATTCTGCCGGGGCATTTTCTTCTACGAAATAGCCTTCATCCATGAACATAACTCTGGTAGATACTTCTCTTGCGAAGCCCATCTCGTGGGTTACAACTACCATGGTCATCTTCTGGTCTGCCAGGTCTCGCATAACGTTTAATACCTCGCCTACCATCTCCGGGTCCAGAGCGGAGGTCGGCTCATCGAAGAGCATCACGTCCGGCTTCATGCACAGGGCGCGGACAATGGCGATACGCTGTTTCTGACCGCCGGATAACTGGTTCGGATATGCATTCGCACGATCTGCCAGTCCGACGCGCTCTAATAAGCGCATAGCCTCTGCTTCTGCATCCTTCTGGGAAACACCCTGGAGTTTCATAGGAGCGATCGTCAGATTCTTCATGATGGTCATGTGCGGGAACAGATTGAACTGCTGGAACACCATGCCCATCTTCTGACGATGCTTATCGATGTCAGTTTTTGGATCGGTGATATCAACACCCTCGAAGAGGATCTTACCTGATGTTGGCTCCTCTAAGCGGTTTAAGCACCGTAAAAAGGTACTTTTACCGGAACCGGACGGGCCAATGACGCAAACCACATCACCTTTATAAATGTCTACATTAATATCTTTTAATACGTTTAAATCGCCAAATGCTTTGCCCAGGTGCTGCACCTGGATCAATGGCTGTCTCTCATTAGTGGTCACTGTTTCTTAACCTCCTCTCCAGTTTCTGTACAAAGAACGTAAATACCATAACCAGTACCAGATAGATCAGCGCTGCCGCGATCAATGGCATAAATGCGCTGTAGGTACGGCTTCGGATAATATCTGCACCCTTGGTCAGATCCTGGATCGCAATATAACCAGCTACGGATGTCTCTTTTAACAATCCGATAAACTCATTGCCCAGAGCCGGTAAGACATTTTTGAATGCCTGCGGCATCACGATGTAAAACATCGTCTGTGGATAATTGAAACCTAAGCTTCGTCCTGCCTCAAACTGACCATTATCAATCGACATGATACCGCTTCGGAAGATCTCAGCTACATATGCACCGGAGTTAATACCGAATGCAATGACCGCTACCAGGGTCTTGTCGATCTTTACGGAACCAAATACGACGAAGTAAATAATCAGTAGCTGGACCAGAACTGGTGTTCCACGGATCACAGTCAGATAGACCTTGCAAAGGGCATTTAAAACACCCAGCTTATGGGTCTTATCGTAAGTGGAACGAACCACTGCGATCAAAAATCCGAGAAAAATACCGATCAATACTGCAAAAAAGGTGATTCTTAAAGTATTAAAAAGACCATCTGTAATATACTTCCATCGGTCATCCTCTATAAAGTTCTGATAAAAGGATGCTGTAAAATTATCCATCATCGTATCTGATTCCCCTTACTTCCTTTTTTCAGTGATTATTCCTCACTGCTGTACTTGTCAATGATGCTCTGGATCTCACCAGCTTCAGTTAACTCTGCCAGTGCTTTGTTTACTTTCTCTACTAACTCAGTGTTGCCTTTCTTAACTACATATGCGTAATCCTCAGAGGTCAGTGGCTCATCCAAAAGTTTGATGCCTTCATTCTCGTTTACGAATACTTTTGCAGGCTCCTGATCGATAACAACTGCATCAATCTTGCCCTGAAGAAGTGCCTGAACTGCCTCGAAGCCTTTGCCGTAACGCTCTACAGTAGAACCATCTGCCTCATACTCGGAAGCATATAAGTCACCAGTGTACCTAACTGAACACCGATAGATTTACCCTTTAAATCATCTGGTCCTGCGATGTCGCTATCATCTTTTACGATGATCAACTGTGCTGCGGTTGCGTAAACATCAGAGAAATCAACGTTTTTCTTACGGTCCTCTGTTATCGTGATTCCGCCTGCACCGATATCAGCCTTACCGGAAACGACCTCTGGGATGATGGAATCAAATGCAACATCCTCGATCTCCATGGTCATTCCTAATTTTGCTGCGATGGCATCACAGATCTCTACGTCGATACCTACGATCTCACCACCATCATGATATACATATGGAGGGAACTCTGCGTTGGTTACCATAACCAGTGTGCCGCCTGCAGCCTCAGTCTCAGCTTCGCTGCTTGCTGCTTCTGTTGTCTCGGTTGCTGCTGCCCCTGCTGCGGTTGTAGCTGCCTCAGTTGCTGCTGCAGTTGTCTCAGTCTTGGATCCGCCGCTGCATGCTGTCATGGATGCAGCCATCAGTGCTGCCATTGCTAATGCGATTGCCTGTTTTTTCATAAATGTCATCCTCCTCAAGCTTTCTCATATATATGCATCTTTGATGCATAACTATAAATAAGTGATAGACCCTATTATAAGACTTTTTTCAAATTAATCAAGTACAACTTTTTATTTTTTTCCGTTTTTTGTGCTATAATAGGGATATTCAGCGAAATCACCAAAAGCCGAATGCATAAATACTTATTTTGGAGGAATTTTTATGCATGCTTTTTTACAAAAAACAGCCTGGACAATGACTGTTCCCCGCCCATATTCCTGTTTTCACTTGCTTTTCTGCGGAGTCGGCATCATTCTCGTTGGTTTTCTTGTGCATATTTTATGCAGAAAATGTTATAAAATACCATACGTGCCTTTCTACGGCTGCGGCCTGGTCCTGGCTCTTGGAGAGCTATATAAACAGTTATTTTTATACCAGATCGTCAATCAGGGATGCTACGACTGGTGGTACTTCCCCATGCAGCTTTGCAGTACCCCCATGTATTTATGCATAATATTAATTTTTATGCATAAAAGCAGTCCTATCACCCGCACCATCTGCACCTATCTCCAGGATTTTTCCCTTCTGGGAGGCATCATGGCACTGGCAGAACCATCCGGTCTAATGCAGCCTTACGTGTCACTGACCGTTCACGGACTGACCTGGCACCTGATCCTGATCTTCATCGGTCTTTACTGCCACCGGTGTGGTCTTGCCGGAAAAAGCTGGCGGGAATACGCAAAAACACTGCCATTACTGACAGTGTTTCTCGCTTTTGCTTCTATTATTAATGTCACCACTCATGGCCAGGCAGACATGTTCTACATCTCGCCCTTCTATCCGGTGACCCAGATATTTTTCTATCAGGTATCACTGCTCATAGGCACTGGCGCCGGAATCGGTTTTTATATCTTCTCCATCTGCCTGGGTGGGTGGATCATCCATTACTGTCTTGGAAAGCTGTAATAGATCTTGCCATTTTCCATACCGCCCCGGTACTGAGCAAGCTCACTGACTGTCACCAGCTGATAGCCCTGCTCCACCAATTTCGGGATAATGGCTACTGCTGCATCACCGCTGGCATTGTATAACTCATGCATCAGCACGATGTCGCCGTCTTTTACATGACCAAGAACTGCATCAATGCTCTTCTGGGCATTCCTGGTCTTCCAGTCCAGGGTATCGATACTCCACAAAACGATCGGTGCATCCACATTGGCTATTACGGTGGCATTCTTGCATCCACCCGGCAGACGGACCGTGGCTGCTCCTTTGCCGGAAGCGTCCGTGATGGCCTGATTGCCCTTCTGGATCTGTTCCCGGATCTGTGCTGCATCTAATTTATTCAAATACTTATGATTATTGGTATGATTGCCAATCTCATGACCTTCCGCCACCATTCTCTGCAGCTCTGCCTGATAGCTGGCACAACGTTCACCGACTACATAGAAGGTTGCCTTGCCGCCGTACTGTGCCAGACAATCCATGATCCGGTTTCCAACCGGCGCATAAGGACCATCATCGAACGTTAAGGCTACCATTGGCTTATCCGGGTCAATCTGGCGTCCATTATCTGTCTGGGCATTGTCTGTTGTCCCTGGAGCTGCTGTCTGGGACGGATCTGCTGACGATCCCTGTGAACTCTGTGCATCATTTGTATTTTCCAGGTTTGAGTTCTGTGCATCACCCGGCATCACTCCTGGCTGTTCCACAATCGTTCCATCTTCATTTTTCCACTGGGCAACACCCGGGCCTCCCTCCATATTGATCCATTCCCCCGCGATCAGAGATCTTCCAGCCGCCTGGGCATCAAATGTTACTCCAAATGTCAGTGTCCCCGCAAGCGCCAGTCCAAATACGGCTGCGATCCACTGCCCTCTCTTCATTTTTCTCATAAGATCATCCTCTTTTCCCTCTTACTCGCGATTGATCTTCCCTGTGTCTTTGATGGTCTGTATTCCCGCCACCAGCCACATTTCATTCCTTCTCCCATCGCCCTATCAGTATACTGTTTCTTCCTATAAAAAGCAAACCAATTAAGGGAATCTTCAGAATGAGTCATATTTTCGTCAGAATTACATATTTTCAATTTTTACCATTCTTATTTTGTGTATTTTCATAGCAGCAGATTTTAATTTTTTATTTTCTTTGTGATATTGTAGCATTTTTATCAATTACGTGTTATAATTTTAACCATCTTGCACATTGTTTTTTATCAATTAGGAGGATCCACATGACTTGTAAAAAAGATCACGTTCCTTTCAATGGTACACCAGAACAGGAAAAAGCTTTAAAAGAGGTGATTGCCCAGTTAAAGGACACCAAAGGCGCACTGATGCCGATCATGCAGCATGCCCAGGACATCTACGGCTATCTGCCTATTGAAGTTCAGACCATGATATCCGATGAAACCGGGATTCCCCTGGAAAAAATCTACGGTGTTTCCACCTTTTATTCCCAGTTTGCCCTGCAGCCAAAAGGCAAATATCAGATTTCTGTCTGCCTTGGCACCGCCTGCTACGTGAAAGGCTCTGGCGCGATTTTAAGCAAATTAGAGGAGCTTCTGGGAATTACCAACGGCGAATGTACACCGGATGGACGCTTTTCTTTAGATTCCTGCCGCTGTGTCGGCGCCTGCGGCCTTGCGCCAGTCATGATGGTCAACGATGAAGTTTATGGCCGTCTTGTTCCCGATGACATTCCTGGCATTCTTGCCAAATACAAATAGAAACGGAGGTATTTCCCTATGAAAACTCTTGAAGAACTTCAGGCAGTCCGTGAAACATATCACAAACAATTAAACCTCCGCCGTGAGGACCACACCCGTACCCGCGTGATCGTCGCCATGGATACCTGTGGGATTGCAAGCGGGGCAAAACCGGTTCTGATGACATTTTCCGATCTGGTCCAGGAACAAAACCTGACTGACCGCTTCTGCGTCCTGCAGTCCGGCTGCATCGGCCTGTGTAAATATGAACCGGTCGTGCAGATCGAAGAACCAGGAAAGCCAACGGTTACCTACATCCGTATGACACCGGATAAGGCAAAAGAAGTTCTGGAACGCCATCTCTTAGGCGGACAGATCATTGACCAATACACCCTCGACTACGCAGATCACCAATAGGAGGTTCTCATATGTATCGTTCTCACGTACTGGTCTGCGGCGGAACCGGATGTACTTCCTCCGGAAGCCAGCAGATCATCGAAACTTTAAAAGCAGAGCTTGAAAAAAACGGACTCTCCAATGAAGTATCCGTTGTCCAGACCGGATGCCACGGGCTGTGTGCCTTAGGCCCCATTATGATCGTCTACCCGGACGCTGCCTTCTATTCTATGGTAAAAGTAGAAGATATTCCGGAAATTGTAGAGGAACATCTGCTGAAGGGCCGGGTAGTAACCCGTCTGCTCTATAAAGAAACCGTCACTCCAAACGGTATCAGGGCATTAAGTGACACCGATTTCTATAAGAAGCAGCACCGGATCGCCCTTCGCAACTGTGGCGTGATCAATCCGGAAATCATCGAAGAATACATTGGAACCGGCGGTTACCAGGCACTTGGCAAAGTGCTGACCAAGATGACGCCTGATGACGTGATCCAGTGTCTTTTAGATTCCGGTCTGCGTGGCAGAGGCGGCGGCGGATTTCCAACCGGTCTGAAATGGAAACTGGCTAAGGGCAATGACGCAGACCAGAAATATGTCTGCTGCAACGCCGATGAAGGTGACCCGGGTGCCTTTATGGACCGTTCCATTTTAGAGGGTGATCCACACGCAGTCTTAGAGGCTATGGCCATTGCCGGATATGCCATCGGTGCCAGCCAGGGCTATATCTATGTCCGTGCCGAATACCCAATCGCAGTTCAGCGTCTGCGTATCGCCATTGAACAGGCCAGAGAGATGGAACTGTTAGGCAAAGACATTTTCGGAACCGGTTTTGATTTTGACATTGACCTTCGTCTGGGTGCAGGTGCTTTCGTCTGCGGCGAGGAAACCGCTCTGATGACCTCCATAGAAGGAAACAGAGGTGAACCGCGTCCAAGACCTCCATTCCCGGCCCAGAAAGGATTATTCGGAAAACCAACCATTTTAAATAACGTAGAAACTTATGCCAATATCCCACAGATCATCTTAAACGGTCCGGAGTGGTTTGCTTCCATGGGCACTGAAAAATCCAAAGGAACCAAGGTATTTGCTTTAGGCGGCAAGATCCACAATACCGGTCTGGTAGAAATTCCTATGGGAACCACGCTTCGTGAAGTTATCGAAGAGATCGGCGGCGGCATCCCAAACGGCAAAAAGTTCAAGGCGGCGCAGACCGGCGGACCTTCCGGCGGCTGTATCCCGGCAGAACATTTTGATATCCCGATCGACTACGATAACCTGATCTCCATCGGCTCCATGATGGGCTCCGGCGGTCTGATCGTCATGGATGAAACAGACTGTATGGTAGATATCGCCAAATTTTTCCTGGAATTCACCGTGGAAGAATCCTGCGGCAAATGTACGCCTTGCCGTGTGGGCACCAAGCGTATGTTAGAAATCCTGACCAAGATCACCAAAGGCCAGGCAACGATGGAAGACTTAGATAAGTTAGAGGAGCTTTGCTACTATATTAAAGAGAATTCCCTGTGTGGACTGGGACAGACCGCTCCAAACCCGGTACTTTCCACTCTGCATTATTTCCGTGACGAATACGAGGCACATATCAAAGAGAAGCGTTGTCCAGCCGGTGTCTGCAAGGCTCTGCTCTCTTACCACATTGATTCGTCCAAATGTAAGGGCTGTACGCTCTGTGCCAGAAACTGTCCAAACAGCGCCATCATCGGTACCGTCCGCAATCCGCACATCATCGACCAGGAGAAATGTATCAAGTGCGGAGCCTGCATGGAAAAATGTAAATTCGGCGCCATCTACAAAAAGTAAGGGAGGACAATCAGAATGGATACAATCAAAGTCAAAATTAACGGCATAGAAGTATGCGCCCCAAAGGGCTCTACCATCCTGGAAGCGGCCCGTCTGGCCCATATTGAGATTCCCACTCTCTGTTTTCTGAAGGAGATCAACGAGATCGGCGCCTGCCGCATCTGCGTGGTGGAAGTGAAAGGAGCCAGAAGCCTGGTGGCATCCTGTGTATACCCCATCAGTGAAGGCATGGAAATTAAAACCAACTCCCCAAAGGTACTGGATTCCCGCCGGAAAACCCTGCAGCTTCTGCTCTCCAACCATGAACGCAAATGTCTTTCCTGCGTGCGGAGCGGTAACTGTGAGCTTCAGCAGCTGGCGAAAGAACTGGGCGTAGAAGACGAGAATTATTATGACGGCGAGAAAACACCGTCCTGCATCGATGATAGCGCGATCCATATGATCCGCGATAACAGCAAGTGTATCCTCTGCCGCCGCTGTACTGCTGTCTGCGAAAAAGTCCAGGGAATCGGTGTCATCGGAGCCAACAACCGTGGTTTCCACACCACCATTGGTTCTGCGTTTGAAATGGGTCTGGGAGAGACCTCCTGTGTTTCCTGCGGACAGTGTATTGCAGTCTGCCCGACCGGCGCACTTCAGGAAAAATCCCAGGTGGATGAAGTTCTTGCTGCCATTGCCGACCCATCTAAGCATGTGATCGTCCAGACAGCCCCGGCTGTCCGCGCTGCTCTGGGAGAGGAATTTGGCTATCCAATTGGCACCAATGTAGAAGGCAAAATGGCGGCTGCCCTGCGCCGGATCGGTTTTGATGGCGTTTTTGACACCAATTTCAGTGCAGATCTGACCATTATGGAAGAAGCCCACGAATTTTTAGACCGTGTGCAGAACGGCGGTGTTCTTCCGCTGATCACCTCCTGTTCTCCAGGATGGATCAAATACTGCGAACACTATTTCCCGGATATGACCGAGAACTTATCCAGCTGCAAATCTCCTCAGCAGATGTTCGGCGCCATCGCCAAATCCTACTATGCTGAAAAAATGGGATTAAAACCAGAGGACATTGTCTCTGTCTCCATCATGCCATGTACTGCCAAGAAATTCGAGATCCAGAGACCAGACGAGGCTGCTAACGGTGTTCCGGACGTGGACTACTCCCTGACTACCAGAGAACTGGCCCGGATGATCCGCAAAGTGGGACTGCGCTTTACCACACTTCCAGACGAGGGCTTTGACTCCCCACTGGGTCTTGGAACCGGCGCCGCTGTGATCTTCGGTACTACCGGAGGCGTCATGGAAGCAGCGCTCAGAACTGCGGTTGAAACTTTGACTGGCGAAGAGCTGGCATCCCTGGATTTCAATGACGTCCGCGGCATGGAAGGCATCAAAGAGGCCACCTATCCGGTTGCCGGCATGGAGATCAAGGTTGCTGTGGCTTCTGGTCTTGGAAATGCGAAAAAATTATTAGAAATGGTAAAATCCGGTGAACGCACCTACCACTTCATCGAGATCATGGGCTGCCCAGGCGGCTGCATCAACGGCGGCGGTCAGCCGCAACAGCCGGGCTACATCCGCAATACTGTAAATATCCGCGCATTAAGAGCCAGTGTTCTGTATCAGTCCGATAAAGAGAACCCGATCCGCAAATCTCATGAGAATCCGGCAATTAAGGAATTGTATGAGACTTACCTTGGTGAACCGGGAAGTGAGAAGGCGCATCATCTGCTGCATACTTCTTATGTGAAACGGACGATCAATTAGAAGAATCTGTAGTCGTAAACATTCAAAACGCTCAGGTCTTCGGATCAGGTTACCCGATGTATCGTGCATCTGGTAACCCTGTCCAAAGCCTGAGCGTTTTATTATGCCAATATTACCTTTTCAATCTCCTGATCCATCAAAAATATGTAACAATAACCTTCTTTCCCATCTCTTCCATCGTGCCCCGGATCTGCTCCACCAGATTCTGTCTGACTCCCAGATCAAACGGCAGCTCCGGATTCTGATAGGCCGGATTAACTGCCTTTCCCACATACAGATGCAGTTCCGTACACTCCTCAATCAGCATCTTCGCCACCATAGATCCGCCATTTCCCCGGTCCAGTTCCTCAAAAAACTCTTCTGAAACCGTCTCATTCTTCACGTACCGCTTTAACAGACTTAATGTCCGGTTCAAGGTCAGCACACCCTCTGTCACCAGATCAATCCCGTCAATAAAGGAAATAGGCGGAATCTCCGGATCTTCATGATCATACGATATATCCAGACTGCGCTTTAACACCCTGGAGACAATGGCGGCGCTGGTTCCACCGCAGACGATCCTTCTGGCATCCTCGTCCTCCATAAATGCCCGCACCATAGCTTCATCCTCCTCCGGATGCTCCGCAGGTCCCGTCATCAGATGCACCGGACGCCCTTCAATGATCCGCATACAGGCGACCGTCGTGTCATCCCCCGGCCGGAACAGATACAGCTCATCACAGGCATGGCAGAGCACATTAGCCAGGCGGGAGGCCGATACCGTCAAAGCCGCCTGCTTCACCGCATACGCTGCGATATCTTCCCACTGCCATCCATAATTCAATAACTGCCCCGCTCCCGCATTGATGGTGCCGTCGCTCATCAGGATCATCACATCCCCTTTCCGGGCCTGGAACCGGTACTCATTGATCTTTTTTCCCTTAATCTCCCTGAGATTTCGTGGAATCTCCATCAGTTCCCCATCCCGGATAAAAATACACCCTGGATTGTCAAACTCCACCAGATATGCTGCCCCATCGTGGGACACCTGCAAAATACTGAATGTGGAATACGCTACCTGCCTCTCCTGGCAGATAGGCAGTGTCTCCACGATAGTTTCCACACATTCCTCCAATGTCGCTCCATTTAAGAACATGGTTCCCAGTATTTTAGAGGTCAGTGTGGATAAAATATTGGCCTTAACCCCACTTCCCATGCCATCTGCCAGAATCAGAATATCAGAATCCTCCGTTTTCAGGATCTCCACCTTGTCCCCGCAAAGCACCTCAGAAAATTTATTCAGACTTTTATATGCCACATCTACCTGAATTCCCATCAGCGAACCTCACTTTCACTGCCATCCTCCAACAGAGAACGGCACAGCCTGGTCAATGTGGTCTTTGTCTCTGCGGTCGTTTCCCCCAATAGTCCGGCAATTTCCTGGGCCACCATCATCTGTTTATGGATCACCTTCTGCGCCAGGTCAATGGTATCCAGCTTCTTCTCATACTCCTCCCGCAGCTGCTCCTCTTCCCTGGTAATGTCAATAAATGTCGCCAGCACCGCATCCTCCTTCTCTATGTATACAATATTCTGAAGAGTGGAGAGATGGTATTCCGAATAAGTCACTTTCTTGCCATGGATATTCTGATGTGTATCATAAACCCACTGGAAATCCACCGGATCAATAAATTCATACAGATACATTTCCAGTGCCTCTGCCCTGGTTTTTCCGAAATATTTCTCACCCACGCTGGAATATTCCATGATCTTCATGTCCTTATCCACGATCAGAACAATGTTTGGCGAAGTCTCCATCACCAGATTAGACAGGGATTCTGCCTTATCATGCATATACGGAATGCACATATTCAGCTCCGCCTTCTTCTGGAACACTGCTACCGCCTTGTCACGGCAGGACGAATAACCGCAGGCACCGCAATTTAACTCATCCTTCGGTCCATGTTTTCCGATTTTAGCCAGAATCTCCCGTATCTGCTCCTCTGTCGGCTTCTGTTCCACTGGCGAACGGTCCATATATGCCTTGTGAAGCTTCACGCCTTCTGCCATATCACAGGCAGCTGCCTCTTCTACCGGCTCTTTTGCAATGGTCTCCTCCATATCCAGTTTCACCTTAAACCGGGAAATGGAGCGGTCTTCCACCGTTGGCCCTTTGATGCAGCCGCCGGAGCAGCTGTTCATCTCGATAAAGCAGCCGTTAATCTCGCCCCGCACCATGCTCTCACATAAATCAATGCAGTTGCGGATACCATGGACATAAAATTTGCGGTAATGATCCACCTGTTTTTCTGTAGCAAGAACGGAGTTTACCACCCCGTTCGTCACCGGATACAGCCGGTTTACCTTCGGATCGATCCGTTCCAATGGTTCAGCCTCACACTCCTGGATCTCAATCTGCTCCTGTTTCAGCCAGCTTTCTACCTCTTGGAAATTCAGTACCGCATCAATACAGTCATTATGCCGCAGATCCATGGATTCTTTCTTCTTGGCGATACACGGACCTAAAAATACCACCTTCGTATCTGCTCCATACTCCTTCTTCAGAAGGCGCCCATGGGCGATCATCGGTGAGACCACAGGCGCCAGATACGGCACCAGCTTTGGATAATAGATCTCGATCAGATCATTGACACTTGGGCAACAGGTGGTAATAATATTCTCCATGGTTCCCTGCTCCAGAAGAGCTGCATACTCTCTTGTCACCAGAACGGCCCCCTCGGACGTCTCCCGCACATCCGCAAATCCCAGTTTTTTCAGGGCTGCTTTCACCTGACCCGGCTCCTTGAATTTCAAAAGCCCCATATAGGATGGCGCCATAGATACCACCACCCGGTCCCCATCTGCCAGAAAGCCTCTGACCCGTTCCAGGTCACTGACCAGAGTTTTGGCAGACTGTGGACAGATCTGCAGACAGGTTCCACATAAAATACACCGGTCCTCCATGATCTCCGCCCTGCCATCCCGGATCATGATCGCCTTTACTTCACAGTTACGGATACATTTGTAACAGTGCTTGCATCTGGACGCTTTTAAATCGATGATTCCCATAAATTTGACCCCCATATGTATATTTGATACCGTTTATTTCTTTGCGTTTTCGCCATGCGTATTCACTTTGTTTGCTTCGCACTTTACGCCATGTTCATTCATAAGATGCCGTAAAACGGCATCTTATTTCATGTCGGGCTGCGCCCTATAGAAGTCAACCTGTGAGAAGTCCTTTGTGAGCAAGCTCCCACGGGCTTCTCACAGGTTGACTTCTGCATGGCTTTGCTATTATCATTATCTCATGTAACCCGCTATTTATCAATTTGAATTTCTGTGTTATAATGGCGATGGCCGCGCTAATCTGAAAGAATTTTCTAACAGAAAAGGCGGTACAGAAAGAGAGGAATCATTCATGAAAAAAACACTTGCAATGCTCATGGCATGTGCCATGACCGCAGCGTCTCTGGCTGGATGCGCTCCCGCAGACAAGACTCAGACCACCGCTGCCACTGAAACTGCCGCACCGGAGACTTCCGCCGCAGAAACCACTGCTGAAGAGACCACAGCTGAGACAACTGCAGAAGCAGCTTCCACAAAAGGCGCTTCTGACGAGGCCGTTCTTCACATCGGCTCTTTAAAGGGGCCAACCACCATGGGTCTGGTATCCCTGATGGACAAGGCTTCTAAGGGCGAATCCGAAGGCTCTTACGACTTTACTATGGTAACCGACGCTTCCGAACTGGCTGCACAGATGGTATCCGGCGACCTGGACATCGCACTGGTTCCAGCTAACCTGGCAAGCATCCTGTATCAGAAGACCAAGCAGGGCGTAGAGGTGATCGATATCAACACCCTGGGCGTTCTCTACGTGGCTGCCGCTGATGATTCTATCCAGAGCATCGCTGATTTAAAGGGCAAAACCTTATATATGACCGGAAAAGGAACTACTCCGGATTATGTACTCCAGTATTTATTAAGTGCGAACGGTATGACTTCCGATGATCTGACCATCGAATATAAATCTGAGGCTGCTGAGGTAGCTGCTGTCTTAAAGGAACAGACAGATGCCATCGGCTTACTGCCGCAGCCTTTCGTAACCGTCGCCATGGCACAGAACGAGAATCTGAAAATGGTCTTAAATCTTACAGAAGAATGGGAAAAGACACAGCCGGAAAATGGCAGCGCCCTGGTGACCGGCGTTACCGTATGCCGCAAGGACGTGCTCGAGGATCAGGCTGACGCAGTTGATACTTTCTTAAAAGAGCATGAAGCATCTGCCGCATTTGCCAATGCCAATGTAGAAGAAACCGCCCAGTTAGTGGCTGATGCCGGAATCATCGAGAAAGCTCCGATCGCCGCAAAAGCAATCCCTTACTGCAGCATCACTTACATTGATGGCACAGATATGCAGACCAAGGTATCCGGTTACTTAAGCGTACTGTTTGACCAGGACCCGTCCTCCATCGGCGGACAGCTTCCTGACGAAGGATTCTATTATATTCATGAATAATTGGAAAAAACTATCGATCATTCTTTTATGGCTTGGAATCTGGCAGATCACTGCCACATTCATCCATAATCCCATCATGCTTGTAGGGCCCATAGAGGCCCTGCAGACCCTGTGGTGGTTATTGCCCTCCGGTGATTTCTGGATCTCTATTTATCAATCATTTTTGCGGATCAGCATCGGATTTTTAACTGCATTTATGATTGGTCTGCTTCTTGGCAGCCTTGCATACCACATTCCCTTTGTGAAAGAGCTTCTGGAGCCTCCTATGCTCTTTTTCAAATCCGTTCCCGTGGCATCCTTTGTGATCCTCGCCCTGATCTGGGCCGGTTCCCGCAACCTTTCCATTTTCATTGCTTTTATCGTTGTTCTCCCGGTGATCTATGTCAATACCATCTCCGGACTGGAAAGCACCGATCAAAAGCTTCTGGAAATGGCAGCGATATTCCGGCTTCCACTTTGGAAAAGAGTTCGTTTCATCTATCTGCCGGCACTGGTTCCTTACCTTCTCAGTGCCTGCCGCACTGCACTGGGCATGAGCTGGAAATCCGGTGTTGCCGCTGAGGTGATCGGTCTTCCAGATCATTCCATCGGAGAACGTCTGTATCTGTCTAAGATCTATCTGGAAACAGCCGATCTCTTTGCCTGGACACTGGTGATCATCACCATCAGTGCCTTATTTGAACGCATTGTGTTATATTTGATTTCCAGACTATGCCCGCCTTCCGCGGACACCTTACTGAAAGGAGAATCCTCCCGTGAAACTGCAGATCGATCATCTGTCTAAACATTTCGGAGACCTTACGGTTTTCGATCAGCTTTCCCTAACGATGGAAAGCGGAAACATCTACTGTCTGATGGCCCCATCCGGCAAAGGAAAAACCACCCTTTTCCGGATCCTCATGGGCTTTGAACATGCAGACAGCGGCCAGATCACAGGCCTGAACCACGCCCGCATCAGCGCAGTATTCCAGGAGGACCGCCTCTGTGAAGCATTTACCCCTCTGGATAATGTATACATGGCTGCAGCCCCGGCTTTCACGAAAGCCCAGATCCGCAAAGAGCTCCTGGCACTTCTTCCCGAAGATGCGCTAAACCGTCCCGTCTGCACCCTGAGCGGTGGACAAAAGCGCCGTACCGCCATCTGCCGCGCTCTCTGTGCACCCTTTGACCTGCTGATCATGGATGAACCATTTACCGGGCTGGATGAAGACACCAGGCTTGAAGTGATCCAATACATCAAAAAAAAGAGCGCCGGGAGCTTACGCTCCTCAGCACTCATCAGCAATCCGATATCAACGCCCTCGGCGGTATCCTGATTCACCTGTAAACTGCGGGCAACAGGACTTGAACCTGCACGTCGGGGACACCAGAACCTAAATCTGGCGCGTCTGCCAATTCCGCCATGCCCGCAAAATCATTGCAGTTCGTGCAGCGCATGAACTGTAATAACTTGATTATTATACCATATCTATGATAATTGTCAATCGTTCCTTTTCATGGTACACTAGAAGTACAATCCCAGAGCCCGGAGGTGTTTTCATGAAAATTTCCCAAACCAAAGATATCCGTACCGCTAACAGCTTAACGATCATACGCCATATTCTGGATAAAAAAGAGATTTCCAGAGCCCGCATTTTAATCTTTTACAGATTCTCCACATTTCGGACAGAGCTCTGTTCCCTGCTTCACTTCAAAACCACATTTCGGGCATTTTACCTTTTCCATAGATTTTCTCCTTCTTTTAGTTATAGTATAACATTGTTTTCCTAAAAGTACATGAATAATGATGTTTTTAGAGCAAAAGAATCTGTTTCAATAAGAATTCCTCAAAAATGTAAAAAAATTGTCAGTAGTTAGAGAACTCAGTATTTCTGGAGAACTGTTTCTCAATTTAGCAGCCATGCGGATGGTTGCGTGGAGTGAATCTTTAACCACGATTTCTTCTGGCTGCTTCTGTGTTGTTTCCCTTATGCTCTCCCGCTCTTCTATGGCATAATTCTGGCTTTTCTGTCCTTCTTCCCATGCCCATTTCACTGCGTCCATGCCATCCGTCTCCAACAGGATCCGGTTCTCCGGCACCCGTTTCGCCACCTGCTGCACAGCCGGATTCCAGATCACATCCGGCCCGACAGAAAAATAACACTCTAAGTCCAGATAACCGTCCAGATCATGGTCTGCGGAATACCAATGCACCAGATAAGTGTTTGGATATTTCCTAATTAACTCCAGGATCTCCCGTTCCTGATCCTTCGTATGAAGGACTACCGGCTTCTTCCACTCTGCCGCAATCTGGAGTTGTTTCTCCAGAACCTCCTTCTGTCGTTTCAGCGGCACATTGCACCACAGGCTATCCATACCGATTTCACCGATCACCTGGCATTTTTCCAGGTATGGCATCATATCCTCCACCTTCCATTGATCCGCATACCATGGATGGAGACCAAAAACCGGAAACAGAATTCCTTCTGTTTCCGGCATATGGCAAAGCTCCATCACCCATCTGGCATCCTCTGGATCTGTTCCACAGACCATGGTAGGAATCCCTTCCCTGATCCGCTCTAACGCCTCTGCCTTTGTTTTTACGTGGGCGTGGGCATCTGTCACCACCGGGTAATCTCTCATATTCTTTTCCTGCTTTCTGTTTTTCGGCTTCCCACCGGTCTTACTTTTGTTTCTCCAATCTTTGCTCTCATTTCTCAAACTTCTGTTTTCTCACCCATGATCTGCCGGTAGATCTTCTGTCTCAGTTCTCCCTGACTATACAGCCAGTCCCGGCTCCGGTTCTGTTCCGTGATCACCATCTCCGAGCCAATCTTTCCGGTATTCCGGTCCAACACCAGGATACGGTCGGCAGATAGATCGCCTCGTCAATGTCGTGAGTAACCAAAAGCACTGTCCGGTTCATCTTCTCCCGGACACTTAGCAACCAGTCCTGCATCTCTCCCCTGGTGATCACATCCAGAGCGCCAAAAGGCTCATCCAACAGCAAAATCTCTGCATGATACAGAAGTGTCCGAAGAAAAGCAGCCCTCTGTCTCATACCACCAGACAATGCCGACGGATATTCATGCTCATATCCCTTTAATCCAAAGGATTCCATCTGCTCTGCCGCAGCTTTCCGCATATTCTCAATGCCACCGTGGATTCTTGCATAAAGGCAGACATTATCCAGAATGGTCTTCCATGAGAACAGCAGGTCATTCTGCGGCATATAGGCAAAATGTTCCGTAATGCCATGGATTTCTTCTCCATCTACCAGAATCCGCCCCGCTTCCGGCTTGATCACACCGGTTAAAAGCTTCAAAAGCGTTGATTTACCACAGCCTGACGGACCAAGCAGGCTCACAAACTCCCCTTCCTTCACCCGGAAATCCATTTCATTTAAAATGTTTCTTTCTTCATAGGAAAATGTCAATCCTGATATCTGTAACTTGGTATTCATGTGTTCACCTGCTTTCCTCTATCATTCCTGTAATATCTCTAATTGCCCGCGGTTCTGTGAAATCCATTATTCTGGTAAAAACTCGTTGGTATAGCACTCAGATGCTGGGATTGCCTGGTCGATCACACCGTACTCTACCATAAAATCAGTGTAATTATCCCATACCTCATCCTTCATCTCTCCCCAACGGTCCGTATCTTCCATATATTTCTCAGCCAGATACTCCTGGGACATGGTTAACAGATCTAAAGAGTAGTCCGGTGCGTATTTCTGAAGGATCTTCGCGCTCTCATCCGGATTCTCGATCGCATAGCGATATCCTTTCTCAGTAGCAGCCAGGAACTTCTTCACCATCTCCGGCTTCTGCTCCAGAGTATCTTGATTCGCAATGATCACCGGTGTGTAGTAGTCCAGTCTGTCATCCAACTGACGCAGTTCCATGTAGTTGATCGGGAAATTGTTTAATTTGCATTTTACATTATCCCATCCCTCAAAGAACCACTCAATATCCACTTTGTCTTTCAATGCCTCAAAACCAGAGCCATCAGAAATGACCATATTTAACTTGGAAAAATCAGCGCCATCCTTCGTCATCACTGCCTTTAACACAGCCTCTTCTCCCGGGCCGCCCCAGCCAGCGTAAGTCTTGCCCTCAAAATCCTTCGGAGATTTGATGTCTTTATCTGCATAAGTTACAAAACCAGAGGTGTTATGCTGGATCAGCGTTGCGATGGTCTTGATCGGAAGCGGGTCCTTAGAGGTTAATGCAATGGTCACATCCTCCTGATAGCTGATACCGAAATCGCCCTTACCAACCGCGATCAAGGTTGCAGTTGCTCCCTCCGTCGGCTCTATGATCTCCACATCCAGTCCTGCTTCTTTATAATATCCCTGATCCAAAGCCACATACATACCGGTATGGTTGGTATTGGCCACATAGTCCAGGATCACCGTTACTTTCTCTAACTGATCCGCATCCCCGGCTTTTGCATCAGACGCTTCTGCATTACTCTCTGCTGCGCTTTCAGAAGCGCCACTCTCTGCGCCTGCTGCCCCGCTGCTCTGGCTCTCTGCTGCAGTCCCAGCTGCGGTTGTCTGGCTGTTATTCTGGGAAGAACATGCAGTCATCCCCACCGCCAGGGCTGCCGCCATTATCAGGCTTCCACTCTTTCTTACCAGCTGTCTCATTGGTTTTCTCATAATCTTTCTCCTCCACCTAAATCCTTTGCCTTTTCCCTTTGGCGCTTCCCCTCTCATCAAGGTCACACGCACCGGGCAGGCCGTATTTTATCTTTTCCTGCGCTCATATGGAAGCAACACAAAGCTCATCAGCCGGATGATTCCATTCATACACAGACTCAAGGCAATGATCACTACCACGCAGGCAAAACCCTTATCAAGCATATAGCTGTTCTTTACTCTCAGAAGATAATACCCCAGTCCCTGCTGGGAACCGATCCACTCTCCCACGACCGCGCCGCTGATACTATAAGTCGCGGACACCTTCAGGCCCGAAAGCAGCGCCGGAATCGCTGCCGGAATCTTCACCAGCTTGTAAGCCGTCCATTTCCCTGCGCCATAAGAGCGCACCAGATGGACGTATTCACTGTCTACTCTTCCCAGCCCGTCCACAAAGCTGACTGCCACCGGAAAAAAGCACATAAGCACGACTGTAAAAATCTTCGGCAGCATGCCAAATCCCATATAAATGATCAAAATCGGAGCCATCACGATCATCGGCACCGTCTGGGTCACCACCAGAATCGGATATAATCCCTGACGCACCCCCTATTCCATCCAGAAGTCATGTCTATCACTGGGTTTGTTTCTTTTTTCTCAATCATTTTAAAAAATATACAAAAAATATCTACGCAAAACTTCAAAAACTGCTTGACGCATTTTTCATTCTATGATAAACTTATTCTGCTTGTTAAGGGCGTGTAGCTCAGTCGGTAGAGCACTTGACTTTTAATCAAGTTGTCCGGGGTTCGAATCCCCGCACGCTCATTGCTTAGAAAGGAGTTGTTGCAAAATGTAGATAAACATTCTACGGAGCAACAACTCCTTTATCATTTTGCAGAATTTTCAAAATCAACTTGCATCACCGTTACAAAAAGGAGCTGCCGCTCCGAGAATTTCCCTCCCCATTGCAACAACTCCTGTTCTTGTTATCAGCAATTAGTCGATCAAGCCTTCCATAATCCGTGCAGATTGCAATACGCATATACTGCTGCAACTTCCTCGCCCTCATCCAGAACGAAGGATACATTCGGCGCCTGGCCTGGCTTTAAATGCTTTCTCTGAATTCCCAGATTGGTCTCTACGGACACCCACTCAATCCAGTGTACATCTACCATCGGATGATCTACAGAACCAATATTAACAATCAGACGGTTGCCGTCAATCTTATAATCCGGAACATGCTTCTCTGCTGCACCATCGGAAACTCCCGCCTCCAATTCTACCATCTTCTTGATTGCCAAGGATATTTTTTGCAATAGAAGTGCAGTAGCTGCTATATTTAGCTGCTGTTTCCGTTATTGCTTTTTGGTCTCTGTCCCAATACAACTGTACGATTTCGGTATCTTCCATATCAAAGCCTCCTTTCTGATCCTTTCACTTATATACACAACTTTTTCCCCAAAATCTCACACTTTTCCAAAAAATTTTTCTAATTTTCTATACCAAATATATCAGATTGTCGAAAGAAAGGACATAGCAAAAATTGATTATACTATGTCCTTATAAACTAATTTTATATTAAATTGTATTGGCACCATTACGCTATACCGATATAACAAAAATGGTGGTAATATGAATATTAATAAAATATTTGCAGCCAAACAGGGTAAAGTACAGCATGGCGCCGCTGTAGGACACAAGCTACTTCAGGACTTCACAACGCCCTTCTGCAGCATCACATTGGCATACAAAGCCGTCTCACCTGTGGCGATAATCGCATACGCCTTCTTCGCCTCTTCGTAAAATGCAAACCGCTCCCTATGTCCGATAACTTCCGGTCCAAAACCTTCGCGTTTCTCAATGATTTCCTGATATACATTCCAGATTGGGGTCTCTACGTTGTCTCCGGGCATGACCTCCATCAGGGACACCGGCTGTTCCACATATGTATCCAGCGGGAACACCTGGAGAATCGCATCCAGAAGCTCCGGCACGCCATGTCCGTCCATGCGGATCACTTTTGCAGCCTTTCCCATGGACTCCGCCGGGAAATTACCGTCAGCAATAACCAAGCGGTCACTATGCCCCATCTCGCACAGCACTTTCAATAGCTCCGGCGATAAAATCGCGGGAATTCCTTTTAACATTCCAGTTTCTCCTTTTCCTCTCTTCTTTTCTGTCCCTTCGGATATGGGCAGCTACTCCTGGCTGTACTTCTTATAACCCGGATGTCTTCCGGTTACTTTATAGTTTTCACGCATAGAAATCAGACGGTCAATGTTCTCCCTGCTGATTTCCTGGGCACCGCCCAACAGGTAGGCGTTCAGACTGATCTTGGCAAACAGTTCCAGCGTCTCCATACGATAGTAGGCGGTAATCAGGTCCACACCGACCGTCAGTGCGCCGTGGTTCTGCAAAAGCACTGCGTCATGTTCGCCCAGATATGGAGCAATAGCTTCCGGCACCTCATAGGTGGACGGCGTTCCATAAGGCGTCACCGGGATAGAACCCAGGGCGATGACTGTCTCAATCATGGAATACTCATCCAACGGCTTATTAGCAACTGCATAGCCTGTGGCCACCGGCGGATGGGCATGGAGCACCGCTCCCACATCCTCCCGCTCCTGATAGCAGCGCAGATGCATCTTGATTTCCGAGGAAGCGCGGTATCCCGGCAATCCCTCCAGAACATTTCCGTCCTTGTCGATGCGCACCAGTTTCTCCGGTGTGATAAAACTCTTGCTCATTCCGGTGGGAGTTGCCAGGAATGTGCCGTCCCCCAGCTTGACGGAGATATTGCCGTCATTGGCTGCCACCCAGCCCAACTGCCACATCTTATGGCAGATATCGCAGATCTGCTCCCGAATCTCCATATAACTCAAATCCATGTTTCATGTCCTCCTCATGTTCCACTCCGCATACCATCAGGCATATATGCCAACTGATAGATCCTGCGCCACGCCTCTGCATTATCCGGCACATACCGCTTACACGTTTCCGATGCCCGAACCACAGCACGAAGCTGCTTCAAATCCTTCATCTCTCCAAGGGCCATCAGCTGGATTCCCAGATTCCCCATGACCGTCGCCTCCACCGGCCCCGCGCAGACCACACAGTCACAGGCGTTGGCGGTCATCTGGCATAACAGGCTGCTCTGACAGCCCCCGCCTACGATATAAAGCGCCTGATACTTTTTCCCGGTACAGGCCACGATATCTTCCATGGCCCGGCGGAATTTAAGAGCCAGGCTCTCGTTGATGCAGCGGACGACAGCGCCTTCCGTTTCCGGAATCTGCTGGCCTGTCCGTCTGACATAATCCCGGATTCGCGCCGGCATATCCCCTGGCACTGCGAACTCCGGAGCATCCGGGTCCAAAAGGCAGGTAAATGCATCTGCCTGGCTGGCCATCTCCTCCAGCTGGCCAAAGCTGAATTCTCTGCCCTCCCGTTTCCACTGATTCCGACTCTCCTGAATCAGCCAGGTGCCGATAATATTTTTCAGAAATGATATCATTCCTCCTGCGCCGCCTTCGTTGGTTACCTGCCGTTCAGCCGCCATCTCGCTCATGCACGGTTTATCAAGCTCCGTCCCGAACAGTGCCCAGGTGCCGCAGCTTAAAAACAGAAAATCCTCTTCCATGGCCGGTACCGCCGCCATGGCGCTCTGGGTGTCGTGACCGGCTCCGGCGATGACAGCCACCGATCCCAGGCCCAGTTCTTCCTGAAGCTCCGGCTTCAGCGTTCCGATTCGTGTTCCTGGCATGACAAGCTTTGGGAAAAGATCTTTTCGGATTCCGGCTCCCTCTAGGATTTCCTCCGACCAGGTGCGTTTCTTGGCGTCCAGCATCTGGGACGTGGATGCAATGGAATATTCGCAGCACATTTCCCCACACAGCAGGTAGCTGATCAGATCCGGCATGAATAACAGCGTCTTTGCCTTGGCTAACACCTCCGGATTCTTCATGCGAAGGGCCTGCAGCTGGAACAGCGTGTTGATCTCCATCCGCTGGATTCCTGTAATCTCATAAAGTTTCTTTTCTGGTATCCACTGGTCCACCGCTTTGCACATGCCTTCCGTGCGGTTATCCCGGTAGTGGACCGGATTCTCCAACAGCTCTCCCTGTTCATCCAGCAGGCCAAAATCCACACCCCAGGTGTCCACCGACAGACTATCGATAGGGCCTGACCCCACCGCTTTTGCCAGACCGCATTTTATCTCTGCCAGCAACCGCGGCACATCCCAGCGCAGATGTCCGTCTTCCTCGATGGGACCGTTAGCAAAACGGTGCAGCTCCTTCATCTGCAGATTTCCCTGGTCATAGGTGCCCAGCATGACACGCCCGCTGGATGCGCCTAAATCTATGGCTAACATTTGTCTCTTCATTTCAGACACCATCACTCTTTCTACTTATATAATGGTCCGTAATTCTGGCATGCCCGGAAATCCTGACCTTCCTTGTCCATGCCAAATGCATTCCAGGCCGCAGGGCGGAAAATCTTCTCCTCCGGTACATTGTGCATGCAGACAGGGATGCGAAGCATGGAACACAAGGTAATCAGGTCTGCACCGATGTGGCCATAGCTGATAGCGCCGTGGTTGGCACCCCAGTTGTTCATCACATCATAGGCAGTCTTAAATGGGCCCTCCTTGCCGTCACATCTTGGCACGAACCAGGTACATGGCCAGGTGTAATCTGTACGTTTCCACAGCTTATCC
Organism: Lachnospiraceae bacterium AM48-27BH; assembly: GCA_003478355.1. GTDB lineage: Bacteria > Bacillota > Clostridia > Lachnospirales > Lachnospiraceae > UBA3402. The sequence continues at coordinate 29,894 of QUFC01000017.1, forward strand.
GTCACCTCATCCGGCAGCTGCACGGTCCAGCCTTCTGCAATCTGCAGCACCGGCCCTAAGCCCTTCACCAGATTCAGACGAATCATAGTCACCGGCATCTGAGCGGTTGTAACAAATCTGGAAGAATAACCGCCGCCGCGGAAATACCCATTGTCCGCCGTGTTCCAGGTCACTGCATTCATGATAGCTTTCTGATCTTCCTCTGTCACATCCCACCACTGCTTCATCTCCGGTCTGCCATGCTCGTTCTTGGCCGCACCGCAGGCATCCAGACATGCCGCACCGGAGTTGATCAGGTGAATAAAACCATCCGCTTCCTTGGCGACACCCTGCAGCTCGTAACCTGCAGCCTTTTTCACTGCATCACCGCTCCAGTAGGTACGAACATCTGCGAAAATCTGAGCCCGGTTGGTCAAAAGCTTCATAAATAACATTCCCACGCCGTTGAGCACATCATTTTCCGTTGCCAAAATATACGGCTCACGAGCTCCGTTCCAATCAAAGGAGGTATTTAAAAGCGCCTCTGCAAAATCTCCATTTGGATAAAAATCGGTCCACTGACGCTGTCCCTGGAAACCTGCCGCGATGGCGTTGTGACCGATGGCCTCCTCGGAAAATTTCTCTTTCAGCTTCTGATTGCCGCTCATCAGGTCCTTGATGATAACCATCATCTTCACCACGAATTCCCAGTCCTTATCCTTCTGCTCACGGCTCTTCTGAAGCTCCGCCGGGTTCTTGTCGAAGCCCTCGATGCAATTTGCCTTTGTCCACGCCAGCGCCTTGTCAAACTCGTCCTTGTCGTAAATCTCTTCGGTCATCCGACGAATCAGCTCCACTTCATCCACAGACTCCACCCTCATGCCCAGATAGGACTCCATAAAGTCCACGTCGATGATGGAACCGCCGATGCCCATACAGATGGAACCGATCTGCAGATAGGATTTGCCTCTCATGGAAGCTGCTGCCACTGCTGCACGGCCAAAGCGCAGAAGCTTCTCTTTCACATCCTCCGGAATCTCAGTGGCATCTGCCTCCTGCACGTCTCTTCCGTAGATTCCGAATGCCGGAAGTCCCTTCTGTGCATGGGTAGCCAGAACAGAGGCCAGGTAAACCGCACCTGGACGCTCCGTTCCGTTAAATCCCCACACTGCCTTGATGGTCTGCGGATTCATGTCCATGGTCTCCGCGCCATAGCACCAGCACGGGGTTACGGTCAATGTTATGTCAACGCCTTCCTTCTTAAATTTTTCTTCACAGGCAGCCGCCTCACCTACCCGTCCGATGGTGGTGTCTGCGATGACCACTTTCACCGGCTGGCCGTTGGAATAGCGCAGATTTTCCTCAAATAACCTGGCTGCGGAGCGGGCCATCTGCATGGTCTGTTCCTCCAGGGAACCCCTTACGTCTAATTTTCCTCTTCTTCCATCAATCGTCGGGCGGATTCCGATAACCGGATACTCGCCTGCAAATCTCTTCTCTGCCATGTCTTATCTCCTCCTGAAATTCTCATTTTCGAATCTTTCTCCAATCATGAATCACACGATGCCTTACTTCTGCTGTCCCAAATCACTCACTTCCAACGGGTATCTGCAAAATGTCTCATCATCATGAACCACCAAATCTATCACTCGGCCGTCTCTCCAGGTCATATCAATTACAGTGCCGCCCACCAGTCTAAGCCCTTTTACCCGTCCGCTTCTCCACTCTCTGGGCAGTGCCGGCAAAAGCTTCACCTTCTCACCGTCAAACTGGGCCAGCATCTCCAGAATCGCCATAGGGATTGCCTGGGCGTCTCCCACCTGAGGCTTTCCATGGGCCTCCAGAAACAGATTGTGCTGGGCATGCCGTTCCACAATTTTTGTCAGGGCCTCATAAGCTTTCTGCGGTTCACCCAGCCGGGTCCAAAGACAGCTCATCCAGCCGTAGCTCCAGCCCTGGCCATCATAGTTGTTGGCCAGTTTCCGCTCCAGGGAACGCTTTGCCGCCTGAGCCAGCTCCGGTGTCTTCTCCAGCGTGATCATTCTCCCAGGAAACACCCCATAGAGATGGGACACATGGCGATGGCCTGGGTCCACCTCGTCGTAGTCGCCAATCCACTCCTGGATTCCTCCGGTTTTTTCACTGATCCTGATTGGCGGAATGTGCTCCAGGACATAACGAAGCCGTGCTTCAAAATCCTGCTCCTGAGCTGGAATATGCTCGATCACCTTCAGGCACCGTCCAAACAGATCCCGGATGATTTCAAAGTCCATGGTGGCGCCGTAAGTAAATGTGGCAAATTTTCCATCCCTGTTGTAAAACTTGTTCTCTGGCGAATGGGACGGATTGGTTACCAGATAACCTGCACCTTCCACGCCTTCCGGCGCCTCCTGCAGAAAATCAATCAAAAACTGCGCCGCACCTTTCATCAGCGGCCACGCCTGATGGTTCAGGAATTCCTCATCGCCGGTATACAGATAATGCTCATGCAGATGGCAGGAAAGCCACGCGGCTCCAAGCGGCCACAGCCCCGCCGGCACTGCACATGGCGCCGTATGTCCGAACACATTGCTGGCGTGATGAAGGGTCCATCCTCCAGCTCCATAGTAATCTGCGGCCGTCCGCGCACCGGAGACACTCACCTGTTCCAGCCAATCAAACAATGCCGTCTGGCACTCGCTCAGATTGTAGGCCTCTGACGGCCAATAGTTGATCTGCAGGTTGATATTGGCATGGTAATCACTTTCCCAGGGTGCCACCATCTGATAATTCCACAAGCCCTGCAGATTGGACGGCAGACACCCAGGCCTGGATGCGGAGAGGAGCAGATACCGGTGATAATGAACCAGCAGCGCATAGAAATTCTCATCCTTTCCGCCCCGGCGCAGCCTCCTCAGGCGTTGGTAAGTATCCAGCCCGGCCACCTCATCCTGACATCCATCGTCCAATTCCAGCTCAAACCGGCTGTAATACCCCTGGTACTCCTCCACATGCTTCTCACGAACTGTCTCAAAGGATTCCTCCGCTGCCATCCGGCACTCCTGCATGCACTGTACCAAATCCCTGCTGCACGATTCCGCGCTGCTGCCGTCCTCTCCATTCTCTCCACGTCTAAAATCCGTTCTCCCTGCCAAAAAGATATCCACCACATCCGCACCGTGAATCAAAATGGTCGGTCTTGCTGTCTGACGAAGCTGGCGAAACTGCATCGTACCGCCCTGGGGAACCACCTGGACCACACAGGAAAAATGAATTCCATCGCCGCCGCACCTGCCTTCCAGAATCAGACTTCCCGGTTCACCGGCAGTGACCTGGCCGTATTCCTCACGGCTCAGAGTCACTTCCAGGTTCAGTTTCTTCCCTGCAGGACATGTGTAACGAACTGCCACAGCCTGATGGGGCGCAGAGACAAAATATTCCCGTTTCCAGGAGCCCGGTGTTTTGGCACCACCGCCAGCGTCTTCCTGATCCCCCAAAAACCTTTCGTCCTCCGTATATTCCACCTGTACCGTTCCTGTATCCAGGTCCAGGACTCTCTCGTAATCATCGAACTCCACCGGTTCCAGATTCTGGACAGTCAGTTCTCCCAGCGCCTGGTAGGAGCCAAACCACCGTTTTTCCGGCATGATTCCCTCCATCACCAGCGCTTCCACCTGCTCACTTTCTCCAGCAAACAGGCACTTCTGAATCTCCTTCATGGTATCCCTGGCATCCGTGCGGATACAATCATCCGGATGTCCCAGCCACACAGATTCCTCATTGATGTACATGTGGTCGCGGTTCACGCCGCCCTCCACCATGACACCCAAACGGCCATTGCCCAGAGGCAGACCTTCAATCCAGTTGTCTGCTGGACGCCGATACCACAAGGTCTTTCTTATATCGTGTTCTGCCATCGTTCACCTCGTCTATTCACTGCTGCCGATACTCCATCTTCCAGCCAACCTTCACACAGCGCTCACCTGCTGCCAGAGTCTTCTTCCAGACTGCGCCAGCTGCCAGACGGCCATGAGGTGTATCGTAGTCCTGCTCCTTGCAGCTGCGATAACCCTCGTGCTCCGGTATCTCATCCACATTCTGCAGTACCTGGTAAGCCTGGCACTCCCCGTATCCTTCTGCCTCAAACGCAGTGACACAGCCCGCGCCGAAGCTTACGCGGCTTCCATCTGCCTGAGGCTCCCTGGAAAATGTCTGCATTTCCAGAGCCACTTCCCGTACCTGCCATGACTCGTCGATGGCAAACTCATCCTCGCGGATAATCACACCGTCACGGAATCGGTATGTGGTCACGGAGGAGATGCCCTCTGCCTTCCTTGGGCTCATCTCTCCCATCAGGCACAGTTCCTTCTGTCGGCAGACCACGGTGAAACCGCTGTCCTCTTCCCTGGTCTCAATCTGGGAAATATAGGAAACCGGCATCACTACGTCCCCATTTTCCATCACCAGCTTTGGCACCATAGCACCGCAGCACACATCCGGGACGCCTTCCGATACAAAATTCTGCCGTGGAACCGGCATATAAGGATCCCTGCTGAAATATTTTGTTCCTCCGTTGATTAACGGCAGTGACCACACCATCTTGCCCTGACGCACAATCACCAGGCCACGGTCATACTCATCCTTCGCAAAACGGATAAAGGAATAGGCCTCCTGCGCATCCAAAAGCTTCTCCCAGCCCTCCGGCTCCTCCAGCTTGTCATACCCCGCCTTCGCCCAGTGGCTTAAGGAGTTGACCGCCTGCATATGAAGGCTCAGATTCTCACTGAGAATCCGGTTCTTGTTGCGGTACTGGTCTGTCTTTCGCCCTTTCTCCCACATATTGATGGACTGCATCTCCTCGTCATACCAGAAATCCACCAGGCTTCTCAGAATCCGCATGGTATAACCATAAGCCAGCTTTTCCTCTTCCTCCGTGAAGATTCCTCCCAGCTCAGCCGCTGCGGAAAGCACCTCCAGCGCTGCCGTGTCACCGTAAGCGCCGATGCTGCGTCCGTAGGAAAATCCGGTTCCCGCCTCATTGGCCAATTTCAGGAAAATGTGTGCCGAGCGGTCCAGCATCTGGCGAATCAAATCCGGTTCATGGAAATTGGTCTCCAGCACCAGCGCCGTAATCTCACTGGGAATCAGGATGCTGTACCGGTCAAAACGTCCTTCGCCCTTAGTCTCGTCCATATATCCAAACTCGCCGGAAAATGTCTGAATGTGGTTGATCAGCCGATCAAGCAGAATCCAGCTGTGTTTCTCCGGCTCCCAGCTAAGCAGTTCCCGATACCGGGCGATTCCAAATGCCACACCATAATAGTTGGTGGGCTTTCCGATCAGCGCATAATTATCCTCAATATCCACAAATGTTCGCCAATCCAGCACCTTTTTCAACAAATCCATCGTCTCTTCATCCACAGCCTGCTCCAGATACCCGGCAGTCTGCAGACGATACAGGCCGGTGATGCCATTTAAGGTACCCCAGGTATCCATGGGCATCTTCGCCAGCATGGGGATAACGCTTTTCAGCCCCGCCATGGCCGCATCGAACTCATCACTGTCCTTCAGATACTCCAGCACCACATAGCTGCACAGATTAATGGCCTTTCCCGCAACAAACTGTGCCTTGTCGTTATATCCCCAGACACCGTCCATAGTCAGAGCTTCCTTCTCTTTCACGATGCTCCAGAACAGCTGGGTCATGTGCTGTTTTAACGCTTCCTTGATCTTCTTCATACTTATTTCCTTTCTTCGCGCTTCACGACTTTTCTGCCTGAACGAGGTTTCATCGCTTCCTCTGTTCCAGATACCCATTCCCTTTAATCCTCAAAAGGAATTCCATACAGTCTCCACGGCTTATTCTCACCAAAGAAATTCATCAGGTTCTTCTTCGGCGCTACCGGCTCCAGAACAAATTCCGGCATCTCGTCACCGGCATACAGGAATGCCGCTTCGCCTTTCTTCAAATCGATGGTCCATGCACCGTCCTCGTCGTGTCGGAGCTGGAGCTGCCGTCCGCAGCCCTGTGCCTTCTCCGAACCGGCAGTCATCTGGGACTCCGCAGTCATCTCCAGACTCCACTGACGCCTCAGCCTGCTGCCGTTCCTCCAACGCCACATGAAGCTCACCAGCCATATCCGTCCTTACCCGGCACGGCTCGCCGGCCAGGCTCTCCACACGAATCCATTTGGTCTCTCCGCCACTTCTCACGGCACTTACCAGGAAACCGCCCTCGGCTCTCAGATTGTGGATTGTCACATCCGGCCACTCAGACGGCACTGCCGGGAATACCCGGATATCGTCGCCCCAGCTCTGAAGCAGCATATCATTGATTCCCTCTGCCACTGCCAGCGGAGATTCGATGACCGGTCCTGCCTCGGCATACATGGTGTTTGGTTTAAACAGGTGCAGCGCCGACTTTACATAAGCCAATGCCTCGTCTCCCGCACCGATTGCAGCCGCAATGGAGGTTGCTCCGGAGAATGTGAAGCCCCGCAGGTCTCCTTCCTTATGAAACCAGTGACGCAGGCAGTGATGAACAAACTGCTTCTCCTCCTCCGTGTCCCCGCGATACAGGTGCAGCGGGAATATCGGAAGCAGATGGCTGAAATGGCGATGGCCAAAGTCCAGCGGCACATCCTTTCCCACCATGAATCCAGTCTCGTCCTGATGATAATCCACCAGATTGTCCAGCACATAACTCCAGGTCTCCTCCGCTGCATCCTCAATTTCCAGTCGGCGGACAATTTTCTTCAATGTCAGCAGCCCCCAGCGAAGAAGAGACAGGTCGTAGGTCGTATCTTCCATAGTCTGCTTTTTAAAGGAACCATACTCCGGAGAAATCATGGCCGGAAGATGAAGCTTCCCGTCCTCCCCCTTGTACAACAGATGAATGTAATACTGAACACCTCTTTTCAGCAGGGGATACAGATGGTCCCTCAGCCGCTCATCATCCATGGAATAGCGGTACTGTCTCCAGTAATTGTGCATGGTCCAGACCAGGTTGCCCACCTCATCCTCCACCTGGGAGATCATGTTGCAGCCGGCGCTTCTTCCAAGTCCCGCAGAATCAGCCCGGTACTCCTCTGCCACGTTGGCAATCAGATTGTCGATATTTGCGTCCAGGCTGTTGCACAAAGACTCGCCGATTTCCAGGTGATTGGAGGTATAGACCGGAGAATACGCCATCTGCACGTTCATGTTGAACCAGGCTCTCGGCCATGGGGTAGCTGTCATCCACGGTCCCTGATTGTCCATAATCGGCTTATCCGCCCTTGTGGCACAGGCCAGCTTGTACATCTGCAGCATATAAAAGCCCTCTAATCGCGTATCACTGCAGGACACCAGGCTCTTCTGGAAATAATCCCGCCACCATGCCCGGTGTTCTTCTTCCCACTCCGCTGCATCGGCAGCTGCCGCATTTTGCACTGCCACCACTGCACGGCTGACCGCCTCTGTGCCGAAGCCCTTCTGAACTGTCAGATAAAAACGTACCTTACGTTTATCTCCATTCTCCTCCACCGTCATATATGCCACCGTACATCCGTCATGCTCAGAAAACTTTTGCTCCTGCACGGTCACATTGCCCACACAGCTGCTTTTCAGCGTAATCTCCGGGATGTACTGGTTATAGTTGATTCCGTCCTCATTTTTCATAATGTCCGGAACCTCCTGATACGCACGCCAGATGATGTTCACATGCTCTCCCTCACCAGCTTCTGCCTCAATCAGGATTACCTCGTCCAAACTATGAATCAGAGAACGTACCTTAGCAGTCCCTTTGACTGTCACCAGATTCGTCCGAAATTCTGCCTGATAGATATCCAGCTCCTGTCTCGTTCCATCGAAAAGCCATCCATCCATCTCCACATCAATCTCGCCAATCGGCACCCTGGTATATACTCCAGGCTTTCCCGGCGTCTCCACCTCCACATCCGTGCGACCGGTCACACACCGAAGAGCATTTCTCATGACCTTATCCTCGGCGCTGTAGATCATCGTGCCCAGAAGGCCATTTCCCAAAAACGCACCGTTGTCCCAGCCAAATGCTTTCTTGGACCATTTCATATTATGTCTGGACGCAAAAAGAGCCCAGTCCACACAGTTCACAAGTTTTCCAGTTTTTTGTCTAGCAGCTGTCATCTCACACCTCTATCAAGAAATTTTTCTGATGTCAGCATAAAACACCGCCGCCCGGATTACTACTCTCCGTTTTCCTGAAAACCACGCTTCTGTTATGTCGGGCTCTTTTTCCTGTATTTTTCTTTTCACGCTTTTATTTCTATAGCACGCACTATTACTCTTTTCCGCCTTTTCGGCTCTGGCTGGGGCTGATTCCATAGAACCGCTTATAAGCCTTTCTGAACGCATTGGTATTGCTGTAACCAGTCTTCTCAGCCACCGCATCGATGATCATATCCGTCTCCACGATCAGCTTGTAAGCATAGGCCATCCGCTTCTTCTCCACATAAGCAGAAAAATTCTCCCCCATCATCTCCTTAAATATCTGTGAAAAATAAGTCTCGCTCAAGTTACAGTGCTCGGCGATCACAGACAATCCAAATCCATATTCTGCAAAATGCTCATCCACATACTGCTCAATTTTCTTCTGCAGGCCGTCCTCATGGCTGCGTATATTGGCCATATAGTGGCTGCACATGTCCAGAGCCACTCTTAATATATAGGAAAAAAGCCACGCATCGGTCTGGATTCCGTCAATGGTCCCGAATACATCCTGCAGATTCACGGACATCCGGCTGTCATAAGCCGCCAAAAGGGTCAACTTTAACTTGGATATCAGGAGCGGCTCCATATCTGCACTGATCCTCCGCTTCATATAATTCTCATCCAGAATCTTCTGAAAACCGTCCTTCACCAGTTCCCGCTGACCGGTCTTGATCCACAGGACGATCTGGTTCTTCAATTCATCTGTATAATAGAAGGTAGTCTCTGTACCCAGTTCCTCCTCATTGCACCAGATGATCTCCCGGTGCTCCATGTATCCGCTGTACAGATTCATCTGGCTGGTACAAAGGGTGTAGGCATTGTAAAGGTCACGCAAATTTTCAAAAAGCATACTTCCCACGCAGACCATCATCCGGTTCTTGTCCATCTGCTCTGTCAGAACAGCTGCGCGGTCACTTACACAACTGCGATAGTCCCCGCACTGGTCTTTTTCAAATGACACTAACACCACCAGCTGATCCAGACCGCAGCTTCCCACATAGTCCTCCTCCGGATGTTCCCTGCGAAGCTCGTCCAGGACATTTTTCCTTGTCTGAAGAATCTCATTCCAGTCTTCCGCCTCCAACCCGGTACCGCCGCCGAAACCAATCAAAAGCAGGCAGTATCCCGCCGCATCGGTGCGGATTCCCGCATTCTGGGCCAGATGACGGATCTTCTCATCTGACAGAGAATTGACACTCAGTACTCTGCTCCAGAATACCGACTGCAAAAGCTCTTTCTGAGCTCCCAAAGCATGTTTTAAGGACGTGTTGGTATCCACCATGGTGCTGACCGAATCATACAGCGCAGAAAATACATTCTTCTGCTGGTCTCCCTGATAATCCATCAGCTCCAGAGCACCGGAAAGCACCTCGCTTCTCCGTTTCGCCACCATAAGGGACAGCAGCAGACACATAAGAATCGTAGTACAGTTAAGGATCCAGATAAAGACTCTCAAGCTGCCCATCTGCATGTAAAGATTCCCCTCCGGGATGACAGACACGATCTGAAGTCCCGTAGAAATGCTGGTGGCCAGCGCAAAATTGTCCTTGCCGAAATACGTTTCCGAAATCTCCCTGGTTTCCTCTGACAGATCTGCCGGAATCTCCACCGGAGAAATCTGCGCATTGCCAGTCTGATACAGAATCTGCCCCTCTGCATCGGTTATATAAGTCAGGCCATCCCAGCCTCGAATATCTCCCAGGATTCCCTGCAGGTTTTCATTGTTAAAAAATACAATGGCAGTGGCGCCCTTATCATCCCCCGCATAAGGCGTCATCACCGTCGTATAGAAGATGCCCTCTTTCCAGGAACCACCATTGGTAAACCGGCAATATGGATAAAAAGTAAGCCTGCTGGTTTTATGACCATAAGCCTTTAACTTATCTACCGGCACCTTACCAAAAGAATAGGGCACAGGATAAAACTGTATCAGATCCATACACAATGTACTTTCCGTGAGAAAGATATTGCTGCCATTACAGAGAATGCTGATGGAATAGGCATCGTTGACGCTGACCATATCCTGCCGCAGCTCCTTTGCCTGCCAGATCGTATCATAATTATCTTTCACCATATCTGCCGACATATTGGCCAGCTTCTGAATCTCAAAATTGCTGCCCATCATCTCCACAGACGCCAAACTGTCTGTCACACTCTGATTGAGAAGAAATCTGGCATGTTCCATATTGTTCCTGACCAGATTCTTAGTGGTATTCTCCATGTCATAAAGCATATAAAAAATCGCCGCATTCAACAAAATAACCGGCACCAGAATCAACAAGATAAAGGAACGCCATATCTGCAGTACAACCCCCGTCTTTTTACTGTTCCCCATACATCTCTCCCATTTTCATAAAAACTTCCGTCCCTCTGGAAACGCTCTCCCCTGAAACGCCAAAAACCTGAGGTATGGCCTTCCTGCCGCCACGTCTCAGTTATATCTTTCCATCAGAATGCGGTGAAACACGCCGGAAGACGTGTCTCATCGCACCCAGATCATATCCTATTTCATACTCTTTTCGGATCTCCCCGAAAATAATGATTATTTGTACTGTCTGTCATAAGCAGCCTGGTAAACCTCCAGCATCTTGTCCAGACCCAGAACCTCGAACTCCTTCACATAAGCATCCCACTCTTTGTCGATGTCTCTGGTTCCCAGACAGAACAGCGCCTGATTCTCTTCCACATAATCATCAATCATGGTTCTGATATTGGAAATCTCAGAAGACTCCTCTCTTGTCAGCATGAGAGGTGGTACAACCCTGGATGTATCTGCATATGGTACTAAGCTTTCGCGGCATGCAAAGTACAGGATTGGCTCTGTGGAATACTTCTGAGTTGGCTCGTTCTCTAAGTAAACCTCGCTCTCTCTCAGTCTTGCGGAGTTGTTTCCAAACTTGTTGGTAATACGGATTGTCTGCTCTGAGCCGTCTACTGGAAGACGCTGATACAGTGCTGCCCCACCATTCATTGCTACAGAACCCTCTGGCGGCTGAACCCAGCCTCTGCCTTCCTGGCCATACCAGGCCATCATGCTTGCTTCCTCATCATACCAGCCATCTGCCCAACGGAACGCTGCCTCTGGATACTCACAGGAGCTGGTGATTACAAACTGACCTGGTTGTATACTTGCATACAGATACGATGGCTGATACTGGAAGCCCTCTGGACCAATCAATGGCTCCAATACACGGTACTGAGATACTCTGTGGTCGTCGGTTCCATTGTACTCGCCTGCATAGGAACAGATTAAGTCTGCACGGATAACGCCAACCTTTACTGCACTCTCATCCTGAATGATCTGCTTGAACTGGGTGTCGTCCTGTGTGAAGGAGGTGCTGTCAATCAGGCCCTTCTCAATCAGGCTGTTGATCCACTTTAAGCCCTCTTTATACTGCTCTTTGTTCGGTGTGAACTCGATGTTGCCATCATCGCCCATGTATAAATATAAGGTTGATGGATCCTGCAGATCGGATGCCTGCATATAGATAAATGCGTTCATCAGCCAGGTAACGATATTATTCTTAGGAAGGCTGTTGCCCATCATAGCAATCTCATCTGCAACACCGTTGCCGTTCGGGTCTTTATCCTTGAATGCCTGCAGCACTGCCTCGAACTCTGCAGTCGTCTTAGGCATATCCATACCTACTGCATCCAGCCACTCCTGGTTAATCCATGCACGGGTACGGAACTGGTTGTGCAGACAGTCATTGATCAACGGAAGTGCATAGATGTGACCATCTGGGGAAGTGATGCATCCCTTGATATTTGGGTCCTCATCCATCAGTTTCTTAATCTCCACACCGTACTCCTCAATCATATCATCCAGCATTAAGAAGGTACCGTCCTCGCCGTAGGATGCCACGTCACTGGTAGGAATCTTCATACCAAGGATAATGTCCGGAAGGTTGTTGGTGCTGAGCATCAGGTTCAATTTCTCCTTGTAACCATCTCTCGGAATCTCCTGCCACTCGATACGGATACCGGTCTTCTCCTCGTACCATTTACAGAAATCTACATCTCCCAAAGCACCTACGTAGGTCTCATCAATGGCTGCCACCTTCAGGGTGATCGGTTCCTTTACGATTGGGAACTCACCTGCCGGTGTCACGATGTCTGCGGAAGAAGCGACTGCTCCGCTTTCTGCACCTGCTGCTGTGGTCGCTGCTGCTGCCTTTGCTGTGGTCTCCTTCGGAGCCAGTGAGTTTGTGCCGCCACATCCCGTCAGTACGGACATTGCCATAACTGCGGACATTGCTGCTGCGGTAATTCTTGACTTTTTCATAGATCCCTCTTTCCGCCCTTTTCGGGCTATTTTATTATATATTATTTTTGCTTTCTCTGTAAACTGTTGATTACCCTTTGACAGATCCGATCATAACACCCTTGACGAAGTGCTTCTGAATAAACGGATACATAATCAGCATCGGCATACTGGATACCACGATGGTGGAATACTTCAACAGATCCGCCATACCCTGAACTCTCTCTGCCGTGTCAAAATCCAGCATCATCTCATCAGCGATCTGACTCATAATCAGAATCTGACGAAGTACTACCTGAAGCGGATACTTGATCTTATCTTCCAGATAGATCATTTCCTTAAAATAGGAATTCCAGTGGCCTACCGCATAGTAGAGAACCAGTACCGCCAGAACCGGTTTTGCCAGAGGCAGTGCGATTCTCAGCAGGAAACCAAAATCATCGCTGCCATCCAGGGCTGCCGCCTCATAAAGTTCCTCCGGAATACTGGACTGAAAATAAGTCCTGCAGATGATAACGTTGGTCACACCTACACAGCCCGGCAATATGATAGCCAGTAGGAATTGTACATTCCCAGATTATTGATCAGAAGGAATGTCGGCACCAAACCACCAGAGAAGAACATCGTAAACATCATGAACATGGTGAAAAAATTTCTTCCATAAAAATTCTTTCTGGAAAGCGGATATGCCATCATGACAGTCACCAGAATGTTCAGTGAAGTTCCAACCACTGTGATAAACACCGAATTCAGGAAACCACGAACAATGCTCTGATCCTTAAAGATGGCCGTATAGCCTTTTAAGGTAAAATTCACCGGCAGAAGCCATACCTGACCTGAGATTACTGCCCTTGGATCACTGAGAGAAGCGCTTACCAGGTAAAGCAACGGAAATGCGATGATAATGAGAACTGCGGTCAGCAGCACATAGACCATAACCGAAAATACCGTATCGCTGTTGATGCCGCTTCTCTTTTTCGTTACTGCATTCATGTTCTTCCTCCTTCCTTACCATAAGCTTGTCTCGCTGACCCTCTTGGCAATCTTATTTACCGATACCAGAAGAATCAGATTGATCACTGAGTTAAAAAGTCCAACTGCGGTGGAAAAGCTGTACTGCGCATTTTCCAGACCTACGCGGTATACATATGTGGAGATGACATCGGAAGAGGAGATATTCACGCTGTTCTGCAGCAGAAGAATCTTCTCATATCCTACCGTCATAATCTTTCCACAGTTGAGGATCAGCATGGTGATGATCGTTGGCGCGATCCCTGGCAAATCCACATTCCAGATCCGCTGCCAGCGGGTTGCTCCGTCCACCACAGCCGCCTCATGAAGAGTCGGATCGATTCCGGCCAGTGCCGAAATGTAAATGATGGAATTAAATCCCATGGTCTGCCATACACCAGACCACACATAGATGTGTTTGAAGTAATTGGGGTTTGCCATGAAGTCAATGCGCTTTCCTCCAAATGCCTCAATTATGTTGTTGATCGCGCCGGAGTATGGGGAAAGCACCATTAAAACAATACCCGCCATAACTACGGTGGAAATAAAATGGGGTGCGTAGGTAATCATCTGCACGGTCTTCTTATACCATTTGCACTTACACTCGTTGACTGCCACCGCCAGGATGATCGCCGCCGGGAAATTGGCAATCAGAGAATAGAGGCTGATGGTCAGCGTGTTCTTGATCAGACGCATAAACTGATAGGATGATACGAAAGCCTTAAAATGCTTCATTCCCACCCATTGACTTCCGACAATTCCCTTGGTCGGCACGAAATCCTTAAACGCGATCTGGAGTCCGTACATCGGTCCATAGCTGAATACCAGAAGAATCAGTACCGGAAGCGCGATGATGACATATAACTGCCAGCTCTTTTTCATTTTCCGAATGACTGTACTCACTTTTCATCTCTCCTTTGCTGTTTGATTTTTCAGTTACCTTGCATTTCGCTTGGTGTTTCGTCTTGGCCCGATTATTCCATACAAAAGCCCTTTCCACAACTCGTAGTTCTTCCAAAAACCACGCCTGAGGCCTGAAAACAGCAAAATCAGGGGATTTTACCCCTTGTCTTAAGTTTGGCGCGGCTTAAGAACAGGTGGGGAGTGGCAGAATTTTTTGATTTTACATCCCAATAATCAAAAAAAGGGGCTTTTGCAAAAGTAGCTGAAAGGCTGCTGGAGCCACGAATTGGAGGATTTAGATTACACGTTAGTGTATCAGGCGTACTCTGCCAAAGGCAGAAATCCGGCAGTAGACCCAAAGACCATGTTCAAGATCCTGACCTATGCTTATTCCCAGGGAATCTATTCTACCAGAAAAATCGAAAGAGCCTGCCGCAGAGATATCAATTTCATGTGGCTGCTTGCAGGACAAAAAGCACCTGACCACAGCACGATTGCCCGTTTCCGTACCGGTTTCCTTGCAAATGCCTGCGAGGATCTGTTCTATCAGATGGTCCGCAAACTGGCATCCATGAAAGAGTTATCGATGGAAACCGTGTTTATTGATGGGACAAAACTGGAAGCCTGTGCCAATAAATATACATTTGTCTGGAAAAAGTCCGTGGGTAAATGGGAAGAAAAGATGTTCCTGAAGATTCAGGATGCTGTCCAGATGATCAATCTTACCTATATGAAGAGTTTTCAGATAGAAAAAGAAACCAGAACGACTGATCTGCAGGAGATCATGGAGTTTCTGTCACAGTATTGTACGGAACATAAGATACCATTTGTGAATGGCCGTGGAAAAAGAAAAAGCATCCATCAGCGTTACTATGAGATGTTCCGCCGTTTCCTGGACCGTCAGCTTCTGTATGATCTTCATCATTCCCGTTTTGGAGGCCGGAACAGTTATTCCAAGACCGACACCGATGCGACATTTATGCATATGAAAGATGATCATATGAGAAATGCCCAGCTGAAACCCGGTTATAACGTGCAGATCGCAGTAGATAGCGAATACATAGTGGCGACCGATATCTTTCAGGACCGGAATGATGTGTGGACGCTGGTGCCATTTCTGAAAACGCTGGAAGAAAGGCTGAACTACCGTTATCCAAGCATAACCGCTGATTCCGGATATGAAAGTGAGGAAGTATACAGTTACTTGCGAGAAAAGGGCCAGCTTCCATATATCAAACCCCAGACTTATGAGAAATGGAAAAAGCGCAGTTTTAAACAGGATATCAGTAAACGAGAAAACATGGAGTACGATGAAGCAAACGATACATATATCTGCCACAACAGGAAAAGTCTTCGTCCCATTTTTGTCAGAAGGCAAAAAAGTAAAAGTGGATATGTATCAGACGTGACCGTATACGAATGCGAGAACTGCACGGATTGTCCTTACCGCGAAAAATGTACCAAATCCCAGAATCATAAGCGTCTGTATGTATCAAAAAGCTTTATAGAAAAACGTCAGGAATCCTATGAAAATATCCTGAGTGAAAAAGGGATCCTGTACCGTATGAATCGCTCCATCCAAGTAGAAGGTGCGTTTGGAGTTCTGAAAAATGACTATGAGTTCCAGAGATTTCTTCTTCGTGGAAAAACGAAAGTAAAACTGGAAGTTCTTTTGCTATGCATGGGGTATAACCTGAATAAACTACATGCAAAGATCCAGAATGACCGGACCGGAAAATATATGTTTGAAGTGAAAACTGCATAATAAAAGCATGAGAAAAGCAAGGCTTTGTTTCGTGCGCGCAAAAACAGGAACTGCTACCTCCACACGCCGTAACGTATTCCTGGTCATGAAATCCGCAGATGCGATGTAGATCTGATCCCAGTCTTCTGTTCCAAATATGTAGATTCTGGAATGTTCCAGATAGCGTCCCACAATGCTGCGGATATGGATATGTTCCGTTTATCTGTCAGCGAATTGATCTTGATTCCGATGTAGGCTGCTTTTTTCTCCTTTGTCATCTGGATTTCCTTGTCGATCAGATCCAGAACCGGCTTCTGCAGACACTTTGGTGCCACCAGGAGATATTCTGTCTCATCCACTGTTTTGCCCAGAAGGATCGCCTGAAATACCTTCAGCGCTTCCTCTCCGATCTCCAACACTCTCTCATTGAATTTCAGCCAGGAAAGTTCTCGGTTTTCCAGACATCGTTTTAAAGTCCGGAAAATCTGGCCTGTATTCTGTATCCATCGCAGCATGTTACTTTAATTCTCCCCATGTCCTGTATTCATCGCCAGATCACCGCTTTCCTCCTGCAGCAGCCTCCTGCCTTGCATTTTCCTCATACAGTTTCACAAATGGTACCTGTTCCATTGCCTCTTCTGCAATTCCCACACAGTTATCTGCGATTCTGTCCATACTGTAAAGAAGCCTGGAATAGTCTGCAGTCAATTCTGCGGAACATTGTTTCTTTTTGATTCGGTTCAAGTGCGCTTTATTATACTGTTTCTGAACCTTCCGCATGTGGTTTTTGTCTTTCTCCACCTGGGCAATGTTATTTTCATCACCGGTTTCTACCACGATCATCGCCTCCTGGAACAAATTTTCCAGAATCTTAATTCCATTTTCCACATCTGCACAGGCCGCATCGGAAAATGGTTTCTTTCCGGCCCGGTTTTGCTCCAGAACTTCACGGATCTCATCACTACGGTCAGCAATACGGTCAATATTGTTGGACACATAGAGAAGTCCCGCCGTCTGTTCCGCCTGCTGCTCTGTCAGCGCGCCACTGGAAAACATTCTGGAAATATAAGCTGCAATCAGATCCTGAAGCCTTTTCACTGCTCCGTGACTGCTTACAAATTTTTCATAAGCAGCTTCTGGCTCTTTTTTCGCCACATATGCATTCAAAGACGCAAGCATCTCCTTCGCAGTTTCAGAAAGTCCGGTAATCTCCTTAGAAACCAGGCACATGGCTGCCACCGGCTGAGAAATCACATGCTCGTCTAAAAATTTTGGCTTGTAAGCAGCCTCCCCCACACGGTCATTTCCCTTTATTAAGAAGGTAACAATCTTCACCATCACCGGCAGAAGCGGCAGCCATATCAGGGTACATACCACATTAAAGGTGGTGTGGGCATTGGCGATCTGCCTGGAGATCACATCGATCTCATTTCCCTTTGGGGAAATAAAACGGACAAAAGAAGCCAGCACCGGAATTAAGCATAAGAATACGATACTTCCTGTAATATTAAAAATACTGTGGGCAACCGCCGTTCTTTTTGCATTCTTGGACTGTCCGATGGACGCCAACAGCGCCGTAATGGTCGTTCCAATATTATCTCCCAACAGGATTGGGATCGCTCCTGTCAGACCAATGACACTGCTGACACCATCCGGGCCCGCCTGGGATGCGAAATTCTGCAGCACCGCAATGGTCGCTGAACTACTCTGTACCACCAGAGTCATCGTCATACCAAGCAGTACGCCTAACACCGGAACATGCGTTACCTTACCCATCAAATCCAGGAAAAACGGACTGGAAGCCAGTGGTTTCATGACTTTTCCCATGATCTCAATTCCTTCAAATAACAGACCGAAGGAAAAAACAACCATACCGATATTTTTGATTTTTTCTTTCTTACTGATAAAATTGATCATAAATCCAATAAAAATGATTGGATAAATATAATCGGAAATCTTAAATGCCATCAACTGGGCTGTCATGGTGGTACCGATATTCGCACCAAAAATAACAGAAATTGCCTGTGGCAGAGACATTAAACCTGCGCTGACAAATCCGATCACCATAACCGTGGTGGCAGAACTGCTCTGAAGTACTGCTGTTACCAGCATACCTGCCAGCGCTCCCATAACCGCATTCTTTGTTAAAAAGCTTAAAATCTTTTTCATGCCTTCGCCAGCCGCTTTCTGCAGCGCATCACTCATGCTGTTCATACCATATAAAAACAGCGCCAGACCACCAGCCAGGCCAAAAAGAATGGTTACATGCTCACTCATCATACTCTCCTTGATTTTACATTGATTTTTCCTTTGTTTCTGCCTAAGCATACAAAAAAACGGCTCTGCGTGCTATCGCAAAGCCGTAAAATAAATGTTAAATTCATGTAAAATCGTTTTTTGATCCTGATCTGGTTTTTGAAGACATGTAAAAGAAAAATTTTTATGGTTAAAGTTCTGTAAAATTCACCGCACCGATGATCTCCTGCCGTTCCACATCCACAACTCCCAACGTATTCACACGGATTGCCGGAATCACCGGAAGACTCACAAACGCCAGCGTCATAAATCCATCAATCCCGTCCCGGATTCCAAGTTCACCAAGCTTCGTCTTCATTTCTTCCAGCTTCCGGTCCGCCTCTTCCACCGGCAGATCCGACAGCAGTCCTGCAACCGTCAATGGCAGATCTCCCACAATCTCACCATCCACTGCAATCGCCAGCCCGCCTTCATTTTCCAGCACCCGGTTGCCCGCCGCGATCATATCCTCATCGCAGACTCCGGCCACAACCAGGTTATGGGAATCATGCCCTACACTGGTAGCCACAGCCCCTCGCTTCAGCCCATAATTTCCCAAAAATCCCAGTCCCACATGACCAGTTCCACGATGCCGTTCAAACACCGCAACCTTCACAATATCCTTCTCCAGATCTACACCAGGAGCCAGTCCCGGCACCTGTTTAAATTCCTCGATCCGCTCCCTGGTCGTCAATTCATGATCCATCAGATCGATCACACGCACCTTCGATCCGGTCTTTGGAAGTTCCAGATCCTTGATCTCAATCGGCTTCATATGGAAAGAATGGAACACCCGGCTCTGGATTTCTTCATCCCAGACCTTTTCCGCACGCTCTTTGGCTGATTCCGTCACCATTTTTCCATTTTCCGCCACCAGTCTGCCACGCCGGTACACCTGTTTCACCCGAAAATCCTTCAGATCCTCAAAAATCACCAGATCCGCCTGATATCCCGGAGCCACGGCACCCATACCTTTCAGTCCAAAATACTCCGCCGCATTCAAGGAGCCCATTTTCACCGCCTTCACCGGATCTGCACCATACCCTACAGCTTTCCGGATGATACTGTCAATATGACCATCTCTCCCCAGTTCTCCCGCATGTTTATCATCCGTCACCAACATAGCCCGCTGATAGTACGGTGCTTCAAACATTGGCATCAGCTTTTCCAGATTTTTAGCTGCCGTTCCCTGTCGCACCATGATCCACTGGCCTCGGGCAAATTTCTCCTTCGCCTCCTCAAATGTGGAACATTCATGATCCGACTGCACGCCAGCTGTAATATACGCATTCAGTCCTTTGCCAGAAAGCATAGGCGCATGGCCATCGATCAGCTTCCCATGATTTCTGGTCACTTCCAGTTTCTCCACACATTCCGGATCTCCCGCTACCACACCGTAAGAATTCATCATTTCCGCCAGTCCCAGTACCCGTGGATTGTCATAAAATGCTTCCAGATCTGAAGCGCGAAGCACAGCTCCTGCCTCATCAAGTCCTGTAGACGGCACACAGGACGGCATCATAAAATACACATCCAGAGCTAACCCTTCTGTTGCCTCCAGCATATAACGGATTCCAGCAGTTCCGGCCACATTGGCAATCTCATGGGGATCTGTGATCACCGCAGCCGTTCCATGAGGCACCACCATCCGGGCAAATTCCTTTGGTGATGCCATAGAGCTTTCCAGATGAATGTGTCCATCAATCAGTCCCGGAGCCACATAACACCCATGGACATCAATCTCCCTGACTCCATCATACTCACCGATTCCCACGATCACGCCGTCTTCCACAGCCACATCGCCGTCCTCGATGCTTTCTGTAAATACATTGATGATTTTTGCGTGTTTCAATACCAGTTCTGCCTTTCTTCTTCCGCAGGCAGCAGAAATTCTCTCCGTAAATGCCATTTGATTACCTCCGATATCGGTTGAATGCCGCAAAGATCTCCTGTCTTCTCGGCCGCGCCAGTCCACATGGAATCCATGGACTACTAAAGGCCGACCAGCCTTTCTGGTCCAGAAGCTGCTCCAGACGGTCAGCCAATTCTACAACACTGCAGCCATTTTCTTTTAATTCTCTCGTTAAGGCATAGCGCAACAGCTGGGCCAGGGCTGCAGACTGTTCTCCATCTGCCAGCTGCTCCACAAAACGCATTTCTACAGATTCATGATCCAGCGAAAAACCATCCCGGCCTGAAACACGGATCTTCATCCGATCTTCTCGTCCACCGGATTCCTGTCCTTTTTCGTCATTTTCACCTTTCCGTCCCTTTGTCCTTATGTCATAGGAACCATTTTCCTGCTTTCTATTTTCAGGGACACGGATCATACGGTTAAATTCCGGGATCTGATAATGCGGCGCACGGATTCTTGGAGCCTGATACTGTCCACAGATTTCCTTCACTTTTTCCGTGATATCCACCGGACAGTAACGGTCCATCTGGATCACATAGTCGGCAATATAGAAAAATGCCCCGGAACTGCCTGCCACCAGGATCGTAGACACGCCCGACTGCTCATACAGATCTCTCGCCCGCTCCAGAAATGGGGTGATTGGCTCCTGATCTGTGTGGATCACATGCTGCATCAGATCATCCCGGACCATAAAATTGGTGGCGGAAGTATCTTCATCAATCAAAAACAGCCTCGTTCCTGCTTCCAATCCCTCCATCACCGCAGCTGCCTGGGATGTGCTTCCACTGGCGTCCGGTGTGGAAAACTGATGGGTATCTTTTCCATTTGGCAGGTTATTGATAAACAGGGATATATCCACATTTTTCACACTTCGCCCGTCCTCCGCCCGCAATTTCACGGCAGTATTCTCCGTCAGCACAAACTCCCGGCCATCTCCAGCGATATGATCATAAACGCCCATCTGCAACGCATCCAGAAGCGTGGATTTTCCGTGATATCCGCCGCCAACGATCAGGGTAATTCCCTCTGGAACTGCCATTCCCCTGATTTCTCCCCGATGTGGCAGCACAAAGGTCCGCTCCATGGAAGCCGGTGACTCAAATGGAACGCTGTCCTTCATAGGCAGATCTGACACGCCACTTTTTCTCGGCAGAACTGAACCATTAGCCACAAACGCCACCAGCTTCTCTTTTTTCAAGATCTGCCGCAGCATCGCCTGATCCTCTGCTAACCACACCGCCTGCTGCACCTTTTTGGGGTCCAGTTTTCGGTAAATCAGGCTTTTCTCCACACAGGCTGGAAGAAATTCAAATAAAATCTTCTCCAGTTCTCCCGCCTGAATGGTCCGCCCAAAAGCCGGAAATCCCACAAAAAAACGCATCTGGATCCGTTTCTCATCCATCTCACAGGCAGAACGCTCCAGAACTTCCTGTCCACATCTGGTGATCGTGATCAAACCGCTTTTTCCAGAACCTTTCGCTTTGAAATTATATGTTTCCACCTGACCAGCAAACTGGCGGATCAGGAAATCAGAAAGTGCCCGTCTTGCTGGACCTGCCTTATAGTAATCTTCCGGGAATCCCGCCACTTTCTGACTGATCTCAATATGCACATTGGATGGGGACGCAAATGGATCCCCCTGCACATGGTCGATCCATAACTGGTATCTGCCAAAATCATAGCCACCTGCCAGCGATTTATAGGCCGGATAACTTTTCCGGTCAACTGCACGCAAGCTTCTACGCAATTCTTCTGAACTTTTGATTCCATTTCTTTCCATACTTATTCCCTGGGAACTATCTGCCAGACCATCCATCCGACACACCGTTCCTTTCCTTTTCCATATTTTTCTATCAGGATCTGAACTATCTTTAGTTTAATCCTGAAACATCATTTCGTAAAGTCTTGACTTTTCACTTTCCCCATAGTCATTTTTCCGCAAATGAATTATAATAAAACCAGAATTCTGATATACGAGGTAAACACACATGAAAATCTTAAATTTTGGTTCTTTAAACATCGATAAAGTATACCAGGTAGACAACTTTGTACGCCCAGGCGAAACTATTTCTTCCAAAAATCTCAATTTTTTCTGCGGCGGAAAGGGCTTAAACCAATCCATTGCCCTGGCAAAAGCAGGCGCTGATGTCTGGCATGCAGGCTGTATCGGCAACGACGGTCAGATGCTTTCCGACGCCTTACAAGACAGCCAGGTACGCTTAGACTTCTTAAAAACACTGGATATGCCTACCGGCCATGCCTTAATCCAGGTATCTCAGACAGGCCAGAACTGTATCATTCTCTTTGGCGGAGCAACCAGGCCATTTCCAGAGAACAGATCGACGAGACCCTGTCCCATTTTGAGCAGGGCGATATCCTGCTGCTGCAAAATGAAATCAACAATCTGCCTTATCTGGTAGACCAGGCTTACCAAAAGGGTATGACCATCTTTTTGAATCCATCTCCAATTACAGAACAGTTAAAGGAGATTGATCTGTCCAAAATCTCCTATCTGGTGTTAAATGAGATTGAAGCCGCAGATCTTTCTGACGTCACCGCCCATAATCCGCAGGATTACGCGGACATTCTCTTAGAGAAATATCCGTCCTGCCACATTCTTCTCACCATGGGAACCGCTGGCAGTATCTATCTGGATCATCAGACCCACCACGCACAGTCCGCATTCAAAGTTCAAGCTGTAGACACGACTGCTGCTGGAGACACCTATACCGGATACTTCATCGCCGCCATCGCCAGAGGTGCTGATGTGCAGGCTGCCATGAAAGAAGCCTCTATGGCTTCCGCTATCTCCGTCACACGTAATGGAGCATCTACCTCCATTCCAGAAAGAAAGGAAGTGCTGGAAAGCTTATGAATTTATCCCACGAAGACCAGACATTTTTAAAAACCTATGATGATTCAAAATATGCCAAACCATCTATGACGGCAGACATGGTGATTTTTTCACGTTTCTCGGACGGCTCTCTCCAGGTACTTCTCATCCGCCGCGGCAAATCTCCCTACAAGGATCAATTTGCACTTCCTGGCGGCTTTGTAAACCCGGATGAGTCCGTAGACCAGGCTGCCCGCCGGGAACTTCTGGAAGAAACCGGTGTTGACTGCGCCTGTCTGGAACCGATCCGTACCTTCAGTACCCCAGGACGCGATCCCAGACGATGGGTGATCTCCTGCGCCTACCTTGCTCTTCTAGACGCTTCCAAACTTCAAGTGAAGGCTGCCGATGACGCAAAAGACGCCCGCTGGTTCCAGATCTTCCTGACCAAAGAAAAAGACGGACAATGGAATCTGGATCTAAAGGACACATCTTCCACAGAGCCAGCCACCATCCATCTCACCTTCCAGGAAACCTATCCAGAAAGCGCTGCCTCACTCCTTCCACCTGCGCTGCATCTGACTCTGCTGAATCCAGAAAATGGGCTGGCATTTGATCATGGAGAGATTCTTGGATATGCAGTGAAAAAACTGCAAAATTTATTAGTCGAAAATTGAACAGCACCTTCTCATGAACCTTCTTAAAAGCTCAATAAAAATTTTCGCTTTCTGCAAACGTACTCGCTTATTCAAAAACCCCGGATTCATACACATTTACAAACTTGAATCCGGGGTTTTTTCTTTCATTTAATTCTGTATTTTCTTTACTCTACCGTCACGCTCTTCGCTAAGTTTCTCGGCTTATCCACATCCAGTCCCTTTGCCACACTGACATAATAACCAAGCAGCTGTAACGGAACTACCGCTAAAGATGCTGCAAAATGCTCATCCGTCTTCGGTACATAAATAGTAAAATCTGCCGTATCCTCAATATTGTAATGGCCATAGCTGGTCAGACCCATGAGATATGCCCCACGGCTCTTGCACTCTACCATATTACTGAGGGTTTTCTCATACAATCCACTCTGAGTCAGCACACCGATCACCAGCGTTCCATCCTCGATCAGGGAAATCGTTCCATGCTTCAGCTCACCTGCCGCATAAGCCTCCGAATGAATATAGGAAATCTCCTTTAATTTCAAGCTTCCCTCCATGCTGATGGCATAGTCAATCCCACGGCCAATGAAGAAAATGTTCTTCGCTGCCACCTGCTTTGAAGCAAACCACTGGATCCGCTCCCGGTCCTCTAATATCTTTGTGATCTTATCCGGAATCGTTTCCAGTTCCGCTAACATTTCATCATAAGCTTCCTGATCCACCTGACCTCTCACACGGCCAAATTCCATGGACAGACAATATCCTGCGATCAGCTGAGCACTGTAAGCCTTGGTCGTTGCCACAGAAATCTCCGGACCAGCCAGTGTGTAGAACACATAATCCGCCTCTCTGGCAATAGAGCTTCCCACTACATTGACAATGGCTAAGGTCTTCACACCATGGTTCTTCGCCTCACGAAGAGCCGCCAGGGAATCAGCTGTTTCACCAGACTGGCTGACTACGATCACCAGCGTATCCTTCGTCAGAATCGGTCTGCGGTAACGGAATTCCGATGCCAGTTCCACCCGAACCGGTATCCGTGCCAGATCTTCCATCACATACTGGGTTACCATACCTACGTGATAAGCAGAGCCGCAGGCTACGATCACGATCTGGGAGATTTCCTTGATCGCCTCTTCCGTCAATCCCATCTCTTCCAGATTGATCCTGCCGTCCTTTAATACTGAATGGAAGGTGTCTGCCACTGCCTTCGGCTGCTCATGGATCTCTTTCATCATGAAATGCTCAAATCCGGCTTTCTCTGCCGCCTCTGCATCCCATTTTACCTCTGTCAGTTCCTTTTCAATCTCATCACCGTCCAGGTTAAAGAAAGTCACCTCGCCCTTTCTTAAGCGGGCCATCTCCATATTGCCGATATAATATACATGTCTGGTATAATTTAAAATTGCCGGAACGTCAGATGCCAGATAAGCCGCACCTTCTTTTCCATCTTCTCCATGCGTGATGCCAATGATCATCGGGCTGTCTTTCCGCGCTGCATAGATTTCCTCCGGATAATCCTTAAACATCACAGCCAGTGCATAAGAACCACGGATCCGGACCATGGCATGGTTAATGGCATCCACCGGAGTTCCTGCGTATTTTTTATAATAATAATCGATCAGCTTAACTGCTACCTCTGTATCGGTAGCGGAGTAAAAGGTATAGCCATGCTTTAACAGTTTCTCCTTCAGTTCCTGATAATTTTCAATAATTCCGTTGTGGACAGCTACTACATTCCCGTCATCGCTGCAATGAGGATGGGCATTCAGCTCCGATGGTTCACCATGAGTTGCCCAACGGGTATGGCCGATTCCACAGGTTCCTACCAGAGCCTTTCCATCATTGGTCTTCTCTGCAAGCACCTTCAAACGTCCCTTTGCCTTTACAATCTCCACATTCTTTACACCATCACGAACTGCCAGTCCCGCGGAATCATAACCACGGTATTCCAGCTTAGAAAGTCCATGCAGCAAAATCGGAGCTGCCTGCTCGCTACCTACATATCCTACAATACCACACATTTGTCTGTCCTCTCTTTTTCTGTAAAAATCATGTATCTGTTCAATATGTCCTGCTCCTGGTCCATCCAGAGCATCCGCCCCCAACGCTTAAGCTTTCTATCTATAATATATGTCAAAATCCAGAAACTGCCCCCAAGCAGGCTTTCTTGCCCTCCCCGGAGGCAGCACATAACGAATCGTTCGTAACGATCCCGTACCTTCATAGTTACAATTATTCTAATACCACACAGCCGAGCACTTCCTTCTGGAGATCTTTCGCCTTCTCCAGCTCCAGTTCTACCTGGCTGTACTTGGAAACCTTACATTCCTCTACAAATACCACTGCGTCAGCATCAGAAAGCTTCTCTAACGCTTCTGCGTCCTCTAACAGATTACCGCCCTTCACTACCTGACAATCGCCTAACTCTGCTACTAATTTCTCAGCAACCCGGTTAAACGCGTCTGCCGAAGCACAGCCAGCCACCAGGATCTTCCCGGCATCGCCCATGAAACTACGGACATTGGCAGCAATCAGACCGTATGTCTTGTCATCTTCCTCAGAAGCACGGCCTTCCATCTTTCTTAAAGAAGCATCAATACCGCCTGCCTTCTTCGCCGGTAACGTTCCAAGAACACGGAGTTTGTAACGGTTTCTTAAATCTTTTGCTGCATAGATGCCATCCGTCATTAAAAATGCCACGCAGACGAAAAATATCGCCATAAATGCACCCAACACCGCTCCAAGAATCCCATATTTGATACCACTCTTTGCTGCTGCTGAAGTAGAATCTACTATCTTTTTCGGCTCCTGCAATTCATCTAAAGCGTCCTGCTTTTCTTCCAGGCTTGTGTTTAAATCAACCAGTCTGGTACTCTCTTCTTTCTGTGCATCGGCTAACTCCAGATCAACCTTGGATCCTACGCTTTCATCCACAACACTGATCGTGTGGGCACCAATGGTCTCCTCAATCTTTGCCTTTGCATCATCCACACCACTTAAGACGTACTGCATGATCTCTTTTACCGATTTCTCATCCGTATAATTCACCTTAACAGACAGAATCTTCTGATCTACCTGAATATCGATCAGTTCCTTCAAATAGCGCGGTTCTGTACCGACCTTTTTTGCTACCTTCTGTAAAAACTCCGTATTGGTCAATGCAGACTGATATGCCTGTAAAATCGTATCCGTATAATCCACATTCTGATATACCATGTCAGGCATGATCACATAATCCGTCTTCACAAACAGATCGATCTTTGCTTCCCACACATCGTAAGGGCTCATATTCATGCGAACCGATTTTTCTAAATACATCTGCTGCTCTGTAATATCATTTAACAGATTGTCAATTTCTCTCTCGCCGGTCGATTTATTCTTCTCATAAATCTCCAGATCTTTCTGATAATCCGCTTCCTTCTCTGTAATCACAGTCGGATCATTCTGGCTCTTATAAGTAGAAAATGCCTTGAAGCCGCCTAATAAAAGACCGATCACAACTGCAGCGATCACTACCGGCCGCCACTTATAAAGTACCGCAAACATCAGATCTTTTAAATCAATTTCCTGATCATATGTACTGTTTGGTTCCATATTTTCTTTACTCCTTCGTTTTTTCACTGAGTTTTATTTTATCATATCACCATTTATTAAACAACCCAGTAAATAGAACAATTTTCAAAACAATTATTTCTGAAATTTTTGAAGCAGGCGGCGCATTTCCGCAAGGGAAATCTTTCCCTCCCCATAGGCGTCCTGTAGGATTTTCCGGTACTCTGCTTCCGTCACAGCACGATTAGCCAACCGTTCCAGTTCCTGATAAGCTTCCTCATTTAAATACTCCCACCTGGTCCTTGTCTCCATCTTCACCGTATGTCGGTGCTTCTGTGCCTCTGGAGCAGCCTCGATCACCTGAATATTTTTCTTTAAAAAGGCGCCCACAAGCTTTAGTTCTTCACTGGCAAGTTCTCCATAGATTCCAGACACCGCTTCCTGTTCCGTTTTCTTTGCTTTCCCTTGAAGAATTTCTTTTACATATTCCGTCATCTCCGGATTCCATTCTGGCAGTTCCAATTTCCAGTCTTCATAATCCGAAAAATAGCCATGAAAGTATCCGTAACGGAAGCTATTTCTCAAAAATTTGATATACTCTTTATCTGTGTTGAGATTTCCAACCACTTCCATCCCGCAGAACCGGCGTATTACATCCAGAAATACTTCCTTTTTATCCAGCTTTATGTAATTGCACCAACGGATATATTCTGGTGTGATCTGGTTCTCCAATCGACCTTTCCGGCAACAAAAATCAGTGAATTTCAGCCAGATTCCCGCTTCTGCCTTTCCCTGAGGTTTTCTCTTCATAAACAAACACAATGCCTGGGCCAGCTCGATCCAGTGGTTTCCGCCCCATCGGAAGATCGTTCCGTTATCCTCCTTCTCATACTCCTCCTGAAATGTTCTTTCTCCAAATGTTCTCCACGCCTCCTCCTGCTGTTCCGGTTCTTTCATCAACACCTCACGGATAAAATCTTCTGCATTTTTCTCAGCATCTGTCAGTTCCGACCTTCCATTGGCATAAAGATTCACGATCAACCGACTGACCTTCTCATTCCGATTCAGCTGCTCAGCCTGCCACGTTTCCATCGTATACCGGTGCTCCAACCGTTTTTCCCCCAAAAAACCTCCTTTTTCCGCCTCCAGCTGCCGATTTTCCTGCTTTTCTTCATCCATCACGTAAATATTATAATCCATCGAACATAGCAGACATAACTTTTGGCGATTCTCTCTGGCCATTTCTGAATCATCCATAAACATCTGCCGCGTCTGTTCCAGGCTCAGTCCCCCTTCCTTTCCTGCATCATTCCAACGTCTCATTACAAACAGCTCCATCAAATTATATCTCTCGCTTCCCCACGGACACCCAAAACGCAGTTCTTCAATAAAATCTTCCTGAAATGAAAGTTCCTCATAAATTTCCGACGAGAAATGCTTCATCGCCAGAAAAGCAGCTTCCGTCTTCCAATATTCTGAATCCATTCCTTCCAAATTCTCCATGGCAATCGTCAGCTCTTTCAAAAATACTTTTACTTTACGTACAGAAATCCGCTCCCACTGCCAGGCAAACGCCTGCGATATTCCCAAACATTTACAAATGTTGTCACTCATAAAAACATCCAGATACAAAAAATGAAACTTTGAAAAATTCTTCCTTTTACCCCAAAATACCTTTAATAGGCTCTGTAACGAAATCTCTGTCAGATTGACTACATAAGGAATATATTTTTCAATATATTTTCTATCAAATCCCAGCTTCTTCAGATTTTCCACATCATATTCCATCACCACCTTGATCCAGTCACAGGACAATCGCTCTGTCAGATCCAGAATCTTCCGGATCACCTTTCCATCCGCTACCCGGTCCAGATCTTCTATGATCACAACCACCGGTTTACCAAGCTTCTTCATATCCTGCCTGAATCCATCAAATACTACCGACTTTACTTCATTATCCATCCGGAGCAGTTCCCGCAGATCCTTTAACCAGGAATGATCCTTCATCATATTGCAGAGGCTTCTGGAATACCTGGGGTAAATCCTGTGTTTTCTTAAAATCGCCTCCATCTCCTGCAAAAGGAATACATCCACCTGATCCAGATTGCAGGTCAGAAGATCCACACGGACAAACTCATATTCTTCCCCATGTTTTCTGCAGAACTCTTCCATCAGAAATGTCTTTCCAGTTCCCCATTCTCCATTGATCCCTACGATATGGACCTGTTCCAGATACGTCTCCACACGCTTCAAATCATGTTTTCTGCTCTTTAATAACGTTTCTGTCACTCCATCTCCCGTCCCCTCTTTCCCAGACGTCTCCTGTCCTGATTCCATATTCCCTGATTTTCTATATTTCCACAAACTCACAAAAAATACCGTCACAAGCCCCACCGCTATGACTGTCAGCGCGTAAAACACCCATGACCGCCCCTCAAGACTCCAGGAAAAGATATTTCCCCGAACGATCCGTACCAGAACATACGCCACTGCACTAATCAACGATACCCGCAAAATTTTTCTCAAAAATGCCTCATTCTCCCGTTTCAAATATCCACACGCTGTTGCCAGCATCATTGCATCCCACACAAACAGATAGATATTCACCGTCACCCAATTCATCATTAAAAATATTCCACAAAACACAAGAAATATCATCTTTCCACTCCTTTTCCGCATTTTCTTCCAGTAGTTACTGTTCACGCGTTGCGCAAACAGCAACGGATTTTGCCGATGCTTCGCATTCCAAATCGGCAAAATCTGTTACCACCACTGTATCATACGGCATTTTCAGTTCAGAAAATGCCTACCCATGTACAGTAACTTCCAGTATACCATAGCTATACGTAACCTTCAGAAAATACTTGTATTTACTCATACAAAATGCTATTCTGAAATAAATAAAATATAGGAGGTTCTTTCACATGCCAAGACCAAAAGGAAGCAAAAACAAACCAAAAACGGCTGAAAAGACAACGACTATTTCCACCATGGATTACACAGAACTCATCGAAGAAAAATTAAACGAAAAAACTCAGATCAGCGCCGAGATCACTTCCATCACCGATCAGCTGGAAGCTCTCAAAGCTCAGTTAAAAGATAAAAAGAAAACCTTAAATTCCATCGAAAAAGAACTCACCAAACTGGAGACCAGGAAGGCCGAAGAAGAAGCCAAAGCCGAAGAAGAAGCCAAGAAGATCCAGTTAGAATCCATGCTCCAGCAATTATTGAACAGCGGTATGAGCACGGATGAGATTCTGGATAAATTAAAATAATATTATGACAAATAATTTCAAAAAACTGCCTATCGGCATTGAAAAGTTCTGTTCAAAGAACAATCCAGACTCAAGGGAGCCCTCAAAAGCTCCCTAATTTCTAATATTTTACTTCGAAAAACGCCGCCCGAACATTCATAATCTTAATACCCTATCACAGAAATTCCAGATTGAAATCCCATCACAAAAATGATAAAATAAACAAAAGACTTTCTATGGAGTAAATGATATGATGTTAATTGGCCAATCCACCTGCAAGTGCAATAAATGTCACAGCACCTTTGGAGCAACGTGGGAAATTGAATCTTCCAACACAACCGATCATGATCATGGAATGGGCGAAGAAACCGAATACCTTTGCACACTCGAAACCACCTGTCCAGAATGTGGCGCAGAGATTTCTGCATCCATGACCGTCTGCGAATATCCCGTTGGCTGCCTTGTTCCAATATCTCATATAAATGTCACCCCGGGCACTGCGCAAGTCAGCATTCCGCGGGTAGATTTTTTTGATTTATAAGGGGGATTTCTCTTGAAAATTAAACTAAAAAACTGGGGACCTGTTTCGGAATGTGAATTTGACCTCGACAAGTCCCTAATCGTTATTTATGGTAATAATAATATTGGCAAATCCTATGCCATGCAGACAATCTATCTGCTCTTAAAAAACCTGATTTTATATGCGCAAAATATTGTCCATTATTCCAATGGTTTATACTTGTATTTTGTATCATCTGGTAAGAAAATTTCCTCTTCAGCCAAAAATATCCTGGTGGCTTTCATACAAAATCAGCAGCCAGAACAAATCGTTGATACCGATCTGCTATCTATCGTCTCCAAAGAACTGGAAGGTGAATTCCTAGATCAATTATATTTATCCTTTGAAAATTCTTTCGGCACTTTCGAAGAAATCCTAAAGAAAAACCCAGAATTTACCATTGAAACCTCCCATTCTTCCTGTCACATTGACCTGGCCAAACGGATTGTGCACTTAAACCAAGATTTCAAGAGTGTCCGTTTAAAAACCAGTACATCGGATTTTCACAAACACCGCGAAGATAAAAACTACTATACGATTTACGTTTGTGACCAAAAAATAAATACTCCAAGCGAACTTCTGGAAGAACGTGTAGCAGAGATCAAAAAGCTTTTTGCCTTGGATATCCTGCATAAAGTACAGGCTGTTTATTATCTTCCTGCGTCTCGATCCGGTATCTACGCTGGGATGAGTTCTTTCAGCCCCATTTTAGCTTTACTGGCTCAAAATCGTTCCTCCATCCGTGGATCGATCCAGATTCCGAGCATTTCCGAGCCAATCTCTGATTACTATATGGCTCTGTCCACCATCAAGGAAAACGCACATGATGATTTCAAAGATTGTACAGATGAGATCGAACAAAATATTTTAAATGGAGATGTGCAATTCGATTTCAATAGAAAAACGATCTTATATCATCCAGCAGGTACCGATCTGTCCCTGGAAATGAACGATGCCTCTTCCATGGTTTCGGAGATTGCTCCAATTATCGCATTTTTAAAATATATTATCACCGGACTAAATCGAACCACCCATTCAAAACTGAAAAAGCTAAACAAAAATTCCATTTTATTTATTGAAGAACCAGAAGCACACCTACATCCAGCAAATCAGATTTCACTGCTGAAAAGCTTTGTAAAACTCAGTCACCTAAATGTCCAGCTGATTATGGCCTCCCACAGCAATTACATTTTCAATCAGCTTAACAATATGGTCATGGATCAACAGTTAGATCAAACCTCTTACCTACCGATCCTCATGCGGGAACAAAACCATACCACTATATCCGAGTATATGAATATGGATGAATTTGGTGTTGATGATGAAAACTTTGCCGATGTTTCCAGTCAATTAATGGAAGAACGCGATGAAATTATTGCCAGAATATTAGAAAAAACCGAAGACCACCCAGAGGAATAGCCTATGATACAGCAGATTTCACAAGAACGTCAGTTAACAAAATATACTACTCACAAGATTCAAGATGAAGGGATCGAAGTTTCTATTGATCCCCTTCTTTCTCCGGATGACTATATTGCCATCAAAGTAGATGATTACTATAACGGACTGCATCTGGCTAAAACTACACCCAAAGCCATTGATTTTCTCGTGGCTGTTGACTGCTCTTGCCAGGATTATGTTCTATATTTATTAGAGTTAAAAAATGTAAAAACTCCTCAGGCATACCAGACCCACGCTATTTATGAAAAATTCAAAAATACCCTGGATCACTTTATGTCTGAGGAATTTTCCCATATCTTTTTTAACGACCACTACCGCTACCGTCATATCTTTCTCTACCTTGTCACCACTGCTTATCGCGCAGCTATGAAATATGGCAGTTTTGAAAAATATACGAAGCTGATGCAGAAAATCGGTAAAAAAGATACTTTACTGAACGATAGTGCATTATCGCAGAAGCCTTTCCGTTTTCGCAATAAGGTTTTATTTATTCAGACAGAGGTGCCGCCAAATCCGGTGATACGAAAATACTCTTCCCCACTTTCCAATCATTTTAACGCCTGATTGAGTATTCCGAGAGATCCTGAACCGCCATTCCGGTGAACCGTAATATTCAAAACGGAATTCAACTAACACTGGAAAGAACCTATGGAGCGTTTACTATGAGACCATAATATTATACTATTTGTAAAAAAGCTTTTGCTTTACTTACTTATCCGCCTATAGATCATTTACAATTGTATGCCTCAATCATGCATTAATTTTCTAAACTTTTCTACAACATCATCTGAGAATGTAAACTGAACCTTTTTCTCAGGAAGTGCTTCCACCATTTCTCTTACTTTATGAACATTTATATCTTTATTGACTAACTCTGCTACAATATCAGCTATTTTATCTAGTGCATCATCGTTCCAATTATATCGTGCTAATTCCTGTGTACCTAATCTAATTCCATAATCATGAAATAGAGGCTTATGCTTCTTATTAAGAGTTACACGACATTTATATGCATTATCATAAATTGTATCCATCATTTCCTTTGAAGTATACATAAATATTTCATGAGTTTGTGAAATATGACCATTTATCTCACCAATTTCAAATCCCTTTTCCTTTAATTTCTTTCCCAAATAATTTGAACAATGAACCATATGACTCATATATTCAACACCATACTGTTCAAACTCAATTAAAGCAAATAACAAACAAATTTTTTGATGCATCTGCGAATGTCTTAATAATGTTGGATTAATCTGTGTTTCCATCAAATCATGTAAATACTTTTCATTTGTCATAATTAATCCAGATGCAGGTCCTGGAAATGTCTTATGCGTTCCACCAAACATAATAATATTTTTCATTGTTAAAAGTGGATTATCACACAATCCTGCTGCAATTAGCCCCATAACCTGACTACAATCATATAACAATACACAATTATCCGTATTAATCTTTGTAACTTCTAATGGCTTTATTAAATCCGAAGGAGCCAATAAAATGAATTTAATACCTTGTTCCTCTATTATTCTATTTGTTTCTTCATAATTCAGATCCTGTTTTTCATAATCATATGGTGCTGCTGAAACATTCACGCCTAATCGTTCTGCAACCGGTTTTACTGAAGCATGGCCACCAGCATTCTTATCCAAAATAAGCATTTTATCCCCTGGTTTGCATACACATTTAACAATCATATCAATACAGTGCATTCCTGTAAATGGTCTTGGATCAGTATATTTAGCCCCAAAAATTCTTTCACAAGCATCCGATAATTCTTGATAATATGGAAATAGTTTTTCACAGCCAATAAAATTATCATCCATATTAAACGAATATGTATTATTCATAATGTATCGTTCTTGAAATCCAAAGCTCAGTGGAAGATTGGCAAAAGGAGAAATTACATTTTCCGCTGCGCATAAAGGTAACGCCTCTTCATGATATTTTTTGAATTCAGCCGAATAGTTATATAAATCATCTAATATTTTCTCTATATTCACTTGATATCCTCCATTAATTCTTATGTTTTTATCCATTTTATATAGTGCTATTTTTTCATCCTTAATATCTCTACAAGGATAATACACCCGTCCTTGATAAACCACTCTATCACGGCCGTCAGGATTTATATCGCACACATAAATATCACCCCGACATCTAAATTTAAACATTGATGCTTTTATTTTTTTTAGTGATTCTAATCCTACAATATATTTTTCTTCTACCCCTAACATATAACACAATTTTTTCATAATTAAGGATCCTGAATTCTCTGCGTATTTTTTATCATAAGTTCTCAGTTCCTCTAACGAATCAAATTCATAAACCACATCATCATCACATCTTTTTGCGTACATATAAAGATCCGTCAAATGTTCATCTTGAATATCTGCCCAAAATTTATTTTTTGTTTCAGGAAAATCAAATTCCTTTTCAATATAATTCACAATTTTTTTTGAAAATTCTCTTGAAAAGAATGCATATCCTAAAGTCACCCAAATGTCATAACATTTATCTCCATAAAAAGTACTTACAATCTTATCATCGCTGTCTGTCTCAGTTCCTCTTTCCGCAGTTTTTCCTGGTACAAAAGTTGTACAATAATAAGAGTCATAAGCATATGTTTGAAATATATTTCTACTAAAATACAAATCCGATGATGTAATAATTGTGTTTTTTAAATAGTCTTTAGCCGCTAATACACTTGCATGATTATTCCGTTCTGCGTAATCCTTTGTTTCTATTAATGTTACATTATATTTATCCCTGAGAAATTCAAACCTTTCTTTCATATACCCTACAACAATACCTATTTCAGTTATTCCACATTCATGTAACTGTCGAATTTGTCGTTCGATCAACGTTTCATCATTAACTTTTAGTAATCCTTTTGGAGTCTCATAATTAAGTGGAACAAAACGCGTTGACATTCCTGCCGCTAATATGATAGCATTTTCAATTTTGCGACTTTTCAATAAGTTTTCTGCAGCCGATGTCAGCAATTCACCATCTAAAAATTGTTCATTACGAAGTGCTTCCATAGACAAATCAACTTCGTCTGTTGTTTTATACAATATATTTGCAATTTCATTTATATCTGTTATTCCCTTCTCCTTATTTAATCTTAAAATATTAAACTCTAAATTATTCATTATTATTCTCCTTTTTTATATTTGTATATGGACCAAAATCAATTTTTACTAAATCATGAGTTCTTCTTTTTTCTGGCGGTGGTATTTGCATATAATCCCCATACGATTTAGTTAACAACGAATCATATTCTTTTATTACACTAAATTCATAATTATCAAATTTTGTTGTTGTATACTCATGGAACCACAACGTTGGTACAATATTTTTTTTATATCCTTGTACCCCCACTGCGCAGGTAATATAGTTCGTTTGCTCATTCTTTTCCAATATTCTTGTGCATCTATTTACTAAAAAGTCATGTGATAAAAACAGCGATATAACTTTTAAAATTTTGAAAACCACTTTTTTAATTCTACTACTGTTTTCTGGTATTTTTACATTATGCTTACTTATCAATAGACAAATATATAATTTTACTCTAAAAGCATCTAACCACCTTATAAATTTGCTTTCCGGGACATAATCCCATGGAAATATATCAACATATATTGCTTGTTTCGCTTTAGAATTAACATTTCTATACTCTTGAATCATTGTGTCATTTAGCAAAACTTTGGCAAAACCATTATGAAACTCTTTATCGGTCTTCCATGTTTGAAGCGTAAACTCTTTTCCTAAGTCTCTCTTACACGCCTCGATAAATTTTTCATAGTTAGCCCTTGTCATATCAATATCAAAATCATCATCCCATGGTATAAATCCCTGATGTCTGATAGCACCTATTAATGTTCCACCACTCAATCCATACTCTATATGATTTTTTTTACATATTCTTTTTATTTCTAATGCTATTTTTAATTCCAGCATTTGTAATTTTTTTAAGGTTATATTATCCATTCTCTCCATTCCAAAATTCATTCCTGTACTTTTCACAATAAATTTTTCGTGTTACTGCAAGAACAAATTCCGTCACACTCCTTAAAATCGCTATTGTAATTAAATTAAATCTATTACTAACAACAAGTAAAAGTAATCCTAGTACTTGAAAAGCTGCTGCTGTCACCGTAGTAATCATTACCTCTTTTGCCTTGCCAATTGCGCCTAATGTTGGCCAACCAAGCAGCATTGCAAAAAAACTAAAAAATAGAACTGGGACAAGATATTTCAAAGTTTCCGCAGCCATTTGGTATTTTTCTCCAGCAACTATATGTAAAATCCAGCCAGACATAAAAAAAGTAAAGAGACATCCTATTAACAAAAATGGCAAGAAAAATAATTCCACTCTTTTTATAAAATTATAATTTTTAGTTTTTATCATTTGTGGATATATACTATCAGTTATTGGTGTATAGAGTGCTTGAACCGCACCTATTAGTTGCATACATACACTCCAAAAAGCCACCTCTGAGCTATTAAGTATTGTTCCAATCATTATCGTATTAAAAGCGCCAAAAATCGTTGTTGCCATATTCGATACAAAATATAAAAATGATACCTTAATTTCATTAAAAATATATTTTATTGTACGTATCTTTATTTGCATTTGCATACGATATAAACCTTATATACTAGAATTATAGCTATTATAGAAGCTATAATATCCAATACTGGAATCCATAACACATCTTTATCATTTTTTATAACAATAAATGTAGTTATTGTCGATATTCCTCTCATCAAGACATATCTCAGTGAAATAATTCCATTTTTTCTATTCCTCTAAAGAAATAATCAAATAGAAATATAGATAACATACAACAAGAAATGACAA
>QUFC01000018.1 GCA_003478355.1 Lachnospiraceae bacterium AM48-27BH
TACTGGCTACTTATGTCACTGGCACATTTCATGTGTGCAGTGGGTACTGGTAGGTTCTGTTCGTTTGAAACTGGATATCACGAAATCTGTGATACCATTCAGCTGGAAAAGTATCGTTATCTTTTTCAATGCGCAAAGGAAAGCAATGATTTTGATTCATTTATGAAATTCGCAGTGTAGTTTTGTGCAATTTTTCAAATTTGCTCATTTATAGATCATATATTAATGTTTTTGTAAAAACTTTTTCCCACTAAAAATTACTTATCCGTACTTATTCTTCCTTAACGAAAAAGAATCCCAGAAACTTAAAAGCTCCCGGCCGGATTCGAACCGGCGACCTACGCATTACGAAAATTTATTTTTACAATCTGTGAATTTCATGATGTGCAAAAAAGTGAGGTTTTAAGCCATTTTTCGAGTTAATGCTTTTATTATCTTCCAGCATATTTTCCTCTTTTTTATCTGGAATAGTAGACAAGAATCAAAAAGCGATTTCGAATTTACTATAATTTCTATTTTACATACCATATCTCCAAAGATCCTTTTTCGGTTCCATGCCAGCAGGCCCCCTCTAAATCTCCGGTCTCCTGAAGATAATACCAATCACCGGAACCATCATCCGGATCTACCTGCTTCGTGTCCGGATTCCAACGGTGCCAGCCCTTTCTGATATATCCGTTTGCGCCAAAGAGATACCAGTGGTGGTTGATCAGCCGCCACTCGCTCTTTGGCCAGGTGCCATCAGCATTCTGGTACCACCAGCTGTTGGCATCCTTCTGCCAGCCCTCAACGATCTTCTCCGCTTCTTTCCAGGTTTTCATAAATTCTTCCGGCGTCTTAAATTCTTTCTTGATCCCGCTGGTGCTGCTTCCCCAATCCGGAAGCTGGAAATGAGGCTTATCCACGATGGATTTCCAATTTCCGCCCCATTCTAATCCGATGGATACGCCAATCGCCCCAACTCTGGTGAAAAAGCCATCCTTATCATAATAAGCCCCACAGCCATCAGCGCGGTAAATGTCAAAGGCAGTTCCCCATTGATGATAGGAGCTGTAGCTGGAGCCTTTGGCATTGGTCACAATGTTTCCTGGTGTCGTGCGCCCCTGGGCATATAGAGTATCCTGTTCCGATCTGGTGCGGAGAGTTTCACCAATTTTGATCTGAAGGCCCTGGGCAGAACATTTCTGGATCAGCTCTGTGGCTAGTTTCTGGAGGCGCGGATGGCATAATGTAATATCTCTCATAAATTTCTCCTCTTTTCTTTATAATATGAAAAACCAGGGTTTTGGCTCCCTGGTCAATTTTTGTATTTATAGTATCTTGAAAACTGTTTCTGCATATGCTATAATGCCGATAGGCAAAAAGAAAGTACCACCATCTAGGGAACACAAAACGAAAAGCCCAGGGACCGCGAATCCTTGGGCTTTTCTATTCCATTTTGTATGGTGGCTTAAACCATAGGCTAGTTACCGACTACTTGTCACTGTCTAACCATTTGCAGATGAGGTGGCAAACCACACCGGCCACAACTGTGACAATAAAAGAAAGTATCATTTCCATCTGAGGAACACCCCCTTTCCTTACCGGTATAGGGGCGGTAACATTCGCATTATAGCATACAATCAGTTTTCATTCTACCAATATTTTTGTGCCGGCACAAAGTTGTGATGTCACAACCTGCAGCCATAACCCTGACTGCCGGGAGATATCCGGATCACCCCCTTCTATTCGTCTTTTCCAGTCTGTTTCACGATCTGATTTACATAAGTAGATAATCCTGCCACAAGAATTCCCTGTGTGATCGCGGTAAACACGGCCAGGGCAATATCCTGGCTGCCAGTGCATACACAGGTGGCAAATACATAGATGGCGCAGATCACGATGCCAACGGCGCCATTGATCAATGGAATATATTTGTCCTTCACCGTCTCACTCTGTTTCAGCCATGCACCAATAAAATACAGTACCACTGCCACTACCAGTAATTCCGGTTTTACATAATCTTTCACCTGCATACCAGATCCTCCTTCTGATTTTCCAGATCCGCAATCCGATGGTTTGCCACCTTGATCTGTTCTTCCATCACCGCCTGCGTCTCCTCTAGTTTATATGTACGCTCAATCACTGTGTTATGTTTATCCACTTTTTTCTCCAGCTGCTCTATCCGGTAGGCGGTCAGCTTGGCTGATGCCACCACACCAGCCAAGCTGCCTATCGCACTGCCGCACAGACCGCCCAGGATAAACATGGTCCAATGACTGTGCCCGCGCCAGATTAGTTCAATTAACACATAGAGCAGGCCACCCACATCAAATAAATACTTATTAAGTAGTTTGTGCATCCACATCATCTTCCGCCATAGCCGCTATCTGTAAAAGATATGCTTTGAGTACCTCACTCTGGTACTGCTCCGGCACATCAGCGCCATAAAAGATCTGCTGAATTTCCTCTGCAGTCTGTGCACCGCTGATCCAGATATTAAGGGCATTGCAGTATGTGGTGTGATAAGATACGTGCCACATGGCCTTTTTGACGATTAGCTGCATGTCCGCGGCACTGTAGTACTTGCAAGGCTGGCCATCTGACCGATATACGGTGGTCCAGCCCGCTAAAGTCGTTGCCAAAATACCGCCAGCGGTATAAAGCTGGATCTCTCCCCAGGCTTCCGGAACGGCATCCTTAAATGCAATCTGTAAGATGTGTTCCATTTAATATCCTCCTTTTTAACGAAAAAGAACCCCGGAAACCGTCGCAAAGTCTTATTTTACAACGATTTCCAGAGTTCTTCCCTGGAAACTTAAAAGCTCCCGGCCGGATTCGAACCGGCGACCTACGCATTACGAATGCGTTGCTCTACCAGCTGAGCCACGGAAGCATATGAAGTTTCAAAAAATGCTGCTGCAAAATATGCAACAGCAATGACCTCGCCGGGAATCGAACCCGGGTTTACGCCGTGAGAGGGCGTCGTCTTAACCGCTTGACCACGAGGCCAAAATCTAAGTCGAGGCGACAAGATTCGAACTTGCGACCTCTGCGTCCCGAACGCAGCGCTCTACCAAACTGAGCCACGCCTCGTCTCGACTACGTTGAATAGTATAGTATAAATTGTTTTAATTGTCAATACTTTTTTGAATTTTATTTAAAATACCCCTGCGGACCGTTTTTCCATGATCCGCAGGACATTTTCTTAATCATATCTATTTTTCTACTCTTCCACTCCCGCAAGTTTCTCCGCACGCTCTAACGCTGCACTGATATTCGGGCAGAAGTTTTCTTCGCCAGCCAGTTCTACGAATTTCGCTTTCTTCATCACCTTCATCGGCTGCTCATTGACATGGGAGAATACAACGGTCACGCCCTTGCTCTCACATGCTTTGGTTAAGTTTACCAGAGCGTTCATGGCAGTGCTGTCTAAAGCGTTGACTGCCCTCATGCGGAGTACCAGGCATTTCGCAAAATCCTCAACGACGATGTGCTCAATAATATCTGCCGCACCGAAGAATAACGGGCCGGAAATCTCATATACCCGGATCTCTTTTGGCAGTTTCCGCAGAGTCTCATCTACGGTCTCGCTGTCATCATCGGCATAAACCCAGCTTTCTGCCCTGGTTTCCTCACTCATTCTCTTGATGAATAAGAGACATGCCAAAACCATACCGATCTCGATGGCCACTACCAGATCAAAGATCACAGTCAGGGCAAATGTCACAACCAGCACCAGGATATCGCTCTTTGGTGCGGTCTCTACCAGCTGCTTGAAGGTACGCCACTGGCACATATTATAAGCAACCACAAATAAGATCGCGGCAATGGTTGGCATCGGGATCATACCTGCGTATGGCATCAGAACTACTAAAACGATCACCAGTGTAATGGAATGAACCATACCAGCCACCGGAGTACGTCCTCCGTTTTTGATGTTCGCTGCTGTCCGGGCGATGGCTCCGGTTGCCGGAATTCCACCGAATAACGCGGACGTAATATTACCAGCGCCCTGTGCCACTAACTCCATATCGGAGCGGTGTTTTCCATTGATCATGCCGTCTGCCACTACACAGGAGAGGAGGGACTCGATCGCCGCCAGCACTGCAATGGTAAATGCATTTGGCACTGCTGCCTTTACTGTCTCAAAGGTAACGGATGGAAGGTGGAAGGATGGAAGTGCATTGCTGATGGTGTACAGATTTCCAATGGTGGATACTTTTAATGGAAGGAACTGCACCATCAATATCCCTGCGATGACTGCGATCAGGGATCCCGGGATTTTCTTAAAGACCATCGGAGACACGATCAGAATTGCCAGACTGACAGCACCTACCAGCACTGCCGCCCAATTGATGGTTCCGACATTCTCCGCAAATGCAGCTAATTTCTCCATCGTCTCAATAGGGCGGACGCCCTCCGGATAAGTTACACCGAAGAAATCCTTTAACTGACCGATGACAATGGTCACTGCAATACCGGAGGTAAAACCTGTGGTGATCGTATAAGGAATGAACTTGATCAGGCTTCCAAAATGGAACACACCCATAAGGATCAGGAACACACCTGCCAAAACAGTGGCGATCACCAGACCATCCATACCATCTCTTGCCACAATACCAGCCACGATGGTAGCAAATGCCGCCGTCGGACCGGCGATCTGTACGCTGCTTCCGCCCAGAGCGGAGATCACGAAGCCTGCCACAATGGCAGTGAAAATACCAGCCTCCGGACCGACTCCTGATGCTAAGGCCAGGGCGATGGACAGAGGAAGGGCGATAATGGCTACAATAATTCCCGCCGTGACATCCTTCACAAACTGGGAACGGTCATAGGTTTTTAACGCCGTGAATAACATTGGTTTTAAAGAACTCATGATTTACCTTTGTTTCCTTTCTTGAATGCTGTAACGATCCAGACCTGCTGAAACATTACTTGATCTGCTGCTTTTTCAAACACACGGTTACGAGTATAGCACCCGAAAATCCATAAGTCAAAGGCTATATACCAGCAAACCCGCGAATTATGGAAAAAAATACAAAAATCATAAATCCAACACCCAACATTATTTCACGCAAAATCAAACAGTGACAGCTGATTGGACTGTGGCAGATCCCCTAACAGCCCCAGATCTCCCATGAGATCACAGATGGTCTTGCTGACCTTGGTACGGTTGCAGAAATCCTCTCTGGACAGGAAAACACCGTCCTTCACCGCATCCACAACACCCTCAGCCGCCTTATCACCCATGCCGTCAATACTGCTTAAGGATGGCATCAGCTTTCCGTCGATGATCTGAAAATCCTTCGCCTTTGCCTTGTAGATATCGATCGGGGTAAATGTAAAGCCTCTTGCATACATTTCCTGGACGATACGCATATCACGAAGAGTATCCTGCTCCTTCTTAGACAGGGTATCTGCCCGCTTCTTATAATCTGCCAGGAAATATTCCAGTTTATCCCGTCCCTGGCACATGATCTCATAGCTGAAGGCACTGGCACGGATACTAAAAAACGCCGCATAGTAAGCCAGCGGGTAAAATACCTTACAGTAAGCAATACGCCATGCCATCATAACATACGCTGCTGCATGGGCCTTCGGGAACATGTATTTGATCTTCAGACAGGAATCGATATACCACTGTGGCACATCGTGGGCCAGCATAGCCTCGATCCATTCCGGCTTTAAGCCCTTTCCTTTACGGACCGACTCCATGATGGTGAAAGAAAGTCCCTCTTCCATGCCTTTCTGGATCAGATAAACCATGATATCATCTCGACAGCAGATGGCCGTCTGAATGGTAGCCTGCCCGCTTAAGATCAGG
The DNA here is from genome assembly GCA_003478355.1 of Lachnospiraceae bacterium AM48-27BH. Classification (GTDB taxonomy): domain Bacteria; phylum Bacillota; class Clostridia; order Lachnospirales; family Lachnospiraceae; genus UBA3402. The sequence continues at coordinate 5,807 of QUFC01000018.1, forward strand.
TCTTTGGCATTGCCCAGCCATACATCCGTACCGTGGGCCAGTCCGGCGATACGCACCAGATCAGAAAAATACTTCGGCTTCGCGTCCAGAAGCATCTGCATCGCAAAATCCGTACCGAACTCCGGCACTCCAAGGGCACCCAGCGGACATCCACCGATATCATCCGGCGTGATGCCCAGTGCTTCTGTGCTCTGGAATAAGGACATGACCTCCTTACAATCCAGCGGAATATCCTTAACAGGGTCCAGCCCCGTCAAGTCCTGAAGCATACGGATCATGGTCGGATCATCGTGTCCCAGAATATCCAGCTTCAACAGGTTGTGGTCGATGGAATGGTAATCAAAATGGGTGGTGACCGTGGTAGTGGTCATATCGTTAGCAGGGCGCTGAACAGGCGTAAAAGAGTAGATCTCCTCTCCCACCGGCAGAACGACGATACCGCCCGGATGTTGTCCCGTGGTACGCCGCACGCCCACACAGCCCTGGACAATCCGGTTGATCTCACAGTTCCGTTTCCGGTCCCCGCGCTCTTCATAATAGTTTTTCACATAACCATAAGCTGTCTTATCTGCCAGCGTACCGATGGTTCCCGCCCGGAAGGTCTGTCCCTTTCCGAAAATAACCTCCGTATAATCGTGGGCATGGCTCTGGTACTCACCAGAGAAGTTCAAGTCGATATCAGGCTCCTTATCTCCCTTAAATCCAAGGAACGTCTCAAATGGAATGTCGTGTCCGTCCTTTTTCAGCATGGTCCCGCACACCGGGCATTCCTTATCCGGCATATCACATCCGGACATACCAGAGTATTTCTTTACCTCTTCCGAATCAAAATCGGAATAATGACATTTGGGGCAGTAATAATGAGGACTTAGCGGATTTACCTCCGTAATTCCCGACATAGTGGCTACCATGGACGAACCGACAGAGCCTCGGGAACCAACCAGATATCCGTCCTCATTAGACTTCCACACAAGCTTCTGGGCGATGATGTACATCACGGCGAATCCATTGGAAATGATGGAGTTCAGCTCCCGCTCCAGACGCTCCACAACGATCTCCGGCAGATCTTCGCCATATAACTCATGTGCCCGGTTGTAACAGATATTTCTCAAGGTTTCATCTGAATTTTCAATGACCGGAGGACATTTATCCGGGCGCACCGGGGAGATCAGCTCGCACTGGTCGGCAATAAACCGGGTGTTGGTCACTACGACCTCCTGGGCCTTATCCGGACCCAGGTAAGCAAACTCCTCCAGCATTTCTTCTGTGGTTCTTAAATATAACGGCGCCTGCTCATCACAGTCCTTAAAGCCTTTGCCCGCCATGATGATCCTGCGGTACACCTCGTCCTCCGGATCCAGGAAATGCACATCGCAGGTAGCGCAGACCGGTTTCTGGAACTGCTCTCCTAAACGGACGATCCGGCGGTTCAAATCCCGCAGATCTTCTTCATTCTGGACAGAGCTGTCCTCGTTCCGGATCATAAACGCGTTGTTGCCAATGGGCTGGATCTCCAGGTAATCATAGAAATTCACAATTCTTCCAAGTTCTGAATCCGGTACGCCGCGTACCACCGCCTGAAACAGCTCTCCCGCCTCGCAGGCAGAGCCGATGATCAGGCCTTCCCGGTATTTGGCAAGGACGCTCTTAGGGATTCTCGGCACTCGGTGAAAATAATTGATATGAGCCCAGGAAACAAGACGGTACAGATTCACTCTTCCCACATCATTTTTCGCCAAAATAATAATATGATAGGTCGGCAGCTTCTTGATGCCTTCCTCGTCCAGCTCACTTAATTTATTTAATTCGTCCAGTGTGGAAATGTCCCGCTCTTTCAGCATTTTCAAAAATGCCACAAAGATCTCCGCGGTTGCTCCCGCATCATCCACCGCCCTGTGGTGATTCTCCAGGGACACATTCAGGGCCTTTGCCACGGTATCCAGCTTATAACGGTTCAGCTGCGGCAGTAAAATACGGGCCAGAGTTACCGTATCCAGCACCGTCGGATCAAAGGGCAGTCCCAGTTCTTCTGCATTGTGGGCGATAAAGCTTACATCAAAGGATGCGTTGTGGGCCACCAGGGCACAGCCTTCACAGAATTTCAGAAAATCCGGCAGGACCTTATCAATCTTTGGAGCAGGAAGCACCATACTGTCGTTGATACTGGTCAGCTGCTCGATCCGGAACGGGATCGGAATATCCGGATTGACAAAGGTGCTGAACTTGTCCGTGATCGTTCCATTTACCACCTTTACCGCACCGATCTCGATGATCCGATCGGAAAGAGGACTAAATCCGGTGGTCTCGATATCAAACACCACGTAAGGATCGTCAAAGCTCTGATTTCTGGAATTCTCCACCAGCTGCTTGGTATCATCTACCAGATAACCCTCCACGCCATAGATCACCTTGAACGGATCATTCTTGTCCAGGCTGTGGCTGGCCTCGGTAAATGCCTGGACACAGCCGTGATCCGTCACTGCCAGCGCCGGCATTCCCCATTTCTTGGCGCGTTTGATGATATCCGCCACATTAGAAACACCATCCATATCGCTCATCTTCGTATGGCAGTGGAGCTCGATCCGCTTTACCAGGCTGTTATCATTGCGCTTGCCCGTAAAATCCTCACATTTCTTGATGCCTACTACCGATCCGATGGTCAGCTCACCGTCAAACTTATCGATGGTGGTCATCCCCCGCAGTTTAATGAAGTTCTTCTTCACTACTGCCTTGTTGATGTCCTCTAACATTTCCTCTCTGGCAAATAATTTCACCGTGATCGTATCGGTAAAGTCCGTCACATCGAAGATCACAATGGTTTTCCCGCTCTTTAACAAACGGCTGTCGGTGTTGATGATCTGACCACGGATAGTGACTTCCCCCATCTCTCCCGCAATGTCACGGATGCTGATAAACTCATCATCAAAATCACGGCCATACAGCACATCCGGGTTGTCGCTTTTTTTCTGATAGCTGCCGCCGAATTTCCGGTCTCTGGAAAATGGCTTCTTCCACTCACCGCCTCCATTGGCGCCAGACGCCGCCGCTGCTCCGGCTCCTGCACCTCCTGATGCGGTCTTGACCGCTGGTGCTGCGTTCCCGCCATTTCCAGCCCCTGCAGTCCTGGCACTATGGGCCGTTTCTTCCTTCTTCACCGGCGCCGCTGCATCTGCACCGTCTCCCAGCTTATCTGCCAATGCCACCAGGCGGTCATTGATCTCCCGCTGGATCTGCGCTTCACGCTGCTGGCTTTCCTGATTTTCCTTCACCGGAATGTACTCGTAGATCACATCAACAGGAAGACCGCACCGTTCGTGGAATACCTTCTCCAGTATCCGCTTTAGCTCTGAGGTTTTCTCCCGGAATACCGCATTGTCCTCCACGGTCATGCGAAGAATATTTTCCTGTGGGAAGGTACACTCTGCCCGCCGGAGTATATTGTATTCAATGATACTGTAATGCTTTAATTCCATAAGAAGACTGTCCTTATATACCCGAAACAGCTTCTGTGGAGTATACTGACCGGACAGACGGTATTTCTCCACGATCTTAATGGTCAGTTTCTTTCCCGGAAATAACTGTTCCCGGATTCCTTTTTCCAGGTCATAGATATTTTTCTTATGGATCAGACGCTGACTTACGATATAAATACGAATAGAGCTTCTATCCCTGGTGGATGAGACACGCTCCACATCCACCAGCTTTAAAAGCTCCTCCATCTCTGTGGTCATATGTAAGTCAGGAAATACTTCCAAAAAACCTTTTGCCATACTCTCACCTTTACTGTATTGTAACGATTGTCCATTCCCCTTACACAGGGCTGTGCGGCAATCACATGGGACTCTTAAACTGTCTCGTTCTTCTCTTGATCCAGCTTGATGATCTCTTCTCTCAGGGCGCTTAACAACTCATTCTCCGGCACCTTCCGCAGCACTTCGCCGTGCTTGATCAAAAGTCCTTCACCGATTCCTCCAGCCACGCCAAGATCCGCTTCCCTTGCTTCGCCCGGGCCATTTACCACGCAGCCCATGACTGCCACCTTGATGTTCATATGGTCAAATTCTGTCACCATATTCTCCACCCGGTTTGCCAGACCGATCAGATCGATCTTCGTCCTGCCGCAGGTCGGACAGGAGACCACCTCGATCCCGCCTTTTCGCAGTCCCAGGGTTCTTAAGATCAGTTTTGCTGACTTGATCTCCTCGATCGGCGCTCCGGTCAGGGAAACACGAATGGTATCGCCAATGCCCTGGTTTAAGATAATGCCAAGGCCGATGGCAGATTTGATATTGCCGGAAGTCAGTGTTCCGGCTTCGGTAATCCCCACATGAAGAGGATAATTGGTCTGTTTCGTGATCAGCTCATGGGCTTTCACACACATTAACACGTCGGAAGACTTGATGCTGATGACCAGATTGTCATAACCCATCTCCTCGATCATGTGCACCTTATCCAAAGCACTCTCCACGATACCTTCCGCAGTCACACCGCCGTATTTCTCGATCAGATGCTTCTCCAGAGAACCACTGTTGACGCCCACACGGATCGGGATTCCGTATTCTTTTGCCTTATCCACCACCGCCTGGACCCGGTCTCTGGTTCCGATGTTTCCCGGATTGATCCGGATCTTATCGGCTCCATTTTCAATGGCTGCAATGGCAAGACGGTAGTCAAAATGAATATCCGCTACCAATGGAATGTGAATCTGCTTCTTGATCTGGCGGATAGCCTCTGCCGCTTCTTTGGTTGGCACTGCCACACGGATGATATCACACCCCGCCTGCTCCAGCTCCAGGATCTGTTTCACTGTTTCTTCTACATGTTCCGTCTTGGTGTTGCACATGGACTGGATCAGGATCGGATTGCCGCCGCCGATCACCCGGTCTCCAATGTGGATCACCTTTGTATCATTTCTGCTCATATGAATTTCTTACACTCCTTTAAACAAGATCGATATATCATTAAACAGCACTAACCCCATCAGAACCATCAGCGCCGCCATGCCTGCCATATGAACCATGCCTTCTTTTTCTTTATCGATCGGTCTGCCGCGAAGCACCTCCAGAATCAGAAATACCAGCCTTCCTCCGTCTAAAGCCGGAATCGGAAGAAGATTCATGACACCCAGGTTCGCGCTTAAAAGCATACACAGATTCATCAATGTCAAAATCACAGCAGACAAGCCGTAAGGAATGGTCTCTTCCACCGTCTCATCGATCATACTGACCATGCGGACCGGACCTGCCACATCATCTCTGCCAACCTGACCATGGATCATCATGCCAAGGCTCTTGATGGTAGTCTTCACACTGTAGACCATCTCATAAATACCGTATTTTAAAGTCTCGCCGATCCCCTGGGCTTTCGTATAACGGCCGCTGACCACGATTCCCAGCATATATCTGCCATTTTCATCGGAATACCTGGGCGTCAGCGTCACCGTATGCTTTTCCCAGGTAACACCGTCTGCCGCCAGACGTTTAAACTCCACATCCACCGGATCAGACGGATGCAGCATCATATAGATGGTAATGTCACGATATACCACCACCGGCTCATGGTCCAGCTTCGTGATCACATCACCCGCCTGCATCCCCTGTTCTTCTGCGGAAAATCCCGGCTGGACATCTGTCAGAGTCGGGGAATCGAAACCAACCGCATGGACAATGATGATGCCAAGCACCATGGCCAGCAGGAAATTAAAGAGCGGTCCCGCAAATACCACTGCAATTCTCGCCCACACGGACTTATTGTTAAATGCTTTCGGATCGGATTCATTTTCATCCTCCCCCAACATCATGCAGGAACCACCGAAGGGCAAAAGCTTCAATGAATATCTGGTCTCACCTTTTTCAAAACTCCATACTCTGGGCCCCATCCCTATGGAAAATTCGATCACACCGATGCCGCACTTCTTCGCCACGATGAAATGACCGAACTCATGAATCAGTACAATCAGTCCAAACACCAGGACTGCCACAATGATACTCATCTGTCTGCTTATTCCTCCTATCTCAACAACTCATCTACTTCTCTCTCGGTCTCCAAAATCTGTTCCACTGTCGGATCATCAATCACTTTATGATTCTCCATAGCTTTCTGGATCATATCCGTGATCTCCAGATAGGAGATCTCACGATTTAAGAATTTGGCAACCGCATATTCATTGGCTGCATTAAATACCGTTGGAAGGGAACCGCCCCTTCTTCCCGCCTCATAAGCCAGCGCCAGTCCGTGAAAATTCTCCAGATCCGGCTTTTCAAAGGTGATCTGGCTTAATTTCCAGAAGTCCAGACGGTCTCCCGGCAGATACCGTCGCTCCGGATAATAGAGAGCATACTGGATCGGCAGGCGCATATCCGGTGTTCCGAGCTGGGCGATCACCGCACCGTCCTCATACTCGACCATGGAATGGATGATGCTCTGTGGCTGGACAACCACCTGCACCTGATCCATCTCTACATCAAACAGCCAGTGAGCCTCCATCACTTCCAATCCCTTGTTGACCATGGTGGAAGAATCGATGGTGATCTTTCTTCCCATGGACCAGTTTGGATGTTTTAAGGCATCCTCTACCTGAACAGACGCCATCTGCTCTCTGGTATGGCCACGGAATGGGCCGCCAGAAGCGGTTAACAGGATCTTGTGGATCTTATTGCCATGTTCACCATTTAAACTCTGGAAAATGGCACTGTGCTCACTGTCCACCGGAAGGATCTTCACACCAAGCTTTTCTGCTAACGGCATGATGATATGTCCGGCAGTTACTAAAGTCTCTTTATTGGCTAAAGCAATATCTTTACCAGCCTCCATCGCTGCGATGGTCGGGCGGATACCGATCATGCCCACAACGGCAGTCACCACGATCTGGGCCTCTTTCTCTGTTGCTACTTCTAACAGACCGTTCATACCGGACACCACTTTTACCGGAAGGTCTGCCACTTTCGCCTTCAATTCCAGTGCCTTTTTCTCATCCCATACTGCTGCTATGGATGGATGAAACTCCCGGATCTGTTTTTCTAACAGAGCGATATTACTTCCTGCAGCCATGGCTGTTACCTGGATATCGCCCTGGTTTCTCACTACATCTAAGGTCTGGGTACCGATGGAACCGGTAGAACCCAGAAGTGCGATCTTTTTCATGATTTTCTCCTATATGCCAATGCACTACCGTAAAAATAAAATAACAAAATAAATAGCCGGAGCCGTAAACATCATACTGTCAAACCGGTCCAGGATTCCTCCATGGCCCGGGATCAGGGTTCCGTAATCTTTTACCTGATGGTTTCTCTTGATGGCGGAGGCTGCCAGATCACCGATCTGGGAGATCACTGCAGCAATAGCGCAGGCTGCGCAGCAGGCAATCACCGGATTCCCCACTTCTTCCATATGAGTTCCAAATACGGCGCCGTAAAGGGCACCAAGAAGCGCCGCTCCAACCATGCCGCCGATCGCTCCCTCGATGGATTTTTTAGGACTTAAGACCGGGGCAAGCTTATGGCGTCCGAACAGCATGCCGGCGCAGTACGCACAGGTATCGCAGCCCCAGGAACTTAAAAATACCAGCCAGACCAGGTATACGCCGTCCGCCGCTCTCCGCACCAGAAACAGGTAAGAGAGCATCACCGCCACATAAAAGACCCCGAAAAAGGTAATGGTGATCTCTTCGGTCTTGTATTTTGGAAAAGTAAACACGTAGATCGCCATCAGCACCATCACAAAAGCCGCTGCCATCAACATCATCAGGTCTTCCTTCTCAAACCACACAAATCCATAATAAAGAGCTGCCGCCAGATATCCCACTGCTGCTAACGGCGTCTTCTCCAGCTTCATGACCCGGTACAGTTCAAACATACCGATCAGGGATATGGCCGCCACTGCCGCAAATAATACTCCGCCGCCTGTGGTCACCAGAACCAGAGCCAGGATCACCAGAATGATCCCACTGACCAAACGTGTTGTAAACATCCCGACTCCTCCTATTTTCTGCCTCCGAAGCGTCTCTCTCTGCTATTATACGCCACGATTGCTTTTTCTAATTCCTTCTGGTCAAAATCAGGCCACAGACAATCTGTCACATAAAACTCCGCATAGGCAAGCTGCCACAACAGGTAGTTTGACAGCCTTAATTCGCCGCTGGTGCGAATCATCAGATCCGGGTCCGGAATGCCTGCCGTATCCAGGTATCCGGCAAACAGGCTCTCATCAATGGATGCCACGTCCTTGTCATTTGCCCGGTAATCCTCTACCAGCTTTCTGGCTGCACGGACAATCTCATCCCTACCACCGTAATTGATAGCGATGACAAACGTCATGCCTGTGTTGTTCCTCGTTCCTTCTGTCAGGTTGTCGATTCCTTCTATGATATCCGGTGCGAACCGGTATTTGTCTCCGATCATCTTTACGCGGACGTTGTTCTCATTGGCGATCTTTAACAGACGCACCATATAGTAACGGAACAGCTTCATCAGCGCCCCGACCTCTTCCGCAGAACGTTTCCAGTTTTCTGTGGAAAACCCGTAAACAGTAAAATAAGAAATACCCATATCAGCGGCTATGCGGACCATCTTCTCCAGGGTCTCACAGCCGGCTTTGTGTCCCATGGCTCTTGGAACTCCGTGTTTCTTCGCCCATCTGCCGTTTCCATCCAGGATCACAGCCACGTGCTTCGGTACCGTCATATTCTCCAGCATAGTTGCTTATCCTCCAAACCATTTCGCATTACGATTCCCGTGTCTCGCAGTCCCTCACGGAATTTTCGTCCATAACACACATAAGGGGGCAGGTGATCGCCCGCCCCCATTGATACCGGGCAGATCCCAAGATCAAAATCTCCCTGCAGGCAGACCTGCACTGGACTTCTGACCTTTTGACCCTGGTATCGTTAAACTGTCATAATCTCTTTTGTTTTCACTTCGACTGCCTTATCTACTTTCTCGATCATCTTGTCAGTCAGCTTCTGGATCTTCTCCTCTGCCAATTTCTGATCATCCTCAGAGATCTCGCCGCCTTTTTCCATCTTCTTGAAGGTATCGTTGGCATCACGGCGGATGTTACGGATCGCAACCTTCGCTCCCTCGCCTTTTTTCTTTACGTCTTTGGCAAGTTCTTTTCTGCGTTCCTCAGTCAGCTCTGGGAATATCAGGCGGATGCAAGTACCATCGTTGGTCGGGTTGATGCCCAGATCAGAGGTTAAGATCGCTTTCTCGATTGCTTTTAACAGGCTCTTCTCCCATGGCTGGATCACGATCATTCTTGCTTCCGGTACGGAAATGTTACCTACCTGCTGAAGCGGGGTCGGTGTTCCGTAATAATCTACTTTTAATTTGTCCAGTACGTGTGGATTAGCACGGCCGGCACGGATAGAACCGTACTCATTCTGTAATGCCTCCAGGGACTTGTTCATCTTGTCCTCATAAAAACTTAATTTTTCCTGCATAGCTTCCTCCTGTTATACGGTCACGATGGTGCCGTTAATTTTACCCTGCATCGCGTTGGCAATGCTGTCTTTCTCATTCAGATCAAATACTGCCATCGGCATCTTATGTTCCATGCACATGATGGAGGCAGTCAGGTCAACGACAGCTAACTGCTTGTCGATCACCTCCTGGATACTGATGGTGTCGTAACGTTTTGCGTCCGGGTTCACCTTCGGATCGCTGTCATATACGCCGTCAATGGACTTGGCAAGAAGGATACAGTCAGCATCCATCTCTACGGCTCTTAAGGTGATTCCGGTATCGGTTGAGAAATATGGATGTCCGGTACCTCCTGCGAAGAACACTACCTTACCCTCTTTGAAATACTGATTGGCCAGGTCTTTGGAAAATAACCTGGTCATGGCACCTACAGCGAATGGGGTTAAGATCTCGGTCTGCATCCCTGCGTTGCGGAAGATCTCAGATACATAGATGCAGTTCATGATGGTTGCCAGCATACCAATCTGGTCTGCCTTGGTGCGGTCGATGGCGTTGCTGGTACGTCCTCTCCAGAAATTACCTCCGCCAATGACAATGCCCACCTCTACGCCTGCGTCTACGGAAATTTTCACCTGACGTGCTACTTCTTTTACAGTATCTTCATCAAAACCGGTTTTTTCGGTCCTGCCAGGGCCTCACCGCTTAATTTTAATAATACGCGATTCCACTTCATGACTATTCTCCCTTGGGTTCATTTGCAATGCAAAGTCCAGAGCTGATACGACCAGAACTTTGTCTATATCAGTATATCACATTTTCTATAGCTTGCAAAGTAAAAAAACTCTCCGTTTCCGTTATCCGAATCAGCAGCCTCGAGGTCATACACATGTAAACCTTAGATTTGTAAAGCGGACATTCGCAATCCACTTCGCTACTTGCTCATGAAAACTAGCGAAAATCTTGGTACCTACTATTCACCGTTTACATTTCTTTCTCAAATACTTCCTGTTCTTTGTACTGCCAATCGGCTCGATATAATCATCAAGTTGCTTTAGTATTGCTTTGGTTCTTGTCTCCTTCAAATCAAGCAATTCACAAAATTCCTGCAAACTATACTCTTTGTCAAACTCCATAAAGGCAAGTATTTTATCATACTGTACCTGTGTTTTTTTCGTCACTTTTCTTTCGTCACTTTTTTTCGTCGCTTTTTTATCGTCGCTTTTTTTCGTCGCTTTTTTATCGCCGCTTTTTTTCTTAAATTCCAAGGTCAAGATGGTTCGATCTGGGTCAAACTTCTCTTCAATAACTGGCTCAACCCATCCTTCATCTTCCCAGACATTAAAGATATTTGGCACACCGCTGCCTGCACGTTCACCAATATTAATCAGATTGAACATCTTCATCAAGGCTTTATTTCTAGGATCCGATTCGCCGCCTTTTCTCATTTGTTCTTTACCAGTACGAATGTATCCTGGATTTTCTAATATCAGCTTATCTGGTTCATTCTTAATAACAACTCCACGAACACCATAATAATCTGTGTTGATCAGACAATTTGCCAATGCTTCTCTGAGCGCTTCGTGTACCGGAGTATCATCAATCCGATCTCCACCACTGGTTTTAAATGGAACTTTTACGTCTTTTATGATTTTGTTGTAGACTCTAAAATAAAAATCACAAATGTTACCAGACCATTCTCCTGAACTGGATTGCAGGCGATCCGTCCATCTTATTGTAGGGTCAAGCATTTCTCTGTAATCCAAAAAATATTCTGGAAAATGTCTCACAATGTTAAACTCATCTCCAAACATCAACATTCCTGCTGCCGTTGGGTGCAACTGCTTGTCCTCTCGCGATATCGCCGCAGCCCCAATACTACGTAAATATTCTGCATCATCCAATCTTTCAAATGGATGACCTGCTTTTAATGTTCTATGTCTGTTTCTATATCCCTGTATCGTTTCTGCATTTAGCTCTGTCAATTCCGCATCATCCAGAATTTCCATATCCATAGTATTCTCTGTCTGATCACGTAGCATTGCCTTAACCTGCAGTCTTGTACATTTGTAATCACCTGCATTTGATCTACGGAAAGTCTGATTAAACATATTATTATTGATGTATACTGGTTTCTCACTTCGTTTCGCCATAGGAACAGTAATAACAATAATAATATCTTCGCCTACATCATAAGTTTGTACATCAGATTCTGTAAGAAGATTTATATTCACCTTATTGCGATTATGCAGTAAATTCCACAGGTCATCCAAAAGTTTCTCTTTATCCTTGAGTTTTAATCCTGTTGTCCTCCAATGTTTATCATCCAATTCTTTCACTCCAAGAATGATAACGCCACCATAGGTATTAGCATATGCGGAATATGTCTCCCACATATCATTAGGGAGTCCACCATTTGCTCTCTTTACCTCACGTCTGTTATCTTCCTTGTATGAATCAAATTGTGATATGTCAAAAAAATTATCCAATATCTATCACCTCAATCTGGTCAATTTTTTTATTGTTACTCAAGTTTTTACTTCAATACGTTTCGGCCCAATACGAGCTGAAATACAACTACATATCAAGGTCTAACACCCATTTGTCTCAATAGCCCTTCAATGAAATCACGAGCGTATTTACGTTTCAACTTGCTGTGATTTGCCTGATTGTAATAATTTCTAAGGCAGTTATAGCAAGAAGTATTTTCATCGCAACACTGTTGCGACACTTTAGTGTACGCTGCTCTCAGAGATATAATTACAGCATTCTTTTCAACTAATCTCTTAACATGACCCGCTCCTCCTGGAACATTGTCATAGATCAAAATATCATAGCTATGCAGCTCAAGATTCAGTTCAAGCACACCATCTATGTCATTTCTCTCAATCCCAAGTCCAATACTTATTCCTTCAAGAAATGCATACATGAATGACAACGCAATCGCATAATCTTCCTTCGTAAAGGATCCTAACATAGGAATAGTAAATCGAGCTACATCTGTTTGGAATCTATGTCCAAGCTTAATTTGAGTAAGTTCTTCACAAGAGCAATCAAATTGCCTGTAATTCTTGTGTTTCTTTAATAATGTAGGTGTAATTACTTTTCCCTTTATTATGTCGCTATATCCACATACTGGACACATATTGAATGATGATTTATTCATGACAAGGAGCTCGTCATTGGTGCTTGTCTCAATGATAATAGCATTTGATAAAGAAACAACATTCTCATCCTTTATACCACCACCAAGATATGATACTTCACCAGCATATGATCTCTTTGGCTTCGCACGAGTACTTTCTTTCGTGATACCAGTTTTAAATCCGTTTACTGGTTCAATATAAAATTCTTGTACCACTGTACCAAGAGGTTCTCCACAATACTTGCACTCATTTCCCGTTCTTGTACTTACAGATACATTTATCTTCTTACAGTTAGGACAGGTGCAGAAATAATTTCGTGGATATTCTCCTGTTTTAGGTAAAGTTATATATTTAGAAGTATACTTCTTACCATCAACAATAATTTCCGAATCCGGTGCATATTCTGATATCGCTATTTTTAAATCGCGACTCAAATCATAACTATTATCCAGAATACCTTCTTTATATATTTGCAATTCAACAACATCAATCGGGAACCCATATTTAGGAATAACGCAGTATTTTGAAAGTGCGTCAATTACCTTTTCCTTATGCAGATTCTCAATTTGTCTCTGATAATAATCAGCTTCTTTATAGTTTTCTTCTGTTACAGCTTCCTTTTTCGCCTTCTCATACTCTTCTGCAATGGATTTAATTGTTGATACAAAATGCTCCATCTTTTCATCATTGCCTTCGATTTCATCAAACCATTTAAAGTTGTGATAATCTCGATATACATCCCCAGGGAGTATTTTCTCGTTAATATAGATATTCAAATCACTCGGATGACTTGAAATATAGCATTTAAACTCCTCTAATGCATTTCCAAAGACTAATTCATCAATACTGCTGAAATAATCTGGGTGTAATCTAAAGAAGAATCCTAAGCATGTAGCCATCAAATGACGAACGATTATCTTATGATTTACTACATTAAAATATGGTGGCTTAATGACACCAGAAATCATTTTTTCTGGACTACAGAAATATGTATAATCATGAGATCCTGTCCCACAGTATGTCAGAATGTATGCTGCACTATCTTTTCTTCTTCCTGCACGTCCTGCACGCTGAACATAATTCGCAGGTGATGGTGGTACATTTCGCATAAATACTGTTTCAAGGTTACCAATATCAATACCCATCTCAAAAGTTGTTGAACAACTTAAGATATTGATTTTTTTATTTTTAAAGTCTTGCTGATATTGCTTTGCCTTCTTTCGATCAAGCTGAGCAGTATGTTCCTTAACAACAATTCTTTCGATTTTCTTTGTTTTATATTGTCTTCTGTAATAATTCGTTGCAAGTGCCTCATCCGGATCTACTTCACTCAATGTGCCATCACATTTATCCTGAACACACTTATTATGGACATTATATGGTGTCAAACGACCACACTTAGAGCAAATATAGTATTTTGAGGTCTTATAATTCTTAGCTACATACTTACTTGCTTCAATTTGATAGCATTCCTTAGTTTCATGCTTCTTAAACAATTCACCCGCAACGGCCAAGTTGTTAAAAACAACCTCCAATAATGATTTTGCTGATTCTTCGTCACAGTCACAAACTTTCTGAACATAACGAACAACCATATTATCCTTTCCCTTTACAGGTAAGAAACTTCTAACACCATTTATTGTCTTAGGGCAATTAAACATTACGTAGTTATCAAATCTCCTATATTCCAAAGCTTCCATCTTTTCATCTGGAGTTAAGGTTGATTTGATAGAATTTATAGCAGGTGCCACCTTAAACACTCCGAATACGACCTGCATAATTGTTTCCAGATCTTTCTTTGTAATATTATATTGTCCAAATTCAGCTTCTACGTCCTCTTCGTCAATCTGAGACATAATATCACTTAGATCAACGTCAAAGAAATATAATCCTAAGCCTTCACTGTCATTCGAACCATCGACCTTTAACAAATCAACAAGTGTTGTAATCCAAGCATTTTTATGAGCACTTAAATCATTTTGAAATAAGTTACCTTCTTTAATCATTCCTGAAAGTGTCGCAGTAAGCTGATCTACAGAGATATTTCTATATTGATTATCTTCTATTACCTTCCAGATCAGTCTTTTTTGTAGCATTCTAACTTGGTTAGAATCCAAGAAAGCTGCTGAAAAGCTAGCTTGTTGGCGGCTATCAGAAAATGCTAAAAATTGTTTGACATTTGATGTTTTTGCTTCTGATTCTGATTGAACAGTTTCTTTTTTCTTTAAGGAAAGTTTACCGATCTTCTTTTTGACTTCTGTTCCATCATCGATTGCTTCGTACAAGATCTGAGCAAGTAATGCGGTTCCTTCGTCTTTACCAACATTTAAGCTTTTAACGACACCAGCTCTTGATTTATGGCCACAGCAAGGACATTGATTAATATTATTGAACGCTGTTTCTTCTCCATCCTTCTTTGATTGAAGAACTTTATAAATAGAATGCTGAAAGTTATCTCCACAATTACAGCTTCGTGCATTTAAATTTCTCGCAGCGTGAATCGCACCACACCTTGCGCAAACTTTATATTCTTCAAGTATATCGTGGTCAACTTCCTCATCATTTAATTCATTGCTCATCAAGAAGTAATCAATGCTTACAAATTCGTTATTTCCATAGTTTTCGTAAATATCAACTTCCTTGTTCTGATAGAGATAGTCAAGCCCATCACCTTCATTACGCTGAATCTTTCCGATTATGTATAGTGAATTACAATATCTACAGTTTCCTGCTTCGAAAGCCTTTAAATCACCAAGCATATTAGTTTTAATAAGGCTTAATTGTGGATTGTTTCCAAGAGTGATGTATGCACCAGCTAATGGGCGCACAAAAGAATGGTATTTCAGATCAAAAATACCTATCCCGTCTTTTTCTGCCATATTGATGAGATCAATCAAATCTATCAACTGTTCAGACGTTATTTGATTATTGAAGCTAGCAAGTATACTTTTGAAACTCTTACTACCATTTTTTAATACTTCATAAAGATGGAACACGTTTCTGTCTCCTACAAACAATTCATATAGGTACCTCTTCAAGTCCGTTGAATCTACGTTTTTGTATCTATTTCCAATGGTTCTAACCGTCTGTATGTCAAGCTTCGCTTTCTTTATCTTGGAATAATCTTCTCCAGCAATTGTATAACTTAGATTCGAACTAGAAAGTACAATTCTTTTAGAAAAAATTATGTCTTGAATATCAAAACTTGCAGAAGTAAGGCTTCTAGCAAAATTTACTATTTCGCTTTCAGATTTGCCTTGTTCCCCCAGCGTAGCACTTGTTAGAATAAAGCGTGGTTTCTTCGGCGCTAACCCCGTTAATCTACGCATCAACAAAGATAATTCGATTCCCAATGAGCCATAATACGAATGTGCCTCATCAAGAACAACAAACTTCCAGTTATTTAACCTCTCCGGAGCAAAAATCGAATAGTCATTTGGTCTGATCAGTAAGTATTCCAACATAGAATAATTCGTGAACAATAAATGTGGTGGATTCTTTCTAATTTCTTCTCTCGAAACCAATTCATTCTCAGGAATAAATGTGTCGTTCTCTGCGCCATATTTCTCACGATAGTTCTTTGGAACGCTTTCTTTCGTTTCCCCTGTGAAGAATCCATATGTAATTTCAGGACATTGTGTGAGTATTTTTCTTACACGATCAATCTGATCGTTTACAAGAGCGTTCATTGGATATAAGAATACTGCCCTAACACCAACTTCCCTATTACCGTCTTCTACATCAGACATTAATTCATTTAAGATTGGATATAAAAAACTCTCTGTCTTTCCTGAACCAGTACCTGTTGTAATAATTGCGCTTCGGCCAGAGCAAATACGCCTAATACTCTCTTCCTGATGAGAATATAAAGGCCTCTCAAAATTCATATCTCCCAATCTACGAAATGATTTACATACTGCACCATCTGCAATCATTTCATCCAAGGACATTCCTCTTTTAAATGGCAAATTCAAATCGACATAAGGTCCCTTAAATAAATCTTCAACTTCCAATTGTTGCTCAAACAATTTTTGTAACTTTAGAGTTTTAAATTCAAAAGAAGACCTAAGATATTCTTTATACTGACTTTTTATGTATTGAGATCGTTCAATAGGATTCCTCTTGCTCACACTGATTCAACTCCCTTCATATCGATATTGTAAGAAAAGATATCAACAGCTTTGCCATCGTCCATCGAATTCATAATTCCATGATGATCGAAATCAAGCAGCAACCCATCTCCATCCTTAGTAATAGACAGTTCTATCATTCCATCTATAACATCACTGCAAATCTCAATATCAACGGGATTTATGTTATCCAACATAAACGCAGCATTGTATGTTCTTGCATATACTTCACCTATATATTCATTTCCACTTATCATTTCTTTAAAATAAACATACGTTGTATTGAAGTAATGTTTTTTTCTTAGGAACTCTCCTCTGACAAATTGATCAAAGTAGACCTCCTTGATTTTGAAGGATTTTCCTACGAAATCTTCTCTCGCATAAAAGACGATTGGAAATTCCTTTAAAACACGTTCTTTTTTGAGTGATAGTCCTCTCTCTTTCTCAAAGAAAATCACTTTATAGTTTATAAAAGACGATAAGTCATATACATTCTCCTGAATTTCTTTTTCCAAAGCAGAACTTGTATATACGACATTATCCTCATCATCAATTATCTTAAACCTAATATTCCCTTGTCCGAAAAAGCACGGCGTAACAACAAGAGCTTTGTCTTCATGACTATAAATAACCGTTGTTTTAGCTTCATCTAGAATACATTTGTTGTAACACCAGATTCCCTCATGAAGGTGTTCTTCTGCAACCAACACTATTCCCACGCAATCATAATTCGACTTATATGACAGTAAGAAGCCTGCAGAGAATCTGCTAAATACTCCTTCATTCTTAAGCCCAGGTGCGTCTTCAATAATTTGACCGGCACTGGTTAGTAAGCATATTTTGTCATATTTGCATCCATACAGATCAATTGAACTTTCCTGAGTAATATCACCGATCCAAATTTCTTGTGAAAATGGTCTCCAATCTCCATTATCAATCCTGTATAACGGGAATTGGAATGGAACATAATAAATATATTCCTGATTATTCCAATTTAACTTAATCCAGTCTTCTCTAAAATCCTGAACACATATCTCATCAAAAATTGGTTGTGACATCAAATCAGAATCCACAGAAACAATATATGAATTCTTGTTATTTTCAACCTGCTCAACATGAAGGTTTTTATCTATAGCAAATTGAGTACGTAACACACTGATTCTTTTGCCAGAATGTAACGCATTCACTCTTAGCTGATAAATTCCTGAATCTAAACAATCAAGTTTTAGCGAATACTTATTGACCCCTTTTCTCTCAACTGTAGAATATTCAAAAGCATCCATTTTATATGAGCGCTGGTTAATTTGGATTTCAAAACTGCTGTCCGTAAACTCACTTTCAAAAACAAGAAATACCTCATCTTTAAATACTTCAAACTTGCAATCAGCCTGCGCAACGAAATATCCATCATATTTTTCACCAAACACACCAGGACGGATCATCTCAGAAAAATTGAAAACTTTATCATCGACAAGAACAGCATCTCCCAAATGTGCATTATATGAAGATAGACAATATGACTCTCCCGAAAAATACAAATGTAGCTTATCAACCTTACTCTTCGTACAGAAAACAGTTGTTCCGGAATAGTCTTTATTATTTGCCTGTTCCTGCCCTCTCTCATCAAATACTATGAAGTTACGATGCAATCTGGTTTTGCTCTCATAAATCACTTCATTTCCTGCTACCAACTGATAAACAATTCTTCCAAGTGGATTAGAAAGTTCAATTGCAGGATTCTTAATCTGATACCCACCAATGATTTCACGGATATCTTCTACATAATCATCATAAATGACCTTTTCCTTATTCTTAACAATGATTCTGATATTTCGATAATCATATGTAGCTTTCACGCGATGAATCGGAGGAACTAAATAAATTGTGGTTCCATTCAAAACGAATTCCGGTTCCCAGCGCGATCTCAGATGGTCTGATTTAGTGCAATGACCATGCTCTTTCTCTCTATTTATTGTTGAGAGCCACTCTTCATATCCCCTTTTTAAATATGGATTATAAAGCGTACTGTCCTTGCCCCAAATATATTTGTCAATCAGTCTAACGACAATAATACTAAGTTTAATAACTGCATCGTTATATACAGGATTGGTAATTAACTGTTTTGTTGATTTAATCAACTTATATGTTTTCTTTGTTACATTTACTTGAAGTTCATCACTTTCAGAACGCATTACATTCTGCAAGCCGTCATAAACAAACTGAAACTCGTCATATAGATTATCCGGTAAATCGCTATCAAAATTCAGCTTATATATGTCATAGATAAATTCAAAAAATGGCCCAAGATAATAGCTTGGTACAATAGAGCCCGCTAGTACCACATTGATAATACGAGTCTTTATTCCTGTTGACTCATCCTTTGTTCGGTAGTTATTTAATAATGTTCGAATAAGCCCTTCTACCTTTTGTTCCGAATAGTGCTGATACAAGCTCTTATAAGTTTTTCTAACTGATTCATAAAATGAACCATCATAATAAAGCATACCAATCAAAACAAGAGACACAAATACAATTTCAGGATCATGCACATAAGTTCCAGAATATGAATTTAGAGTAATGCCTAATTCCCTCTCTGCACGACTGTGAATAATATTTATCGCATCAACATTATCCAAAAGATCAATTAAATCAATTCCGAGATTTTTCCTTTCTTTGACGCAATTTCTCAAGTATTCTATTTTGGTTTCTACCTGAGTATCGTTTATTCTCTTTTTTAACATATCAAGAAGAGCCTCTTGCTCTTCTTTGGTCACGACACCATCTTCAAGTATCTGGTCGATTTTTTCACAAATAACTTTAGAAGGCTTATGATCGCGAATAAATGATTCATTAGATATCATCCATTCCTGTAAGCGGTGCACTTCTTTTTTATTGATTTCATCATCACAAATAATACCTTCAATGATACCATTAAGCTGATAAATCTTCGCAAAAGAATCATTTTCAAGAGCTATATATTGACTGCAATTATCTATAAGGATTTCTCGTTCTTCGTCTGTAATAATTCCATCTTCAAGGACTTGTTCTACCAGAGAAATTAAGCGAGCTTGCTTAGGTTCGTAAGATAAGGTTCTATTCTTTTTTATCCATAAAGATAATCTTGCTATCTCTAGCGCATTGATAATACCGTCGTAACTAACGCCATTTATAATTCCTATTAACTCATTTATGTTACGCATCTTCTGCTTGTGTGGTATCTTTTTTTAAGCTACCACATCTCTCCTTTCGTCTGGTGTAGGTAATTGTATGACATGAACATAGATAGTCTTCTGGACAGTCCTCTGCAAGCCATATCTATAATACAAAATAAGATGTCCTTTTATCAGGACTCGTTTGTGATTGTTAGCTTTTCTCCATTTTCAAGAATATATGATTGTTCAAACACCACACCCAATACATCGGCAATTTGCATAAGTTCTTCTGTACTCACTGTCTCTCGCTTTAATTTTTTGTTGAAATTCTGCGGTGTCTGACCTATTCTACGTGCTAACTCAGCAACGCTAATACCTTTTTCTTTACATAATTTTTTAATTAAATTTGATGTGTTCATACTCTCACCTTCTATTTTGAAACTCATACATTGAGAAGATATTAATCAAAATATATTATAAACCATATGGTTGATATTTTCAACATGCATCTTTTTGAATTTGCATATTACATAAGCAAAACAGCAGAGCGATAAAAAACTGCTGTAAAATTCTACTTATTAGCTTGAAGTTTCTATACTAATTTATTATCAAAACACACCTAGATTATATAAATGCATAAATGGGTTCTCTTTTCAACTTATCTACCCATATTCTTATCCTCTCTTCCTCTCTCCTTCTGACTTTCCGCATAAATCCTATCATTCTCGTCATACAGTTTCAAATTCCTTCTGAATCCCCATGTCTTCAAGTACCTTGCGATATATGGTCATCCCCACACTATAATCAACCTCTTCAAAGTTGAATACCCTTGCAAAGCATCTCCGGTGCACTGCTTAGGATTTACTTCTTTGTCATTTCTAAAAGTCGGAACAGGTTCAGTTGCATTTTAACTTCCTTGTCTATAAACAACTGCTTCTCATAAGTTACCTGCGTATAATGGAAAATGATGCTAAAAAAAGCTACCCACCCCTTTTACCCGGCGAATAGCTTTTCTGATGATTTTTATCGTGTATTATGCCTCACTGTTAAATAATGGAGTTGACAAATAGCGGTCTCCAGAATCTGGAAGCAGCACTACAATCACTTTTCCTTTATTTTCTGGTCTCTTCGCCAGAATGGAGGCTGCTTTTAAGGCTGCGCCGGAGGAAATTCCTACTAAGATTCCCTCGGATGCTGCAAAAGCGCGTCCTTCTGTGAAGGCATCCTCGTTCTCGATGGCAATGACCTCATCGTAAACTCTGGTATTTAAAACCTCCGGTACGAAACCGGCTCCGATCCCCTGGATCTTGTGCGGGCCTGCGGTTCCCTTGGATAAAACCGGACTGGAAACTGGCTCTACGGCTACGACTTTGATATCCGGATTCTTGGATTTTAAATATTCGCCAACGCCTGTGATGGTTCCGCCTGTGCCGACGCCTGCAACAAAGATGTCTACTTTTCCATCGGTCTGATCCAGATCTCCGGACCTGTGGTGCTGCGGTGGGCAGCCGGGTTGGCTGGGTTGATGAACTGGCCTAATACGACAGCGCCTGGAATCTCATTTTTCAGCTCTTCTGCTTTGGCGATGGCGCCCTTCATGCCTTTGGCTCCCTCAGTCAGAACCAGCTCTGCGCCGTATGCTTTTAGCAGGTTTCTGCGCTCCACACTCATGGTATCCGGCAGTGTAAAGATCGCACGGTATCCCTTGGCTGCAGCTACGGCTGCAAGTCCGATTCCGGTATTTCCGCTGGTTGGCTCGATGATCGTAGCTCCTGGTTTTAAGATGCCTTTTTCTTCTGCATCCTCGATCATGGATAATGCAACACGATCCTTCACAGAACCGGCCGGATTCAGATATTCCAGCTTTGCTAAAATCACGGCGTCCGTGACTCCGGCTTTCTTTGCATATCCATTCAGTTTCATGACCGGAGTTCCTCCGATCAGCTCCAGTGCGCTCTCTTTGATCTTACTCATAGCGATGCCCTCCTTTTATTTCCGGCGTTAAAGCCTGTGTGCTGTTTTGATATTTTTATACTCTATGCCCTCTCTTCCAGCGCCTTGCGTATCCGCTCAAGCGCTTCGGTCAATGTCGCTCTCGGGCAGGCTACATTGATCCGCTGGAAGCCTTTGCCTTTCTCTCCGAAGATCTTGCCACTGTCTAACCATAGCTTTGCTTTATGGATGATCAGATCCTCCAGCTCTTCGACACCAAGCCCGGTTCCACGGAAATCCAGCCACACCAGATAGGTTCCCTCATGCTCAGTCATGGAAACACCAGAAAGATACTGCTCCACATACTCTTTTGTATATTCAATATTGGCAGCCACATAAGCTTCATGGCTTCATACCACTCTTCTCCGTCAGAATATGCTGCCTCACAGCCAACCAGACCTGCCACATTCAACTGACTGTATCCGGCCCGGTTGATCTCCTGTCTGAAGGTCTCGCGGATCTGTGGATTGGAAATGAAGATGTTGGAGATCTGAAGTCCCGCCAGGTTAAAGGTCTTACTTGGGGAGGTGCAGGTGATGGTAAAATCCGCAAATTCTTTGGAAATCGCCGCAAACACCTGATGTTTTCCTTTAAATACGAAATCCGCATGGATCTCATCGCTGACAACTTTCACCTGATATTTCTGGCAGATCTCACCCATTCTGGTCAGTTCTTCCCTGGTCCATACTCTGGCTACCGGATTGTGAGGATTACACAGGAAGAATAATTTCACCCGCTCATCCCGGATCTTCTGCTCAAAATCCTCGAAATCAATGTGGTAGCGGTTGTCCTCTCCTGCGTACAGATCGCTGCTGACGATCTTTCTGCCATTGTCTGAGATCACCTCAGAGAATGGATAATACACCGGCTGCTGAATCAGCACCGCATCGCCCGGTTCTGTAAATGCACGCACTGCCATGGCAAGGGCAAATACGATACCAGGCGTCTTCACCAGCCAGTCCTCTTCCACGTCCCAGTCATGGTGACGTTTCATCCAGCTTCTGACGATCTCAAAATAAGGAGTCAGCGTGTCGCTGTAACCAAAAATGCCATGTTCTACCTGTTTTGCCAAAGCATCCTGGACGTAACTGGAGGTCTTAAAGTCCATGTCTGCCACCCACAGAGGAAGCAGGTCTTTCGGCATTCCCCGTTTCTCAGCAAAATCATATTTTAAAGATTTGGTATTTCTTCTGTCTACGATCCGGTCAAAATCAAGATTTCTTTCCGCCATACAATTCTTGCTCCGTTTCTCTGAATACTTTTTCTAACTCATCGATCAGGTCTTTTGCATCCTCGATGCCCACAGACATTCTCAAGGTTGCCTCAGTGATGCCATTTTTCTCCCGGATCTCCTTCGGAACATCTGCGTGGGTCTGGGTCGTCGGATAAGTGACCAGGGTCTCTACACCGCCAAGGCTCTCAGCGAATTTGATCATCCGTACTTTTTCCAGAATGGAAAGGGCAAATTCCTTACTCTCCAGCTGGAAGGTCAACATCGCACCGAAGCCTCTGGCCTGTTTTTTCATGATCTCATGACCCGGATGCTCTTCCAGTCCCGGATAGATCACTTTGGTCACGGCCTTCTGCTGTTTTAACCAACCGGCAATCTGTTTTGCATTTTCCTGGGAACGCTCCATACGGATGCCCAGGGTCTTGATGCCGCGCAAGATCAGCCAGCTGTCAAACGGAGCCAGTCCGGAACCAACGGTCTTAATTAAGAAACGGAACTTCTCGCTGATGTCCTCCCGGTTGGTCACCAGAAAACCAGCCAGCGTATCGTTATGACCGCCTAAATATTTCGTACCGCTGTGAACCACGATATCCGCGCCAAGATCCAGAGGATTCTGGAAATATGGGGATAAGAAGGTGTTATCCACGATCAGCAGCAGGTCATGGCGTCTGGCGATTTCTGCCATAGCCGCGATATCGGTGACATTCATCATCGGGTTGGTCGGTGTCTCTATGTAAATAGCCTTGGTATTTTCCTTCACGAAGCTTTCCACATCTTCTTTATAGCAGTCCACACTGGAAAATTCAATGCCATTTTTGGCGGAAACATTGTGAAAGAGACGGATACTCCCGCCATACAGATCAGAATCCACAATCAGGTGATCGCCGGGCTT
This sequence comes from Lachnospiraceae bacterium AM48-27BH, assembly GCA_003478355.1. Lineage (GTDB taxonomy): Bacteria > Bacillota > Clostridia > Lachnospirales > Lachnospiraceae > UBA3402. The sequence goes on from QUFC01000018.1 coordinate 29,766, forward strand.
GAAGAGCTCCATCATCATGGTGATCGCTGCCATACCGGTAGAAAATGCGATGGCATCGATGCCATTCTCCAAAGAAGCGACCACCTTTTCTAACTGCTCTCTGGTCGGGTTCTGAAGTCTGCTGTAGTCAAATCCAGTGCTTCTGCCGACACCCATATGTGCATACGTCGCAGTCTGATAGATCGGGTAACTGATCGCGCCGTAGTTTTTTACACTCTGCTCATCCTCTTCCAGATTGGTGCACTTCGTATTGATTCCTCTTGCCATGATTCTTCCTCCATTGGTGCCTTGTGAATTTAATTCATACTAACACCATAGGAATAGTATGTCAAGAGATCAATATCCATTTTCCTTTACGTTTAGAGCCTTCACGAATAACTTTGCCTTCCATTTGCATTTTTGACAAGGTACGTTTAATCGTTATTATAGAAACGTTAAGTGCCTCTTTCATTTCCCTTTGGGGCATCTCTGGATTTTTACGAATTAATTCAGCCAATCGAATTTCAAGATCAGTTTTGGTATCATTCGTATCATTTTTAGGCTTATTAGTATCATTATTTGGCTCATTAGTATCGTTTAATGATATTTTAGTATCACGATACAAATTAATTCTAAAAGCCACTTCCATATCAATAAATTCTGGTTCCCGCAGCCCATACTCCTTCATTGCCTGCATCAGTTTTGGGATACCACTGCCCCAGGCTTCTACAAGGTTCATATACGCAAATGCATTAGCAAGAGAACGATTACGAATTTTTGAAAATCCTTCTTTCATCAGATCAATCGTGACCCCTGGAAGCAGTCCACCAGGAGATGTAATCTCCAAGCGATCATCATAAATCGCCACTTGGATATTAGATGTCTGAATGTAACTGCAATTCATAACTGCATTGACGATCAACTCACGGATACTATCCGGAGGAAGCTCATAAATATCCTGGCGATACACGCCTTCCAGACGGCATCCCATCCGGATATTTCTAAGGATAAACCGTACTGCTTCATCTACCTGTTCCCATAGCGGTCCTTCGTAATTGCGTCGATCAAGGAATACAGAACGAGTCGTTCCCTTAAACACAGCACACTGTATCATAGAACGCAGTCCACCCTGTCCGGTTAAATACACATACGCATTTGTTGGATAGATTTTTTCATTTTCATCTTTTTTCAAAATTCCCCAACTGAGCAGAACATTCTTCGTTACATCTTTTACTGCTGACCGCTGAAGATTTGACTTACTGTTGGCAATAGCAACTTCTTTCATTTGCTCACAAAGCTTCTTAATATCTTCATCAGTCACTTTAATATCTCTGCGAATTATCGAATCAAAAGAGCGAGCATCACATTCATAATATAGTTCTCTTGACATATCACGGTCTGCAGGGCGTGTTGTTCCAGAAACCCGAATATATACCCCATTTTCCAGACCATCTGCTTTAATATAATATGGTTTCTGACGTCCAGCTCTGATTTCTGCAACAATTACCGGCTTATCATTTATATTTTGCAAGTAAACATCTGGAATAATCGTTGGTTCACAGCTGTCAGAAATAGCATTGGTAATCGCATCGATTTCCTGAAAAACTTTATCTTCTGGTATTCCAATCACTTCTCTGGTTTTGTCATCAATACCGAATACAATCTGCCCACCCCTACCATTTGCAAAGGCAACGACTGTTTTCATATATTTGATACTCTTGTCCGGGCGTTGTACCTTAAACTCTACATTCTTAGATTCCCCGGCAAGAATTTCTTCTATTGTCATGTGACCACCTCCATGATTAAGTTTTGCCAACAATAAGAACATTATCTCTTATTGTTTACCACGAGAAAAGAAAACATCTTTATCATTTTATCATAGCAAAAGGCACTCAAACACGCAACAAAAAAGGAGACAAACCGCACCTGGTCAGTCTCCTTCTTTCATTCTATATCAAATTCTCTTAGCTCGCCAATTTCTCATATTCCCGCAGCTTCTGTTTCGCCTCTGGCCTTAACCTCTTTGGGACCTGAATCTGGATGACCACGTACTCGTCACCATGGACAGACGGCTGTTTCACGGACGGTACGCCTTTGCCTTTCAGACGGATCTTACTGCCGGACTGGGTTCCTTCTGGGATCTTGCAGACGACACTGCCGTATAAGGTATCCACCTTGGCTTCACCGCCAAATACCGCTGTGGTATATGGAATGGATACAGTTGTATACAAATCCATGCCTTTTCTCTCATACTGACGATCCGGGTCAATGGTAACTTTCAGAAGGATATCGCCCGGCTCTCCGCCGCCGGTTCCCGGCATACCTTTGCCCTTTAAGCGGATGGTCTTGCCGTCCTCAATTCCTGCTGGTATATGCACTTTCAGGGACTGGGTGGTTCCATCTGCCGGGTTCTTGATCTGAAATACCTGATCACAGCCAAGGACAGAATCTCGCAGACCGATGTTGACCTGGCAGTTTAAGTCCTCGCCGCGGCTCTGGTAAAAATCATAGTGACCATAATGGCTGCCGCCCTGGCTTCTGCTGCTTCTGCCGCCCCGGCTGCCATGGAACAGATCGTCAAAAATATCTTCAAAACCACTGCCATCGCCCTGTTCAAAATGGAAACTGCCGCCGTTGCCGCCAAAACCACTGCCGTGGAAGGAGCCGTGGAAACCTCCGTTTCCGCCAAAGCCACTACCAAATCCTTCAAATGGATTGCCGCCGCTATACGTGCCTCCACCATATGCGCCACCGGCATTCTGCCAGCCGCCTCCGGCGCCCGCGGTCTCGTCAAAGGCCGCAAAGCCGAACTGATCGTACTGTTTTCTCTTCTCCTGGTCACTTAAAACACTGTAAGCTTCGGAAGCCTCTTTGAATTTATTTTCTGCATCTTGATTACCCTGGTTAGAATCCGGGTGATATTTCTTCGCCAATTTCCGGTAGGCGCTTTTGATCTCTTTTTCGCTGGCATTCCGGCTGACACCTAACACTTCATAATAATCTCTCTTATCCATACTGCCACCTCCATGTATCTATGACTGTTCGTAACTATTCAGTTTCTTCATAGTTATGACTGTTCACCGATTTTGCAAGTATCGGATTGCGCCCGCAACTTCGGTAAAACGGTTACAACAAATGCCACGGTGGAATCCGCGGCACTTGCTCTAGTCTATTTGTTCTATTTGTAATATAACACATGGTTTTCTTGTTGTCAACAGCAGGATGTGAAAGTTCTGTGAAATCAACCGGCAAACTATGAATGCGCATGGCTATGGCAGTATGCATTTAGATCATCCCGTCCTTCACCACGCCATGCTCCCGCAGCAGCTTTCCAACCTCTGTCCGGTCCACTTTTTTCACCAGCTTCCATTTCAGGTTCTCCAGTGGTCCTGGCAGATGCATTTCCAGTGGGGATCTTCCGTCCATCAGCTTCACCGTACTGTCTAACAGCTCACGGATATCATAAACACTGCCCCACACCTCCGGCACGCCGCGATCCACGCCGCACAGACCGTACACAGCTTCCATCGCAGTACGGACAGAATACTCCGTCGTGAAAATGGTATCTCTTGGAGTTTCTGCAAACTGTCCCAGGAATGCAGCGTTGACAGAGCCATCCGGAATCACATCCGGGCGGTCACCAGCGCTTCTAGGCATAAAGAAAGCAGTGATATATGGCATCATGGTTGGCGTACAATTCGTATGATTTTCTGCCAGATCGTCGATCTCTTCCACCGGAACACCCAGATGATACAGCCACTCAGCAGTGATTTCCTTACCGGTACATTCCTTCATCGGCTTTTTGATATAATCTCCCGGAACATCGGTAAATAAACTGTACACCCAGACGCAGACCTCATCCTTCTTCTGTGCCTTAAACTGCCCCTGTCGGTTGATGGTCCAGCTTAACAGCCAGGAGGAATCCTTACAGCTTACGATTCCACCGGTCACGACCCGTCCGCTTAACGGATCACGTTTGCATATCTTCTTTATATAAGAAATGATCCGTTCATCGGAAGTGGTCACAGTTGCAGATTCCCAGTTGGTCTTCTGAGTATCGGAGCAGAATTTCTCCGGATGTCCGAAGGACGGGTCCTGGGCAGCGATCCGCTTCCACAGCCCCCAGCAGCCGCTGGTGCGGGTCTCTGCATTGCCCATAGGCGCATGGTTCTGGTCCCCGTAAATGGTTCCCTCGGTGCAGCTTCCGTTGGTGATAAACACCAGATCTTTTTCCGTCAATGGAATCTCCGTCTTCTCCCCGTGAACCAGGCACTCGATGGCACGGGCAGTTTTTTTCTCACCATTGATCTCAAAGCGGACATTGGTCACCTCAGTACCAAACTGGATCTCCACGCCCGCCTGTTCCAGATACTTCTGCATCGGCAGGATCAGGGACTCATACTGGTTGTAGCGGGTAAATTTTAAAGCAGAGAAATCCGGCAGCCCGCCGATGTGGTGGATAAAACGCTGGAAATACCGTTTCATCTCCAGGGCACTGTGCCAGTTTTCAAAAGCAAACATGGTTCTCCAGTACAGCCAGAAATCTGACTGGAACACCTCATCGTCAAAAAATTCCTCAATGGTTTTGTCATACAGATCCTCGTCCCTGGTAAAGAACAGCTTCATGATCTCCATGCTGCCCTTCTGGCTAAGCCGGAATTTCCCGTCCGTATGGGCGTCCTCGCCCCGCTTTTCTGTGGCACGACACAGGGAATAGTTGGGGTCACGCTTATTTAACCAATAATATTCATCCAGCACAGACGCCCCTTCCAGCTCCAATGACGGGATGCTGCGGAACAGATCCCACAGACATTCGAAATGGTCTTCCATCTCCCTTCCGCCTCTCATCACATAACCGCGGGTCGGGTCATTGATACCGTCACAGGCACCTCCGGCAATGTCCATCGCCTCTAAAATATGGATATTTTTGCCGGGCATCTGAGCATCACGGACCAAAAAGCAGGCTGCCGCCAGGGATGCCAGACCGCTTCCCACCAGGTAAGCGGATTTCTCCTCAATGCCTTCCGGCTTTAACGGACGGGCAAACGCCTCATAATTACCTTTGGAATAATAAATGCCTTTGCTGTTCTTTTTCTGCTTGTCCCGTTCGGTATTGCGGTAATCCGAATAATCCGTCTGTTTTTTCTCTTTCGGTGCGGTGCATTTCTTCGCACAGCCCTTTTCTTTCTTTCCTGCCATAAACACGGCAGCGCCTGCTCCCAGCGCCGCTAAAGAAAACAAACCTGCCTTCGCCATCTTTTTACCCATATACTGCTCCTTTCCATCCCCAGGTCATCCGGGTGATCTGTTTCTGCTTGAATTGTGTGTATTTTTATTACTTTGTTATGTGGTTTTCAAAACTATATAACATTGTTTTTAGAATAATATCTTTTGTAAAGAATGTCAAGACAAAACTGGACTTTACGTTTATTTTGTCCTGTGCATCTGCTTCTTATGCAGATTCCTTTTTTCTCTCTTTTCTCTTCTTATACAGATTTCTTATTTTCCCTTGCATTTTGGACAGATTTCGTCTATAATAGGCATTGGCTTTTCTGCGTCAAAGCGTTGAATTGTAAAACAATCCAGCAATGACGTTAAAAATTATGTATTGGGAGAATTTGAGTATGAACGAAGAGAAAAAATTAAACCTGCCTCAGTCCCTGATCCTGCTTCTGCTGATCATCATTTCCGTTGCGGTCTGCATTCGTTTAAAGACCGGCGGCCCCATGATCGGCTTGTTTGCAAGCTGGATCTTTATTTACCTGTTCTGCAAAGCAGTCCGTATTCCTTATGACCATGTAGTTTCCGGTGCCTATGAGTCCATCCGCATGGTAGTGCCTACCTTGTGCCTGTTGATGGCCATCGGCGTTATGATCGGTACCTGGCTGCAGAGCGGTACCATCGCCACCATCATCGTGTGGGGTCTTCAGATGATCAACCCGGCATGGCTTCTGCCGCTGACTCTGATCTTCTGTTCCGTATTAAGCCTGGTGACCGGAACCTCTTACGGTTCTGTCGGCAGCGCCGGCGTTGCCATGATGGCCATCGGTAATGCCATGGGGATCAATCCCGGTATGGTAGCAGGCGCCGTGATCTGTGGTGCGATGTTCGGTGACAAATTAAGCCCCTTATCTGATACCACCAATTTAGCTCCAGCCGTTGCCGGAGCTAAATTAGGAGACCATGTCCGTTCCATGTTATGGACTACTCTCCCTACCTATGTGATCACTTTAGTATTATTCACGATCCTGGGTATCCAGCAGACCAGCGGCAGCTATACCGAAGCCAATATGTCTGCCTACATCGGTGCTTTAAACAGGGAGTTCCAGTTAGGTCTAGTCACTATGATCCCGGCAGTTTTAATCATTATCCTGTTATTATGCAAGGTAAATGCCATCTCTGCCTTAGGCTTATCCAGCTTTGCTGCAGGCGCCATTTCTTTCTTTGTACAGCATGATTCTTTACAGAGCATCATCCGCACCGCTTATAACGGCTACTCCACGGAGATTGAGGAGGCCATCTTAAAGACCATCTTAAACCGCGGCGGCATGGGAAGCATGCTCCAGTATGTAGCGATCATTACATTTGCTGTTGGTATGGGCGGCATGTTAGAGAAATTAGGCGTTCTGGACCACATTTTAAATGCGATCTTAAAGCTGGTAAAGAACGATGGAACCATGATCTTAGCTACCCTGATCACCGGATATGTGACCAGCCTGATCAGCTGTTCCCAGCCCATGGCACATGTGCTGACCGGTCGGTTAATGGCTCCGGTATTTAAAAAACGTCATGTAGCTCCTGAGATCCTCTCCCGGTGTCTGGAGGACTCCGGCACACTGGCAGGTCCAATGATCCCATGGCATGGCTACTGTGTCTACATGTCCGGAACCCTGGGCGTGGCATGGGGCGCATTTTTCCCATTCCTGTTCTTATTATATTTAACTCCTGTGTTCAGCCTGATTTATGGCTTTACGGGAATCTCTATCAAACATACAGAAGGCTAGTGCAGCTGCAGCTTTCAGTAACTGAGAACAGTTACAGACTAAGAATTTTACGGAAGGAACTTTCAATATTATGAATACCAGATTAGTGTTACTTGGCACTGGCACCCCCAATGCCTGTCCTGACGCCAACGGCCCATCCTCTGCGGTGGTCGTTGGCGACCGTGCTTATTTAGTAGACTTTGGACCTGGTGTGGTACGCCAGGCTTCCAAAGCCTATTTTCGTGGGATCGACGCTCTGCGGCCGGATCTTCTGACCACTGCGTTCTGTACCCACTTACACACTGACCACACCGCCGGATACCCGGATCTGATCTTCACCCCATGGGTGCTGGAGCGTCCGGTTCCATTAAAGGTATTTGGCCCGAAGGGGCTGAATCACATGACCAGCCATATCTTGCAGGCTTATGAGACCGATATCGATTTTCGGATCCACGGCTTTGAGAAGGCCAATGAATCCGGCTACAAAGTTGATGTGACAGAAATTGAAAAACCCGGTATCATCTACGAGGACGACCGGGTAAGTGTCGAAGCATTTCCGGTCAGCCATGGAACGCTGACCTGCTACGGTTATAAATTTGTCACCGACGACCGGACCATCGTGATCACCGGTGATACTGCCCCACTGGATCTGGTGGCTGAAAAAGCCACTGGCTGCGATATTCTTCTCCATGAAGTGGAATACGCTGCCGGAATCGCCTGCCGGGAACCAAAATGGCAGAAATACCACCAGGAAGTGCATACCTTAAGCACTGATCTGGCCTGGGTAGCAAAAAAAGCACAGCCAAAGCTGTTAGTCACCTACCATCGGATCTACCACATGAACATCCAGGACAACCGCATCAATCTTCCTGCGGAAATGGCAAAAAGAGACGAGGCCATCCTGGACGAGATCCGCGCCGCCGGATACGACGGCTGGGTGGTCAATGGACAGGATCTGGATGTGTTTTAAAGAAACATCCGTTCAATCTTTTCTTTCAAAAGCCCCTCACCGATCACGATCAGCACCGACTGCCCACATGGGATCGGGCTGACCGTGAAGCTGCGGTGGGTGGCATTTAGTTCAATCCAGGAACCATCTTCCTCTAAGAATCCCTTGATCCGGAAAATATGACCATAAGAATCATCGGCTAACAGTTCTTTTGCCGCAGCCTCTAATTTCTCCCTTGTGATCGGAAGTTCCAGGAAATATAAGGACTGGAACACATCCTTTTCTTCAAAATTCATCTTCTCATAGCTTTCTGTCCGATAGCCACAGGAAGCGATCTTCTGAAAGTCTTCTTCTGTCAGATCATCCCAGCTCTTACAGATCACATCACCCTCTCCCAGTCTTCTGGCGCAGTGAGCGGCCTCTAACGCCCGGTTTACATGTTCTATGGCAGCTTTTGCAGTCTCTTCTGACACTTCCTGCGTGTGGCTTAAAAGGACACATCCAGCCTCTGCCACCTCGGAAGCCAGCAGAAATTCCGCTTCCTTTGATAACTGCTCTTCCAGTCCGGCATCCACGATGGCGATCACATTGCCCGCCTCGTACCACTGATCCAGCGGTTCATCATATAAAGTATCAAAAAATTCATCCACATCATAGATGCCGGACGGCTCGATCAGCACCCGCTTATAGCCCTGCATGGACAGGGAGATCAGTTTCGTGCGGAAACGGCGCTGATGGCAGTCCTTATCACAGCCACCGGCGATCATTTCTACCCCGCAGTAATCTCCCTCTAAGTCCTGCAGTAACATCCGGTCTACATTGACCGCGCCAAAATCATTTTCCAATATGGCGATCTTTACGCCCTGGTTAATCCAGTAACGGGCGTATTTTCTTAAAAATGTGGTCTTACCGGAACCTAAAAATCCAGTGATCAGATCTACCTGTATCATATACTCCCTTCCTTACGCATCTGATCTGGAAAATGCGTTCTTCATCTGACAGCTCAGTTCAAACAGCACCTTATCCATAACAGAGGCAGTCTCTTCTTTTACCATATCTGCCACTGCCTGATTGGCTTTTTCCCGGATCTTCTGGCGTTCTGCCTGATCTGTAATATCCTTTAATGCCTTGTCATACTGATGGATCAGGGCATGGCTCTTGGATGCCACGGCAAGCTGGTAGCGCTCGATATGGAACAGGGACTTGCTGTAAGAAGCGTCTGCCATGGCTGCCACCAGACGGCTGGACCAGTAGAAATTGTCGGTGGAAACGTCTTTTCCCGTGTTGGATAAATACTCCGGTATGGTGGAAACTCCAGGATAGAACGGAACCATCACATTAAAGGCATTGGATGCAAATGCAATCCACTGGATCACGGATACGTCCTCCGGCTGATCCGGACGCATCTGGATCAGGGACAGGAAATCATTGCGGTTGATGCCGATAGAACGGTAACGGCCTCTCTGTAACCCATCACCGCTGCCACCATAAGGATCGTAAATGGTTCCCTGATAGTGAGAAGACAGGACATATTTGACATCTTCCACAGTTATCTTTTTCTCCGGCTCCATACACCATGGGATATCATCAGATTCTGGCGTATAGTCGGCATCCGGACCGTCCCATTTCTTTGTATTCGGATTTAAGTAACGTTCCATGAACCAGGCTCTTGGAGTATTGTAGACATGATCAGAGTCATCATGGCTTCCGAAAGCTTCTCTTGGGTTCAGTTCTCCGTTTAAGGAAAGGTCCAGGTGGTTATCCCGGATAAATTCGCCCATGTCAGCGGAACACATATGATTCTTCTGTGCGCCCAGTGCGTCATCCAGATCAAAATGGTCAATTCCCAGCTGGTTCGGCATCACCACATACACATCATCCGGAACACGTTTTGCGATCCAGTGATGACCGCCGATGGTCTCCAGCCACCAGATCTCATCACGGTCCTGAAAAGCAATTCCGTTCATCTCATAAGTTCCGTAAGTCTCTAACAGGCTTCCCAGACGTTTCACGCCCTCTCTGGCACTGGTAATGTATGGAAGCACAATGTATACAATATCCTCTTCACCGATACCGCCCGCCTTTTCCGCTTTTCCGTCCTTCGCCGGTTCATAAACCACCAGGGATCTGCTCCCAGGACACGGGGATTGGAGGTGATCGTCTCCGTCGCTGTCATGCCTACATTCTTCTCATTGACACCACTGGCTGCCCAGATGCCTTCTCCGTCTAATGCATTCGGCACTGCAGTGATCTTCTGCGGATGCTCCGGCAGAGGAATCTCCACATGGGAGATCACAGACCGGTATACCTTCGGCTGCTCCTCCGGATGAACCACGACGTATTTCTTCGCTGTGAAATGTCCCGAACCAGAATCGTCGTTGCGGGCGATCATGGTTGAGCCGTCATAAGATGCGTTTTTTCCTACTAAAATGGTCGTACAAGCCATACCATACATCCTCCTGTGTTGATCTAATGTACTCCCGGAATCTTTCTTCGCCTGATTTTGCGAGAAGATTTTGGGGTCGTTGAGCCCAAATAGCTCTATGGGTATTATCCGACTTTTTGGATGGATTTGCAACCATTACTGTACACGGGTAGGCATTTTCTGAACTGAAAATGCCGTATGATACAGTGGTGGTAGCAGATTTTGCCGATTTAGAATGCGAAGCATCGGCAAAATCCGTTGCTGTTTGCGCAACGCGTGAACAGTAACTTGCAACCGATTTTAATGCCATATGGATTTTTCATCCTATTGACATTCTCGATAAGATGATGCTATACTGATGTTCTAAAACTGATATGTGGATTTTTCGAGATTTCTGTCTACTTTTCGCCACATGACCTTTTTGGAGGTCATGTGGCTTTTTGTGTCATAGGAAACTTCGTCCTATGACACAAAAACGCTCCGCGGGATGCGCACTCGCGCAAAAAAGAAACATGCATATTTTCAAATGAACTGGAATTTTGATCAATCTAAGGAACAGTTTGAGATCAATTTAATTTTCAGAAAGGACTTTTTAATGGATCAGACTTATATGAAAAAACAACCAGTCCTCGGACTGGTTGTGAAAATGTCACTTCCCATGGTGATTTCCATGTTGGTGAACTCTCTTTATAACATTGTAGACAGCTTATTTGTGGCGAAGATCAGTGAGAATGCCATGACGGCCCTTTCCCTGGTCTTTCCTCTCCAGAACCTGATCGGTGCGATCATGATCGGTTTTGGAGTCGGGATCAATGCCGTGATCTCCTTCTATCTTGGGGCACAGGATCACAAAATGGCTGATCGCTCCGCCAGCCAGGGACTGCTGCTGGCAACACTGCACGGAATCCTTCTTTCCATTGTATGCATTGCCATCATGCCTTCATTCCTTCAAAAATTTACCAATGATCCGGATATTATTTCCATCGGTATCCGTTACTCCGGCATTGCATTCTGTTTTGCCGTCATGCAGGCATGGGGTCTGGTATTTGAAAAGGTATACCAGGCGATTGGCCGCATGACCCTGACCATGGCCTGTCTTTTAAGCGGCTGTGTCCTAAATATCATCCTGGACCCGGTACTGATCTTCGGCATCGGACCATTTCCGGCTATGGGGATCGCAGGCGCTGCGATCGCAACCGGCCTGGGGCAGACCTTAAGTACAGTTATGTATCTGACCGTCTACCTGACGCAGCCATCTTCGATCCGATTTTCCTTAAAGGATATGAAACCTGACAGCTTTTTGATCAAAAACTATATTCCATCGGTATTCCGGCCAGCTTAAACATGGCTCTGCCGTCCATGCTGATCTCCGTGTTAAATATCCTGCTGTCTGCGTATTCACAGACCTATGTTTTTGTTCTTGGGGTTTACTACAAGCTGCAGACCTTCCTGTATCTGCCGGCGAATGGTATCATTCAGGGAATGCGTCCTCTGATCGGTTACAACTATGGCGCCGGAGAACACAAACGTGTCCTGAATATCTACACACTGGGCTTATGCTGGTCGCTGCCATCATGGCTTTCGGCACCGCGCTTTGCTGGACCATTCCTGGTACTCTTATGGGACTGTTCACGGTTCAGGACTCCACCATTCGTACCGGAATCCAGGCTTTGCATATCATCAGCATTGGATACCTGCTGTCCACCATTTCCGTTATTACCTGCGGAACCCTGGAAGCACTGGGCAAAGGACTTCCTTCCCTGATCGTTTCTTTATGCCGCTATGTGATCCTGATCCTGCCTCTTGCTTTCCTGCTCAGCCATTTACTCGGCGCAGCCGGTGTGTGGCACGCATTCTGGCTGACAGAGACCATCACAGCAATCATTTCACTCTTTCTTTACCAAAACGGCATCAAAAAAGCTTAACAGAAGCTCTACGCCCACGGATCTGCCGCTGCAGGAATCCGGATCCCGGCGAGAAGCTGCTGCTCTGCATATGGATCCTGTCAGAATTTTCCACCGCCACCACCATGGGTCGTTCCGGAAGAAGAGGTATGCGTTGAGCTTCCACCGCCACTGCTACTGCTGCTCTTTGTTTCTCGTTTTACCCGGTCGACATGGCTGTATAGGAAAAGATCCTGTTTCCCGGTCAGATTCATGCTGCCAGGCCGTACATAATTGGCTGCTGATCCCGCTTTGTGAACACTCTTTAGCTGTGCCTTCATGCCCTGGACAGTTGCAAATCCAAGAGCTACACCGATTGCAATACAGATAAGCGGAACTGTCGCAGACATCGGTTTTCTCGGAACATCGTCCTTGTCAAATGGATGGCCTGCCCTCGCCTGATCGATCAGATCATCACAGCACGCTGCGTAGATCCGGAATGCCTGTGCATAATCGCCATCTGCAAGAGAATCCAGCATCTGGCCTCCCACATACTGGATACCGGCATCTGTAAATGCAGTAATTCCGTAGCCGCAAGTCGAGATATGCCATTCCCGCTCCTCCATACTGACTACAAACATCAGACCGTCCCGGTCTGTGCCGTAACCGAAATTACAATAATCGTAGAGGTCATCCGCACAGGCCTCAATGCTGTTATAGTTATCGAGATTCTCTACCGTTGCGATCGTCACATCCATCTTCTGGCGTTCACTGAGTTCATCCAGAAGTTCGGTGATCTCATCTTGTTCTTCATCAGAAAGAATAGATGCCGTATCTAAAAGCCGTTCATATTCACTGGAAAAGCCATCTGCCGCATAAACAGCCATACTGAAAGCGGAAGCTGCGAGAAGCCAGGCTGCTGCCATTCCGATCAGTTTCCTTCCTGCTCTTTTCATCTTCTCCACTCCCCCTTCTATATAATCCGCGCCAGCCATAGAAGCCAGCTGATACCGTAAGCTGCTGCGGCAAATGCTGCGGAAAGCCCTATCATCCAGGTTTTTGCAGCATCGTTATCCACTGGCAGATCGCCTACGAATTTCCCGTTCTGTCCATTCATGGCAAAGCGGTACTGTTTTCCATTCCAGGTTGTATTTAAGATCCAGACCGGGTAAAGCGCATATTTCGCACTTCCGTCATGAAGTCTCACACTGCTCTGTTCTGTTGTCACCGATGTATAGCCGCTTACTGTTGATTTGAAATTATCCTCTGTTGATCGTTTTACACGCTCATTCGCACGTGCGATACTCTCTTCTGCGCTGACATCATATTTATCTGCCATATAGCCTGCAAGATATGCTGTCTGAAAGGGAACTGCATCCTTAAAATCGAAAGGTTCAATGGATTCCATCAGATCGTCCTCCATCTTCGTCGATCCGTCCACCGGAACCCGTGTAAAACCGATGCTTCCGCTGCGTCCCACCATGAAAAAACTTGTTTCCGTATAATTATAGTTTTTATCACTCCAGCTTCTGACCTTTGTCGCGCGATAGCGGATATCCGCATCTGCCTCCGTATCAAACAGCCAGAATGGAACGTAAACACCCTTAACCTCATCAATATGGTTCTGATCCTTAAAAACCTTCGGAAGAAGCCTTTTCCCTTCCAGATGACGCATCAGGCCGTCCTTTGCCGCCTTTTTGTCAAGCTTGAACGGAATCACATAATCCGGCTTCAATGCTCCCGAAACCTGTCCGGTCACAACGATCGGATTTCCGCAATACGGACACGCAGATGCTGCCATATTCTCATCTGCGACGATCTCTCCGCCACAGGACTGGCACTGGTAGGTACGAAGGCCATCGGTCTCACCTTCCCCCCATTCTTCTCCTGCACTCGTGTCCCATACCATTTCGTCCGACTGCTCCTGGTTCAGCGCCTCATCATATCCCCGAAGCGCCTCCATCTCAAATTCTGTATCACAGTACGGACATTTCATCTTCTGGATTGTGCTGTCAAAGTGGATCGCACCACCACAGCACGGACACTTATATTCCTGTATATTTCCCATACCGCTGTTCTGCCTCCCTTTCTTTTCTCTGACCCTTTAAAGGGAAGCGCTGCCTTTCTACGGCAGCACTTCCTCCAGGTCAATGGTGAGAACCCCCTTTTTTCCTAATAATTGTGAAAACTCCGCTTCCTTCTTCTCACAGGCTTCAAGTCCGAGGGACACCACTCCGGCCAGAATCAGGATCAGCCCCAGCCAGCGGAGCTGTTTTTGCTTCATATTCCAATCGCCCCTTTACCGCCTGTGTTTATTGAAACCATGCTTCATCCGTTTCTCCTTTTCTCCAGATCACGCTCACATAGATTATTCCGGGAAATCAATATTTAATTGGTTCTGTCTGCATCATCAAAAGGATCTCCACACTCCGGGCAGAATTTCGGTGGATGTGCCGGATCCTCCGGTTCCCAGCCACACTTATCACAACGGTACAACAATGCTCCCTGCGGTTTCTTTGCTCCGCAGTTCTGGCAGAACTTTCCTTTGTTTACGGTTCCACAGGAGCAGATCCAGCCTTCGCTGTCTGCCGGCTTCGGAGATCCGCATTCCGAACAGAATTTTCCGGTTGCTGTTGCGCCGCATTTACACTTCCAGCTTCCTGCAGGCTCCATCTTCGGCTCCGGCTTCTTTGATCCGCATTCCGGGCAGAATTTTCCATTCACTGTTGTTCCGCAGGAACAGATCCAGGTATCTCCCTGTGGCTGCTCCGGTGCTGTCTGCTGTGGTGCCGCCTGTGGCTGTGGCGCTGCCTGTGGCTGCTGCTGTCCCATGGCAAACAGGTTCTGGGCATTCATGCCGCCCATACCGCCGGCATTCATTGCCATTCCCATTCCCATGAATCCGGTCATTGCGCCGGCATTGTTTCCTGCCGCCGCCTTCATAGCGTCGATCTGTCCTCCAACAAGGCGGGCAGCCGCTGTTGTCGGGTTGGTGGTCATTGCATTTTCTTCCCACTCATTGATCTTCTTACGCTGATCCTCCGGAATACTTAAGGAATTGATATTAAAGGAGAATACCTCAATGCCTCGTTTTTCCTTCCATGTCTTTGAGAGGACTTCATTTAACGCATCGGACAGATCCTGCGTATGTGCCGGAATCTCATAATACTGGACTTTCTTTGCAGACAGCGTGGAAAGTGCCGGCTGTAATGCTGTCATCAGCTCGCCTTTTAAACGACCTGAGATCTCTGAGCTTTCATAATCCTGCTCCACGTTTCCACATACGTTTGTATAGAAAAGCAGTGGATCACAGATCCGGTATGTAAAGTTTCCGTTACAACGGATATCTACAGAAAGCTTATAGCCCAGCTCCTCATTCACGATCACGCGGAACGGAACCGGTGTTGCTGTACCGTAAAGGATCTCTCCCATCTCTTTTGTATTGATATAGTAGACTCTCTGATCCTTCGCTGTATCACCGCCGTAGGTAAAACGTTTTCCGATTACCTGGAACGTCTGCTTAATGCTGTCGCCCAGATGACCACTGAAGATACTCGGCTCTGTCGAATTATCGTAAGTAAATTCTCCTGGCTCTGCACAAACCTCAACGACCTTTCCCTGCTCCACGATCAACATACACTGTCCGTCCGCAACAGCAATTCCGCTGCCGTTGGAAATAATGTTGTCGTTTCCTTTTGTGTTAGTGGAACGGCCGGTGATGCGCTTCTGTCCCTTTGTAACCAGTACATCTTTCCCCATGGAGTCGCAGTAGAAAAATTCTTTCCATTGATCTGACAATGTTCCGCCTAATGCTCCCCTTCCTGCTCTAATAAGTCCCATACTCATTTCTCCTTTCCATATCGTCAGATTTTTATGATCTAAGTCCTTGATCTGCTTTTAATATATCAGATTTTTCATAAAAAATATATACTCACGGTGAGTATATTGGATATTTTAACCAACACGCGCACCGGGAGTATACAAGATATAGTTCGCTCTTTACCTGAATCATCTGTATGTAGTTTTTGTTTGTGTTGCCTGTTTTGTACTGTCTGCCTGACCGCAGGCCGCCAACACCGTCCTTACTTTTCTGATTACGGTCAGTTGCCTTTTCTCAATAATAAGCAGACATTTTCTGTATGTCCGGTATGTGGGAAAAGGTCAAATGGCCAGTCTTCTTTCGCCACATATCCCTTCGTCTTAAACATCTTCAGATCCCGCGCCAGAGTTTCCGGATTACAGGACACATAAACCACCTTCTCTGGCTTCATGATTGCTACAGCCTTGATAAACTCTTCAGTGCTGCCGCTTCTCGGCGGATCCATGAGCACTACATCTACGTGTTCGCCATTAGCTGCCATGTTGACCATAAAACACCCGGCATCGTTGTTATAGAACTGAATATTTTTCACCTGGTTGGTTTTGGCGTTTTCCACGGCATCACGGACAGCATCCTGGTTTAATTCCACGCCAATAACCGTTTTGGCTTTGGCGCTTGCCACCATTCCGATGGTTCCGATGCCGCAGTAAGCATCGATCACCGTCTCTTTCCCTGTAAGCCCAGCCAGCTCCATGGCTTTCGCGTAGAGTTTCTCGGTCTGGACCGGATTGATCTGGTAGAAGGACTTACTGGAAATGCGGAAGGTATAGCCACAGAGGACATCCTCAATGTATCCTTTACCAAATAATACCTTCTCCCGGTCGCCCAGGACCATGCTAGTGCCGCGGTCATTGATGTTCTGGATGATCGTGGTGATCTCCGGATGTTTTTCCCGCAGAGCTTTGACAAAATTGTTGCGGGATGGAAATACCGGGGAAGCCGTGACTAAGACTACCATCACCTGATTGGTAGCAAAGCCTCGTTTTACCAGGACATGGCGCAAAAGGCCATAGCCAGTATCCTCATCGTAAGTTTTGATCTTGAAGGATTTTAACATACCGCGGATAGTTCCGATGATCTCGTCGGCTTTTTTGTCCTCGATCATACACTGCTCAACCGGGACGATCTCGTGAGTCCCTTCTTCATAAACGCCGGAAATCGCTTTCCCCTTCTGATATCCAAATACAGCGTGAACCTTATTACGGTAGTAAAATGGATTTTCCATACCTGTGATCTTTTTCACCGGACAGATGCCCTTGAGCAGGTCTTCTACCTGCTTCTGCTTGTGCTGCAGCTGTTTCTCATATGGGATGTCCAGGAACTGACAGCCACCACAACGTCTGGACACCGGGCACATACTGTTCGTATTTCTTGATTTTCCCGGCTTCTGTGCATTTTTCACTTTGTGAGCGTCCTGTGCGCTTTTCACTTTGCAAGCGTCCTGTGCGCTTTTCACTTTGTAAGTGTCCTGTCCAGCATTCTTGACCGGCTTTCTTTCTGTACGAAAGCTTCTCTTATTCTCATTTCTTCTATATTCATTCTTTTGCATCATTCTGACCCTCAAATTGTTGTTTTTCTATTACCACTTATTCTCATTATAGAGGATATTTCTTGCTTTTTCCACTGATTTTTGTATAATAAATTCCATATACGACCTTACAAGGAGAACATAACTATGAATGAATTCTATATAGATCCAGTCCTTTATACCGGAAGACCTGCGGACTGCACGGACCGCCTTGCCAAAGAAGTCCGTACCTATGACCTTTTGGATAAGCTGGCAATTCCATACTCCCGAATGGATCATACAGCTACTGCAACCATGGAGGATTGTCATGACATCGACACCCGGCTGGATATTGCAATCTGTAAAAATCTGTTTCTCTGCAACGCACAGAAAACCGATTTCTACCTTCTAATGATGCCCGGAGAGAAAAAATTCAAAACCGCAGTTCTGTCCAAACAGATCGGGAGCGCCCGCCTGTCCTTTGCCGGTCCTGAGTTTATGGAGGAATTCTTAGACATTACTCCTGGCTCTGTCAGCGTTCTGGGACTGATGAATGATAAGAACCACCGAGTACGGCTTCTCATTGATGCTGATGTGATCGACCATCACGAGTACATTGGCTGCCATCCATGTATCAATACTTCCAGTCTGCGCATCCGCACCACAGACCTGCTGGAAAAATTTCTTCCATATGTGGAGCACCCATATACGGTAGTGTATTTATGAAAAAAGAGCGTGTGAAAAAATGATTTCTCATTTTTTCACACGCCCCAACCTCTTTATATGTATCAATAATTGTCAATTTCAGACACTTTTCCCATCCTTAGACTTCTCTTGTCGCCTCTTTCAACCATGCAGCCTCTTCTTCTGTCAGATACGGAGAAATCTTCTCATAAACTGCTTTATGGTACTCATTCAGATACTGGATATCCTTCTTCTCCATCAGGCTCACATCCAGCGCATCCAGATCGATCGGCACATACGTCAGATACTCGAACTCCATAAACTGACCATACTGATTCTTCTCCGCGTTTTTGCAAACGATCATATTTTCTGTACGGATTCCATGGCTTCCTTCAATATAAATACCAGGCTCATCGGAACAGATCATACCGGCTTCCAGAACCGCATTATCCATCCGCTCCGGAACCATCTTGAAACGGATTCCATTTGGACGCTCATGGACATTCAGCAGATATCCCACACCATGTCCGGTTCCGTGATCATAATTTAATCCACGGCTCCAGAGTGGCTCACGAGCCACATAATCAAGGCTCAGGCCACGACAGCCATATAAGAATTTCACATGACCCAGACGCAGCATGCTCATGGCTACCAGGGTGAAATGTTCCCGTTCCTCGTCTGTGATCGGTCCCAGGGCAACAGTTCTGGTGATATCGGTAGTACCTTCATAATACTGACCACCGGAATCCACCAGATATAGCCTTCTGGCTTTAACTGGGTATCACTTTCCGGAGTTGCGGAGTAATGGCACATAGCTGCATTAGCCTGGTAAGCGGAAATCGTATCGAAGCTTAATCCTAAGTTGCCCTCCTGCTCCCGGCGCAGCTGTTCTAAATAGTCAGATACGCTGATCTCCGTCATCGGGATCTTGCCGATGTTCTTCTTTAACCAGTAGATAAACTTGGTCATGGCAACACCGTCTTTGATATGGGCCTTTTTCTCATTTTCAATCTCTACCGGATTTTTGATGGATTTGGCAAGAGCGGTCGGATTCATCTTATCCACGATCTTGCAGGTAGAATCCAGGTTGTTCACAATGGCATAGTTGGTTTTGCCGGTTTCCAGAAGTACTTTGACATTTTTCAGAGTTTTTATCATCTCATAAATGTCATTGTACGGTTTCAAAGTCACACCAAGTCCTGTCAGATATGCCTTTACTTCCTCATCCAGTGTCTTTTCATTGATAAATAAATAGAACTGGTCCATCGTCACAACCGCATAGGACAGCACGATCGGATTACACGGCACATCATTTCCACGGATATTTAACAGCCACACAATATCATCCACCGTTGTCAGCACATGAACATCTGCATGCAGCTTCTTCATCTCTCCACGAAGGTCTTCGATCTTCTGGGCTGCAGACTTTCCTGCATATTTTTCTTCCAGAACCCAGACTGGCTCTGCAGAAAGAGCAGGACGATTCTCCCAGATCTCGCCGACCAGATCTTCCTCATAGGAAATCGTTACGTGTTTATCCTCCAGAGCTTCCTGTAAACCTTCGCCCATCTGATTGTTGATCACCCGGCCATCAAAACCAAGCTTTCCACCTTCCGGCATAACCTTCTGAAGATATTCATTAATAGAAGGAACTCCTTCCTGGCCCATCTTCTGAAGGGTAAATCCACTGTCCTTCAACTGCTTTGCCGCCTGGACAAAATATCTTCCGTCCGTCCACATTCCAGCGTCATCCGCGGTGACAACCGCAGTTCCCGCAGACCCGGTAAATCCTGTTAAAAATTTTCTGCATTTAAAATACTCTCCCACATACTCTGACTCATGAAAATCAGAGGTAGGTACCAGATAAGCGTCTAAATGACGTTCTTTCATCAGCTTACGAAGCTTTTCCAGTCTCTCGTTCATGGTTTTCTGCTCTCCTTTATGCTATCTATATCTATATCAGCCTGAAATGCTTACAGGCATTGTAGATTCCATTTTCATCGATCCGGTCAGTCACATAATCTGCAACCTCTTTTAACTTCGGAACGGCATTCCCCATAGCGATTCCAGTTCCTGCCTCCTGTAAGATCTCCAGATCATTCATACTATCGCCGAATGCATACGTCTCACTCACTGGAATGTGAAAATATTCACATAGAATCTTCAGTCCATTCGCCTTGGAACTTTCCTTTGCGATCACATCCGCCCCTTCCAGCCCCGCAAACAGAGGACATTTTAACTCTGGAAATTCCTGTTCCAGTAATTTTGCTCCTTCCGGAACCCCAATATAGGCAAGTGTCCGCACTTTCATATCCAGAAGCTTCCATGGATCTTTGTACTGACGTCCACTTTCTCCCCAGCGCCTGATATCATGCTCTGTCACATGTTCTGGATGAATGTAATAATCATCATCCCCACTAGTCATGCCAATCGCCAGATCATGTTCATCTGCAAAATGGAGCACCCGTTCCAGAAGTTCCCGTGGAAGAACGGATTCGTAAAGCACCTGGTCTCCTACCGTAATCTTGGTTCCATTGCTGTGGATGATGGCATCCGCCTGAATCTGATCCCGGTACTGCCGGCTGTAATAAGTATCCATATCTCTTCCGGTAGCAAGAACAATAAAATGATTTTTCCGTAATGCTTCGATCGCTTCCATGGCACTGTCCGGAATTTTATAAGTAGCATGATCCAACAAAGTCATATCTACATCAAAACTGATCAGTGTTTTCATCATCTGTCTCCTTTATATTACTGTTCACGCCTGCCCAAACAGCAGCTTCCCGTCCCATCTCTATCATCATATCGCATCCGGCGTTTTTTGTAAATGCAGTATTTTCCGCCGCCCATACAAAATAGAAGATCCGCTTCTTGCATCCAGGATAAAAATCTGCTACCATCAATATGCTATAAATGAAGAGGAGGCTTATCCTATGAAACAGATCCGCCCAGACTATTACGACCACTTTTCCTGCACTGCAGACCAGTGTCCCATCACCTGCTGCCAGGAATGGAAGATTTCGGTTGATGACCATACCAATAATTGTTGGAAGAAGCTGGCTCCTCCAACCGATACGATCCCAGCAAAAACACGTTTAAGCGCTTACACCACCTTCAAAGACGGGACCCGCGTGATCGCCCTGGACCAGAACCACCGTTGTCCATTTCTCTCAGAAAATAAATTATGCAAGCTGGTTCTGGAACACGGAGACCAGGTTCTTTCGGAAACCTGTCAGGTATTTCCGCGGGAAACCCACACCTTTGATACCCATGAAGAACAATCACTGATGCCCTGTTGTCCGGCGGTAATCGATCTGTGGAGGAACTGCGAAACCTTACATTTTCCAAAAGTTTCTGACCTGTGCTCCCCGGCTGCCTCTGATGCGCTTCTCTTTTCGCTTCGCTCCAGACTGATCGCCCTGATCCAGCGCCCCGACCGCACACCAAGCCAGGCACTGATGGAATGTTTTTACATCTTACGGGAATTATACCATCAAGATAACTGGGACACCGGGACATTGGAAGATTATTTTTCTGAACAGACTTTATCAGAGCTTCATGAAGCCGTGCTCTCCGCTGCTCCTGCATTGGAAGACACCATCATCGAGGACAATGAAATTCTCCAGGACCTGGCTGTTAATTACCAGAAAGAAGGACTCTACCAGTCTTACCTAACCCCGGTCCTCGCCCAGGCTGAAAGACTGGCAGACGCATATGGAACAGCGGCTTTATCCGATCAATGGAAAAATTTCAATCATGTATGGGAAGAATTTCATCCACTTCTGAAAAATGTCCTGGCTAATGAATTGTTCTCTGATCTTTTGATCCCTGGTGGAAACTTAGAAAGTATGATCATCCAGATGCAGTGGCTGGCCCTGGAATACGCTGCAGTGCGGCAGAGCTTGTTTTTAACCTGGCTGGAACATGGTAATGAAAAGCTGCCTTATGAAAATGTCCGCGATTACCTGGTGATCATCATGCGTATGACCGGATATGACGAAGACGATATCTATGAGTATCTGGAAAATAGTTTTGAAGAACTGGTTTGGGAATGGGGATATTTTGCGCTGGTTGTCTGTTGATCCTGTGGATCATCGAATAAAAAAACTCTTTTCAAACCTCTATTTTTCTGATATAATAGAAAGGTACGGAGTATGGCGTAGCTTGGTAGCGCGCTCGGCTGGGGGCCGAGAGGTCGCAGGTTCAAATCCTGTTACTCCGATTTCATGGCGTGACATGCTCCCCCACTTCAAGTGTTAGCTAAGTGGTGGGAGCATGTTACTTGCTTTATTGGGAAAGTCTTCCAGAATTGGTTGAACTGATGTTCGTTTTATGATAAGATATTCTCGTAGAATCATACGGAACGGATGCGATGTTCCGATTATCTGATGCCCTCTAGTCTACAAAGGAGGGTGATGCCCTATGAACACAATGGAAGTTCTTACTTTGTTGTTGGTAGTTTTTGCGGCGCTGTCTTACATAGACAATCATTTAGATAAAAGAAAATAAGCATCCCCTACCGTCCAAAGTTTAGGATGCTTATTTCTTTAATAATCGTTTTTTACTGAGGGCAAATCGGACTTCGTATCCGATTTACTTCTGTATTGATTATACAACAGGGCGTTTGAGAAATCAAGCGTCCTTTTTTGCACGGCAGAGGTATGGCGTTTCACCGTAGCCCAGATGTAATTGTAAATCTGAGCGTTTAAAACCCATCAGATAACTTTCCTTCCTGTCACGCAAAATCAAATAATCTATCAAAGCTAATCTTGAAGTTAGGGAACATCACAAGTCCCAGTTCATCCTTATTCTTTTCCGTCACAACTTTGAACAGATATGAGTATGGCGTTCCGTCTGCCTTATAGTCAAACATATAGATTTCCACAGACTTCTTGCGCCAGTCCACGATCCAATACTCGGATACACCGACTTTACAATAGGTTTCCATCTTCCCGCCATTGATACTGTACTCCATCGCCAAAAACACGGCACAGACTGTCTTTGATCTGACTTCCAATCTCAACTACAAAGTTATTTATCACCATGGAATGCTCTATATAGGCATTGCTCATATCTTCTATTGGGAATGCGCTCATTCTCTTCACCTTCCTTTTCCTATATTCCCATCACCCGCCGGATATGGATTGCTAAAAATCCCGTTTCTTCCTGGGGAAAATGCAGTTTCATCTCCTGCTCTAAGATCTGACAGACTTTCGCTGCAGCCTCATATTCTTTCGGAAATGAATGACGGGCGTAGTCTTCGAGATCCAGATTGGCGCTCTCACCTTTGCGGACTCTTGCCAGCATATAGCGGATATGGCTGACCAACCGGTTATAGCCGAGGGAATCCGCGGTCAGCTTCTTATTCATATACTCTTCGATCAGCCCCAGGCAGCGATTGACCAGACGGGCAGTTTCTAACGACTGGGCCACATTTTCTTTTGCCAGACCGGCATGAAGATGGAGGGTAATATAGCCGATCTCATCTTCTGAGAATTCAAGGTCAGTCAGACTTTTCAAGATTTCAACACCGTTCTTCGCCGCAGTGTACTCCTCCTCAAAAAGAGTCCGGATATCCTGTAAAAATGGATTCGGGATCTCCATATGTTCACGAATCCTGGATGCCGCCATAGCGATATGGTCTGCCATAGGAATCAGGATATCATGCTGAAGATTCCCCAGTACCTTTTCTGCCTCTTCTATGATACGTCCAGCCGCCTCAATATAGACCGGTTCAATCTCATTCACTCTGGTAAGCGCAGACTCCTTCTGTTTCACCAGTTCATAACGCTTTCCCTCCGGTAATCTGGTCATCCGTTCCCCGATCCTGTGGCCAAACCCCACTCCATTTCCAAGCAGGATCTGTTCCTGCCCAGACTGATCATCCAGAACCAGAATTCCGTTGTTATTCAAGACCTTCATGATTCTGTACATAAAATACCTCCCGCACCTGCATTTTCCGTTCCGTCATGTATACGAACAGACACTTCTATTCTGATTATACATGAAAACTGGAAATTCGCCAAGTGCAGGAGGTATTTCCTCCACAAAAATCACATCATAAACAGGAACTTATTTATGGATCTCTCCGATTGCGTCCAGCCGGTTCACCATGCCCTCTTTTGTTAAATTCAGGCTATCCGCACTGGTCAGACCGGTAAAGATCACCATGCAAGCTTCGCTGGCTGCGTGTTCACGGATAAATGAAAGGTCAAATTCCATCAATTTATCACCCTGGTGAACCTGCTGGCCATCTGTAACAAATACCTCAAATCCTTTTCCGTCTAATTTTACTGTATCCACACCAATATGAAGCAGATATTCCGTTCCATCTGCCGCTTTCATGCCGATCGCATGCTTACTTGGAAACACAAATAATACAGTGCCATCCTCTGGAGCTACCACTGTTCCATCCTCTGGCATCACCATATAACCGTCACCCATGGCCTTGCTGGCAAATGCCTCGTCCGGGGACTCGCTGATCGGGGCTACTTTTCCTTTTAACGGAGAGTAAAGAATGTGAGAGGATGTCTGTAGCTGGACACTCTCAGCTGGCACCTGCTCAGACACGCCTGCCTCTGGCTGAGAATCCGTCACTGGCTGAGAATCTGTCACTGACTGCTCAGATTTCTGAGCCGCCTCCGGTCTATCCACTTCATCCTCATCCCCGCTCTGTGCCAGATATGCTTCCAGATTGGATTTGATCACCGTTACCTGTGGTCCGTAGATCACCTGGATTCCCTGTCCTCTTTTCACTACACCAACCGCTCCGGTTGCCTTTAACAGCTTCTCGTCTACCAGTTCCGGATTCTCGATGGAACAACGAAGCCTGGTTGCACAGCAATCCACAGAAGTGATATTTTTCTTTCCACCAAGACCTCTTGCAATCGCCGCACTCTTCTCATCGTCAGTGCCGCCCTGTTTTCCATCGGTCTCTGACTGCCGGCTATTCGCCGTGTTTCTGGCATTGACATCGGCTTTTGTGTATAATTTCGTCTCCTCATCATCGTCCTCCCGTCCAGGAGTCTTGAAATCATACTTTTTGATCAGAAAACTGAAAATAAAGTAATATAATAGGAAGTAAATGATTCCCACCGGAATGATCCGCATCCAGCTTGTCTTTGCATTTCCCTGCAAAATACCGAAAATAAACAGATCCAGGATACCGCCGGAGAAAGTCAGGCCAACAGCGATATTTAACACATGGGCAATCATGTAGGCACTTCCTGCCAGGATTACCTGCACTGCAAATAATGCCGGTGCTACAAATAAAAAGGAAAACTCCAGTGGCTCTGTAATTCCTGTAAACATACAAGCCAATGCTGCACTTAACAACAGACCGCCAGCCGCTTTTTTCTTCTCCGGCTTTGCACAACGGTACATGGCCAATGCCGCGCCAGGAAGTCCAAAGATCATGAAAATAAACTCACCGGAGAAATATCTGGTGGCATCTGCGCTGAAATGCGTCACATCCGGGCTTGCAAGCTGAGCGAAGAAGATATTCTGTCCGCCCTGGATCAGATTGCCATCTACCATCATGGTCCCGCCAACTGCAGTCTGCCAGAATGGCATATAAAATACATGATGAAGGCCAAATGGAATCAGCGCCCGTTTGATGATACCAAAGACCAGGGTTCCAAAATATCCGGTTCCGGTCACCAGTCCGCCCAGGGCAAAGATGCCGTTCTGAACAGCAGGCCAGATAAAGTACATAAGGATTCCTACGCCCACGTAAACTACCGTAGAAATGATCGGTACAAACCGGGAACCGCCGAAGAATGATAAGGCACTCGGCAGGACGATCTTGTGATAACGATTATGCAGGGCCGCTACCCCAAGTCCTACAATTATACCGCCAAATACGCCCATCTGCAAAGACTGAATGCCACAGACACTGGCGATGGTCCCATCTAAGACATTGTCTGCAATGCTTCCATCTGCCAGAATTTTCCCGGATACCACCAATACTGCATTGATGGATGCGTGCATAACGAAAAATGATATCATAGCAGACAATGCTGCGACTTCCTTCTCTGCTTTTGCCATACCGATGGCAACACCCACAGCGAAAATAATCGGAAGATTGTCAAAAATCACATTTCCTGCTTTACTGATGATCACCAGCAAGGCATGAAGCATGGTTCCATTGCCCAAAATGGACTGTAATCCATAGGTTGCGATCGTTGTTTCATTGGTAAAGGAACTGCCGATTCCTAAAAGCAGTCCCGCAACAGGAAGCACTGCGATCGGAAGCATAAAGCTGCGTCCCACCCTCTGAAGCACACCAAAAATCTTGTCTTTCATATTCCTTCTCCTTCTTTTTCAGAGTATGCCCCACCTCTTTTGATTTCATTCCATTGAAAAAGGCACTAACCCTAAAGGACACCCTTTCCAAGATGTCTTTTAAAGTTAATGCCTGCTTTACCAGTAACACACTCTGTATGATTTTATGAGACCAGTATAACTTCAAACCACCCTCATGTCAACTGATTTTCTTTATTTCTTATGTGTTTTTCCATGTACTCCCTTTATGCTGCCAATGCGTTTTTTTCCTTCTTCACGGACTGATAACCAACTGCACACACTAAGCCAACCAGGACAAATCCAATGATATCTGTCAGTGTTCCAGGAATGAGCAGAGTCAATCCACCAACTACGCACAGGATTCTCTCCCACCACTTCATCTGGTGGAATACGAAACCGCTTAGACCCGCTGCCACACCAAAGATTCCGATCAGGCTGGTAATGGTGATCATCACAACCTCTGGAATGGTGGTATTGATAAATAACATCGCCGGATTCATAGCAATGATATAAGGCACGATGAATGCCGCAATAGCAAGCCGGCTGGCGTTGATCGCCGTTTTCATCGGCGGTGCCTTGGCGATGGCAGCGCCTGCGTAGGCAGCCAGGGCAACTGGCGGTGTAATATCTGCTACGATACCAAAGTAAAATACAAAGAAATGAGCTGCTAACATCTCCACTCCGATTTCCTTGCTCATGAGGATCGGTGCACAGGTGGCTGCCATGATACAGTAAGTTGCTGTTGTTGGAACACCCATACCAAGAACGATACAGCACAACATGGTCAGTAACAGGGCAATGATCATGACGCCTCCGGATGCGGAAACGATCGTTCTTAATAATTTTGAAGCCAGACCGGTGGAGGTAATACATCCTGCCACAATTCCTGCCATGCTGCAGGCAGAAGCTACCGTGATGGTTCCTTTGCCGCCTGCTTCTAATGCGTCAATGATCTTAGAAATGCTGATCCGGTTATCCGAATTAAATAAGCCAACTATAATGGTCACCAGAATCGCAATCGCTGCAGAGCTCTGCATGGTTCTGGTTCCATTGGATACCAGGATCACCAGTACAACCAGTGGAGTTAACAGATACAGTTTACGGACTAAATAATTAAATTTAGGAAGCGTGTCTTTATCTAAACCCTTTAATCCTAATTTTTTCGCTTCCAGATGAACTGCAATATAAATACCAACAAAATATAACACTGCAGGAAGAATCGCCAGCACTGCAATTCTTGAATATGGAACACCGGTATACTCTGCCATCAGGAAGGCTGCTGCACCCATGATCGGCGGCATGATCTGTCCACCGGTGGATGCTGCTGCTTCAACAGCGCCTGCAAAATCTGGTTTATATCCGGTCTTGACCATCATCGGGATGGTAACGGAACCTGTCGTTACCGTATTACCAACAGAAGAACCGGAAACCATACCACAAAGAGCAGAAGAAATAACAGCTACCTTTGCCGGACCACCTACCGAAGAACCTGCCACACAGTTTGCCAGATCAATAAAAAACGCGGAAATGCTGGTTCTCTCCAGGAATGCCCCGAAAATGATAAATACCACAATATATTTCTGACATACGTTGATCGGAGTATTCATCACACCGTTGGTGGTGTAAAACAGATCGTAAATAACTTTACCAAAGCGGACATTGGCAAAGGTATAGATCAGAAGCGCGCCTACGACAAAAAGGATCGGAAGTCCCACGCATCGTCTGCAAAGCTCGATCAACACCAGGATCGCTATGATAGCGATAGCCAGCATAAATGGATCCTTCGAAATGACACTGTAGCTGGTCAGCAAAATCTTCTGGGCATTGTGTCCAAAATAGAGAAATGGGACTGCTCCTGCAATCATCAGCACAACGTCATACCATGGGATGTAATTCACCCGCACATGGCCTTTTTTCACCGGATAGTTCAAAAATCCGATCAAAATGATCATAGCCAAAAAACGGGTCAGACGAACCTCTGGAAGTCCTCTGTCAAACAGTGTCAGATAGATGCAGTATAAAGAAAATGCTGCCATCAGGAAACGGATCACTTGCTTTGGTGTTCCCTCCCATACCCGGACATTCGATTCCCTGTCGTATTTTTTCATCACTGCATCTACAGCTTCTGCTGCATGATCCGATGAATGATTGGTAAGATCTGCTGCATCCGCAGCATGTTTTTTCAGAAAACTCATTGCAAATGATCCCCTTCCTTTGAAAATCTGTGATTCCGTTCGCTGCTTTCTATTCCTATTTTGTTGGAACAGTCAGACCTTTTTCTGCAAAATATTTTGCTGCACCCTTGTGATATGGAACTGCAGTTACAGAAGCTGCAAAGTCAAGATCCAGTTCATTTTTCTTATCATGTCCCAGGGTGTCGATGCTATCGTAGATACCTGCTACTACGTTGTAAATATCATTCTCATCCACATCGTCTCTTGCTACTACTACTGCGCCTACTGCTACGGTTGTTGCATCAGCATCCAGTCCATAAGCATCTTTGGCGATGGTGTATTTGCTGTAATATGGAGAAGCTTCGATCAGTTTGTCGATGTGCTCATCATCTAACTCTACCAGATATACCTTTCTGGTTGCTGCTAAAGAAGTGACTGCTGTAGTCGGTGCGCCTGCTACGATAAATGCTGCATCGATCTTGCCGTCCTGCATCGCCTCAACACTGTCACCGAAAGACTGGTAGGTTGGAGTAATATCATCAATGGTCAGTCCATAAGCACCCAGGCAATCCAATGCATTAAAGTAAACACCGGAACCAGAATCACCAACCGATACGGTCTTGCCTTTCAGATCTGCTACCGTCTTGATATCCGGATTTAACGTAACGATCTGAACCTGCTCCATATAAAGAGCCGCTACAGTAGAAAAACCGTCTACCTTTGCGCCATCAAATAAGTTGGTTCCATTATAAGCATAAGCCATAACGTCAGACTGTACAAAACCAAGCTGTGCATCGCCTGCATCCATGGCCTCGATGTTGCCCTTGGAGCCCTTGCCTACGATGGCGGTTACAGTAGTATCTGTCATATCACTGATCTGTCCTGCCAGCACACTTCCAAATCCGTAGTAAGTACCCTGGTCACCACCAGTCGTGAAGATCAGTTCCTTTCCGCTGCCAGCTAAGCCAATCTTATCAGCAGGTGCTGCTGCCGTTGTCCCCTCTGCCTTCGTGTCTGCTGCGGAGGTGTCTGCTGCTGTTGTCGCAGAAGAACCATTTCCTCCACATGCTGTCAGAGACAGTGCCATCATGGATGCCATAACTAATGCGAAACCTTTTTTCATAATCTTCTTCCTCCTCGTTTTCGAACGATTTTTCGTAACTATTCAGTACCTTCATAGTTACGATTTTTCTTAACTTGTTGCCCATTATAGCACAACACTTTTTCAATATCAAGTAAAAGATTGTGAATGTTACAACTTTTTAGTTGTGGAAAAATTGAAAACACCTTATCTGTAGACAGAAAATCCGGAAGGATTCCCCCAAAAGCTGAAGGATTCCTTCCGGATTATTCGTTACTGTTCACGCGAGCAACGGATTTTGCCGATGCTTCGCATTCTAAATCGGCAAAATCTGTTACCACCACTGTATCATCTGTCAGGCTCACTTTATATTGTGAACCCGTTTTACTGCTTGTTTCTTCCATCCCAGATACCGTTTTTATCTACATAGTATCCGTCTGGTGTTCTTTGTCCGGCATACATCATGCCTCTCTTTCCATCGGAAACCGGATTAAAATAGTACCATGCTCCATTGAGAAGCACCCAGCCTGTGTGCATGCCGTGTTCCGGATCTATATAGAACCAGCCGCCGTAATCCTTCTCTCTTAACCAGCCTGTCTTAGCATAACCCGTTTCATCAAAGGCCCACCATGTTCCGTTGATCTGCTCCCAGCAATGCGAAATACCACCGGATTCACGCACGCTTCCCTTCGGATAGGTATTATCTGCAAAGCGTAACCACCAGCCATGCTCATCCAGCATCCAATGGCTCTTTCCGTCATTGGCAAAGCTGTTTGTTTCTCCTGTGATAATTCCTGCCGCACTGTCGATCGTTCCTTTGACCGAATCCTGTCTGATTACACCGTTTTCGGAGGTTTTATTCTGTCTGGGAGACTGGTTTTGGCGGCTCGGTCTTTCCGGCTCATCCGAATCATCTGAATCATCCGTTCTGTTCGATTCATTCGGTTTGCCTGATCCTTCCGGCTTGCCTGTTTCGCCCGGCTTTTCCGTTTCGCCCGGCTTTTCCGTTTCACCCGGCTTTTCCGTTTCGCCCGGTTTGCCTGTTTCGTCCGGCTTTTCTTCCGTTGCTGTCACTTCTGCCGTACCGGTCATTACTGCGATCTCATAACGAGCGGAGGCCCATTCATTCGGTGTAAATACCACCTCGTAGCTATGGGTGCCTGCCTGTGCCATCCGCGCCGGCTCCTTCCAGGCAAAGTTTCCGTATTCGGTGCTTCCTCCTGATAAGACAGAGTCACTCAGAGGACTTCCCGCCTTCACAGACGCTGCCGTCGGCCAGGTGATCTGCGGTGCAGCCACCTTTCCGATTGCGAATGTAAATGCAGCCGGAGCAGGCGTGTTGTATTTGTCCGCCCACTCATGAGAAGTGTCAAAATCGAACTCGGCTGTCATCCGGTGCGTTCCTACGGATGCGACTCCAGGCTTTGTCAGGTTGAAAACCGCAGTTCCAGTTTCCCCCACAGGGATCGTATCCGGAGCCTGAATTCCATTATCATAGAAGCGGATCATACCCTGCGGCTTGTCACCATACGCTCCCTGAATACCTGCAATGATATCAAAATCATCCTCGTAGGTTCCGAGAATTCCTTCCGGCTGCTGCGCTCCGGTGCTCCGGTTTACAGCGATTAAGGTAAGGATGAGTGTTCCTTTTTCAATGGTGATCGTTCTCTTTGCCGGTGTGCTTGTGCCAAGGTAATTCGTTCCGGCTGCCATGGTGATGCTTACATCGGCGGAACCGACACCTTTGATGGTCACCTGACCCTGTGCATCCACGGTGAGAACATTTTCATTGGAGCTTTCATACTTCAGAGCTCCATCTCCCACTACATTCACACCCGTCAAGGAAAAGCTGTCGTCTCCATAGGTTTTTTCTCCGGTCCATGCTTGCGAATCGATTGAAACCGAACCCTGTATCGGATGGATGGTTCCGGTCGTCTGAGTCGGATATACCACACGGTAATTCTGCAGATTCACCGTGCCCGTGCTGCCATCTGCCTCAATTACTGCATTTGAAGAATCAATGGTTATCGTCTTACCGGTTCCGGCATTAGCATCTTCAAAGATTCCTTTCAGTCCGCGGATGGTATAGCTCTGACCCGAAGTTCCTATCTCTACCGTCGCCTCTAATGCGATATCGGTATTTCCATTATAGGGCTTTTCAATGAGTGTCGTAAGAACTGCATGCAACTCTTTCGGAGATATCTCCGGAGTCACACTTTGGGTCAAAGTTTCTCCATACTGCCCTTCTGATGTTTCAGTCGGTATAAATTCTACCTGATATGCAGTGGTTCCCTTTACCTCCGGATATATGGATGATGCAAGCCTTCCTTTCTGATCCTTACTGAAGCTCCATGTTCCAGAAACCGGTGATCTACTATAATTAACAACCTGAAATCCCGCTGCCAGTTGTACCGAAATCTGATCAAGTGTCTGTCCATAGGTTCCCGTCGTTTCAAAGGATACTTTACCGGCGGGACCGTCGATCAGTAATGCATCCGGTGTTGTCACCGACAAGCGTTCAGCCGGCTTCGATGCAAAACTGCTGTCTGTTGCTTTCACACGAAGGGTTATGTAATACGTGTGAGCCGGCTTCGGCGATGTAAACGTCCTCATCGACTGCCACTGAAGCCCACCATCAGCAGATTCGGCAATTCCGTACTCGTAACTGGAATCGAGCTGTCCATTTACCTTGATAGAGTAGCTGCCTTTCGTTACATCTGTTATCGGAGCCGGTTTTGCCGGTCTTGCCGGAAGCTTTATCTCGGCTGCTTCGCCTGCTGCTGCGGAACCTGCGGCCGCCTTTCGCACATACAGAGTAATCTCGGTCGCACTCTCCGGCTGTTTATCCAGAATTTCTGTCAGAGAAACCTCGCCGCCTGCCGGGATCTTTGTCCAATCTATAACCCTCATGGATCTCGCATATTCGAGATCATACAGAGCCATATTTTTCAGGACTTCCCTTTGATAATCAATGGAGGTCTGTTCACGCTCCAATACATTCTCATCCTTACCTGCCTCAACCTTTCCGGTAAATTCCACACCGCCAAAGGTGGCTTTCACTGCCTCCGATGCCGGAAGGTACATATAGAGCTTTCCGCTGGCATCTGTCCGGACATCCTGAAAGCCGTAGGAGCTTCCTTCAATACCTGCTTTTTCAACCAGTGTATTATTCTCATAGATACCGGTCAGATCCGCTGTGGTGTAATAAACCGGGTTACCTTTCCCATCTTTCGGTTTATTCTGCTGCCACTTTTCGCCTGCCTCCTCCCAGCCATAAATGATCGGTCGCGGTATATATCCATCCGCCCCTATCAAACAGATCGTTCCACCCGTAATCGTCACATCGGTTGGTGCCAGTGTAGACTCATACCCCTTTCCAATATGAGCAGCATTCCTACCGCTTTCATTATTTTTCTTCACTAAGCATATGGTGCCGCCGTCAATCAGTACACTCGATGAACTGTTTCTACCGCTTCCAATGCAGGCACCATCATAAGAATAGGCTGTAATCATTCCACCATGAATCTCAATCTTTGCAATTATCGCTGAGCTTCCAGGGACATATCCAAAACCGCTTCCAATTCCGGCACCACTCCACGAGCTTGCATTCACCGTTCCGCCTTCTATCACGATTTTACCGGTTCTTTCCTCCTTATTAAAAGCACCTCCTGTTCCGATTCCGGCACCATCACTACTTTTTGCAGTTACATTTCCTCCGCTAATCCGTATTTCTTCTACACTTTTTCCTACCGAAGCACCGATAGCCGCTCCTTTAGAAGCGGAAGTTGCACTTACAGTTCCCCCCTTGATGTGAATGATTCCTGCATCCTGCTCTCCATTTCCTCCAATTGCTGCACCACTCCTGCTTACATTTGTATTATTGAACACCTCTATGGAGCCCTGCTGTCCCGGTTCATTGTCAATCGTAAGCTTTGCACCTTTCGCCACACTGATGCCGGCAGGTGAAACAGGTAACCTTGATGAAGATTTCTCTGATTTATTAATCGAAATCTTGTTTTCCCCTTCCAGATAGGTGATCACCTGGGACTCTCCGTTTATCTGAATCGGTGCGATAGCCTTTTCCGGTGTAATCGTAAGATTCTTTAATACGAGCTTTAGTTCCCTGGAAGCTGGGATATCCACAGAGAGATGATACTTCTCTACCTTATTCCCAGATGAAGTGATACGATAGCATTTATCATAGGACTGGTCTATTAACGTTGTTGTAACCACTTGGCCGGAACCATCTGTTTTGGAATATAAAATGGTCAGCTTACCATTTTCCTCGGAAAAAGATATATTTCCAAGGGAAAGATCCAGCTCTCCCGCCAGTGCCTCTGCATCATTTAACACGATGATATCCGTTCCTGCAGCCTCTGCCTTTACCGTTTCGTTGTCCAGAGTAAAGCTTCCACCGGAGCTTCCTAATTCTGTGATGCCTGTATTTATCACAAACCGGTAATTTCCGGCCGGAAGATATGCCAGAGCATATGCATGATTGCCTGCTGCTGCATCGATTGTCAGCTTCCCGTCAAAGGCAAACTGGCCTTTGTCCTGCTTTAATTCCACCGAAGCTTCTAAGGCTCCAGCCAGCCGTCCGGCTGTCAGGGATACATTCTCTTCCTCCTGCACATTTGATGAATAGAAGTGGAACCGGACAGGATACAGGGGTTCTCCGATGGTAAGGGAAAGATTCTTTTCCTCCTTTGACTCCATCGAGAGGGATCCTGTTACTGTAAAGCTATTCGTATTTTCTCCTTCTTCCTGTACCTGAACCGATACCGGAACCACTCCGGACAGAGGCGTATACCAGCTGACTTTATCGGTCTTTATCTGATAACCGGAAGCTTTTTTAGATGAATAGGTTACTACATCCGGTGCAGTGCCGCCTTCGCTTGCTTCTTCCCCCAGTTGAACCGTCAGTGTATAATTCTTATCATTCTTCAAACGGCCATCATGAATGGTCAGATCCATCGTCTTCTGGTAAGCTGTTTCTCCAAGCGTGACGGAGATGGTTTCATCCTTTCCTTTGTTTAGAACAACCCTTCCCTCCATCGTCTTACCTTCCCCGCCACCGGAAGGCTTCAGTTCTACAACCATCTGCATATTTCCAGAATGGCCTATCCACTGGGTTATATCCGGTATCGTTCCCCTGAATCCGGAGACGGTCATCTGAGTGCTTGTTTCATAAACCGGAGTTGCTTTTTCTGTATCATTTTCCCGATACAGTGATATGTCCGCCGTATAGGTTCCTTCTGGCAGCTGGTTATCATAAGCGGCGATCCGGAATGTTTTCTTCCCGTAGGCACATTCTCCCCGGGCTCAATTTTGCTTTCAAGCGGCAGTTCTAACTGCACCTCCTCGAAAATAGTGACACTGCCGCCTTTCATGCTATTTCCATTAAGAGGCCTTAACACTCCATAACCAATATTTCCGCCCTTCACCTTCACAGATCCACTTAATATCTGGATCTCACCACAGGATAATTGTAAACCACTCACTCCATTCCATCCGCTGCCGATGGCAGCTCCCATGTATCCCTTTGTACTATGCTTATAAGAAGATACGGTTATATCAGGAGCTTCGCCTTTCGTCCCGCCGATCACGATCGTGTCTACCCTTCCACTCATTCCGCCTCCGATTCCGGCTCCTGTCTGCTTTCCTCCTTCTGCGGTTATCGTTCCACCCAGTATTTTAATGGTTCCGCCGATTCCATAGCGACCGGTTCCGATTCCGGCTCCTCCATAATAATCCATCGATTGGGAAATCCTATAAGCTCCACCTTCAGCTTCGATAGTTCCGCCCTTGATTATAATCGTTCCTGTCCTACAGTTATTATCTGCACCTTCGTCACTTGCTGTTCCTTTTCCTCCGATACCGGCGGCCCCATAGGCACCTCCCACTGCCTTCAGGCTTCCGGTACTATTCTCCGTAATAACCAGTGTTGCTCCTTTTCCCACCTCAATTCCGGCTCCCTCATCCAGTCCCACAAGTGTATTGGTTCCTTCTAAGGTCAGATTCAGCTGGGCATTGCCTTTCAGGTAAATACCGGCCAGATTCCAACCTCTGGCTCCATCAGATTGGATCGTTACATTTTTAATCGTCAGATCGACCGTAACATTATCAATTATGATGCCGCCCTTGATGTCTGTATGAGTGAACTCCGGTCGATTGGTAGGGCAATATCTGCCGGTTATAGTTTTTCCATTCAACTCATTTTGGTTAGTGCTATTAATGAGCAGCGGCTGATTATTCAGGTTATGCTCCTCGCCTGCCAGAGCCATCAGCTGCATCTCTCCTACGAGAACGCAGATTTCCGGAAGCTCTGCCTCCTCTCCCAGTGAATATTCCTCCGGCAGAACCGGTGTGTAGACATAGGCACTGCCGTTGTAGTCCTGGTTTGCCTCATGATAGCCTGCCCAGGTCTTATAGGAGGTTTCAATGGGTTCTCCATCCTCGTCAAATTCTTCAAAATAATCCTGCGGGGAGATCCCGCCGTGAAATTCCGGATAGTCGCTCTCACCAATATCCAGCTTCCAGATCACGCCGGAGATCCTTCTGATATCCTCTTCTGCATCCGTCTCCGAGCTTTCTTTTTCGGTGTCAGTTTCCGCATCTATCTGCAGTTCGCCTTCTGCTTTTGGAGCATCCTCTAAAGTTTCCTGCTTCATCCGAACCTCCAGAGTATCCGGAAGGATGATATCACTTTCTTTGGCACCCAGAGAGAGCTTCTGCACCGCAATAGCCTCATCCAGCCCCAAGAACGCTTCTATCTCTGCTTTTATCTCTGCTCCTGTTGTTGTGCCGTTTGGTGCTCCGGTTATTCCGGCCTCGGTTCCTGTTATTGCTCCGTTTGCCCCTGCCTCTGCACCTGTCTCATCTTCATTTGCTTCCGGCGGCATCGTTGTCCCACTGCCGGGTAAAACGCCAGTATCAGACTCGTCGCTGTCATTTTTTACTTCTGCATTCGATGGAGAAGCATTCGACGGAGAAGCTTTTAATACAGATTTTTTTAATAACGTTTCTTTTGATGACGTTTCTTTTTCTGCTGTTTCCGCAGTATCATCTGCTCCCGTTTCATCCTCGATCCGCTGCTGCGAACCGGCCGCCAATGCCTGTGGCTGCCATCCGCATGTATTCCATATTAATATAGCTGCCAATGCGGCTGCTAAAATTTTTTTCGATTTCTTTCTCATACCTTTCTCCTCCCCTTTTACCCGGATTCAGGTTACTGTTCACGCGTTGCGCAAACAGTAACAGATCCAGTACAAACATCAGGTTTCCTCAATATTTACATTTTTCACATAATATTCTATACTATAAATGAGCAAATTTGAAAAATTGCACAAAACTACACTGCGAATTTCATAAATGAATCAAAATCATTGCTTTCCTTTGCGCATTGAAAAAGATAACGATACTTTTCCAGCTGAATGGTATCACAGATTTCGTGATATCCAGTTTCAAACGAACAGAACCTACCAGTACCCACTGCACACATGAAATGTGCCAGTG
>QUFC01000019.1 GCA_003478355.1 Lachnospiraceae bacterium AM48-27BH
GAAAAGTATCGTTATCTTTTTCAATGCGCAAAGGAAAGCAATGATTTTGATTCATTTATGAAATTCGCAGTGTAGTTTTGTGCAATTTTTCAAATTTGCTCATTTATAGCAGTAATAGGCAAAATTCGGATTCTTAGACTTCTTGCATTTTACCGTTTCCCGCCACACCTCTGTGTTGCTGCCAAAGTCAAAGACGATGATCTCCTCGCCCGTGTACCACAGGGCCAGGTCGCCGCTGGCATCCAGCATGGTCTTCATTCTGTTTTTCTTGTTGGCAAAAGGCGTGACCTCATGGGTGCGGAGTGAGAACTGCTGGAGAAGATAGCTGTTGTTCAGCAGCAGGGTATCATTGGGGCAGAGAACCTGCTCATAGGTCATCCGCTTGGCACCCAAAGAGACCGTTTCAAGAATCTCCCCGTTGCCATCGAAGTGATAAAGGATCTCGTCCTCAAAATCTCCGGCCATCCTCGTCAGGAAGAAGTCATCCCGTGTGAGAGCGGTAGCTAAGGGCATAAAACCGTTGCTATCCTTTCCGACAAACCGATGGCATCGCGCTTCTTCAACGGCGGCGTCCGGATTCTGATAGACAAATCCTTTCCGCATCTGGCCCATCATGGCGCTGGCCGCCTTGCTCTTGACCTGGAAGGCGGAGTCGCACAGAATCTCCTTGACCTTCCCGCTATTCAAGCAGGTTCGGATGGTATGTCCGTCAATTTCAATCCGCCACTGCTTATTTGTGGCGGGGTTGAGGAATGTTTTTTCAATCATGGTTTTGATTGTTCCTCCTTTCGGAT
Organism: Lachnospiraceae bacterium AM48-27BH; assembly: GCA_003478355.1. GTDB lineage: Bacteria > Bacillota > Clostridia > Lachnospirales > Lachnospiraceae > UBA3402. Next base: position 795 of record QUFC01000019.1, read on the forward strand.
CAGGATGCTTTTTCCCTCGGCGTTGATGCCATACAGGTCATCCAGATGGATGTGAAATCCATCCTCACGAATGGTTTCTGCCATACCCAGAGCGGCTTTCGCCAATAGGAGCAGCCCAGCCCGGTTTCCCGTTAATTCCAATTCATTTCCATCGGCATGAGTGGCAAAGGAGAGGTGGGCTTCCGGCTCCACTGGAAGGATGGGCAGTTGTTCATCATTGAATTGAATGGTCAGTGTTTTGGGGTTCATCACTTGTATCCCACCTTTTGAAAACTCCTCAATCAAAATCCATCCAAAGCAGGTGCTTTCCACAGTGGAGGCACTGGAACAGATAGCATTGCAGATGCCCGCCATTGACGGATTCCCGAATCATTTCTTTCTGCTCATCGTCCCACATGGGGTCGTCCAGCACCTCCTCCAGCACGCCCAGCGCCCGCAGTTCTCTGGCACCCACATAGCCCAAAAAGGCACAATAGTCGCCGCAGTGAGCGCGCCAGTATTCCTGCTGCCAGCCGGAATAGCCGGGAGTGCGGTGGATCAGCTCGTCCAGCTTCTCCGGATCGTCTACACCATCATCCAGAGAGAAATCATCTTGAAAACTACCATCATATTTCCGGGCCGCTTCGCCGTTGGCGATGCACTCTGGGCACAGATATGCAATATCCTCCACAGAAAAGAACGGATTTGTATAGAAAATATGGGTCATCTTGCCGCAGCAGTCACAGACAACGCCGTCTGCGGATTCCTCAAAAGCGCCGGTTGCCAACGGATTCGGATGATACCGGAAGGTGGGTAGGCCCAGCCGGGTCTGCCGCTCCTTCTCGTTCTGCTTTTCCTCTGGTGTTTTGGGCTTGGGGATGGCGTAATGATTGCCCCAGTTTTCCGCATAGTCCTTCAAGACTCCCAGCCGCTTGAGGGTCTTCTTGTCGGAACGATTTCCAATTTGGCAGAGCAGTTCGTAGGCGTCCTTCTTAAAGTCCAGGAGGTCATACACATCCACCAGCACTTCCTTGGCCTGCTGCTCCTCACTCTGCTCCAGTTCCTCCTTAAAAGTATAGAGAGCGCGGACACTGTCTGGATTTCCTTCTGTCTCCCGAAACTGCTTTTGTAGTTCAATATATTGCTTTAGGTATTCGTTCATGGTCACAACCTCCCATCAATCCCACCAGAAATACCAGACGGTGGATTGCCACAAGACATCTGCCAAGGAGCCAATGCTTCCATCCTCATTCTGATCCAGATCTGGCAGAAGCCATATTGCTCCACAGCCACCTCCATAGCTCTTTCCTTGGAGATCGGAGTTGAAAGTTCAAACTCCAATTCATCGTGGCTCATGGCGGCAGGGATGGCACCATGCTGCTCGAACCAGTATTTTGCCACTGCCATCAGGTCCGGTGTGTCGGGACACTCATTCCAATTTCCAAAGGGCAGATAGGCGAATATCTCCCAGGGGTTCTTTACCGGAATTTTAGCCAGAATGAGCGGATATGTCATTCCGGTATCATCGTTCCAATAGTTTGCGAAGCGGTCGTTGGGTTCTCCGCCCTCCATCTCGCCCAGGACTTCCTCATCCCAGTCCATATCGTCATCCTCGGCTTCTTCCTTGCGCTGGCCGGTCAATTCCTCCAGAACCGCCTTGCCGTCTTTTACAGGGGCAGTCAGTATCTTCTTCCGGTACTCCTCCACGGTTTTGGGGTCAAATTCATAGCAGTCCGCATCATGCTCCGGGTCGGCGTTCATTACCAGGCATTCCAACAGCGTTTCATCATCCGCCTGGATAAGCACGGGAACAAAGCCCTCCCGTACCCCCAGCCGCTGGGCGTAGCTGTATGCCGACATGATGGGGTCATCATCTGCCATGGATGGGAAATAGGTACACTCGCAGTCCAGATACTCCATGATGGCCTGAGCCACCTCGGAAGGCTCCAGCGTATCCTCGTCGAAGTCCTGTCCCTGCCAGTTGGCGAAGCGTTCCTCAATCACTTGAGCCATAGCCTCATAGTAGTCCTCGTCAAAGGAGATGAACAGGTAGGCTTCATCTTGGAACTCATCGGAGTGATACCGCTCTGGGCCGAAGAAGCGGAGGGCGTTGTCGTCAACATCGGCAGGATAGTAGGGACTGTCGCCCTCTCCGTAGTAGTAGCCTGCAAAGGCACGGCCTTGCTGATTGAATAGCACAGAGAACAGACAGCCGTCCAGCTCATCCCGGATAAACTCCCGCAGATCCACGCTGACAGGGTCGGCTTTGACCTGTTTGGCCACTTCGCTGTATTCTTTAAGGAAGTCCTCGCCCATCAGGTCGTGCTCCATGCACCAGCGCAAGTAGATGGCCATGTGGTTGTAGGCATTGATGGGGGCAATAGGCAGTTCCTTCTCCTCAATGCTCTCAAGGTGATAGGAGGCATCGTCCATCTCGCCGTCAAAATCATCGTTAGAAGGGTGCCTCTGGTGATGGCATCCTGGCGATCCGGCTCCACCATAAAGCTGATGCCGTCCATTTTGTCCAGCAAGGCATCCGCGTCATGGGCCATCTTATATTCCAATTCATCCCGGTAGAGGGGAAGCACCTGATAGAAGTTGACCTCCTCGCCGCTCGGCAGGATGCAGACCTCGCTGCCATCTTCAGTGTCCTGGGGACCGGTCAGAATGGCGGCGCACAGCTTTGTATCTTTTGCAAAGTCATCCTCATTGTCCATGGTATGGCCGAAGCCCAGCCAGGTATCACTGGCAATGGGCAGGCGAGCCAGCACTTTCAGCAGGCGGATGGGCCAGTACCACTTTTCGTCTTTCATGGACTCCTGATCCAGCTTCCAGTCCGCAGGCAGGGCGATAGCCAACTCCGCCCGCTCCAGCTTGTATTCCGCCAGCTTCTCCGGCACATTCATCCGGTGAGCGCCCATACCCATGGTGACCAGGGTGTAATAGTCCCGCTCCTCAGTGGGCGGCACCATGCAGATGTCCACATGGATGTCGGGAGAAACCAGCTCGTGGAACACATTCTCGATCTCACCGAAATACTGCTGGATGTGCCCCTCGACGGCCTCCATCTCCTCCTCAGTGTAGACTTCGGGATTACTGAATTCTTCCTCATCCTGCGTGTCATCATTGTCTGAGTGGTCGCAGCTGTCATCCTCCGGATCTCCCTTTATAGGCTCGTAACCAATCTTCAGGGTCATCTGTTCCTCTGGCAGAGAGACACCGGGGCTGCGGGTGATGGTGTGCTTATCGTCCGCAGAAAAACCGATAGTCTCGCCGTCTTGTAGCGTCACATCACACGCCAACACATAGGAGGCAAGGCTTGCCAAAAAGTCCCGCAGTTCCTCCGGCTCGGCGTCGGTGTTTAGCACCTCCATCTCTTCCTTGCCAAACACATCCATGCCGTAGGTGTAGCCGTTCAAGCCCCCCTCTCTCCGGTACAGGCCAAACCAGACCCAGTTGAAGATGGGTAGTTCGTCCTCTTTCATCATATCGGCAAGGCCTCATAGAAACGAGGCTCAAATACCACACCGCTGGTATATATGCCGGTGGCGTATTTCTGCTTGCAGCACACTGCCAGCGCCTTGGTGAACAGCTTACCCCGTTCCAGCAGTTTTTCCTCCTCGCCCAACACAGCCACCATGATATGGGCCTTGTGCGCTTTGGCCGCTTCTATAGCTTCTGGCCACATATAGTTGTTTTCAGCGTTAATTTCCGCTTCATTGTCGGGGATATGGCCGTGGAAGAGTGTCGCAATCAGCATCATGTTGCCGATCCGCATTACCACAGCGTCATCACTGTTCTCATCATCTTCGTCGCCATCATCCGGCTCCTCATCTACGATGCCCCATTCTTCCCGCAGATCCCGGATCAACTGCTCCTTGTCCCACTCTGCTTTGGAGAGGAGCACAGACCCGGCAAAGGAGCCTTTACAGTCAGTTTCCTCCTCGTCAGCGTCATCATCTTCGTTAAGATCCTCTACATCTTCATCCAGATCATATAAGGATTCATGCTCCAGTCCGCGGATAAATTCCTCAAAGCTGTCTGCCAGATGGGTAATCTTGTAGTCGTTTTCCTGATCCACATGGACTACCGCAGGCTCTCCCTGGGGGCCGCAAGCCCGGTAGTCCAGGAAGATCATATCGTGTCCGGCGCTGGGACAGTCGCAGATGGCCACTCCGATGGCAGGATACTCCCACTCATCAATCATAAACTGGCTGCCCAATTCCCCGCAGAGGGAGTAGCTTTTTTCCCGTCCGATGCCGAAAATGCCGGTGATGGCCACATGGTCTTCTGCCCAACAGGTAGGCTCATCGCAGGGATAGCAGGTATTCACCGGAATGCCGCCGTTGTGTTGCTTCATCAGCCAGATGTAGGCGGCGGGCAGCTTGTAGCCCAGCTCCTCCTCCACACTGGCGATCAGCTCATCGGAAGGCGGCTCACTGATATATTCTTTCAGTGCATACCAATTATCATCCCAGAAGTTGGTGAGGTCGAAATCCTCAAAGGGGGTATCACCGGGCACGAATTTGGCCTTCTTGTTCCGGCTGCGCTGGCGTTTCCGGATCTCCTCCTTACACTCCTGAATCACCGCCGGGGCATCTGCGTCCTCCGGGTCCAGCTCTGCCCACCGCTGGGCGTAGGGAATGGCCTTTTCCTCCTGCCCATAGAGATACTGATAGCCGTAGGCCATCCGCATATTCCACTCTGACTTGTCCTGGCCTTCCTCCCGGACAGACTCCAGCACCTCAATGGCCCTCAGGAGGGCTTTGTCTCCCTTGGATTTCAAAGTACCCTCGTCATGGTTCCCGATGATGGCGTAGTTCTCCAGTGCCCGCGCCAGGGCGTAGGCGGTGCGGTAGTTCCGCCAGTCCTCCGGGATGGCATTCAATGCCTGAATACAGCGGGTGTACTCGTCCTCATCGTTCCACTGCTCCAACTGAGCGAAGAATGCTTCGGCGTTTTGTTGGGTATAAGGAATATAGTCCATGCCCGTCAGCGTCTCGTCCAACTCGTCATCCTGATTCTCAGTTTCTGGCCCATCATCTTGTTGCTTTAGGGGCACAGAACCTGCTTCACGGCGGAAGGTGTGGAAGATGGCCCATGGGATGTCCGTGCCTTCAAAGAACTCTTTCGCCATGTTCAGTGCCTCTCGGATGTCCCAGGCGATGAAGTCCACATAGCCGCAGTAGAGGCCGGTGGCCCCACCGGTAAGGGTGAGAACCTCCGGTCCGTCACCGGTGGTGAACAATTCCTCCAGCTTGTCCCGGAAGTCGAAGATCTTCTGACTGCCTTCCTCCTCCCGCAGGGTATCCAAGGGATAGCAGAAGAAGCCCGCCACCGCGCCATCGGCGTGGAGATCGTCCATGAAGTCATTGTCGACATTCAGATAGCCGTTGATGAGTGGCACACAGTTGGTGGAACCGGCCATCACATCCAGCCGCCAGTCGGCGTCCGGGTCCTGGTTGGGTTCCATTTTGTAGCCAAGGTAGCTCTCCAGATAGGCTTCCGGATCGGTGGAGAGTTCCAGCCCCCGCTCCTTCAGAGCGTCGGGAAGCTGGGACATAAGAATGGACGGCTCCGCCTTGGGTTCCACCAACACATCAAAGTTGTCTATGTATCTCATGTGTGGGATCTCGCCCAGCACCTGATCGGTGAGGGTGGTGAGCATCCACCAGGCCCGGCCTTCCTCCTCCCGGAGCATGGGCAGCAGCTTTTCGCAGTAGGCGGAGATGGCGAAGCTGTTTTCACCCTGCTCCTCCAGCCAGATCTGCACATCCTCCCCGGAGATGTCCCAGCCATCCTCGGTACGCAGGCCGATGTTTCGGATGGGCTGGCGGCCCACCAGGATGTTCCAGTGCTCCAGCACCTCTTTGGGGGCGTGCTTCTGGAAGTAGACCAGCTCAAACAGCTTGACCTTGTCCCCCTCCGGGGTGAGAATCAGCTCATGCTTTTCGCCATTGAAGCCCATTTCGAAGGAAATTTCATCAAAAACCAGATTCAGGGTTTCCTGCATTTGGGCCACGATCTCCGCACCACGGGTGTGATCCTTGTCCTCGTCCATCATCTGGCGCAATTCTGCTTCCATTTCGGCAAAGGTTTCCCACCAGTTCTCTGTCCGCTCTCGGAAGCACTCCGAGAACTGCGGCAGGGAAATGCCCTTCCCGCACCAGTCGATCAGTTCCTCAATGTCCTGTCTGGTGTTGAGCTTAGGATCATCACCGGGATGCAGTTCCAGAGCTTTTTCAAAATACCGCAGAGCGCGGCCCTCCTGATCCAGATAATAATAGGCATACCCCATGCGGAAATTCCAGGAATTAGTGTCTCCCAGTTCCTCCTCGTGGGACTTCATCAATTCCAGTGCCCTGTGAAGCAGCTTTCTTCCCTCCGGCTCGCTGGGGTCCGCCAGGTTGTTGTAGCTCGCGCCAGCTCCATATCGATTTCCGGGGTACGCTCCTCGGCGGGGATGGCCTCCAGCGCGTCAATGATCTTCTGGTGTTTGCTCTCCTCATGCCACTTCTGGCACTGCTTCAAAATATCCATATCAGGCTCCTCCTCGTCCTCATCCGGTTTCCAGTCTTTGATCTGCTGGAACACGCCATTCTCATCCCGCTCAAAGGCGCAGGGAGCGGGCATATGCAGCAGCGGAATGATGTCGGAATCGTCGTTGCAGATCGTATTCAGCTTGTAGATCCCTGCGTTGTTGGGGTCGTCCATGTACGCCTCGCTCTCGTCACCAGCGGTGAAGCGCCAGCCGCTGTCCCAGCCGCCGTCCGGCTCCTCCCGGTAGCAGTAGCCAACCTTGCAGCCCTCCACCGTGATGCGGTTGGTGGCGATGCAGCCATCGGCACCTTCCCAGTCGGGAAGCAGACGTTTCACATCTTCCGCCTTTACATGGTAGTTCCGGTTACGGCCGGAGACTTCGTACAGCTCTTTCCGCAGCATCTCCACCTGATAAGCCATATCCGTGATCTCATCCTCGCCCATCATCTCACTGATGTCATAGGACAGAGGATCTTGGACAAAGTCCGCCAGGACCTTGTCCATGGCCTCGTGTTCCTCCAACGTGGCGGTGATGCGGATACGGCGGGCGGGGGTGTTGCACTCGTCCAGATCGTGGAGGTTCACACTGCCGCTGACGCTGCACTCCAGCAGGATGGCGGCCAGGTCGGTGACCACATCAATGGCGAAGTGGAAGTCCATCTCCACGCCATTGGAGTGGGTGAACTCCAGATACTCCACAGTCTGGCGGAAGTCCCAGTTCTGCTTGTCCAGACCGATCTTGGCGAAAATCTCGCTGAGGGGGATCTCCTCCTTTTTCTGATCCTCTAAAAATGCCACAAGGTTCAGACTGTCATCGGAACCGCCAATAAAGTTGCCCCAGTATTTTTTGATATACATTTGTCGTGCCTCCTGTTCTGAAGCCAGTCGCTCAATGAGCTGATTCAAGTGTTCCAACCATGCAGGAGCGATCTCACCGCTGTCCTCGTTCTTCCAAAGATCCACAATCTCACGGATGCCGTCCTCGTCCGGCACTTCGTTTTTGATGTCGGTGAGCTGACACAGCAGGAAGGCAAGGGCTTCTTTGGATGCTGTGAAACCGGTAACTTTATCCCATATAGCTTCTTCATGATCGTAGTCCAGCTTGCCGTTATCCTTCCATTGGAAATACAGCTCCGCCAGAGCCATCGCAGTATTGTCAAAGAGGAAGTCGATTTGTGAGAAGTCAGATCCCAGCATGACCTCCTCTTTCATCAGTTCGATCATCTCGCCCAGATCCATTACCGGATGCTCCGGTACATATTCATTTTTAAGGATGTCCAGTACATCCAGCCCTTCGTCACGCTCTAATGCTTTTATGCCCCATGCTCCCATGTCGGCACCTCTCTTTCTTTATTTTGTATCAAGCTTCTATTGTCAATCATAGTTCTCCAGCCGAATGATAGGCCGATAAAAGTCATAATCTCCGTTTAGTTCATTGTCCTCCTGCACTTCCGGCTTACAGTGGGGCGAACAGGGCAGGAAACCGAGAAATGGGCCCAGCCCACCGCAGATATTACATCCGCCATCGCCGCCGCAGGTGGTAAGCCTATCAGCCTGCACCACTTCCCGCATATAGGATCGTAGGCGATGGACAGGCCGAAGAAGTTGGGTTCCTCCATGTCATAGGGCCGGTTCTCATCCTCATCCATGTCCTCAAACCAGTGCAGATGCATGGAGTAGTCTAACCCATCTCCCCATGGGAACAGGGTCCGACATCCGCCGCCACACAGGTAGGCCCACTCGTCCACCGTGGGCAGCGAAAGCCCCTGCTTTTCCAGCCTGGCAAGAAGCGCATTGTAGTCTGTGCGGTTATAAATCCAGGTCTGAAATCCATCTTCTGTCCGTTCTATGCGAGCCGACTGATGCAAGGTAAGACTGCTGCTGTCACTCCAGGCAAAATCCCGGAACTCCTTCAGCCAGTCAGGATGGGCGGTCAGTCTGGAATCATCTATCTTGACTGGCTCCCAGCAGAGTTCCTCCAACTCCCGGCCCACCAGCATGGGGCCAATGGCCGCCTGCCGAACGGGAGCCATGCTTTCCCGGATCATCTCCTCCGGGTTCTGCGGTTCCATCTCCCACTCCTGGAACAGATAGTCCAATTCCTCCCGGCTCTCCTGATTCAGTCCCACGGCAAACTGCTCCCAGCCCAGGGTGACGGTATCTCCGGGGACAAAGACGAACTCCCGGCCATCTTTCTCGAAGATGCCGGTAGTGCAGCTCTGGCCCCAACGGTCAAAGGTATGTAGACCGAGAAAGGTCATATCATAACGAGCAGCCAGGCTTTCCATCAGCGCCTGCTTCTCGGTGTTTTCCATTTGATTGAATTGGGTGCGAAATAGTTTTTCGTTCATGGAAAGTCCTCCTTCAATCCTTTTTGCGTGTTCCAGCAGATAGCTCCGACCATCCTGCTTGGCCCGTTCCAAGTATTGTGGAAGCAGGTCGGAATGGATGGCATCCAGTGAGACCAGAACGGCGATCCGCTGGTATTCCTGAAGCTCAGGAGAGTAACAGTTGCGCTCCCAAAACAGCGGAGCGAACTGTTCCACACAGTCAGGACGCAGAGCGGGCATCGCCAAAAGCGCCCGACGGCTCACATATTCATTGGGGTCCTTTGCGAAATCCAGAATTATGTCCCTGACTTTCTGACTACATGAGCATTCCGGCAGATAGGCGGCAAACTGCCACTTGGCCTCACTCTCATTGGAGGCTGAGGCCCTGCGGCAGAGGCACTCAAACCATTGGGGATGGGAAGTGGTTTCCTGTATAAATCCCTCCGCTTCGTTGTCCCTGGCAATTAAATAGACCATCTCATCCATCAGGACGCTGTCTGCCATTTCTACATTCATTTGGGTCAACACATGGCAAAAGGCATCAAATATATCATTCCACGCAGGGTAATCAACCTCCCACACACCGCCAATCTCCTCGGTGGTTTTTCCGGGATAAGTGATTTCCTGCCACTGATGAAATTTTCTTGCCTGCTCCAGCAGGCACTCCCTGATGTCCTTTGCCATACGCTTACCTCACGATTCTTTGCACCATTTCTCCACTTTGTCATTCTGAGATGCCCGTTCTACACTGCGAACCGCCTCTGTCAACAGCGCAGGAAGTTGATCCCTATCTGCCGTTTCATACTGCTTGACCGGATGCACCCAATCAAAATCCCGAATGACAAGAATGATATATCTGTCCTGATACCAGCCCATATCCAACAAAAATCCGTTTGGATATTCCACTTGCAGTATATCTTCTTTTTGTGTGTCATCCAGAAAGGTGACCGTTCCGGTGCCAAAATCCACCTTGCGCCACGCTTGAACCATCATTTATCCTCCTACAGCTTATCCCAATTTTCCTGCAAATCGCCCTGCATCAAGTGCTGGGCAATGGCTTGGTTCAGTTCCTTGCGGCAATAATAATCTTCCTGCTCCATGCCGCGAACGCATTCCTCCATCAACGCCTCCGGAGAAACTCCTTCTCGTTTGCCATAAAGGTGGCCGAAGGCATAGCACACTGACTTGAGAAAGCCGAAAATATAGTCATGATTTCCACGCATACTGGGTAGGTCGTTGAAGGAACCCATGCCTCCGTATGCCCGAAGGTGGTGGGCGACCTCCCGCCGCTGGGTCCAGTCCTCAATATCCCGCTCCAGCCAGTCGATCCAGTTTTCAAATTCAGGGTGATCAGCCAACAAAATTAGGCGCAGGCAAGACAGAGCTCGGTATAAATATCTGTCTGTTTCATCAGATTCCTCCTAACTATTCTCCGAAATGTTCCAGATACAATTCCCGCACGGAATAGGGGCCTACAAGAGTCGTTTCCTGTCTGCCATCCCAGGAATACACATGAATTTTGCCTTCATCTCCAATGTATTGCTGATCTTCAAAGGGTGCGGGAAAGGGAAAACTCTCTACCACGCTCCAGTCGATCTCGGATTTCAACGCATCAAACTCCTCGCGCTTGAGCCTTTTGAAATTAAACACCAATGCTGACCCGATTCCATCGAACAGCAGGTCAGCATATTCTCTGGTGGTGATGCTCGCGCTCACATTGGCGGCATCAATATTGACATCCAGAACCTTGTTTCCGCAGTTTGTCCAGATTTTATCAGGAGAGAACCAGGTGGCGCGTTCCTCAGCGTCTGCAAAGTCCTCACGGGGATACCATCCGTTTGCGCTGTCCGGCTTGACGCCTTCCCGAAGCGGCCCGTTGTACGGGGAAAGCGGATAATATCGGTGCCGCACCGGATCAAATCGGTGAAACGAAATTTTCAGCAGATACCTATGCTTTTCGCTGCGCATGAGCTTATGGGGCTTCACGATATGTTCTTCGATCAAACTCCAAATGTACTCATCCACACGGATGGATACACGGGGGCGGCCGAATAGTATGATTTTGTTGGTGTCTGTATCCACATTGATCCAGACGCGATTGATCTCAACCATTGTCATTCCTCGCTTTTCAAAACGCTCCGCTATAAAATCGGCTTTCCCAGATAGCCTCAAATTCCGCTTTCTCTATGACGCAGGCGTGGAATTCCTCGCCCCAGACATGGGCGTTCAGTTCATCCACGGTGGGGATCGGCGTGATCTCGATAGCGCCTTCGTAAAGAGCAGGGATATTGCGGGTGCGGCCATCCGCAAAGATGTCAATGGAGCGGAGAGCCAGCCGCTCATTTCCTGTATCCACTTCATAGAGGATCACCAATGGTTCTCCCTCCGGTGCGTCCTCCCAAAAGAGCTTGATATATTCAATCATCTCGATACCCTCATCGTATCATTTGAAATAGTAATACCAATTCCCGCCAAATTCCCGGTCACATTCCTCCTGGGAGGCAAAGGTGCAGTCCTTGATTCCCTCAATGGGGTAATGACGCTTTATCAGCTGCTCTCTGTGATAGGAATTGATCTGTTCCGTCAGGCCGCTCCGCCGCGCCGTCTCTAATTGCGAGTCGGTGGCAAAGATGTAGGACACAAAGTAGTTGTCCGGCTGGATGTACCAACCAAACTCAATGGCCTGCTGGATGTCAGCGAAGTGATTTTTCACATCCTCCATGCAGGCTTCTATTACTTTTCGCCATGCAAACTCCTGCTCCTTATTTCTCATGTTCCACCTCACCTATACCCAGATAAGTCCGCATCGCTTTTACATCATCACAGGCCGCCCGGATCATTTTGGACAGCAGCATCAAATCGTCGATGTACTGGGAGTACACGCAGAACACATCCTCGTCGGAGTCGAAGTGAAACAGATCCACGCCGCTGTTACTTTCCTCGAACTCCTGGATCACGCCCCGGACAAGCTGTTCCCAGTCCTTGCTGCTGCCGATCAGTCCCAGTCGTCGGAATTCCTCTGTCCGGAATCCGTCGCTGATCTTTAGCAGAAGGGAGATCGCATAGGGGTGGTGGGGAATGAGAAAGAATGGCGCGATCTGCTCTGGTTTCACCCAAATTTTGAAGGGCGGGCGCAGATCAGGTATCCAGGGCAAGATTTCCCATTCGTCCTCTGGCCGGTTTCCGTATTGGCAAAGGTCTTTCATAGTGTTCTCCTCATTCGATGTCGCTTAGTTCTTCTTTCAAATCCAGTGGAGCACCGTCCAGAGATGTGATCTGTGACAGTTCTGTTTCTGTCAGATTTTTCAGGAAAATGCAGTATTCGTCCGGGTGGCCTCCCACAAACTCCATTTTAGGCATCCCGATCTGCTGTGGGTCGGTGATCCACAGGCAAGGCTCTCCCGTTGCCCAAAAGTGAGTCAGAGTAAGAATTTGGCCGTTGTAAATTACTTTCTGTTCCATTCTCATTTCTCCTACATTTTCTTCAGCAGCTTCACGATCCGCTCCCGATTCTTTGCGGTTTTCATAAAGGTTGGAAGATGATCGGCCTGGGTCTTTTTCGCTCTTCCCGGCGGCTTTTCCCGCAAATCGGCACTGAGATAGTCGATCAGATAGGCAAGGTGCTCCCGGTTGAGGGCCCAGACTGGCTTACCCTGGAAGGAGGTCAAAAACCAAAGTTCCAGGCCAAAATAGGGTTCTCGTCCGTTCTGAATATCAGCAATGTAGGAGAAAGCCTCCGCTGTTTTATGGACTTCTCCCGACATGATTGCCCCGCAATAGGGACAGGCCACATGGAGAACGGAAAAGTGCTGTTTTGCTGTATCTTCAATATCCACTCGGTAGTACCTGCCGCAGTTTTTGCATTGGTTATGAACATCATAGCGGTAAATCGTCCAGTCACAGATTTCCTGATGACCGCAGCTCAGGCATCGGAAATAGGCGTTGTCATCATCCGCTGTCACCACACCTGCGCCGTGGCACTTGGGGCATTTCACCTGGATGCCGGTGGCGAGGGCGCTGTAGGCACTATATGTAAAGTAGGGTTCATCAACAATTCGGCTCATGCGCCCACACACTCCTTTCATCCGTCTTTCTCTAAATAAAATCCCCATACGCAGTTGGAGAACTCTCCAGCAGCAAAGCGGTGGATCTGCCCGTCAATCTCTACCTGCCAGACCTCGAGGTATGGTTTTGGTGATAGATCGGGTCTTGGACTTTTACTCGCTTCCCAGTGGGTTGCCAGTCGTAGTCAAAGATGTTCACACCGAACAATTTGCATTGACCGTCCGAGCCAAAGGTTTCATATTCCCAAGCCATGTGATGCCTCACAATCCTGTTCGCTGCCAGCCGTCCAGCCGCTCCTGCACCGCATCGATCATCCAGCCCTCGCCCACGCGCTTCATGAGGAAACGACGGTCAAAGCCGGTGTTTTTCTCTCTGGTGTAAATGTAGAGCTTGTTTTTGGTAATCTGCTCTGCGTCAAGGAATTCTTCCCCGTTGTAGGTGCCCTGGGCGCTGTATGAGAGGCCCAGAGGTCGATAGCCCGGACGGGGCTTTTCGCTCACATACTTCTCCCAAATTGCCAGCACGCGGGGCACAGCATCAGCATCTTCAAACCCAGCCTGCTCCATGTATTTCTCCCATTCTGTCATCTCGGCAAAGAAAGCGGACAAGATTCTGCGACATTCTTCCGCCGCCTGCCCATCCAGTTGGACGGGCTTTTTGGCCTTTTCCCGTTGGAGCTGGGAGAAGTGTTCCATCTGCTTCTTGGTGAATTGCACATGGGATACCGGCTCAATGCGGTTGTTGCCGGCGCTGGCCAACAGGCCCTCATAGGTAACGGCGGTATGGTCGATCTGGATGTGGGAGAGCTTGGGGATGGAAGCCGCCTGGAGCAGACCGGCATCATCCAGCCCGGTCCGGTTAAGGGTCAAAAGGTCCAGCTTGCAGCCTTGCAAGGAGGACAGGCCGCTGCCGTGAATGGCGGCGTTGCCGTCCAACAGCAGATAGCGCAGCTTGGGCATAGCAGAAAAAACGGGAAAGCAGGCGTCGGTGAGCGCACCGTCCTCCACGCCGAAGTTGGCCATGCTTTTATGCCCGGCAAAGGGGGCAAGCAGTTCATCGGTCACCGGATAGCCTTTCACATGAAAGCCCACCAGGGTGTAACCGGCCAGCTGCTCCATGATCTCTGCGGTCAGCTCCGGGACTTCAAATTGCTTTTCCCCATCTAAGGTCAGGACACCGCTCTCCCAGTTCACTGTCCGCGCCCGTTTCGGTAATTCCATAGTGCGCCTCCTTATTCCTGCTCCTTGTAGCTGGCTTCAATGTCGATGAAGCGCACATACACGGCGCAGACTTCGCCCTTGGCGTCGTAGCCGAAGTAGACGGGATAGTAACCATCACCCCAGCCGGAGGAGAAGATGGGCAGGTTGCAGTCCGTGTCCGGCACTGTCCAGTTGAGCCAGTCGCCGCAGTCCCCCTGATATTTGGGGTAGGCTTGGGCGTTTTCCTCCAGTAAGTCGCAGAACAGGTCGTTGTAGGGGTCAATGTCCGGGGCTTCCTCCAGCCGCTTAGCCCAGTATGTCTTGAAAGCCGCCTGGGTCTGGATGTCCGCAACGCAGCCCATCCCGGCGTCTACGCCAAAGCCAAAATAATCGTCCTCATCCAGTCCCTCGTCCAGATCTTCTTTGCCCGTCATACCCAACTCATAGCGGACAGGCTTCTCCCGACTGACCTCCACCTTGACACAGGCGTAGCGGTCGCCGTATTTTTCACTGGGCACCACGCAGATCTTTACGGGATAAGTCCCGGCGGGGATCGTCTGGATTAAGGGCGGTGTATCCTCCAGCTCCACCAGAGGATCGCAGGCGAAGATCGTCCCGGTAGGGAAGTGGACGGCACCAATGTCCAGCACATTCACGCCCATGTTCCCAATCACTTTTTCTGTGAAATGAGCGTCCAGGTCCGTTTTGCAGACCAGTTTATCCTTGATTGATTCGTATTTATTTAGCCATTCGGTAGTCGGCATAGTGGTTTCCTCCTGTTGATTCGGTTTAAGCATCGGTCAGCTCTCTACAATGCGAACCTGTTTTCCTCCAATTTCTATTTCCAGCTCTACGCCATAGTCCTCTGCCCAAGCAGGGCACTTGCTGAGCAGGGCCAGGATGTGCTCATCCGGCTCCCGGCCAAGGGTCACACGCAGAATTACGGGCCGATCCCCATATTCCTTTTGAAATTCCTCGCTCTGGGTGTGGTTCAGATAGCCCTCCATCTTGTCCAGCAGGGCCTTCTGCGTTTCCGGGGAGCCGTCAATAAAGCCATTGCAGACCAAAACCATTAGAACTTCTCCGGTTTTGGTTTCTGCCAGAATGTCGATCTTATCCAGTTCGCCAAACATTTTTTCAATGGACATCGTTTTCACCAATCCCTTTCCCGGATGGCCTCCTCGGTGTCAATGGGGATGCCAAACCACTCCAGAATGTAGGCCACGGTTGCCGCGATACATTCCCGTGCCACCGTTTCGATCTCGCTGTCGTTCTCGTCAAACTCCTCCTGGAGATCATTGATGCCGCAGACCGCCTCGTCCAGCGTTTCCTGCACCACTTCGGTATCGGTTTCGCCGCCTTCCAACAGGTCGATGACCTTCTGAAGCTCGTCCTTTACCTTGTCTACCAGAAAAGCAGGATAGTAATCGTCCTGATACATCTCGTCCAGCAGTTTATAATTCGGATCAAATGTTTTCATCGTGATTCCTCCTTTCTCATTCAAACATCAAACCGTATGATTCGGTCAAGCTTCCGTCGTCCTCGTGGAATATACACTGATACACGGGCTCACGCTGGGTTGCTTTGCGGAACCGCTCCAGAACCGGAGCCAGCGGCTCACCGGTAGGGATACCGAGCGCATCAGACACCCGCCGCAAGCTATCCATATCTTCCAAGTTTGTGTTACGCTGTCTCTGCCCATATTCCTCCAGTGTTTTGGAATCTACATACTGCTTTGCGTCACAGCAGTCGTGCCAGCAGATACAGCTCACAATCAGGGAAAAGAGAGCGTCCATGCTCTCGGCCAGACGGCCTGCCTCACCTTCGCTGCTGTAATATCCAATGGAGCCATCTTCCAACAGGTGGTATTCTCCGCCGGAGCCATCTCTGGCAAACGCCATGCCGGGCATTGAAAAGGTGCATCGGCCTTCCGCGTCATCCCGCGGGGATAACTCATCCAGCAGGAAGAAGTCGAACAGCGAATCAAATTCCTCTGCCAAATCAGGGTTTTCATGCAGTATTTTCAAATAGTCCATTGTCGTTTTCCTCCGTTTACGGTTTTTAGGTTATCTCGTGCAGCCTTTCCAGCCACAGTGTTTCGTCTATCATCTCATCGTTCTGGTAAAATGGTCTTTGTCGCGGGCCAGATGATCGGCAAGCGGAGCCGCATCCATAGGAGTGCAGACTGTGAAACTGTCCCGATCCGCCCCCTTGATCTCCCGGTTGAGGTAATACACCCGCTTGGCATCGCGGGAATACCAGTGCCCAAGTAGTTCCCAGGAAGTCAGCTCTGCCTTTGGAAGCTGTTTGCCGTAGGCATAGATCCGTTTCTCATCCCTGGCAAAATAGGTATCGCCCAACGAGCGGAAAGAGGAAACTTCCGCGCCCTTGATGATTTTCACCCTGCCGTCCCCGTTATGAAAGTAGACCTGCCGGCTGTCCTTTGCATATCCCTGGGGCGCACCTGAATCGTTCTGGCCATTGTCTAATACCTGGAAGGCTGCCAGATCTACATCTGGAATTCTCCCGCTGGTGGTGTAGACGGCTGCTTTGTCAATCGCGTAGGCATAGTTTAACACCCGAAACGATGCCGGGACTGCTCCACGCAGGCGAATCCCGCCGAGAAAGCAGGCCGTAGAGGATTTGCCCCAGTAACGCCAGCAGCAGAAGTCTTTGGGCGCAACACCCTTCAACAAGCCGTTTTCATATAGGCCAGAGAAATAGACGGCTCCATCCCGAAGGAAAAATTCGTTGTCCACCGGCTCTGTGTTGGTGATTGGTTGCAGCGTTTCTTCGTGCTCGGCTGTGATGCTCAGTTCAATCTCATCGTCGCTGTAAATCAAGTAGAGCCCATGAGGAGCCTTTCTATCGAAATGCAGTTCAATGTCATGGTATTTGAGGATCAAAGGTTTCCCATCGCTTTTCATGGTGGAAACGGCATCAGGATTCCCGAAGATTTCTATGACCTCATCCTGCGATATTCCGAATTTCAGCGGTAAAATGTCCCGCGGATTCTGTAATATTTGATTGCGCCAAATAGTAAAGTCCTGTTTCATGTTTTTAGTAGCACTGGAGGACCAGCCATATCCGATCAAAGCGGCGGGCTGCCAGGTCCTCTTTGGTGATGTAGAAATAGATGTGCCCGCAGTTTCCGAACATCAGCTCGAAGTCGCCATACTCCACGATATCCAGCTGGAACAGCAGCATCCAGCGGTCACGGGCCGTTTCTTCCGCCCGCTGACGAACCTCCTTTGGAATCTTAACCCAGCCATTGCCCAGATAGTATCCTTGGTTAACCAAATCACATTCGGCAAACATGCTGTTCTAGATCACATAGGGCCAGCCCAGCAGCTGGGAGCGGTCATCCGGGTCCTCTGGGTCCTCGCCGGTCAGTTCCTCCCATGCATCGTTGAAAGCCTCGTCATCCTTCTCATCCGGGAACACCTCATGGAAGTCCTGCCAGGAAGGATAGGAGTATTTTGCGTCCATCTTGATCTTGACCATAGGAAATTTGAAATCTTCCTCCATATCAACAGGAAAGTTTGCAGCGGACAGTGCCGAAAGATCCTCAAACCAATAGACGCGGGCGCAGCCCTTGTCCTTGGGGTCATAGCCCCAGCACTGGGTATCCGTTTCATAGAAGAAGGAGAGCAGGCCGTGATCGGGCAGAAGATGCTCTTTGTCAAACTGGGCCAGCTCCTCACAGTTGAACTGTGCCAGGAAAGTGAGGGGACGATCCTTCACCACATGGTCATAGCTCTCGCCCTCATAAGTAGGCCAAACGAAGTCCGGGGGCACATCCGGCTTCCCACCGAAGCGGGTGGCGCCCAGCTTATATTTTTCTTTCTTAGCAATTTTCAACACAATGCTGTTTTTGCCCAACGACTCCAGTTTTTCTTTCATGTTCATAACATTTTCTCCTTATTGTTTCGTCATACCTTTCCATCCAGTGCCTCAACTGTTTTCATGGCAGCGGAATCAAAGTTGCACTGCCGCAGTTCCCGTTCGATCAGGGCAAACACATCAGGAAAGCACTCAATCTCGTCCTGATACTCATATTTCGCATACAGTTTCCCGTACTCCGAGATCCAAACCTCTGCCGGGTAGTAGTAGCCGATGTGACCGATGGGCTGGCACTTCTGACCGGCAGCCTGTTCGATTTCCGCCAGCTCACAGCCGGACATATCCCGGAAATAGGCTTCTTCCAAATGGTTTTTGATCTCGTTGACCAGGTAAGGGAACAAAGCAAACTCAAAGTCAGCCGCCCATTTCAGCTTTTTCTGCGCCAAGTACCACTCGCAGCACAGGCCGAAATACTTGCGGTAAAATCGTTGGGTGGTCTTCATCATCGGGACGCCATGATCGGCGTAATACTTCTCCGCAATGGAAATATCCACACTGCGGCCTTCGTACCATCCGGCGTACTCCATCAGCTGCTTAACCTTGCTGCCCAGATCGCCAGAGATAGGGATGCGTTCTTTCGTCATGGTAGTATCCTCCTGTCTTTCGTCACCACAGCCGGTCGATCTGGGTATATATCTTATTCGGTTCTCTGTCCATAAAACTGGTCAATGAGTCGGTGGGTTCTGCAAGCGGCATCACATTCAAAATGTCCAGCACATAATACCAGATCCCGGTGTCCCAGTCTCGGAACCGCCCATTGCAGACAGCCCGACCATAATCACCAGGAATCAAATCCAGTGCCAGCTCATTGAGAGGCTGTTTTTGCCCGGTCTTATCATAGGTATATCGCTCCGGCATCGCACCAATATGCCAATCATAGCGGTAACGCACCTGGATTCCGGACTCCAGCTGAATCAGTTCAAAAGGGTGAAGCCGCATTGTGCTATTAGG
The DNA here is from genome assembly GCA_003478355.1 of Lachnospiraceae bacterium AM48-27BH. Classification (GTDB taxonomy): domain Bacteria; phylum Bacillota; class Clostridia; order Lachnospirales; family Lachnospiraceae; genus UBA3402. Next base: position 19,762 of record QUFC01000019.1, read on the forward strand.
CTTCCATTCCATTAGCCTGCGACAGTCCTTATCGATCTGAAATCCATCGGGCCTCTGTAAGATAGATACAAAGTGTGTAGGCAGGCCAAAGGAATAGTAAGAGAAGAAGTCTTTAGGCAGCCGCATCGCTCTGGGATACTGGTTTCGTTGTGCGGCGGCGTTTCCGCCCCGACAGTCTTTATACCATTGCAGGCGGATCTGCTGGATCAGAAGTGTGGGCAGATATTTTTCTCTTTTTCGTTCCTCAGCTCTCATGTGTGATACAGAAAATCTCCTTCTTCAAATCAAAGTAGACCACCATCAGTTCGTCGGTGATTTCCGGATTGAAGGACAGATCCAGAATGAAAACTTGCTGGTTCATCTCGCTATCCACCAGGCTGCCAAACCGTTTGAGCCGCAAAAAGTCCACCATCTCAGTAAAGGACAGCTTGGCCAGGTCGGTTCCTGGAAAAAGATCCGCCGCAATATCAGGGCCTACCTCGTCCCGGTGGAACTCCATGAAAAATGTCACAACGCTATGGTAGCAGCTGTCCTCGTCCGCCAGCGCCCCTTTGATAGCGGCTTTGGCCTTTTCCGCCAGTTTCTCCGCCTCATCCAGCATTTCTCCCACCGCATCCATAGCGGCAGGATCAGCAGTCAGTTCTTCCTCTACATCGAAAAGAAAGGGAAGTCCCGATTCCTCGGGAAAGGTGAAGATCTCCTCGCCGGGCGTATATGGTAAATCAATGCGTTTACAATTCAGTTTCATCATGGTATCCTCCTTACCCCTCAATGCAGGCAGCTTTGAGATGGGTGATGTAAGTTCTGTTTTCTTCTGTCATCGGTTTGCTCCTTATTCCTCAAACTCACCCTCGATCATCCCGTTCAGATACCGGCCTGGGTCTGCGATGAAGTCGTCCCATTTGGCCAGAGGGTGGAATTCCTCATGCTCGATGTCCAGATACCACAGCTTTTTGTCCCTGGGGCTCCACAGCAGCAGGTAGTCGCTGTAATTATCCATGGCCGCCATGAGGGAGAGCAGCTTTTTTCGTTTCCAGGTCATCTCCTGCACATCCATGTAGGCGTACAGCTCCGCCCATTTCACCCATTCCTGCTCCTGGAACTCCAGCCGCAGGGGGCCGGTTTTTAGATATTCCACCAGCTTGGCGGGCAGCTTATAGGGCATGAGCTGCCGGACCTTTTCCTGTTCGTTGTGCCATTCCTCCGGTTCCAAGGCTTTTAAGTAGTCGGCCAGCTCCTGATTTTTGTTCTGCACCGCCACGGTGTAAGGCCGGTCGCCGTATTTGTCAGCAATGGTGATGTCGGCTCCTTGCTCAATGAGCCAACGCACCATGGGGAGATTTTTGTGTCGGACAGCTTCAGTGACAGCGGTGGAGGCGTTCGGAAACACCATGTCCGGCTTGTGGTAATTGATGTCTGCCCCTTTTCCAGAAGCAGTCGGGCAAGTTTGGTATTGCCTTCGGACACAGCGGCCCGGAATGCCTCGCCGCCAAACTTGTCCACTGTGATCCCGGCTTGCTCCAGCACCTGGATATTCTCCGGGCGCTTGCCCCAGCGCACTTCCTGGAAGGCCCGCTCTTTCTGCTTCGGGCTGAGTTTTGCGGCCTGTCCAGCAAAGAGCGCCACCACCTCTGACCCACAACAGCGGACAGCGGTGAGCAGCAAGGGCTGTTCCTCTGCCAGACCGGAATCAGCTCCATGCTCCAGTAGGAAGTGAATCATGGGCACATCATTCCGAAAAACCGCGATTTCCAATGGCATTAGCTTGATGTATTCGCTGAGTTGGATGGGAACATCTAAATCCAGACCGTCTTGGAGCAGCGCCTCCAGCTTGGGAGTGTCATGATCACAGATGGCGGCAGCCGTTTCCGGGAGAGTCTCCCAGCGGCCAATATATGCAATTTGGTACATAAGACACCTGCTTTCGTTGTTGTTTCAATTATTATTCATCTCCGAACCGCTCAGCAGCGTCTTTGTAAACAGTAATACTTTCTTCCACTCTCACTTTTTCGCTGCGAATACGGAAGTAGTCCCGTAGAATGCGCTTCAGTTCCGGGTTTTCCACCTTGCGGGGCAGCAGACTGATGAACATTTCGTCGTAGCTTCCATACAGAACACCGCCCCGGTTGTAAGTCTGCCATGTCACCGTAGGTTTGCGTCCTTCTGGGTCTTTAGCCAGATCAAAGAACCACCGCTCATCCAGATCCACATAGCGTTCAATCATAAACCTTGTGTCATAGGTTCCATAGCTATAATAACCCCAAAAAATCAGAGCGATCATTCCATCCGGGCCCAGGCGTTCATAGGTCCAGCCTTCCGGATAACAGCGGTAATGGAGCATTCCCAGCGCATGGAACAAATAGCCTTTTTGCGGCGTATCCAGAAGGGGCGAATAGGTCTCATACACCTGCTCCTTGGGCTGGGTGATGATTGCCTTCATAAAGACCGGCATCAGCCAGCTGCCGCCGTAGCGTTCATTCAGCTCATCAGCCAATGCTTGCAGTCGCTCATCCGGGTTGCGGATCAGGGCGGCGGTCAGCACTACAGCGGGAATTTTCTCTTTTTCCTTGGGTGTGGCATCCCAAATGCGAAGCCCGTCCGTAATCCACCAGGAGGTACAATCATCACGAGAATAAACAGGCGTGCGTTTCAGCTGGGCGATCCGCTGGGTGTTTTCCGCCAGGAAGCGGTAGACCTCCAGCATTTTAGGCGAGGCTTTCCCCAACATCAAATGGAAACAGAAGTTCAGTTGTTCTATATCCAGTGGCTTTGTGTCCCCCTCGTCCAGCAGCTGGGAGAGAGTCTTCAGAATAACCGGGGCGATCTGCTCCGATACACAGTCGGAGCAGGCATCTGACATGATATTGCTGCCCATCCATTTGCCCTTGACCAGTTTGGCCCACAGTGGGGCAGCAGGGGCATACTCCAGCTGCGCCAAGGCCTTCTGAGCAGCCGTTTTGCACTTGCCCTTTTCTGTATTCACAAGCTGGAACAGCAGTTCGCCGTTTGCTTCATCCTTGCCCAGCTCCAAAATGGCCTGTTCTCGCTTTACGCCCTTGGGAGGCAGTTGTTCCAAAGTCATCATTCGTTTTCTCCTATCCCACAATGGTGGTTTCCTTGACGGCCAGATTGTCGTAATCCATGGCAATCAGCTTCTCAGCGGCCTGTGGGGTACACATAAACCAGGTGCTCACGCCCCAGGCGTCCATCCTTGTGACGGTGAAAAAGTCGGTTTCTGCGGGAGTCGGATTTCTGGCGTCAATGTAGTGGTCGGCGTAGAGATAGACCAAATCCGCCTCCCGCTCCGGCAGCCACTTGGCCCGGCGCGCACGGGGTTTGCCGTTTTTCAGTGTCTTTTCTCTGGGGTTCTCGAACCATTCCAGCTCCTTGAGTTTCAGGCCAGTGAAGGCATCCATCAGCCGCTGGGCGATCTCCCAGTGGGTAAACACGCCGCAGTTCCAGGAGCCCATCAGCCATGTCTGTATAGAATCCCCCACCTTGCTGCCGGGGGCAGGAGGTCCATAGACGCTCTCATTCGCCCACATGACTTCCATCTTTTCGCACTGATCCGGTCGGGGGCAGGGCTGTTTGTTGCCGTAGCGGTACATGATATTTACATAGCCATAGTCTCGCCGGTTCGGTCATGGCCGACGGCTTCTATTTTATAAGCAGTGATCGACATTGTAGTTCCACCTCCTGAGCCAGTACAAAGTCATTGGGGGTTAATCTGCTTCAAGTTGTTCTTGCACCTCTTTGGGCAGGTCATTCCACAAAATATCGTATGTAAAATCCCGAATCTCCGGGTAACACTCCCGTGCGGTCTTTTCCGCAATATCTCTATTCAGGTAGTGCATCTCTTGGTGGAAAAACCAGTTGAGTTTTTCCATCAGCCGATAGAGTCGGATCTGTTCTTCTTGGGTCATGGGATTGCTCCTCCTATTTCAATTTCAGCACAAATCCCCAGATACTCACCACAATCAGGAGGACACCCAGCAGAAAGAAAACCACACGCCGGTATCCTCTGCTGTGTCGATGAGCATCCCGCGTACCAGTGGGGTCGCAGAGCCAGTTCCAGTTGCGGATCGCCCCAATTAAAATCACGGCCCCGATGAGCACCCAGGCAATGTACCAATGCTCTTGCAAAAATGCTGTGATCTGTCCACTGTTCATTTACAGATACCCCCCTTTACATCATCGGGAGTTTCCTTTCGGATGATTTCCTCCCGCTCTTTTAAATCCAGCTCCAGAGCTTTTTCCTCCTCCAGATATTCCTCGCAGTCCCGAACCAGCTTTTGGGCGGCTGGGTCATCCGGGGCCAAGGCCAGCCAGCATTTTGCGTATTCATAGGCGGTGGCTGCGGAGCGGTATGCCATCAGGCAGGAATAGCCCATCCGGGAGTTCCAGTAAGGGTCGTTCTCTCCCTGGGTGCGGACGGACTCCAGCAGATCAATGGCGTGTCGGATGAGATCCTCGTCCACTTCACCGTCGGTCCCATGCACTCCATGATCTCCCAGAACCGCCAGATTGCTGTAAGCCCGACTCAGCTTGACGGTCAGCAAATAGCCCCGCTCCTGTTCCGGGATAGCTTCGATGGCCTGGATGCACTGGGAATACTCGTCCTTGCTATTCCACTGTTCGAGTTGCTCCAGCAGCTTTATTTCTTCTGTCCGATTCATCGTTTCACCGCCTTTTCTGTGTTATCCCTTGCCTTTTTTGAAGTGTCCACTGCCTCGCCAGGTGTTGACCACACAGGTGAAGATCTGGCCACAGTGCTTGCACCTAATCATGTGAGCCATAATTTCGTCTGCCCATCCATCCTCAGTCTTTACCTTCTCCAGCGAGCAGGTGGAGTCCTCTGCTATCAGTTCAAATTCGCCTTGTCCCACCAACTGCTGAATATAAGCAATACAGGCCAGGTAGTCCTTGGGGGCATCAAATTTTCTCCATATTTGAATGTTTCGGCAGTGCTCGCACATAATGGGCACCTCCTTCCATAAACGGTTGTAGTCAGCCCTGTATATCAGCGTCAACAGGGCCTTTTTTCAGTGTCCCATCCACAGTGACCACATGGCCCCAGAACATATCGTCGTCCTCATACCAGACGGTAAAACGCCCACCAGGAGATACTGTAAACTCGGTGAGCAGGATGCGCCGGGCGAACTCATCCTCGGTGATGGGGTCTTTCTCCGGGTTTCGGTCAGTCTGGTCATTGTCGGCCAGCCATTCGTTGGCCTGAGCAGTGAGTTTCTGGGCAGCCATAGTTCGCAGAGATTTATCCCAGACTTCCTGATCTGCCAGCAGTTTTTTCATCACATTGGTGACGCGGGTCCAGGACGCTTTCTTTTCAATCTCCACATCCAACGAGATCTGGACTTCTTTTCCCATCCACTTACAGGTCCCATCGAATGTGCTCATCTCACGATCCAGCGTGAGGGTTCCCAGCACTTCATCTTTCAGAAGAATGGGTTTTGTATATTCCGCCCAGATTTCCTCCAGTGCCGGACAGGACACACCTTCCTCCAACACTTCCGTGACATACCACTGGGGTTCACTGAGGGCATCACCTTTCCAGCCGCGGGCTTTGATCCGGTATATCTGGCCCTTGGCGAACCGCTTGGAATAGTCACCGGCATCCCGTTCCTTGTCCGTCAGCGGCCAGCTCAGGTAGCATCGACTGGAGATCACCTGTCCAGTCTGGACATCTGCCATTGCGAGGACATGGGTATGCGCCGCCCAGAAGGTATCCAGAAAAGTTTTATCCGCGCTGATACCGTCCTGAATCAGTACCAGCTTTTCCTCATCTTCCGGGGCGTACAGAGCAATAAAGTCCTTAACCGTTCTCTTTTTCATGGCGTTCTCCCTTTCAGGTCTGCTGGTGCTGCATGGACACGATATGGCAGTCCGGGCAGAACTCCACATAGAGCGTGCCCTCCGCACAGTCAAACACCGTATCCCACTGGATTTGGGCCAGATACTTCATGGGCTTGCCGCAGTGAGGACAGGTCGTATATTCCGCGTCCTGCACCCAGTTGGCAAAGCCGCCGATGGTGTTCACATCCTGACAGGCCGCGCCGTAAAACAAGGGTACCGGCGTCTTGCCCAGCACAAAGGGATTTTCAGTGAGGGCCTTGTAGTCCTCGGGCCGAACATAGCACTTCGTCTTCTCCGCACCATCAAAGAGTTCGGAGGGAAAGACCTCCACGCCGCCGTCCAGAGTAAAGCGGTTGAAGGCGGGGCCTTTCAAAAATCCCACACAGTTGGGGCAGCAGGTGGCGGTCAGGATGCCGTCCAGCCCCAGGAATTTCAGCCGCTCATCCCGGCCATCCAGCACCAAAATATCCACCATGTGTCCGCCGCAGTGGGGACAGGTGTCCTCCCGTGCTCGGCCAATGCGGATGGGAGATTTCTCGCCAGTGGTTCCCTTGACCATAGGATAGCAGGTGTCGAAGTTGAGTTGGATTCTCTGGCCCTCCTTGTCGAAGGTCCAGCCTCCGATCTGCGCATAGCTGGATGAGTCTACATAGAGACCCTTGCGCCAGGGCCGGGGATTTCGCTCCAGCTCCAGCAGAGTCTCCATTGCCTTGTCATCTCCTTGCATAGCAAGGCAACTCATCAGGTCGGCGGCATTCCGAGAGTATTCTGCTTTTAGCAGGGCAGCAACTAAAGCGTCCCGCACATCCTCTGGCGCGTGGTAGTAGAGCTCACAGGGCCAAAACACCTCTGCGGCCAGTGCCACCTGCTGAATCTCCGGGGTGATGGCATCATGGTAGCCAAGCAGCTGCCAAAAGTCGGTGAACTCCGGGTCCTCCATATCAGCCAGCTTCTGGATGTTCTGGATCAGGTTTTTCTGTTTCTGCGTGATTTGTTCCGGCGTCCAGGCAAGAGCAGCTTGCCGTTCTTGCTCGCACTTACATTTCCAACACAATCCCTCATAACCCAAGGGGGTTCCACAGCTGGGGCAGGTATATTTCAGACTCATGTTCTCATACTCCTTTCAGGCAATAAAAAAGCCCCACGCCGCACTGTCATAAAGACAGGCTGACGCAGGACATGAAGAAGCCGCGTTGAAGGAGCCGCATCCACCAGCAGATGTAGTTTCTTCAACAACCAAAATATTTTTTTCGTATCTTAAAGCAGCAAATTGCTGTCCAATATATTGTTTCATCGCAGCACCCTTTTTGTTCACATAGCATTGTTTTTTATTATACCACATATTGTTTTATTCGGGAATATTTTTCTTACCCTAAGTTGTTTTATATTCACCAAAAATTGATACGCATTAACCTCACACCCACCTTCCTTTTTTATAGATAACTGTCTAATTTTTTCTCTGATTATTATATTTCTTCAAGTGATACCTTCTCTTCATATGTCATATTGCCATATCCCATATGCCACCAAGAAAACAAACTGATCCCTTGGTGGCGTATCTTCTAGCTGCTGTCTATCAGCGTATATAAAAGACTGCTTTTTCCTCCGTTTTCACGCCACCTCTGTTCCTTTTTTATAAGCCCAGCCTTTACCAGATCCTGAATCGCCCGCTCTACAGTTCTCCGTGATAGGTTTAATTCCTTTGCGATAGTACCAATCGCAGGATAGCATTGTCCGTCTGTATTACTCCGGTCTTTCAAATACATATACACAGCTTTAGCCCGATGGGGCAGATCTGAAGAATAAATTTTAGAAAAATAAGCCATCTGTTCTCCTCTCTGCTAATCGGTTCTAAGAGGTGGTCTTCGAGTAGCTGCCTTATGCTGTTTTTCCTTCGCTGTCTCTCCATGAGCCTTTCCTCCTAAAAAAGAAGCCTCCTCCAACTTTCCGCTTTCAACAGATCCCCTCCATAAATCTTCCTCATCAAAATCAGACCGCCTTACTATTTCCTCCTCCAATTCCAATCGGTCAGCATATACAACTTCTCTTGCTGCCTGTTCCGGGACTTCATAAACCTCCTCAAACCGGATACCCCATTTTAAAAACAAAGGAAGTCTTGTTTTCATAGGGCATACCCCCGTCTTAGCAAGAATGAAATTCCCTTTTGGCAATGTCTTTAACTCCTCCGGCGCCATTAATGGTCTGCTCATCATCTGCAGGCTCTGGCTGGGGTCATTTTTTCCTTTGGATATAGAACCAGACAACACCGTTCTGTTTCCCAATGCTTTGGATAAGATTTCTGCGCTCTCTGAGTTTGGTGCAAAACCTCCAAACAAAATATCCTGGCAGTTATCGATGATAATACTGGAACCTTCTTTTCCATAATTCTTTTCCAACTGCGCAAAGCTCTGAATGATAGGAACCATGCTGATCCGTCTGGAACGGCCTGCAGAAAACATCATCTCCATGGATTCAATTTTCGGTATGGTTCCGATTTCATCCGCAAACATCATGACTCTGTTGGGCAGCTTTCCTCCATGTTCATCTGCAATCGTCAACATTTCCCGGTAAAGCTGCTGTAAAAACAGGGATACCATAAAATACTTCGTGTTATCTTCTTCCGGCAGCACAATAAAAATTGCTGACTTTTCCCTACAGAATGTTTCCGTGTCCAAGGTACTCTCAAAGCACAGGATCTGTTCCATTTCAGAATCCAGAAACGCATTCAATCTGGACATGGTTGTGGATAGCACAGAGGCCATTGCCTGATCCGCAGAATTTAAAGCTGCTCCTGCAAACCACTTCGCCTTGTGAGTAGGTGGTAGCTTATCCATAAGTAACTGGAACAGGCTCCGGTTCTTCACGGGGGATGGCGCCAGAAGATCCTGAATCAGCTTGAACACAGAAATGATATGGCGTTTCTCTGGCGGGCAATACTCTGCAATCAACAGAATCACAGAAGTCAGCAAACCTTCTGCTGCATCATAGAAAAAAGCATTTTGTCCATAACTGCTGGCAGAAGCCCCTTCAGAGCAGATGATTGTTTTAGCTGTAATTTTTGCATACTTCTCTGCTCTTGCCTTTGCTGCCAGATTTTCAGGATTCTTTAAATACTCATCCATGTATTTATTAACCAGCGTCAGGATATTGTTGCCATCAGAACGGGTGGGATTTCGTAAATCCAGAATGGAAATCCGATAGCCATAATATTCCTTGGCTATACCTGCATAATTACGAAACAGATCGCCCTTCGTGTCTGTGGTGAGAAAACTCATTCCAGAAGCACAGGCATATTCGATATTGGGGTATAAGAAGTTTGCGGTCTTACCCACTCCTGCTGCCCCGATCATGAGACAGTGAATATCTCCACTGTCTACCAGTGCTGTGATGGAATTTCCTTTCTTTTTGTATCCAACTACCAGCCCCTGCTCTTTTGGTAGACGCTTTCCTGCTCTCCATTGCTCCGGTTCATATGGTACATGAGCATACGTTTCCCGTATTTCCTTTTCCGTTGCAAACCGTGCAGTTCCATACTGCCCGTCTCCTACCGTTCTCGATTTAATTCCGTTTAAGGTATAATGATTTGATATCATTACCAGACTGCCGATTACAGCGAACATCCCCAAACCTATACAAATAAATATAATGACTCCCTGTATCCTACTCCCCTCCTCTCACATCATCTGTATAACTGTCTGCTGTCTGTTCATATATTCCGGCGGTGGCTTCTTCAGTTCTTGAAGATCCTCATTCCAATCCTTAAGATTTGAAAAAAGCGAGAATATCATATGGTATCCCCGCTCAGACAGGTTTTTCTTTATCCGTTCCCTTGCCTGGATTCCCGCCTTATCATGATCCAGACATAAAGCAATTTGGGAGATGTGCGGTGCATCATTCAAAAGCTGCATCAACGCATGTTCTGCCACCCCACAGAGTGCCACATAACTATGATCCATCCACCCCTTTTGATACATGGAAATAAAAGACAGCATATCAATCGGTGCCTCAAATACATACACGGTATTGCTCTTCCCAACCCAACGAAAACTGTACCTTGGATCGCATCCTTCTACATTCCCCTTAAATGGTTGTCCCTTCTGACAGGTTCCCCTTTTATGTGCATGGCGTGGAATTCCATCTGAATCAAAACCCACAAACACAACATTATGATATTTGACATCTTCATAAATCATGTGTTTTCCTGCAAATACAGATACTACTTTAGGATCCACACACCTTGTCTTTATCAGATACGCAAAAGCACGGTGCATGGTCTGGTTCGCTTCTGGAAGTACGAATGGCTTTTTCGGTTCTGGTTGCTGATTCACGCTTTCCTGGTATGCAACTCCCTGTTCTCCGCTAAGCAGCATTGTAACTGCGTCCGGAAAGCTCTGGTTATAAAACATCCGCACAAAGTCAATGGCACAGCCTCCCTTTTCTGTCGCGTGATCATACCATCGATTTCCCCTCACTGTAATACTGTGATCACTGGCCAGGCGCTTTTCTCTTCCAGAACGAAGCAGCTTTTCCCCCTGCCTGGAAAGAAAATCTTCCAGATCCACCGCATTGGCCCTCTGTTTCTGTTCTTCCGTAAAATAAACAAATTCTCCCATGCCATCCTCCTTCGTCAATAAATACCTTGTGCCGGCTCCTGATCATCCCTATGATGTCCTTGAGCCTGCTTTTTCTCTGACAGTTTCCTGCGTCGTTTCCGGTCAATCTGATACCGCTTCATTTCCATTGGTCTCTGTACTTCTTCGCAAAACAGCTTTTCCAGATGATGAAGCAGTCTGGTTGCTGCCAGAAACAAGGACGGATCCTGATATGCATCCAGATGTTCCAGTAAAAAACTGGCATACAGATTTCCTTGTTCTGCCGATGCTGTCAGATATTCCACTGCCTTTTCCCGATCACGGGAAACATCTCTGCCACAGAGATATAACTTTCCCAACGCATACTGAGCATACTGGTTTCCTTTTTCCGCACATAGTCCCAGGTAATGTACTGCTGTTTCCACATTTTTCGTTACATGTTCTCCTGAAAGATATAACTTCCCTAACTGATAAAAGGCCCATTCATTTTTCTGCTCCGCTGCCTGTTGAAGCCATTTCATTGCCACTTCCACTTGGGGAGAAAACTCTTCCCCCTTGAGATATAGCATTCCAAGCCGATACTGCGCATACGGATTTCCTTTTTCCGCTGACAGACTGAGCCACTTCACAGCCGCTTCCACATCCTTCGGTATTTCCTCCCCCAAAAGCAACAAACATCCCATCCGATATGCAGCATATTCATTTCCAAGTTCTGCTGCAGAGCGGAACCATTTCATGGCCTGATCCATATCTTTATTAAAATACACACCATCCTGGTATAATTTCCCCAACACATACTGGGCAGCTGAGTGCTCTGCATTTGCTGCTTTTGTAAGCCATTCCACTGCCTGGCCGCTGTCTCCACTTCCCGTTTCCAGCCAGAGTTTTCCGAGTGCATACTGAGCATTGGTATTTCCAAGCTTGGCAGACTTTTCCCAATATTCAGCTGCTCTCTTATCATCCGCTTCGGTTCCCGTTCCTGTGTGGAGCATCTGACCAATTCGGTACTGCAGTTTATCATCATGACTTTTTTCTTCCAATATCACGAAACCGGAATACGCATCCTGAAATCCTCTCTCTGCTAGTTTGGGATCCGGCTCTGTACCAAGACCATCCCGATACATCTTTGCCAGTTCCAGACTGGCATAAGGATTTCCCTGTTCTGCCGAACTCCTGTATAAAGAGAATGCCCGCATATCATTTTGCTCCACCCCCCGTCCCCGTCGGTAAAGCCCAGCCAGAGAATACTGGGCATACTTATGGTCCATTGCAGCCGCCTGAGAAAACCAGTGTGCCGCCTTTTCATAATTTTGTTCTGCTCCCAAACCAGAAGCATACATTTTCCCAATACGATATTGCAGATATGGTTTCTCCTTTTTCTTTACGGATTCTTCTCTTACAAGAAATGCTTCCAATGCTTTCTCATACCATTTCTGTGCCAGCCCCACATCCGCATCCCGTCCCAAGCCATCCGCAAACATCCGGCCAAGGTCGTGCATGGCAAACCCATTCCCCTGCTCTGCTTCCTGAAGGAACTTCTGATATGCCTTTTCAAAATCCTGTAATGTAGAATCGCTGCCATACAAATAATTCCTAGCCTGTATATATCCATCTGTCCACCAGTTGGAACTGGATTTTTCTTTTCTGCCATTAGGAAAAAGCTCTTGCTTGAGTTCCTCCTCCGCATAGTCCGAATCTAGTTCCCCTGTCAGCTCTGCTACCGGATCTGGTTCTTGTATAAAAAAATCGTCCTTTGGTTCTGAGTATCCATCTTCATTCTCTTCAAACAAAAAATGATGACTGCCAAGCCTCAATGCTTCTGCAATCACCATATTTTTGATACTTTTTAATTTAGGCTGTTTTGATAAAGGCGGTAATTCTTCCGTCTGTTTTCGGTAGGTCTTCACAATCTCATCCTGCCATAGCCCCCATTCCCGGTACAGGGCAGACACCCGGTCATCTTTCTCCAACTCATCTACGATATGATCAACCAGATCCTTCACATCTCTCTTCAGGTAGCCATAAACCTTTTTCCCGCCTGTATTCTGCAGCCGTTTAGAAAGCTGCATCATACTGGTTTCAATTTCCGAACTCTTAAGCGTCCCCGCCCGTATTTCATCTATCCATGTTTTCATTACAACTTCCGACCGTTCCTTTAAATCCATACGAGACTGTGCCTGCTCCTCATAAATATTTGCAAAATCTTGACGGAAAATATCATGTGCCAGCTCAGAACGCATGGCCTCAATCGACTGCTTTGTCAGATACCCTTCTCCATCTTTTACTGAGTACACCAATAGATGAACATGAGGATGATGGCTTTCATTATGAAATGCAGCGTACCATTTCAGATTGGCGCTGTCAATTTTCATATGCTTACACAGCATTGCCCGTTTGGAACGCAGCAATGCCATCCACTGAACAGCACTGTCGTACCCTAACCGGGCTGCGTCCTCGCGCCGAAGGGAAATCACATGTGTCCACACAATTCCCTTGTGATCTGCCACCTGATTCTGCACCTGTCCAAGAACCACCGGTTCTCCCTCATCTGTAAACAGGCCATGCTCCCCAATCTTTTCTACACGGGGACGATGCGCCAGATAATCCACATAATTTTTTCGCGTCGCTGCTATATCAAGATTTTGTTCCAATGCACAGGAAATAAATTCCGAGGCATTTTCGATTGTTGGTTTTCTTTGATAATCTTCATACTCCAGCATTTCTTTTGTCGCCGGAAAATCCTGCAGGAGCTGATGCACTAACTTCTTTTGACTCACCGTTGCTGGGAGGTGCTTTTTACTTGTATCAATTTTCTCTACCCCTTTCCGCGTTCCAATGTAATGGACATAATTTTCTTTCTGAGATGGTTTTGCATCTTTTAAATATCGGGAAGTAAAAATAAGTTTTGCCATGTTACTCCTTTTTAGAAAGCAAAAAGGAACCTATGGCTTATCACACACCATGGCTCCTTTTACTTTTTATCACATCTTCTTCCGTTACATAGTTTCAACATTTGAACATATCATGTACATTGCTTGATCCAGTCAGAAAGAAAGTCCATCTGCTCTTTCGTATGAAACCAGTGCTCCCCGTTTTCCATAACTGTAAGTGTTGCTCCGATTCTATCTGCAAACTCAGCTATTGTTTCATACGATGTCAGGTTATCCTTTTCTCCATACAGAATGTGCGTTGGAACAGTCCAGGTAACAGGATGCTCCCTCACATAACAAAGATAAGCCCAGGAAAGTGTTTCTCCAAAGGATGTCGGGATTTCTTTCTGTTTCTGCAAGTCATCTTCGGTCACATTCGCCCACTGCATCATATTCCGAATCAATCTTTCCATGTCTACAACCGGAGAAATAAAGTATGCCTTCTCTATTTTGCTGTCTGCCAAAGCACTCATAGCAAAGAAAGCACCAATGCTGTTCGCAATCACTGTTACCGTTTCATATGTTCCGCATAGGTTGTCAAACAATCCGGGAAACTCTTTTTTCGCTTCCCAAGGTGACTGTGAGGAATAGTCAAAACCAATTACATCATATTCTTCAAAGAGCGCTTTATAATACTCTGCCTCTTTCGGATTTCCACCTTTACCATGTATATACAAAATTGCCTTGTCCATTTATTTGTTTTCCCTTCACAATACCTATTTTTTCTTTTTGGATTTGGGCAGCGGCAGTTCATCATACATCGCGTGGAACAGTCCTGTCAAAAATTCTTTCTGATCAACCTCCTCTACCAGCAGCATCTCTTTTGCTCCCTCATAAGGTACTTCATATACCGAATCTGTCATATAGGCAATTGCTGACTTTGTAGGTTTTACAAGCAGTCTGTCATCATAAATACCTCCTATAATCTTGCCACGATAATAAATAATAAATTCTCCCATCATAGCACGGTATGTAATTTCATCCAACTCGGACAGCTGCTCTAAAATAAATTGTAAATAATTTTTGCTTGATGCCATCGTTTACCTCAAACCAAATTTTGTGTAAGAATACATTACATTCTTAATGTCCTCGATGTTTCTCTTTTTTCTTTTTTTGTTTTAAATCAAACATTTTTTTCTCTTCTGCCAATTTGTCTTCCCGGCTTTTAGACTTACGCTGCTGTTTCCTTTGTTCCTGCTGCAGCTTTAGTGCTTGCTGAGATTTTGTTCCAACGCCCCTATCCAACATTTGTTTATGAATTTCACGCTGGAGCTTCTTTGGGTTTTTTGTTAGTTCCTTTTCAGTAACCTCCACAGATGGACTAAATCGCAAACGATCATATTCCTTTAGCACAAACTCCCAAATCTCATAGTCCTTTGGTTCAGTTCCAAATGTTACTTTGGAAACGGAAAGTTTCCCATTTTCAACTCTCTCAAAAATACCTACCCAAAATGGTTCCTCAAAAAACACTGTCAGCTTGCCTGTCCTTATACTCATGGCAATCCCTCCTTAATGATTGAAATGAGCAAAGAATGGACAACCCGGAGGGGCAGGTTACTTACCCTGATATGCAGGACGGCCGGGCTACCTACCGGCTCTGGTATGCATCACTGCATACGTTGCGTTTTTATCTTTACTTTTATAATCAAGCCTCCTCGGCCAGATTAACACATATAATTTTTCTGTTTCTAATTAAAACCAACTCGCCTTTTCATCTCTAAATTTAGGCGTATCACTATCCTCATAAGGATTATAACTGTTTAAGTTACATCCAAACTCCTTTAATGATTTTATTTTATTATCTGCTGTCCATACAATCAAGGACATTCCGTCAAATTCCTCTATATTCCCATTATTCATTTCATTTTTAAAATACCACTCTACAACCGTCTGGTTATCTTTATGAAAGAACTGCTTGATCTTCCACTCCATCACCTTGCCACGTGTATTCCATTCATTAAACCAATGTTTTACAACTTGACGGTTATTATATTTTGGACTCCAGCTTTCAGTATAAATCACGTCTTCCGCAAAAATGTCATCCATACCAAGATCCTGTTGTGTAAGCCACATTTTGAACCATAGTTGAATGATTTGTTCTCTCTCATTCAAAATTCTACACCTCGATTCGTTTCTTATATATTATAATCGATGAGCTGTTGCATCGTAAAGGACAAATCTATATTTTATCTCTTCTGAAAATTCATCACACAACCAGAGGGAAGTACATATAAATTTTCTTTCCATCTTTTCTTTTCCAACAATATCTACACATCCCGCTTTTGATAATGATACGCATCTTCAAACTTCACAGTTCCATTGATCCGCCTCACTTCATCAACACATTTTGCGTGCAGCCTGTTTAAAGATTCTTCATCCACATCATGAGTGTAGGCAATTACCTGTGAGAGCTTGGACAATTCCACTGCTATCTTAAAGTCCATTCTGGCCAGACGGTTCTCACTATCCTGAATGGTTCCCGTAAGCACAGAAGCCAACGACTGCAAAAAATAATTTTCTGCTTTTCCTGCAAGAAGATACCCTATATAGAATTTAAGCGCTTCTGCTACAAATTCATTCCGGGAACGCACATTGGCTGTCTCTAACAGACCATCTGCCTGGTTTAAGATTTCCTTTTCGACATAAATTCCCGCACGTACTTTCGTATGTTCGCTTCCCATCGTTTCCTCCTAACCCTGGTATTCACAAAATCTCTCTCATTTCCTCCAAAATTCTGCCACTTTCAAAAATCCAGCACCATTCTTACGACCGCCTTCCCCAAAAGTATTCAAACCAGATTTTCCGAACGGCTTTGCCGGTCGGTGTTTTCCAGGGGTGGGCTGCCAAAAGCAGCATACCCCCTTTAACCTGCACACGTTTCGACCCAGCCAACCACTCAAGAATCCCGTATTCCCCCGTGTTCTTGCTGTTTCCATAACCTTCTCTCACATTTGCCCAACACCGCTTAAAATCCTCGTATGGGTACACGATGCCACCTAGCTGTCCAAAGCCCGACACAGGGGCACACAGGGGGCTACACGGGGATGTCATGGATGACTGGGGATTCCGTTTCCTTTTTTCTGGTTATCATACGATTTCTGATTCTTCCAGCTGGGACTCCTCCCGTCTCGCAGTCCGATCAGCTCTCCGGGTACGTTCTCTGGCGGATATTTCTCTTGCCACCTTGTCATCAATATATTCACGGGTAGCCTGTGGGACATATTTTTCATACAGTTTCTGTACTGTATCATTTAATTCCCCCTGAAGATCGGTATCCCTTTTTTCCATATGGAACTTTAACGCATCCAATTTTTCTGTGTTAAAACTGACATTGATCGTAGTATTTCTCATTTCAAATCTCCTTTTTCTTTCAGAAAGCAAATCAGGCGGCTGCTCACACAGCCGCCCGATCTCGTTTCATCAGGTTCTTAAATAATGGATTAGTTCAATGGCATCTGCAAGACCTGCCTTATAATACCTCAGACGCTCCTGTTCCGGTATATCCATTTTAGCCATAAGTTGGTCGTCCAACCATTGTCGGTCATCCTCTGAAAGGCTATTGAGAATTCGATCCATGCGGAGGACATGCTCCTTGGTCTCTGTGCAATAAGCGGGAACCTTGTCCTCTTCACTTTTCCTCTTCAACTCCAGAACTCGTTCTTCGATTACCTGATTTAACTGATCCATAATCTCATCCATCGGTTACTTCCCTCCTTTCAGCCACACACAATACCGAACTTTTTTCTAAAAGTCGATATCACATATCCATAAACTGTCCAGGCAAATCTGCACAAATTTCATTTTTAGCTGTCTCATTCCGGAATAGTTGCCAGCCTTCCAAAAGCATACAGATGGCTGTTCCAGTAAGGAGAAGTAAGGTCCGCATAGCCAATAGGCGAACCACAATGCAGCATCCTAGAGCCTCCAACATAAATCCCCACATGGCTGACCGCCCCTGCAGATGCATAAGTTCCCGTAAAAAACACCAGATCTCCGGGTCTAGCTTCCTCTCTTGACACAATCGCACACTGGTCATAAATCCCCTGAGCTGTTGTTCTAGAAAGATGATACACCCCGGATCTCGTGTAGACCCAACAGATATATCCACTGCAGTCGAAACTGGTATCTGGAGAACTACCGCCCCATACATAGGGATAACCAATATAACGGGTTGCCTCTGCCATCAGCGCGGAAAAACTCCCATCTCCCATAGCCTGTCCGGGAGGAAGACCATTTCCACCCGGTACACTCACACCGTATTTTGCCAGCATATAGATGCGCTGTACATTCGTTTTATCTTCCAGAGAAACCTCCTGGTTTAATTCTGCAGCAAGATTTCCATAGACCATATTCAGGCTTTGGATTGGAATTGCAACCGTATAGGTTTCTCCCTCTTCATCCTCTCTCTCCTCATACTCTACAAAACAATCTGCGAATGCCCGGTAGTCCCCCTCATCCATCCGAGGGTGCTCCTTACCAAAAAACAGGGCATAAAAAATCGCTTTTACCTGGTAGGGATCTACTTCTTCGGCTTCTGCCATACCATTGATTTCATTTAACACCCCATCCAGTTTTTCAAAACTGTCCTGCATATTTTCGATGTACATCCGATACTCTGCTGGCACCTTTGAGGACAAATACCCCCCATGAAAGGACTTCTGGACAGCAGAAATGTTATGGTCTGCAGTCCCAGAAAGCGTGCACAGGATCATGGTGACAATTAAAATAACAGGGGTTACTAATGCTGCAATAACAGAAAAAAACACAGTCCGCCCATTCCGGTCAGAGAGGGTAAGCGCTACCAGTTTTGCTGTCACAGCGGCAGCTGAGACGGCCATAAAATCACTCCTTCCACACTTTTTATCGAGATATTCATCTGACGCATCAGGATTTATTTCATTCCATCATAGCCCCCCATATGAAACAGGCTCTGCTGATAGAAGCATCCCTCTCTTTCCTGTTTCTGTACAAGCTGATAAGCATGTTCGATTGCGTCCTCCAGAAACTGGGTTTCAAACCCTGCCGTTTCGTACCCTTGCCAGATTACATTGGCATAATGGTCAGAGGGAATTCCAAATGAATGCCCTGGTGTCATCACATAAACCATGGCCGGAACAGTTTTTCCATCCAGTTCAACCTCCAGCATCTGCTTCCCATACAAATTGGGATACCCTTCATAAAGATCCAGCGATGCCTCATCTCTGTTTTGGATCTCCCAGATCAGCACCGGCACAGTACTCCCTGCTTTAGGTTCTACGGTTGCCACAGCTCCCCTGCGGCCTCCCCGAAATAACAGTTCATAATCTTTTAACTCACTCTTTCCTACTACCTTCGCAGTCGGACAACGAAATGCCATCTGCTCCAGATTCAGATTGCTCCCATAGGCAATATAAAGTCTTTGTTTTCCTTTCAATTTGCTTCCTCCTGTCACATTCGCATACAAAAAGCCGAGGATTCCTGTGCTTCCCCAGCTGATTCTAATTCCTCAATTGGATGAATGATTTCCTGTCTCTGGATCCGTTCTGCCAATTCCTTCTCCCGCTTCTGTCGCATTCTTTCCTTTTGTGCTTCCGCCTGAGCCGGATCCTTCCAGGCAATACAGCCCGGCAGATTTGCCAGCAGATGCTGACGAGCTGTGGCGAATTCTTCTCCATTTAATCCTAGCCGTAAAAGCCAAGTGCGGAATGTATACTTCTCATTGCTGGTCTGAGTTTTTCTTCTGCTGGCACAGGACTGATTCAGCGCTTGGGCGCCAATCGCCAGACAAAACTGGATATAGGCCTTAATCTTGCCTGCATGAAGCGTCCCATTGAACAGACGAAATTCCACAGTTCCTTTCTGAAAAACAGAATGAAGGTTCAGACAATGATAGCGGCTATCATCATAATGCGCATCCCTCCGGCTCTCTCCGTTGTACCAGATCCGCTCTACAGCTTCCATACTTCTAGGTTTTCTCCGGTTTAACTCATCCAAAAATCGTGTATCCACCGGCTGACACCAACGATGCTGCCTTTCCACAGACACTCCAAGCGCTTTATAGATCAAGTCTTCCTTGGATGCCATGATATTGGTGATATTACGGAGAGTTCTGGCATCAAACGGCTCTGCATTGATATGCACATGGATTCCGCAGCTCTTGTTTGTCAGGGCACCATGCTCTTTCAGTTTCCGAATAATTTCCTGAATGGTAACAATGTCTTCATAGCGGCAGATTGGACTTACCATCTCTGTCCGGTATTCCACATCAGCATTTACCCTGCTTCCATTTACCTTCCGTTCTGCGTGAATACTGCTATCGCTCATAAATTTCCACTGCCGCCCCTCCGTGTCAATGGCTGCATAGGTATCGTAATAGGTTCCCAGATATTTGACTCTAGTTCCAAAATACTCTGCCGTTACCTCAGCCGCTTTCGCACGGGTAATGCCGGTCATCTCAATCTCAATGCCAAATTTCTGCTCCTTTAACTCCATTCATAGTCTCCCCTTTTAACGTCCTCCTGCCTTTCCGAACAGTCTGGCTTTGTGTTCCGGGGCATTTACCATTAAGTTATACCGCTCATTTCCACATTTATACAGGCAAACTCCCCTTTGTGGATACCGGATCAGGTTATACTCACTATCCTCCAGCTGCAGGGTATCCGTATAAAACTTGGCATCAATGCTCCCCGCATTGAACAGAAACTGATGCGTCGGGATGGAAAACAGCGGCTTGGTATACTCTCTCACGCCATCCAGATTAAAATCCTCTAGGTTCTGGCTTGCTATGATAACTGCAGAATCTTTTTTTCGCACACGCTTCATAAAATTTCTAACATACTCTACTGCAGTCAGGTTGGAAAGGAACAGATAAAACTCATCCAGGCTGGCTGCCGTATTGCCTTGTGTCAAAAGAACATCGCTCATAAACGAAAGCACATTAAAAAGCAATGCATTTTTAAGGCTCCTGCTGGCCTGTAACAGTCCTTTTACCCCAAAAGTAATGAAGCCATCATCGGTGATATTGGTATGTCCATTAAAGAACTTGCTCTCAGCTCCCACACACATAGAATTCAGCCCAAGAAGAATACTCTGAAGCATTTCTGCTGTATAAAGCTGTCCTCTGTTTTCGTCAAATCCCTGATATTCTTCCTCAATGAACGCATAAAGATCGGAGAGAACCGGGTAATCCTCCGCAACCAGGCATTCAAAATCACTTTCGTCTGTAATCCCCCATCTGGTATATAACTTCTGCAGCATGATCTCAATCACATCAATTTCCCTGTCGGAAAAATCCTTGTAGCTTCGGAAAAAGTCCTTTAAGAAACTGATATGCTGGGATAATCTGGATCGGATGCGAAAGGTCTGAGGTGCATCCAGATCCTCCGGGCTTCCCGCTTCGTCCCAGGTTTTCGGTTCCAGAGGGTTGATAATGAACTCCCCGCTCATTAAGTCGATAAAACACCCTCCCAGATTATTGGTCAGATCTTCATACTCCATTTCCGGATCCAGAGCGCAGATATGCATTCCGGACTCCCTTAAATTCGTCAGCAGCAATTTAAGCAGATAGCTTTTTCCCTGTCCGCTGTTTCCCAGAATCAGGATATTGGCATTCGTCTTATCATCTGCTCTCCGGTTAAAATCCACCAGTACATTACTCCCAAATTTATCTCTCCCAATATAGAACCCGTGAGGATCCGTCTTTCCTGAATAGTTAAAGGGATACAGATTCGCCACACTGCTGGCCGGAAGCACTCTCTCAAACTGATCCTTAAACAGGTTATAACCGCTTGGCATTACACACCGGAACCCCTGCTGCTGACGGAGGATCAGTCGGTCTACATTCAATTTTGACCGGATCAGTTCCGTTAGTACTTCTGTCTGAAGAAGCTTCAAATGCTCCAGATCATGGGCACACAACTCCAGATATACTGCCGTATGGAGGAGGGGTTCTCGGTTGCGGTGCATCTGGGCTACGATGGTAGTTACATCTTGTAAATTACTTTCAGCCAGAACGGTCTGCTGTAAATCACTGGTATTGCTCCGATCCATCCGGTTTTTGTTGGCTGCATTGCTGATGATCTTCCGCTCCTCAACGGGTGTCACATGACGAGTATAGATCCGCAAGGTTACACCGTCTTTCTCCCCTAAATGGGAGAGAATTGCCTGCTCTTCCGTAGCAGTCGGGTACTCCCGCAGTGCCCAGACACAACGATAGGTGTTACCACAAATAAAATGATCTGTTTCAAATTTAATGACAGACGGGGCGATCATATCCAGAAATTCCTGGATACGCACATTATCTTCCCTGTCATCAACTGCTGTTCTTCCTTTTTTCAAGTCATCTCCTCCTCACTCTAAATCTCTGGTATGATCCACCGCTCCCCGTCAAAGTCTTCAAACTTCTCTGTGGTCACGTTCTGCTCATAGTAAACAGCCAGGATACGTTTGATATCCTCTTTATCTGCCCGTTTAACAGAAAAACTCTGTTCCTTCAGGGATTTTTCAATCCTGGAAAGGTACGGAAAAATATCCGATTCCTTTTCATCTTTTAACCGCAGCATAATCAGAAATTCACGGGCTGTCGCCATCTGCACCTGAATCCGGTCCAGATGGGTCTGATCCTGTTCCAAAAGACGGCGTATGACTGGATTCTCTTCCTGCTCCATCTGACTTTTCAGAAACCGCTTGTTGTCTTCAAAGCTTTCCCTGCTGTTTAGACACAGCATCTCAATCTCTGCCACTCCTTTTAGCACAGTCATAAGAGCATAGATTCTTGCCCCGACACTAGATTCGGACAAAACAGAAATATTCGTTGGTTTTACAATAAAATACACCAGCTCCCCCTGTCCGTAGGTCACCAGACTGTAGTCTGTAATCTCCTTTGCACCAATGAACTGCCGTGTGGAGAGGCGCTTCTCTGCCTCTTTTTTCGCTTTTCTTTTCTCCCTGCTCATTCATACCTCCACTCAAAAAATTGCTGACGCATAAAAAAATACGCACAGGCATACCGGACAAAATCCAGAATGCTGGTATCTTCAAATCGGATCGTCAGAAATCCATATACCCCTGTCAGAACACAAGGGAACATAAATCCCGCCTGCGTAGCTACTAAAATGGAGACCAATCCGCAAATACCAAGAATCCCAATGTCCCGAAGCTGCCATAACCAAAGTGTTGCTTTTGATTTCAAATGGTCCGGATAAATATACAACCGATCACCTCCAAATAATAACCGCCGGCATGATGAAGCTCTGCCGGCGGTATGTTCGATCCTTCCTCTTATTCAGTTTCCTCAAGTTCTGCCTTTCCCTCTGTCTCCTGCATCTCTCCAGATACTACATGTTCTTCCTGCGAAAGTACATCTTCAATCAGTCAGATCACAAATTCTTTCTGGCTCTGTCCTGTCTTTTTGAGGTATTTTTTTAACCTCTGAAAAAACTCCTCTGATACCTGAAATGCCAGTGTCCTGATTCCGTTTGCCATCTCTCTTTCTCCCTTCTCAAAGTGGTCTTTTAGAATCCGTTCCATATACTCGTTCAGCTTGATTCCCCATTCTTCCTGTTCTTCCCTCACTTTCTTATGCAGGGATTCTGGAATCATGGCGCATAAATTTTTCTTACGCTCTTCCATTTGACTCTCCTTTCCTCGTTTTTACAAGCCAAGTATATCCATAAAGAGATGAGATAGCTATGACGATACCCAACAAAGATTGCCTGAAAACGGAAGCAGAACTACCAATCTTATGGTTCTTTCTCCTCCTTCATCTTCCGCAAAAATAAGCGATACCACGGAGAACAAAATCCACACACGGTATCGCTACGCTATTTCCAAGAGCTTTGTAACGGGCACTGTCCGAGGCACCAGGGATATCTGTCCAGTGATCCGGAAAACCCTGCAACCGTTCACACTCCAAAGGCGTCAGCCTCCGGATCAATTTCCGGTTCTCAACAATACATTTATCTTCGCTGACATATTGATTATTGATCCCCTTATGATCTGTATATCCAATGGTTCCTACCGTATTCTGATACGGCTCACACACCAAATCCGTAGCATCCTTATGCTGTCTGGCACTCTGAGTCGCTGTTACCCGATTTTGCAGAAATTCATCACTTCTTTGGCGGCTGAACACTGCATGACGGTCTGCACTAGTAAGAGTATAGGAAATATCCGGCTGGCATCCCAGACCATTTCCTCCATTTTGTACTTCCCGATCAATGATATTTCCGGCAATACAATAACTCTCCGGCATATCTGAGACCAGTGGGACATTGTTTCCTCCTGTTCCATACCGGGCTGACATGGTAGGGGCCACCTCATGCGGACCTGTATATCTGGCATCAATCCCGTGATTCTCAAACAGAATCTGCTGATTGTTCCCGCCGGTTTCTGCCTCCTCTGTAAGAGCTGGATCCGGAATTTCCTCTGTCCCAGCACTCCCCTGCTGGATGCCCATCACCAGAGGCGGATGACCACTCATCCCTGCCCGCAGGGTTGCTGTTATATCGACCGAAACATCCATACGCTCTCCTCCTTGGTCATTGAGGCACAGACACTCTTCTTTTTTTTCTGCACTTTCAAACTTCCTCATCCCCTCTGCCACAAAGGTCTGCATCTGCATATTGGTCGTTGCCATCAAAGCTCCGGATATTCCGTTGAGGTTGATCGTTTCTTCCCTCTGATTAATATGGAACGCAAAAATATCCACCTGTTTTTCCTCTGCTACTCTACTCCCGCCTGAATCCGCAGAGCTGTTTCCAGCTGCGGTGGTAACTCCTTTCCCCTGACCTTGGCCCTCCGCAGGATCCCTAAGCAGGCGTTCCTGCTCAAATAATATCTTTGGTGCGGTGAGTCCTCCAAAATCTGCGACAAGGAAGATTCTACGGCGGCGCTGGGCGACTCCCCAGTATTGAGCATCCAAGACTCTCCAAGCCAAGCTGAATTGATCTCCCAAAATGGCAGCCCCAGCAGATTCCCAGCGCCCGGTGTCAGGTCGAGGCACATGACAGGTACTGTCCTTGATATGGACAATCTCCTCGATGACCGCCCGGAAATCTTCTCCATTTGCGGAGCTGAATGCTCCAGGGACATTTTCCCAAACGAGGTATCGAGGTCGAATAAAGTCATCTGATACCCCTCGTCTTTCATCCTCTGCTCTCATCTCCTTTACTATGCGTACCTGGTCCATAAACAGGCCGGAGCGCTCCCCTGCCAATCCTTTCCGTAATCCGGCTACTGACAAATCCTGACAGGGGCTGCCTCCACAGATTACATCCACAGGCGGCAATTTTGCTCCATCCAGTTTTGTAATGTCCCCTACATGGATCATATCTGGAAACCGGAGTTTGGTTACCCTCATGGGAAACGGTTCTATCTCACTGGCCCATACCGGCACACCTCCACAGTGAACTGCCGCCAGAGGGAATCCTCCAATCCCATCAAATAGGCTCCCCAGTGTCATCATCCGCCCATCTCCATTCCCTTTTGTATCGGTACTTCACACAGTTCCCATCCAATTTCCTGTTCGCTGACCCGTCTAAGCGGAATCCGGAGCTGCCTTGCTGCACGGATTTCCTGCTCCATTCCTGAAGACAGTTCACTTCCACACGCCCAGATTTCCTCACAAACCTTCAAAATCCGAAGCCCCATATCTGTTCCCAGCTTTCTCTCTTCTGGGACTCCATCATCCAGCATCTGCGGATATAGCAGATGAGAGGCAATTGGCGTAACCCCCTGGTTCATGGCATAACGACAGGCTGCCTTTGCAAATGCTACATTCCGCTCAACATCTCCAGAATACGGAGATGCAATATACACCAGTTTGTTGTGTTCCATCCTTCACCGTCCTCTCTACTTGGAAACCACTTGCACAACCGTCCTTGTTAGGTTCATAGCTCCCTGCGCTGCATAGACTGCTCCCATCACATTTGCTTTGGTTCCTGTTTCCAACCCAAACTGCCCCGCAATCCGCGGAATCTCACCTGCCGATAACATAAGCCCCAGACCAAGCAGTGCCTGATCCTTAACGACCATCAGACCTGCGATCAGGACCGTCGCCTGTAAAAATGCGGTCAGGCACAGACCGATTACCTGCTTGCACCAGCCAACAAATCCATCAATATATCCCCTTGGCACACTGAATAAATAAAGGCTCCCTACTGCAATCTGAATCAGCAGGATCCCGCCCCGTTTTAAGTTCGCAAAGAACACTTTGATTACCGCATAACCCATGAGAATCAGGAGAAAAATCATAAAAATCGGGCTACTAATCATTCCGATTCCACCAAAAACACCTGATGCGGCAGCCTCCTGCCAGGTGGCGGCATCCTGAAGAGACTGCACAATCCCTGCCGCAACTGTCCCAATATCTTCTCCCAATCCTGTAATACCAGCTGTAAAACTTCCCTGAAGGGAAACACTGAGTTTATACAGTTCCACTGGAACAGTAGTAAACAGGCTGGCTGCCAGGAATCCCTTGATTACGTTCAGTGCCGTGTCGCGTATGCTGCCCCTGCCATTCTGATATTCAATTCCACATTCAAAGGCTGCCACTACGATTCCCGTCACATAAAGTGCCCATGCCAGATAAGAAAAAAGAAGCACGACAGACTGCACCCAGCTCATTTCAAACAGTTCAGCCCCCATGCTTCCCATCTGCATGAAAAAATCTCCCAGAAATCCAACAATCTGACCATACAGCCAGTCAATGATCTGTCCCAGAACCGTATCTGCAACAAAATCCCAGATAAACAAGTTTTAACCACCTCCCCTTAACACATCTTCTGTCCCATTTGCATAGCTTCCTCCGGTTCTTGAAACACTTCCAAATAAGTCTTTATCGCCTCGCTGAGTACTTTATAATCTTCTTTCCCGGGCTGATATACATACCAGCTGGTCTCTTTTCCATAGGACCAAATGTGGGGATTTACCCCATCACGAAAATTAGGGTTCGTCGTGTTTTTCAGGCCCCACACATCTCTAAATTTCACAACCATGCTGTCGATCATTCCTTCATTCCGATTCAAAAGGGTCACTTTCAATCGGTCATAATGATCCGCAACCATGCCTGTCTGAAAGTTGATTTTGACACGGATCTGATCCGTCAGCCTTCCATAACAACAATTCCCAACAAACCTTGGTTCTGAAAAGCTCGCTCCCGTTCCAAACATTTTTTTTAGTTCCCTTTCAAAAAATGTCATGCTTTCCTCCTCCGACCTATGTGGGTTCTCACGTTCTTCCCCTTCTTTCTTTCCTGCCATTTTTCCCGGTTCCACCTTCTGGCAAACGCTTCCTGTCCATAATGCAACTGTTTCTCCCTCTCTTGTAAGCAGTTCATCCATCCTTCCAATCAGTTTTTCCATATGCGCCTGCCAGTGCTTCCAATCCCGTTCCTGAAACCAGCCGCACCACAAAACTCCCGACTTCTCCTGCTCTTTTGCACATTTACGGCTGTAAAAAAGAGTTTCCGACAGATATTCCCTTACCCACTGAAGGGATTCTTTCGATGCTGTAAAAGAAGACAGGGAGGAAAACTTCTTATCCCCCCTGATTCCATCCAGTGCAGAAAAATCCTTCTCCTGGAATTTTACAATTAGTTCTGCCACTGCCATTGGGCTTGTATGAGACACCCCTTCTGACACTTCCGGAGGGGCATTCCAAGAATCTGCCTTCAGCCAGGCAA
Organism: Lachnospiraceae bacterium AM48-27BH; assembly: GCA_003478355.1. Taxonomy (GTDB): domain Bacteria; phylum Bacillota; class Clostridia; order Lachnospirales; family Lachnospiraceae; genus UBA3402. The sequence continues at coordinate 46,815 of QUFC01000019.1, forward strand.
GCATCTGCCGGAGTTCTACATCCCCTTGTTCCGGAAGATGTTTCCGTATGAGACTGATGGCATCCAGTCCAGCATCGGACTCAAACGCAGTAATTCCCCAACATCCCATGATATACCTCCTAAATTCCAAGAATCTGCCAGATATAAAGCGGTGCAGTTAGGGTAAATACCAGACAGGCAAACAGAATTGCAGGTGCTGCCCATTCAAACTGTCCGTGCTTCCGATAATCAAAGTATGCCGTTCCCAGTTTTCCAAAAAAGAACACGGCAAGGATCAAATCTATAGCGGGAAATACAACATGATCGACAACTGTTTTAATCTGTTGGGATGCCGTCTGCCAAGTTCCCTCAATCGCACCGGCTACATCGCCCGATGCATATACCGGAACGCAGAACAAAACTACCAGTACGAATACCATGCACATAACTGCTGAAATTTTCTTTGTTCTCATTTATTTTTCCTTTCTACTAAGATTGTGTGAGTTTCAGCCCCATTCTTTGCTGTCTTTCAAGAAGAGGAGCCAATTCGATAATATCCGGATGTTCCTGAAACTTTAGATCTCCCCGAAAGCCAACTTTTAAACTGCTAAACCGCTTTGCCTCCTCCTGCAAAGAAGTAGGTGCATCTAGTGGAAGTTCCTGATTCCACCGAACCCATTCCCCATTTTGAAAACGTGGCTGCAATCTCAAAATCACATAGGATTCCGGAACAAATACAGGATAATACCTTAATACTCCTCCAACTCCATAGTAAGGCTTCCCTTCCATCATCACCGTCTTTTGCATTAATTCCAGTGTATCCTCTAAAGATGTACAAAACCAGCATTCCTTATCACCCATCCTTCGTATCCTGCCATCCCTCAGAATATCTTCCAAATGGTCACGGGTTGTGTAATGATACAAAAATCCCCTTGGTTTCTCCGTCTGTTGATATGACATACTTCCTCCTACTCTGGTTTCTGTGGTGCGATATGCCAGTCACTCCACAAGTTCCCATCAATGATAATAGAATCATTCAGATTCATGGAGAGCATTCCAGCCGGTGTCCAGCAATCCAGCAGCCAAGTATATGGCGTATAACTTCCATCCGGATACCAAATTGGTGTAAAATGCGTTCTCCTCTCATAGGTACTGTAACCATTTTTCTTAAACTCATGGGTCATATCATAGCCGCCATTCATCCGTTCCAAAAGCCTCCAAAACCTCTCATACTGAAATTCCGGAAAATAAGTCACCGCATTCTGCGCAGATGTCACTGCAGAACTCTGATTGGTGCTGACATGTGTCGTTACCTTCTCTTGGAATCCATAACCGGATTTCATCGTCCTTCCCGTAGCGGTAGGAGACTTTTCATCGGTTGTAATTCTCATATCTGCAGTCAGGCTTGCGGAGTATCGATCCAGGTCAAACTCCCACCAGCCATGGTCACACCAGTACCCGTCATCATCCTCATCTCCGCTGTGCCATACCCAATGTTCCTGCCACCATGGTCTCCACACGCTCCAGGATGCGGAGGTTACTTCTGCATTAGAAGGAATCACAGGCCTTGTAAATCCGTCATTCCGGTCATCCGCATTGGGATCTGGCGGTGGATTTTCATCCAGATCCACGACATTGATATGAAGAGTCCCTTTACTGGTTCCTCCTCCACCTCGCACACGGACGGTCATCGTCATGGCCTGGGGTTCTTCCGGTGTTGTCCAACGGATCCAAGCCAACTGGCTGTCGCCGGATGGATAATATACCTCCCCTACCTCATAGCTTCTTCCTCCTACAGAAAATGTTACGGATACCGGATGATCCGGATCACTCTGCCCGCCGCTTACCTCTACTGCCGTAATCACTTCCGTATTCGTCCGATATTCATAATCATAGGTCGTGATTTCCGGTTCTTCTGGAGGCACATCCCGGAACCGTACAATACCAAGACCCAAGGAACTCTTTATTTCACTGTTGGAACGGACTCCCGATGTCGGACCTCCCCAGGCCGGATATCCCAGATCCGGTGTTTCCAAAAACATGGACAGCGGCAGGTTCTGAAATGCCACGGTTGGAAGAACAGCTCGAAGCCCTCCGCTTAACATCTCATCATAGAGTGCTGCCTCTGTTGCCGTGACCGCAATCAGAGTTCCCTGAAATTTTAGAAAACTGATTGGCTCCAATAAAAGCCGGTACTCTCCTCCCACCAGTGTATCAAAGTCCATTCCGGTTAGTCCGGCAATGCTGCGCACCACCTGTTCATCTGTAAAATAGCTTTTGATCTGCTCAATATTGGCTTGCCCCAAGCTTTTCGAGCTGATGATTCTGGGTAGAGACTGTGCCGGATTTACATACTCATATGGATTGGTATCAATCATCAAAGCACTTCCTCTGGTATAAGACATTTTACTGACTTTCCCAAAGGAGTAGGCAATATTCGGATGCTTGTTTGTTAAGTCAATCGGTCTTGTTACCGGATCATGGCTCTCTGCCCGAATGACAGTAACCCGCACCCCTTCATTTCCCGGTGACCAGGAATTCTGACTGGTCCCCTGTCCCATACTTCCGCCGCCCCCATCAAGATTTCCGTCCCCTACTGCATAAACCTGGATGGAGAGTATCAAAGACAGTACGATTGAGACTATGAAAAACACACATTTCTTCTGTTTCAAGTATCCTCCTTTCCAACCACAGGAAGCCTTGTTTCCTTCCCTGGTATCTGGGAAAAGAAAAAACACCACATTGATGTGGTGCTTCTTCTTTCTGTCTTAATCCATAATGCCAATCTTATTCCCGTTTTCATACATATCTTCTGCTGCAGTTCCAGAGCCTCCTCCTCCATGGTTTTCTACCCAGCCGAATCCTGGAACATAGATCTGGTTCCCGGAAGTATCTCCTGCCTGCGGCTGTTCCGGATCTGCTACCGGTTCGGACGGTTTTTCTACCGCTTCATGATCCACGGGAACCGGAGGGGTATCCTGCTTTGTACCATCTGGTTTTTGTGTTGGATCTGTCAGGATCTCCTTGCTTGGCGGTTCTGGTTTAGTTGGTTTTGGTTGGATACTCTGCGTTGTCTGATCAGTCTGTGGCGACCGGCTGTCCACCGCCTGAGTGTCTGTTTCCTGATTTTCTCCGATTCCTGGATGAATCACAAGGCTCTCTTCTTCTCTGGATACTACTTTACTTTCCTCTTCCTTCTTTTCAAAATCTCCAGGATCTACAATCAATTCTGTTTCCGTCTCCCCTGTTCCTGGCAGAACATCTTCACCGGACGGTTTCGGACCAAACTGCATTCCAATGGCAGCGATCAGGCCGATTCCTATGAGCACGCCGCCCAAAATTGCCAGATTCTTTTTCATCTTCTCTGTCAGTTTCATGATTCTGCTCCTCCTTTATCCTGTTTTCTGTTTTGTTATGCACAACATACTATACAATCCTCTCAAAGTCCAGGTCATTCCCTAGAACACCTCTGTATATCCAGCCTGTACCTTCAATGTGATCCACATGGATGGAAGAATCCGGCCGCCAAACCGAACTGGAACCTCCAGTCTAACAATGGCATCTGCCTCAAACCGCTGCGCATGGGCTGGATCCGATGGGGCCAGAGGTGCATTCCGAAGCGTCACTTGCAGGCTATCTATGGCAAACTCCATTGCAGTTCCAGTATCCGCATACTTTACATGTCTGCCGCCAGACAATTGGGTCCCTATGGTTTCATCCAGATAATTATAAATGTCCCCTTCATTCAGATCTTCTTCCCAGCTTCCCTCTCCAAAGGGAACATAGCTGCCAGAATATCCCTCCCTGACTCCATGATACACACCTGCATAATTATCATTGACTGTGGAAATGACAGCATCCTCCACGGCTTCCCGCACACCTGCCGCAATGACTTGAAGCCGGAAATACTCACTAATCCCACACATCAGAATAATCAGCGAAAGAACAATCCCAATGGTCATGGGAAATGAGGAGGCTCGCCTGTCTCTCAGTATCTCTTTCATCCGTTTCCGCAATCCCTCCACCTCATTTCCAGTAAACTTCTGATTTTCCAGCTGCCTGTGCGCGAAGCGTAACCGGAAAAGAAGCAAACTCGCCAAACAGACCGATATTTGTATCCATCGTCAGGATAACGGTAACCTCTTCATTTAACTGGATTCTTCCATGACTGGACCATAAAATGTCCGGATGAAGCCCTGTTTTTCCGACAGCACAGCGGCACGGCGGCTTGTCTCTGCACCTACGCGCCCGCTTACCTCTGCTTCACGCACCAGTTCTGTAGCGAAGGTATCCAGCTGCTGTTTCTGAATAAAAACCGGAAGCACACGCATGGCAAGGGCAAGCACCATGACCGCACACAAAACCAGCACAATCACATCCACATATCCTTCGCCCCGTCTTTCTGACAGCGCTCTCCATAAACGATGACTCCTCATCCTCTCCTCCTTCCTGTCTAAAACATTCCTCCAAGCTCTCCAATGCCACATAGCAGATAATCGCCAAATAAGTCAGCAGAAAACATACCAGCATGACAAAGGAAAAAACACGGATCTTGGGAGGGATTTTCTGTGCCTGTGCTTTTAATCTCTGCAGTTCGATCTGCTTAAAATCATGAGCCAGCATCTGAAAATACACTGTGCTGTCATCCCCTCGAAGGACACCAATCAATCCACGTACCACATCGGACAGCATGGGCGAGTTCAGTCTTGCCTCAAATCGTGTCAGCGCCGCTTCATAATTGGAGGAACGCATATCCGCCAGAAGAATATCTAACTCTCCAGTCAGCGCTGGTCCCGCATTCCCCTTGAACCGCTCCAACATACCGATCACATTACGGCTTGCTTTCAGTTCCTGTTCCATAGTCGCCACCATTCTCGGAAGCTCCCCCTCTATCTCTTCCCGCTTTGCCTTTAAGGTTTCATCCGCTTTCTGATTTTCCTTAAAGTAAAGAAGTAATGCCAGCACAACCACGACAGGAACCAGTAGCGGAAAAAGGAACATGCAGGGAATCGCCCCCAAAAGTACTGCGCCTGATTTTACCAGAGCATACGCCTGATACACTTCCGGGGTCATATTCATTCCACTGGCTTTTAACACATTCTGCATCCTGCTTCTCTTATATGCATCCATCCGGATGAAACCAGACAGTCGCACTGCTAGGATCATAAAATAAGTCTCCAATGTCTTTGCCGCTTTCCGCTCCTGTTTTACCGTACCCAGCATGGCCTTCGCCGCACCCATGGTAGGTAACTTTAGAACAGACGCAGTTAAAAAGAAAAGTCCCAGAGCTAAAAACAGCCCGAATAAAAATAACAAGCCTTCCATAGCTACCTCCTGTATTCAATGGGACGGGTCAGTTTCACTACAAAGCCAGCGGATATAAAAATAGCCGCCGCAGTGGCAGCCAGAATACACTGTCCCAGTACCGTATGCATCAGTACATCATACCAGTCCTGATTCAGTAGATACATAAGAGGAATATTGCCTACTACAAACACAACCATGATCATAAACTCTTTTCTTGGTTCTGCGATCATGTATTCCAGTTCTGCGTTCACATTCCGCATATCTGACAGCTTTGATACGATGGGCGGCAGTGTAGTCTTTAAGCTCCGGTCATGCTGGCAGTCACTAACTGCATCGCACCACTCCCGAAACACCTCATTATCAATCCTTCCCCGCAAAATCCGAAGGGAGGCCTGAACATCCGGATTTACCATTTTAATCTGGATGAGAAAATCCTGAAATACTCTGGACACTGGAGGATTTAAATATGCTATATTCTCCTCCACCGCCGTCACAATATCTTCTGTCCTCAGATATGCTGTGGTAATGACCGAAAGCGCCGTTTCCAGTTCTGCAGACACATCCCTTTTATAATGATTGGCAGTCAGTTTCACATACCAGAATGGTAGAAATAAAAAACCCACTGCCATCACCGGAGCCAGGAAAAAATTCCCCAACAAAATAGCAATGGATCCCCCAGCGCAAAACAGTGCCAGAGCAACTGCGCAGATGATGGAAAACCGGTTCCCCCTGCCCGTCATTTGAAGGATGTTCTGTGCTTCCTCCAGTTCCCTGCGCAAAATCCCTGATTTTTTTCTTCCTGATGATTCCCTGATGTCTTCCCGCAGACTTCGTTTTGGATTCAATAGAAATCCAAACAGGCTGTCCGTAAACTCCACTGGCTTCATTCCCAGCAGTAAAAATACACCCACGATCATTCCCACACACGCCAATAGCTGAATCGCCGTCATTCATTCTCCTCCTCTCTATCCTTTTTTACATTCAAAAGTCCTGCCAGCGTTTCCTGCGGCATTCCATTCTCCATCAGCCGTCTTGCCAGACTGTCCGAGATTGGGTTAATTTGTCTATGGTGCCCCACAATTACAAACTTTCCATCCTCCACCCTGTTTTCCGTAATCTGATATTGAAACAGTGGACGGTATCGTCTGGTTCCATCTGCCAGAATCTCACACTCCATGATTTCCATTAAACGGCGTTCCTTGTTTTCCAGCTGTTTGCAGAAAGCGATGATCGGATAGGCTTCCGTTACAAATCCCATCAAAGTCTCATCACTCATATCCACAGCACGTTTACACAGGGAAACCATGCGGCGGTAAGTTGCCTCACAACTCATGGAATGGATGGTTGTCACAACCGCAACACCGGTTCTGGCAGCCTCCTGTGCCGCATTCGCTTCTGGTCCACGCATTTCTCCTACCACAATAATGTCCGGATTAAAGCGTAGCGCCATATCAAGGAGTGCAATCTGATCTACTCTCTGCCTCTCATTCTCGCTGTCACGGGTCAAGGTATGAATCACGGAATTGACTACCCTCCCATCCTTTCTGCGTACCAGCGCCAGCTCCCTTGAACCATTCTCAATACTGTAAATACGCTTACCGTCCGGAATTGTGGTCAGAAGCCAGCCTAACAGTGTGGTTTTTCCGGAGCTTGTGGCTCCCGCCACACACACAGAGATTCCATACCGGATGCACTCCGATAAAAAATCCAGCATCTGACTGGTTGCCGTTCCTCCCTTTATAAAGTCCTGTTTCTTCATGCTCTGGGGATTCACAATTCGGATCGAGGCTGCCACCCCGACATCCTCATCAACAAGAGGTGTCTTCAGTACAGCAATACGGATATTTTTACTTAAATGTCCCAGAACGCTTGGACTCGCATCATCCAGCACCATCCCAGACACATGCAACATACGCCGAATGACATTGATGGCATGTTCGGGGCTTTCAAAATGCTCTTTCAATTTTTCTGTCACTCCACCAGAATACTGGACCTCCACATCATCCCAGGCATTTACATCGATCTCCTCGATTTCTTCCCCGTAGATGTACTTTGTGAGAAAACCGAACTCTGCCATTTCTGAATAAATCGCATCAATCAGCTCATCCGTGGTTTTTCCCGGTACTTGTATACGGTTATCCTGAATATACTTCCCGGCAAATCGGCGGATCTGTGCTTTTATTTCTTCGTTTCCATCTCCGGTTACCAGATTACTGTATTCTTTGGAAAGATACGCCTGTATCTCCTGCAGCACGGACTGAAAGTCACGCCCTTCATCCTCTGATGCAAAAAACAGGTCATGGGTACGGAGAGAACGACCTCCCGTTTTTTGAGTACACAAAGGAGCCTCTATATCCTCCTCTTCTGACCAGATATCCTCCTTTCCATGCATCTGTCCTTCACAAGCCTGTTCCGACAGGCTATCATTTTGAAAGTTTTCTTCTGTCCCCTCCCCTCCATCCAAGCCATCCAAAGAAGCCTCCGTTTCCATGATCTCCTCCGGAAGATGTCCAGAATCCTGTCGTGTTTCTTCCCGAACAGCTTCGGGAAAACCCGCAGAAAACGCGGCTTTGCTGCGTCTTTCCCCTAACATCCGAACACCTCCTTTGTGATTGCTTCCATGTTTTTTCTAAACCCCTTACTGTCCTTTAGTACCAGTTCTTTCAGAAGGTTCCCTTCCAGAACCTGTGCCTTTACTTCCTCGGAATGAGGGATCTGGAATGCCACATTGCCGAGCACCCGTTCAATGTGTTCGCTGGCCTCATTGGGATATACATTGCTCGCCACTTTATACTGCTTTTCTGCATCCCACTGACTGTCCTTAAGAAGCGGAAGCTGACTGGAAAGATAACTGATGGATTTCAGATCACAGTTTACCAGCCGCAGCACTGCATCCGCCTCCATCAAGGCAATGGCCGAAAGAATGTCATTGGCAATACAGCTTCCACAATCAACGATGATATAGGGAGCGATCTTTCTTAAACACTGCAGTAATTCCTCTGCCTGTGTCCGCTCGTAAGGTGGATATGTGTATTCATTTTCCCCCTTCCTCATTCCAAGGATTGTTAGATGGCGTATTTTTTTATGAGTAATACAGTTATGGCGTACCAACGATTCCGACACATGGGTTGCTGCCAGAACACTCCCCAGAGAATGCTCCTCTTCCAGGTCTCCAGGAGGACAGATACAGGGAAGCATCGGTGTATTCATATCACACAGAAGGAGAGCCACATCCTTCTTCTGCATGGCAAGGCGCGCCGCCAGCTTCACTGCTGTCGTGGTTTTACCAGATCCAGGACTTCCCCAGACTGCCAGCATTTGATTCTCATTTTCCGGTTCCCAGTCAGGAGAGCTGTCCCCGGCTCCCCTGCTGAAAATACTGTTTTTCAGAAAATTCAAGGCTTACTCCACCTCGCTTTCCTCTGTTTCGCCCTGTTCGGACTCCTCCTGCTCCTCTGCTTTGGTTTCCTCTGGCTCCTTATCAGAATGATCCGGCGCCTCGTTTTCTTCCGCTTCTCCTTCCATATCTTCTGGAGGATACAGTTCCGTTAATATCTGGTTTTGCGCTTCCAAAAACTGCCCTGCACTCTTTTCATCCCCACGATACACCAGAGACAAATGCAGTTTTCCATCTGCCTCCAGCTCTGCCAGAACCATTGACTGCTCTGGCGTTACCAGCAAGGTAACGGTTCCAGGCAGCTCACGATCCGCTCCATCTTCCAGTTCTTCTCCCGTATTTGCATCATATCCGCTGTTTGCAGTCACAGCAATGACCTCCACATACTGAAGCTCCGCAGGAATTACCGTTTTTCCCTGCTTTCTATAATCTGGAGCTATAACTGACACAATATCGCCGCTCTTTAGCTTTCCGGACAATCCATTGGCAAATGCCTTAACCGTAACAGAGATTGCCTGCTTTTCTCCTGTCAGATGATAGAGATAGGCATTTTCTGCCGCCGGCTCTTCTGCAATCTTGGATGTCAGGATGTAATCTCCTGGCGCCAAATCTGCAGATGCAAATGCCCCAACCACAGTATCCGAATGTTTTACTACATCATCTGGCAGGTTATAACTGCCAACCTCTATGGTCTTTACCATGTCAGAAGTAATTTCTTCTCCCACTGAAATTGGTTTTACTACACGTACAATTTCCGTCTTTTCACTCATAGCCTTATTAAACAATGGTGTAACTGCAAAGCAGATGATTAAAGACAGCACGATGCAAAGCACACCAAGTACAGTCCTGTTTTTCAAAAATCGCATTTCATCTCCTCCAACTCTTTTCCTTATTTTGGTTCCTTTTTAACCAGTGTTCCACTGACTGCTGTCTACCTATTTTCTGTTGTGGTATATGATGGCCGCAATCATTGTAAGCGGCACTGCAACACAAACCATGATCCATAATTTCTTCTTCATATCATCCATCCTCCTAATCTCATACAATAAACGGCTGCCGCTCCTCCTGCCAGAAACGGTCCCACAGGAAATGCTTCTTTATCTCGTTTTCCCTTGAACCGATTCCACAGGCAGACCATACAACCATACATCACAAATCCTGTCAGTCCTAAACAGGAAGCAGTCAGGCTTGCAGGAAGTCCCAGTACCAAGCCGGTTGCTCCTGCCAGCTTGATATCACCGCCGCCAATTCCACCTTCCCTCTTGCAAAATAATGCAACTATGAGGTATGGCACTGCCCCTAAAGCTCCAAACAGCTGTCTGGGTGCAAAGTTCAGAAAGGAAAGCAGGGCAATCCCTGCCTGGAATCGGTCCGGAATAATCCGGTACCGAAGATCCCAGGCAGAAACCGCAATAAGCAGCGAGAAAAAAAACACTGCCTGTACTGCCTGAAGCAGCGATATCCTGATCTCCATATCAACCGCTATAATCAAACATTTCCTGCACCCTGCGTACCAGTGTAGGAAGTACGGTATCATTAAACAGTGCATAAAGACCTGCCAGAAGCAGTGCTCCCAGCACAACTGCGATCAGGATCTTAATGGCTGTGTCCACATATCCCTCACCAGATGTATCCTGAAGCTTGTTTTTTACGTTCCACATATGCATAACCATTGCATTTCGATAATTTACCAGCTGTCTTTTAATATTCTTCATTTGATCTCCTCCATTGATTTTCTGTTTTTGTTCTCTGTACCCCTTAAATCAGACCATGTTCTGCCCTGGATTTTGAGGGGGTGCTGTCTGTAAGGTAGATGCCTGTGCCATGGACAGTGCCTCTCCATACGCTCCCAATACCGCTTGTTTCAGCTCGTTGCGGAATTCCTCCGTCACAGGAAAACAGATATCCTTGTATCCATCCTGTGTTTTCCGACTGGGCATAGACATAAAAAGCCCATCCTTACCTCCCTCGACGATTTTGATTCCCCGGACGGCAAAACACCCGGCGATTGTGGCGGATGCATAGGCTCTGATCCCGCCCTGTACTCCTGGTGGATACATAGATGTAATCCGAACGTCTAAATCTGGCATACTGATTCTTCCTCCTTTGTTTTTTTCTGCTCATAAACCGTTCCTTTCTGGATCTATTTCAGTCAAACAGGCAGCCAAAACTGCCTGCTAAAACTGCATGGTGTGTATGAATTCCTCCGCCGGTTGCGACTCTGTAAAATCAATTCTCTTAAAGTCATAGCGATCCACATAAAAAAAGGAACTCCCTGTTTCATCATAGAGTTCCAGCACATCACTAATGGATAGCCCATGACCTGTATAACCGGACGGCGGATGATACCGGAATTTATCATAGAGTTCTTCCAGGTCATTGGTGTCAGATGCCCCTTCATAGACTTTGATATAAAAATCCGGCTTGGGGGAGCCATATTGCTGCTCCATCTGGGAAAGTGCAAGGAACTTCATATGCACATCCACATCTCCTCTCAGTTGCCAGATGCGTACATCTTTTAACCCCTTTGCCGATTCCATATCTTCCTGACTATTTGCCAACCGGTCGTAGATCCCGTCCTGCCACTGAATTTTTTGGATATTCCTCTGCTTACGCAGGAAGCTTTCTAATGCTTCATTCTGAAACATGGGATCCACTACTGCACATCCTTCCGTCACACGACCTACCCGGTTCCCATAATACCGGATCACTCCATTTTCAATCTGAATCTGCTTCATTTCCCTTCCCTCATTTCTAAATCATCTCCATCCCCCCGTCCTTCTGTGCCTGTTGAAACTGTTCCAGACTCTGCACATCAGGAAAGATCATCCTTCCCTCTAACATTTCCAGTACGGCAAAATCATCCCTGTCGCAGATCAAAATCCGATACTGGTAGTCCTTCTGCATCATTACATAGCTCCATACTTCCTCTGGATTTGCCAGCCATACCCCTGACGCATAGCGTCCATCCGGCAGAAAACTGTATCCAGAATATTCTGGGGAATGTCCATGTAAATCCAGCGCCCCAAATGGACGGATCTGGGAGAGCTGGAGCCGTTCCTTTTCCCCCAACAGTTCTGGTAGCAGCACACCAACCACATCCCTGTTCCAGCAGTGCCATGCCTCCCCAGTAGATAAAGAAACCAAATGGGCAATGGAATGTCTGGGATTTTCTGTTTTCTGGATATTCGTACAGAAAAAAAGCTGCCCCGTGTAATGCTCTGGTAATACCTTTGAGGGAAGAACCACCACCCGGTTCTGGATAGATATCTCCTTTTCTGTCTGCATACAATCCTTTTCTGTGAATTCCTGCATGATCTTACCCCTCCTTTTTCTGCAGCAGTCTACTCAGTTCTCCGATCAGATCCAGTCGGAGACTATCTGGCATAAACTGAAATGCAGTACGGACATATGCCTCCACTGCCTCCGGAGACTGATCTCCCACCTCGATAACCTCTACCTTCCGGACTGTAATTTTTCCACCCGCCATTCCCAGACAAACAATATCCCCATACTCCAGCTTTGCCGCTTCCCTCATAGATTTTGGAATCAAGACACGTCCCTTTCCATCCACTAAACGATACATCGGTTTACTCATCTGGTCCTTTTCTCCTTTCCCATCAATGCCTCCACTTCATTGGGTTCAATCCCCAGCTCATCGAACACCTTCAGATAGGGTTTGCAAACCGTCTGTACCGGAGCCTCAATACCAATCAGAATCACTCCGGGGACTGTTTCTATCATCAAATCACAATCAAGCGGAATCCCAGCCGTCAGTAACAGTTCACTAGGCACAGAAAGGACACCGTTTTCCTTTTTTTGCACCATTGTTTTTCTCTTGTTTTCTGTTCTCATAGCACCTCTCTTTCCGGACAGATTTCTTCCCGGATTTCGTAATGATCCGTTTCTCCATCTCCCCACATTCCAAATAGATCCAGCTGTCTTGGTTTTAACCGCTCCCTCTCACCAGGATCATAATTGGTAATAATGACCTCTGGAAACTCACAACCTTCCTCATACCTCTGAGCCAGGTTATTGATGCGCGTAACGGCTGTAATAAAATATCCTGCATACAGTTCCCGGATGAAATCGCAGTCATTGTAGCTGACCATCCACTTCCCCCTGCTCCCTGTCAGAGTGTCTCGGAGCCGTTTGTGATCCTCTTTTCGGAATACCACTGCATAATGACCTTCCGTCTCATAATAGGGCGGATCGCAATAAAAAAAGGCACTATCCCGGTCATACTGCCGAATCAGTGCCTCAAAGTCTTTATTTTCTATTACGGTATCTGCCAGCCTGCGAGATGCCTGCCAAATGGTGTCAAAGCAGTTCCGCACATCAAACGGACGGCAACTATAGGATGTACAACCACTTCCATAGCTGTACCGGATCAATTTAAAAAATGCAGCCGCCCGTTTTACATCAGTTACCTCTGCATTTTCCAGCAGGATTTTTTTCACTTCCTCATAATCCGGCGGCAGCAAATACTTCTCTGCAAGTTCCAACTCCTCAATTAAAAATCGGGTATCCGGTTCCTGCTTTTCAATAAATTTACGGATTACTGTAAATTCATCCCTACTGTTTAACGGAAGAAATCCGAGTTCCTTAAGGAATGCCCCCGTGCGGTTCTTAACACAATAAAACAGGTTTGCCAGATTTGAGTTATAGTCATTATAAACCTCCATACACCGGTCATCTGGTGGTTTTCCAAACAGTACCCAACCACCTCCGCCAAACACTTCAATGTAACGATCAAAGTTTGCCGGAAACATTGTGTAAATCAGGCTGCGGAGTGCTTTCTTTCCGCCAACCCATGAAATAAAACTGTTGATTCTGCATCCCTCCTAACATCCACAATACTCATGAAACATATAACTGAGTCCTACGCAAATACCGGTGACATCCCAGGTTCAAAATCCAGCTCCTCTGCCTGTTCTACTGCTTTTTCCAGTCTTTGGGCCTCCCTATCAAATCGGTAAACAAAATTCCCCAGCCTTTCCTGTGGATCCACGGCTTCCGCATTTACTGCCTCTACCATCGCATTCAGTTCTCTTACGCTCATATTCTCTGTTTCTTTTAGAATAATCGTTTCATGAATCGATGACGGAATCACGATTAAATCTGATCCCAGCTTTTCTGCAATAAGAGACATTACTTCTTCATCACACATATAAACCGCCCCATTGACCTGATTTGAATTCGTCAAAACATACATCATTGCATTGGGATCCACATCCTCTAAATGTTCCAAACTACCGGCCTTTACATCTCCCGATTCGTCAAAACACATTTTTGCCAACATATCCTGTAAATCCAAAAAACAAGGAGGATTGCTCTGCTTCATGTTTTCCCAGGCATCCTGCTTTAATTGCTCCTCGCTGACTCCCAGCCACTTCAGCCTGTCATAATTGATAATGGCACTTCCGTCCTTTTCTCCGTCCACCAAAACATGAAATCCATAAACCAGTGCCAGATCCTCACATATTTCATGAGGACAATCTGCAAGAAAATCAACATTTTCCTGTGCATTTCGGACATAGACGGTCAGCCCCTTCTTTATGGTTTCATAATCCCATTCTTTACTGGAAATGCCATCTATGGTTATTGCCGTTTCCTGACACTTCTGATAATCCCGAGCGATGGTCCGCCACACATCTTCAAGCTTCTTTCCGTTCTCAAGCTCCTGATAATAGGATTCCAGATATAAAAGCGGGATGGAGGTGTAGCTTGGACTACCTGACAGATATACTCCCTGTAATTTGATATTGTTATTCTTTAACACCTCCTTGATTTCCACTTTTCTCTCCTGAAAAGAGTCCGGAAAAAATCGTTTTAAATTCTCTTTCGTTAATCTCAAAAACTCTTCATAAGTCATTTTCTATTCTCCTCTACACCTTATTCATATCGTTTTCCATCTCATAAGCCGTCAGACGAGTACCTTCCTTGCATACTATTCAAAAAATACAGCTCTCCTTCCATGGTATTAAACTATCGAAAGATATAAAATTCTCTATCATAATGCTCCAAAAACAATCCCTCCTTTCTGAATGTCAGGTTCCTGCTCTTCTCCTTTCAAACCTTCTTCTGTAACCAGAAAGAATTCATCTCCACTGTTCCAAAAACTGACATACAGTTCTCCCTCTGAAATTTTGATTTCCCTCTGTTCAAACCCCTCTCCCCATCCATCGCTTTCCTGCCCTTCCCAGTACTCCTTCACTGCTTCAATCTCTCTTTCAGAAAGCTGGTTATAGCTTTCTACTTCCAGCACTCCCCACAATTCCCCCTGCCAGACTTCCACAGTAGGCTTCATGCTATAAATCTTTTCTTCTAATTCTGGAATATCCAAATAAACCGCCAGTCCTCTGTCTCCTTCTTCCGGAAGGCACTCCTTTGCAATCTGTTCCAGAATTTCCGTCTCATAGCTGCACAACTCAGCTGGAAATACCTCCTCACTGCATTCCTCCAACTCTATCCAGTCATCCTTTGCATATATGATAGCTGTCAAAGGGCTAAAAAGCCGAAGCACAGAACGCTCTGTTGTTTTTTCACTGCTGCTGTCCAATTCTGCTCCTGTCAATCCTTCTTTCCTCCTCTCGTAAAAATCTGCTTCCATGCCTACGAATCACACAGGCCGTCATAATCCATTCAAATGCCCGGTCGCTGACCAGATCTGGATCTATAAGTTCTGATAAACGGATATGCCTGCTTCCCTGATATAGGTCCCTTGCCATATGAAACAAGACATAGCCATCCAAATCAACACCATGGATATGGATTCTGGCAAAATGAATTCCCTCCTGGTCAATCACCTCTAATGCTCTGCTCCACAAAAATCGATCTGCGGAAAGAAGATAAACCGCAGAACAGGTCGCTGCTTCTTCAATGGCTCTGCTGCACTTCTCTCCCATAGCCAGAAACCGTTCTCTATGACCGTTTTGAAAAAAGCACGGATTTCTTCTCCCTGTCAGACGACACACGCGGTTTACAAAGGTGCTGACAGCCACTTCCTCTGCCAACACCTCCAGAAGCTCATAAAACGGGACACAATCGGTCACATGGCTTTCACACAGGCTGCGCTGATTTTCTAGACAACCAGAAAGGTGACTGATAACCATTCCGCTTCTTCTTGGACGAAATCCCGGTATGTGCTGCATTTCCTGCTCCACTCCAGCATAAGTTGTATCACTCATAAATCGAATCATTGTATTCCTCCTTTATTTTCACCTGTTTTTAAACACCAAAAAGACAATCACACTTTGCTAAATAAAGCATGATTGCCTTTTAAGTTCCTACTATAATTTCAGCTACAAAATCACAAATCTATGGCATTCTCTTAAAAATACCCCTCCTTCCCCATCAGCCATATGTTAACTGTCCACTTTATTCTACTTTCAAGTATATAAGCTCCTCCAAAATCTCTACAAAAACTTTAAAGTCAGTGATTACATAATTGTAAGCACTGACTTCCTTGATATAATATTTAATATTTAAAACCAAAGAATCTATGTGTATCTTTATACTCCCTGTCGAATTCAGCAACAACCGTTCCTTGGCTCTTCAAAAATTCTAAATCCTTTTCATCTAGTTCTGATTTGTTTATTGTAATAAAATATTGACCTGTACCCTTTCTTTTTAAATACTCATCTACATATTTTATTACTTTTGCTTTAGCGTCTGGATTTGGTTTACAATAAGAACCATCATGTATAAGAAATTGACATCCCGCATTTAAATCTATTCTATTCAAGAAAAGAGCTAAATCGAACATATTAATTTTCATATACAAACGTCCATGTGAGTTTCATCTGCAATCTGACATGTAATTTTCACTCTACCCGTAGCAGAGCTTTTTTTAACATCATTCTCATAATTATAAGTTAAATCACCAGATTCATCATAAGCCGTTTCAGTCAATGTTTTAAAATGGGTTTCAATATTTATTATATTATCTTCGTACTGATTATAATCCTTCTCATATTCAAATGTTTTTTCTAATATCTCCTTTCCTTTTGCATTTAATTCTTTTGTCAATTTATTGATCTCATTATACTTATCAATTTTCATTTTAATATCTGCTAGTTTTTGGTATTCTACATTTAATTGTTCATTAATATTATGTATATCATCCACTAGCTGTGTGTTCTGAAATATTTTGGTGCTCTCCGAAATTATTTTTTGCAAACCTTTTTTTTCATTTTGTAATTTTTCAAGTTCTCCTTCAAGCTTTTCTATCCGATTTTTAAAATAATCCCCTCTATTTTCAAGCATATAAGAAAAAAACATTTCCATCTCTTCATAGTTTTTCTTCAACTCTTCCGGAAAATATTTCAATATCTGCTCATAATATATCTGCAAATTTACTAATTCACACATTTTTTGGTGTCGCTGTTCCAAACCCTCAACATTTTGCTCGAACTGTTTTTTACTGTATTCTTTCTTAAAAATTTGTGATTCTACTTTTTTTAATTCTTTTTTTGCTAAAATATATTTTTCTTCATCATAATCAATCTTATCACTTACATTGACAGAATCTAACATATTTTTCATTCTATTTATTTCTGATTCTAATTTAATTTTGTCACTTTTTAACTTAGTAATGTCTTTGGCTAATGTTTTTATAATTTTAATTTCTGTTTGTAATGAAGCCTGTTCATTTTTCAGCTTATTTATTTCCGTCTCATAATAGATTGGTAATAGTGATAAAAAATCTAAACATTGACTGTTCTTAATAGCCTTACGTTTACTTAAGGTAATATCACTAAACCCTTGCTTTTCATCTCGAATCAGATATTCTCGTATTGTCTGAAGTGAGGGAGCCTCTTCGTAATTTAAATTGCCAAAAACATAATCTTGTACTTTTATACGATAACTTTCCAGATCATACATATTCCATCCCTTTAAATCCAATGCTACATTTTCGGAAATGTACCCATTCTCGTCATCGATTATTTGCCTTGCCAAATATAGTACCTTACCATTAACTTCAATTTTTAGCACTAATAAAATATCTCTTTGGGCCAGTTCTTCTTTGTGTTGAAAATCCTCTGGCATTTTCGCTCCTAACAGCATTCGAATAGCATCAACCATTGCCGTTTTTCCTACACCATTAGAATCTTTTTTTGCGACACCTAATATTACATTCAATCCGGACGTATTAAATACGTATTTTCTAATAATCTCTTTTTCTTTTAATGAAATAACATAAAGTTCTTTCAAAATCATATCATTCCACCACCAATTTGATTTTTTTATTTTCAATGTCAATTTTACCTATCCCAAAAAGAAAAAGTATCGCTAAGTAAATACTTGTTTCAATATTTACACTCATTTCTGTAAAGAACTTTTTTTCATATAACTCTACTATCTTACCAAACTCTTTTTCGCTACCCTTTAGCAGCTCAATAATATTCTTAGAAATATACAAACTCTTTTTCGCTACCCTTTAGCAGCTCAATAATATTCTTAGAAATATACAAAATATTTTCTTCTATTGATGAATATTTATTAA